>DATFHO010000066.1:0-61851 GCA_035248345.1 Candidatus Limnocylindrales bacterium
ACGACGATGCCGCGTGCCTTGGCGAGCAGGGCGGCGTTCACGAGGTTCACCCGCTCCGTGGTGCCGGTCTCGAGCAGTCCGCGCAGCGCGGCTGCCGTCAATGGACCCGCCTCGGTCGTCGCGAGATCTCCGGCGAGCTCCACCGTGAACGTCCCGACGCCGCCCCGCGCGAACTGGGCCAGGAACCTGCCGAGCGTCTCCGCCAGCGGGAGGTACGGCCCGATCTTCTGCTCGGCCTCGGCGGAGAGGAGGGGAGCGTTGACCGCATAGCGCGCCGGCCGTCCTTCGAGGATGTCGAGGATCTGCTCGGCGACCTCCTCGGCGACGGCGACCTGCGCCTCGGCGGTCGAGGCGCCGAGGTGCGGCGTCAGGACGGTGTTCGGCGCGTCGAGCAGCGGCGAGCCGGTGGGCGGCTCGTGCTCGAAGACGTCGATCGCGGCGCCGGCGAGCCGGCCCTCGCGCAGGGCGTCGGCGAGGGCCGCCTCGTCGATGACGCCGCCACGCGCCACGTTCAGCACGAATGCGCCGGGCTTCATCCGAGCGAGCGCCTTGGCGTCGAGCAGCGCCGTCGTGGAGCGCGAAAGCGGCACGTGGACCGTGACCGCGTCCGCGCGCTCGAGGAGCTGTTCCATCGAGACGAGCTCGACCCCGCGCGTCGCGGCCTGCTCTGCGGTCACGAACGGGTCGCTGCCGAGCAGCGTCATCCCGAGGCCGCGGGCCCGTTCCGCGATGGCCATCCCGATCTTGCCGAGCCCGATGATCCCGAGCGTCCGGCCGCGCAGCTGCACGCCCTGGAGCGGCCCACGGGTCCATTCGCCGCGACGCATCGACGCGTCGCCCGCGGGGATCTTCCGGGCGAGCGCCATGAGCAGCGCGATCGTGTGCTCCGCGGCAGCGATCGTGTTGCCAGTGGGCGCGTTGACCACGGTGATCCCGGCTCGTGTGGCCGCGTCCAGGTCGACGTTGTCGACGCCGACGCCGGCCCGGCCGATCACCTGGAGTCGCGTGCCGGCCGCGATCAGCGCCGCGTCGGCGTGGACCTGGGACCG
Source organism: Candidatus Limnocylindrales bacterium (assembly GCA_035248345.1). GTDB lineage: Bacteria > Chloroflexota > Limnocylindria > Limnocylindrales > CSP1-4 > UBA5189. The sequence continues at coordinate 1,050 of DATFHO010000066.1, forward strand.
GACGATCAGCGCGTCGTACTCCCCCACGATCTCGCGCAGCGCCTCGGCCGACAGGCCGGTCCTGACGTCGACCTCATGCAGCGCGCGCAGCGCCTCGACGCCCTCGGGCGCGATGGATTCGGCGACGAGGATCCGCGCAGGCACCTCGGGTTCGCTCTGCGGTCGGCCGCGTCAGGCCGGCGCGAGCGAGGCGTCGGCTGCCGCCTGCTTTGCCGCTGCGGATGCCTTGCCCGGGGTGACCTCACGCCCGTACTCGACGGAAACCGCCTCGAGCGTGTTGATCGCGTCCACGATCTCGTCGAGCGTCACCGAGCCCAGGTGGCCGACCCGGAACACCCGCCCGGTGAGCTTGCCCTGCCCGCCGGCGAGGACGACGCCGCGCTTCTTGACCTCGCCGTTGAATGCCTTCCAGTCGAGCCCATCGGGGATCCACGCGGCCGTCACGGTCCGCGAACGGTTCGAGGCGTCGGCGAAGAGCTGGAAGCCGAGTGCCTCGAGGCCTGCCTGGGTCGCAGCGGCGCAGGCGACGTGCCGTGCGAACACGCCCGCCTGGCCTTCGGCCTGCATCAGCCGGATGCCCTCGTCCACCTGGAACGCGACCGCGATCGCGGGCGTCCACGGCGTCTCCCCGTCGCGCATCGCGTCTCGGTGGCGGCGCAGGTCGAGGTAGAAGCGCGGCATCGTCGCCGTCTCCATCGCGGCCCACGCGCGATCGGAAGCGGCGACCATCGCGAGGCCCGGTGCGGCCATCCACGCCTTCTGCGAGGCAGTGGCGACGACATCCAGGCCCCAGCCGTCCATGTCGAACGGCACCGCGCCCAGCGATGACACGGTGTCGACGAGGATCAGCGTGTGGGGCGCCGCAGCGCGGATCGCAGCGGCGAGGTCCGCGATTGGGTTCATCACGCCGGTTGACGTTTCGTTGTGCGTGAGGAGGACCGCCCTGTAGTCGGCCGTGCCGAGCTTCTCCGCGACCTCATCGGGAGCCGCCGCCCAGCCCCATTCGGCCGCGACCTTGTCGACCGACGCGCCGTAGGCCTCGGCGACCTTTGCGAAGCGGTCGCCGAACGCGCCGATCGAGACCGCGAGCACCCGGTCGCCCGGCGAGAGCGTGTTGACGACTGCAGCCTCGAGGCCGCCGGTGCCGGCCGACGTCAGGATCGCGATGTCGCCTTCGGTCCCGAAGTACGGCTTCATGCCCGCCTGGAGCCGGAACAGGAGCTCCTTGAACTCGGGCCCGCGGTGGTTGACCATCTGCCGCGCGCCGGCCTCGCGGACGGTCGGGGGCAGGCTCGTCGGCCCGGGGATTCGCAGGTTCGGCTCGGTGCGGGTCACTGGGGCCTCCGACGGGTTCGTTCGACGGTCGTTTGCTCGGCGGGGCCGATTTTCGCATGCGCCGCCGCATTTCGGGCCGGACGCCGGCCGCCGCACCCGGCAGAATGGCGCCCGCTCGACATGACCGATGTCGGGTGTACCGCGAGCGCGGCATTGACTACCTTGGGGGCCATGACGACCTTGACTCGCCGCCTGACCATCGTCGCGGCCGCCCTGCTCATCACCCTCGGCCCGGCCACGCTTTCCACCCGGGCTGCCACGGGGCCGGAGAACGATTCGTACGTCATGAACGAGGGCGGGACCCTCGTCATCGATGCGCCCGGCCTGCTCGCGAACGATCAAGCAGACAGTGGGACGGCGTGCGTCGTCGGTGTCGACGGCGAGGACCTGATGGGCTGGCTCGGCGAGAAGGGGAACACGGGCTGGAAGACGGACGGCTCGTTCACCTTCACGCCGTACGAGGCCTGGAACGGCGAGACCACGTTCGTGTACGGCATGCGAACGCTCGATGACGGCGGCCAGTGCATCGGCGCAGCGGACGGCCAGGCAACGGTGACGATCACCGTCCGACCGGTGAACGAGCCGCCGACGGCGGTGATCGCCGGCTCGTGCGACGGCGGCGTCACGGTGGACCAGGACTCTGGGCCGTACAACGACCCGTCGCACTGCGCGGAGGTCCACAACTGGGGCGCGTCCCTCGACGAGAACACGCAACTGGTCGACGAGTGGATCGTCAGCAACGACGCGCCGGAGCTCTTCAGCGAGCAGCCGGCGCTCGATGTCGTCGAGATCACGTACGGCGCGCTGCACTTCGAGCCGGCGCCGGGCGCGCACGGCAGCGCGACCGTCACGGTTCGCGCGCGCGACACCGGTGGCACGGCGAACGGCGGCAAGGACCTCAGCGCCCCGATCACGTTCAAGATCATGATCAAGGCGAGCGGCACGACCTCGGCCGACCCGGCGTCAACCGATGCATCCGCACCAGGCGGCGTCGAGACGCCGGCGTCGACCGATACATCCGGCGGGAGCGCCACGGAGGCGCCCACCGCGACACCAACGCAGGGTCCCGATGAGCAGCCCGCCGGCGGTCCAACCGGAACCGCGCCGTGGACGTTGCTGCTGCTCGTGTTCGTGGTGCTCGGCGTTGGTGCAGGGATCGTGGTGCCGCGGGTGCTCCGGCGGACACGCTCGTAGGCGCACGGTCCGAGCTCATGCAACGGCGAATCACCGTGGTCATCGCCGCGCTGGCCCTCGCGCTTGCTCCCGCCACTGCGCTTGCTGGCGGCGTCCTCAGCGCCGCTGACGATTCCTACACGACCAACGAGGACACGGATCTCCACGTGGATGCGCCCGGCCTCCTCGACAACGACGCTCCCGGCAACCCGGACAACGTCCTCTGCGTCGCATCCGTGGACACGGCGGACCTCACCGGCACGCTCGACTGGCACGCGGACGGCTCGTTCACGTACTCGCCACCGGCCAACTTCAACGGCCTCGCCAAGAACAACTCGTTCAACTACACCATCTACGAGATCGCCGACGGTGATCCCTGTGAGGGCACGAGCGGCGCAGCCGCGACGGTCGAGATCGGGGTCGACCCGGTCAACGACGCGCCGACCGCGCGGGCGGATTCCTTCAGCGCGCTGAAGAACGAGACGCTCGTGATCAACGCGCCCGGCGTCCTGTCGAACGACACCGATGTGGAGCACGACTCCTTGACGGCGGTCAAGGTGAATAACCCCACGCACGGCGTCGTCGTCCTCGCGGCTGACGGCTCCTTCAGCTACACGCCGACCGCGAACTTCACGGGCACCGACACCTTCTCGTACAAGGCATCCGACGGGCTTGCCCAGAGCGCGACGAAGGTCGTCACGATCACGGTGTCCTCGATCCCTCCGATCAACACGCCGACGCCCGCGCCACCCACGCCCACGCCGTCGCCGACCCCGGAGCCGACGCTCAGCCCGGTCGTGACCCCACCGATCGTCGAAGCGACGCTGGACCCGGGCGCGTCACCTACGGAGTTCGTCCCGCCGACCCCGCAGGTCTCCGCGCCGCCGACCGCCGATGCCGGTGCCAGCGCCGCGAGCCTCGCGCCGGGCCAGACGGCCGTGCCGGCCACCACGTCGGGTGGGGGATTCGGGTCGCCGCTCACGATCCTGCTTGGGATCACGCTGCTGGCATTGATCGGCGGCGTGGCGGCTGCGATGTACGGCCCGCGCTGGCTGGAGTCCCGCCGGAACCGCGCGGGCTAGGCGCGTGCGCCGCGGCTAGCCGGCCGCGTCCTTCTTCTCGGTCTCGGCGAGCTTCTTGCGAGCCTCTTCGCGCTTTCGCATCTGGTCGCTCTTGCGGACCTCTGGTGCCGGGTTCGGGTCCCGCGGCGTGCGTCCGCGAGCCTTCGCAGCCGCTCTCGCCTCGGCGCGCGCCGCCTGGCGACCGCTGATCGTCGATTCATAGCCGTGGTCCGTGGGCAGGTAGTAACGGCGATCGACCAGCTCGTCCGGCAGGTACTGCTGCTCGACGTCGGCGCCCTCGAACTCGTGCGGATACCGATAGCCGATGCCGATGCCGTGGGTCTTCATGCGCCGATCGCCGGCATTGCGCAGGTGCATCGGCACCGGCAGCGAGCCGCGCGCCTCGACATCGCCCGCGGCGGCGAAGTACGCCTGGCCGGAGCGGTTCGATTTCGGCGCAGTGGCGATGTAGGTCGTTGCCTGTGCGAGGGCGTACTGCGCCTCCGGGAGGCCGATCCATTCGAGGGCATCGGCGGCCGCGACTGCCACCGACAGTGCGCGGGGATCCGCGTTCCCGACGTCCTCCGACGCCGAGATGATCAGGCGCCGGGCGATGAACTTCGGGTCCTCGCCGGCCGCGATCATCGATGCGAGCCAGTAGAGCGCTGCATCCGGATCGTTGCCGCGGAGGCTCTTGATGAACGCCGAGACGGTGTCGTAGTGGCCGTCGCCAGCTCGGTCGTAGGCAAGGATCCGCTGCTGGGCGGCGGCCTCGATGTCCTCGAGCCGCGGCGCAACCCGCCCTTCCGCATCGCGCACGCCCTGGTCGTCGGCGAGCGCCACAGCGCCCTCGAGCACGTTGAGCGCCACGCGTCCGTCGCCGCCCGCCAGTGAGATGAGGTGGTCGAACGCCTCGTCGGCAATCGCCACGCCGCCCTCCGGTCCGAGGTCGCCGGCGAGGCCGCGCACGGGATCGTCGATCGCCCGGCGGACGACCGTGGCGACCGCGTCATCGGGGAGCGGCTCGAGTCGCCAGACGCGCAGCCGCGACAGCAGCGCCGAATTGACCTCGAAGTAGGGGTTCTCTGTCGAACTCCCAACCAGCACCACCGTGCCGGACTCCACATGCGGGAGGAGCGCGTCCTGCTGGCCCTTGTTCAGTCGGTGCAGCTCGTCGATGAAAAGCACGGTCCGGGTGCCGTTCAGCGCGAGGCGTTCCTGCGCCTCGACGATGGCTGCTCGCATTTCACCGACGCCAGTCTCGACCGCCGACAGGGCCGTGACGTGGGCTCCGACGCTGGACGCAAGGATGCGCGCGAGCGTCGTCTTCCCGACGCCGGGAGGACCCCACAGGTACATGGAGCTGAGGTGTCCGCGCGCGACCGCGCGGCGCAGCGGCCCGTCAGGACCGACGAGGTGCTCTTGCCCGACGTACTCGTCGAGCGTTCGGGGCCGCATGCGGTTCGCGAGCGGCTGGGCTCCGAGCGGCGGCTGGAAGAGGCCCTCGGGCTTCGCTCCGGTGATGCGGCGGGTAGGCACGTGAGGATCGTAGGGCGGCTACATGCCGACGTCTTCCCTCATTGCCTCCAACCCGTCGATGTCGCCACTGAGCCAGCCGTCCATGCCGTCGATCAGGTACCCGATGACGGGGTCGATGGTGTCGCGGATGCCTTCGAGGTCCACAAACGATTGGCCCTTCTTCGGTGGCGTGAAGGACGGTGCCCCTTTTCTGAGATACGGGAACCGGAACTTCTGGCCGTCAGGATCGAACTGGCCGACCGCCTCGATGACAGCTCTCACCTCCGGGTCGAGCGGCTCCGCGCCCTTGATGAGCTGGTAGCGCTTCTCCAAGCGGTTGAGCAGCGGCAAGAGGCGGTGCGACGGCAGGTCAGCCATCTGCTCATCAACCTGCGCCTGCGTGAGCCGGTCTGCCGGGTCCAACAAGCCCACGTTCGCGCGAGCTGCCAGCGACCGCTCTACGACGTAGTTCACGTGCTTCAGGGCGAGTTCGAGGGCGTGACGGTAGATGTAGCCGATGGCGTAGACGTAGAAGTCTTCGAGCTGCTCCTCGTGCGCCTTGTCGATCATGCCCTCGCCGACGTAGCGGTACGACTGGGCGTAGAACCCGTAGTCCACGGGCATCCACGCGACGATTGCGGGCCGACTGCTTCGCCCGGGTCCGAATGGCGTCTTCTTGCCCGGCTTCGACATCGCCGCCTCCTGACGGATATGGCCCCCGTTGCCCGCAGGTCCCTGCTGTCACGACGAGGCGCGGTGCAGCGCGGGGGTCGGTCAGCAGGCTACGTCGCGCCGCTTATCTGCGGCTCACCCGAAGATGTCGGTCGCCTCGCTCACCGCCGGCTGGGTCGCAGCGCGCAGGTCACGAGTCATCGTTGCGATCAGGTTGTCGATCCGCTTCAGCACCATGTCGTATGTGAGAAGCTCGATCCGGTTCCAAGCTGCCGTCGTCTCCCGATACGCGCGGTGTTGCGCCTGAGTCCACTCGTTCGACCGACCGATCACGAGCCTCACGCGCGGTCGATAGAGGAGCATGTCGCGCGTCGCGAGGTTGACCATCGCCGAGTTGTCCGCGTCGGCGAGGTAGTGGACCGCCTGACCGAAGGCCGCGTTCAGGTCAGAACTCGGAATGTAGAACGTCCGCCCGTGAGGCTGGACGAACACGTCCACGCCCGGGCGCTTCAGCTCGAAGATGTCGGCGAAGCCGTCCACGGCGAAGAAGATCAGGTCGATGATGCTGTCGGCGGAAATATGCCGCGATCCCTTCGTGCGCCGCTCGATGTACTCGGTACCGAAGACCCAGTCGTTCTCCTCGAACCAACGCTGGAACGTCCCCTCAGGAGGGTTCGCGAGGATCAGTGCGGCCAGTTCCTCCCTCGCGACCTTGAAGCGACCGAGGTTGACGACGGCCCGCAACGCCGAGAGCTGGTCTGCGGCGACCGCTCCCGTGAGGCCCGCGAGGCTCTCCGGGTCCTTGGCGATCAACGTCAGGAGCGCTTCGAGCCCGGTGATGTTCGGGTCGGCGCCGGTGTGGATGAGGAGATATGCCGTCTCCTCCTTCGCTCCGAGGTTCGCGCGGGCCGCCGTCAGCTCCGCGTACAGCTTCTCGACCTCGGGACCTTCGAGGTTGATCCGGGCGGGCTCGATCTGCCACGCCGGGATGACGCGACCGGTGCGCTTCTGGCGGGCGAGTTGGAGCTTCACTCGGGGAGCGTTGTTCTTGCCCGGGATGACGAATGTACGGCCCGTGACCCACACGTCTCGGCCCTGCTTCAAGACGAACTCGCCGGCGCTCAGGAAGTTGCCCCGATCCTGCAGCGTCGCGTGCGTGACGGGCGACGTTGCGGGTGCCGCAGGAACGTCGTTCTCGGGATCACGCAGCCACTCGATGTCGTCGTCATCGAACGGCGACGGCGGGGCAGCGGGTATCGCGGCGGTAGGCGCCGGCTGCGCGCGTGGGATCGGCTTCTCGTTCGTCACCCGAGCATCGTAAACCCGGGCGTCACGACCGAAAGACGCCTACTCCAAGGACAGCGTCAGCTCATCAGCCTCGGCGTCCTCGAAGGGCTCGTCGTGCAGTTCGTCGGGCACCAGCTAGATGCCGTGCGTCAGGCAGTGCGGGATGTAGCTCACGTCCCGGTGCAGGACCTCGACGCGATGCCGCACCTGCTTCTCATGGACGTCACACTGGCGCGGCTCGCCGTTGCGCGGGCAGACGAATACGGCCTCGAACGGCTCGAAGTCCTCGATGGGTCCGGGAGGCATCGGTCAGGCCCGCACGATGCTGACGACCTTGTCGTCGGCGTCCCGGTTCACCGTGAACGTCCGGTACGTGTTCCCGAAGTTCACGGTGAGGCTCGCGATCAGGCCGCTGTCACCGTCACGAGTGACCGTGACGCTGTAGGGCGCCGGAGCATCGAGGCCGTCCACGCCGGCAGGTCCGGCGGGACCCGTCGCGCCGGTATCGCCCTTGTCGCCCTTGGCCCCGGTCGCACCCGTCGCGCCGGTGGCACCGGCGGGACCGGTGTCGCCGGCGACGGGATCGAGGTCGATGTCCGCGAGGATCGTGCCGCCGCTCGGCAGCGTGAGGACGACCTGTGTCATGCCTCAGCCGCCAGCTTCTTGCCGAGGAGCGCGAGGACGGCCTTGTCGTCCTCGGTCAGCTCGTCGTCGCTCGTCAGGTGGGAGGTGCCCGCCTTGCTCGTTGCCGGGCGGAGGGCAGTCGCGCTGACGGACGCTGTGCCCGTCTCGGGCATGTCGTCGGTTTCGTGGGCCATCGGTGGACTCCGTTGGGTGACGACGCGCCGACATCGAATGGCCGGTGGACGGCGTCGCTACCCGGTACCGGGAAATCTCGACATCGCGCGCACGAGGGCGCGCCGCGTCCGCGCCAGATCGGTCTTGACAGCCTCCGTACCGTCGCGGCCCGGGTCTGGAGTTTCCCCGGACCGGGCAGCAATCGAACGGGAAATCGCGCCGGAGATTTCCCGGTACCGGATATGGAGGGGCCGGATGGCCTCGATGCAACAGGAGACACACGCATGAGGGCAGCCAAAGGCCGCCGGTCGCTGAAGAGGGTGCTGGTCACCGCGACCTGTCAGTTCCCACGCGAGGGCTGCGACGAGCCGCTTTGCAACCGCGAGCACACCTTCGAGTACGTGAAGACGACGAAGCCGCAGGTCTATTGCCCGGCCCATCGCAACGGTTGGACGGACGCGCGTGGCACCCGTCACGGCGACGAGCATCGCGTCGAGGTGATTCGGGACGGGGAGGGCCGGGTCGTCGCCCGGCAGATCGTCTTCGAGACGTTCGGCACCGCCAGCGTCGGGGGCCGGCCCCTGACCTACGGCGAGGCGCAGAGCCGTGCTACGGGGACGCTGCGTCGTGACGCTGCCCGGTTCCTTCAACGGCTCGGGCTGCCGATGCTCCACGGCTTGCGTGAGGACCCGAAAGGCCCGCTGCCCCTGAAGCCCGGTCACCGCGTCGAAGGCAGACTGCTTGATCCGTTTCGGTGGCAGGTGGTCGAGCGTCAGGAGGCCCCGGGGGTTTCCGCCACCACGAGTCGGATCGCGGTTCGAGCCGACGGCTCGCCGCACTTCGACCCCGGCCTGTTCCGGGCCATGGTCCACGAGGGCAGCGAGGCGCTCGATCCGACCGGCCACACCCCTCAGAAGCTCCACGAAGCGCTCGGCGAGACTGAAGACGGTGACGTCCTCACCCTCGCCGACACGCTCGCCGTAGACGCGTACGGGCAACGGCTGGACCTGAAGAGCCTCCGCCCCATGACGCCGATCCCTGACGCGCTGTCTAAGCCAGAGCCGAAGGGCCTCATCCGTGACGCCACACAGGAGGAGGTCGCCGTCGGCAAGGTGAAGGTCCTCGGTGCCGGTGCGCCGGGCTGGGCGAGGCGGATCGCCCGATTTCTGCAGCGTGACGACCCGCTCCGGTACGCCGACATCGAGCGCCGCGTCGCGGAAGCCCGGGAGGAAGCCATGTGGGCGGAGGCGATCAAGGACGAGGCGGTGCGGCGTTCGACCGAAGGTGGAGTTTCCCCGGTATCGAGTGGCAAGCGGGACAGCTAGTCCCGAGCCACGAAAGGATCACAAGTGACCGCCATCCGCCGCAGCACCTTCGACGAGAGCGTCGCCCGGCTCCGCACGAAGTTCTCAAACCCACGTGATGCCGCCGAGGCCGTTCGTGCCTTCTCTGAGGGCTGGGAAGTCCTGCCTGATACCGACCCGTACTTCGCGAGCCTGACGTGGGATCAGGTGAACGACATGATCGTCCACCAAGTCATGCGAGAGGCGGGCCTCGATGCCACGCCGCCTGACGTGCCGACCACCCCCGCTACGACACTCGCCGCGTCCGCCCATGACATCGACCTGCGCCAGCGCGCGGCCCGGATCATCGAGGCGACCGGCGTCACCGAGGTCGAGGCGATGGCCCGAGCCCGCCGAGCCATCGCGGTCGAGACGGGTGAGGCGTATGTCGCGACGCAGGCCGACATCGACCTGATGTCGTCCGCCGAGCTGATGGACTACGTCAAGGCCGGCGGCGCGCTCCCTGAGGACGCACCAGAGGACCTGAACCCGATGCTCGGCAAGCGTGACCTGACCGAGCAGGAGGTCGCCGACATGCTCGTCCAGTACGACGCCGAGCACGAAGGCGGCGTCCTCGCCCGGAAGCACAAGGCGGATGTCCAGCAGGCGCGTGAGGCGCAGGCGAAGCGACTCGGCGAGGTTCACGGCTACACGCCCGAGCAGGCCGAGCGCGCCGTCGCCGGGATGACCGAGGAGCAGCTCGGGTTCGCAGCTCCGACGCCGTCGGCGGCCAAGGCCGAGCGTGACGCGCTGATCGCGCAGATGCGCGCCACGCCGCCTGAGGAGGCGGGCTTCCGGTCTTCGGGGTCGTGAACGCGACCACGAAGGTCGAGCACCGGATCGTCGAAATCTCGTACAAGCGGAACGTGGTCGTCTGCGCGTGCGGCGCGTCCATGCCTGCCCGTGAGGGTAGGGCGTGGAACCAGCACCGGATCGCGGTCGGCCTGCCGCCGAAGTCCCCCGGGGCGTACGTGTGACGAACCGACACCAGATCACCGACAACCGTCGAGCGTTCGAGCGCGAGCAGCGTGAGAACGCCCGCCGTCAGAAGCGGCTCGCGAAGATCGCCCGACGGCAGTCCCGTCGTGACGAGCAGCCCGAGCCCGAGGATCAGCCCACATGGTGACCACGATGAATGGCCGCCCGGAGCCTCGTGACCCGAGCCCCGAGCTGCTACAGCGTGAGAAGGCGGGACGCGACCGGCTCGCCGAGCTGCGGACGTACTACGCATACGTCCACCCTCTCGTCTGGATGGCGGCGACGTCAGGCAACGCGCTCACGCTGACCCCCGAGCAGATCGTCCAGCGCCTGATCGACGCGGGCGAGCGCGGGCTGCCGCGCGAGCGGCTGATGGAGTCCTACGAGGCGTTCGTCGCCGCGCAGCGCCGTCAGGAGGCCGTCGAGGTCGCCGAGCGATGGCCTCGCGAGCAGCAGCCATACAACACGCCCGACGCCGAGCCCAGCGACCCGGTCGAGGAGCGTCCCGCACCCTTCAGCCGCGCGGACATCGGGTCACGGGCGACGCGACGGTCACAGGGTCCCGTTGGGCGTCACGAGCGGTACGTGAGGCTGCAGGCCGGGAAGCTCGGGCTCTCGCCCAAGGTCTACGACCGGCGCGTCAAGCATCACCCGCAGGGCTGCCCGTGGCAGGTGGCGTCGTGACGAGCTACCAGTTCGCGTGCCTCGTCTGCCCGCGCAAGCCTGACGGCGAGAACGCGACTCACACCCGACCCGAGTACCTCGGTCGCGGGGCGACAACGCGCCGGCACTGGGTCCTGACGAACATCATCGACCAGCGTGCGCTCGATGACATGTGGCCGACGCTGACGAAGGGCGAACGGCTCATGGTCGTGATCCGCGCCGAGGACGGTGGTCCGCGCTCTTGGCTGCGCGACCTCGTCGAGGCCGATGGCGCGATCCGTGACTTCAGCTTCGCGTACTCGATGACCGCCCGAGTCCCGACGCCTGATGACCACGAGGTGATGTGGTGAGCGCGCGAGGGGCCTCCGTGCCCGTACTCGAAGCCACCGACTTCTGGCAGGCCGAGTGGCTCGCGAACCGGTTCGACCACCGCTTCCTGTACGACCTCGACGCGAAGCTCTGGCACGTCTACGACCCTGAGACGGGACTGTGGCGCATCGACTCGCGGAACGTGATCCGCGAAATCGTGCCGATGCTCGTCAGGGAAACGTTCGCGCAGCACGAGTCAGGTGAGCGCGAGCTGAAGACCGACGGGCAGCGGAAGGCCCTGCTCGCCCTATACAACAACGAGCCCGTCAGGCGCGCGCTCGACTCGCTGGGGACGATCACCGGCTACAAGATCGGGACCGACGAGTGGGACCAGCATCCTCACCTCCTCGGCACCGCGTCAGGGGTCGTGGACCTGCGGACCGGCGAGGTCGTGAAGCCCGAGCGCGCGAGGGACCTCCACCTCTCGATGTCAACCGGCGTGCCCTACACGCCCGGGCTGACGCCTCGTCGCTTCCTCGAACATATGGAGCTAGTGCAGCCCGACCCCGTCAGGCGTGCCTACCTCCTGAGGACATTCGGGTACATGCTCACCGGCGAAACGGGCGAGCAGCTCTGGTGGTTCTGGTACGGGCCGAAGGCGGCCAACGGCAAGAGTCAGACCGCCGACATCGTCAGGCTCTCGCTCGGCGAGTACGGCGCGAACGTCCCGCCGGCGCTATTCACTCGTGACAAGTTCAAGAAGGCCATCGACGTCGGCTCCTCGCTCCACGCTCTGCGGTCCGTCCGCATGGGTGACATGGCCGAGCTGAGTCATGTCGCCGAGCTGGACTCCGAGCTGCTGAAGCGGATGGTCGAGGGAGCTGCCGCCGGCATCCCGTACCGGCCTCCGTACGGCGGGCGTGACCTCATGGCGCGACCCCCCACGAAGCTGATCGGCCACGGCAACAGCCGGCCCGAGGTGACCGACTCGAACAACGGCTTCTGGCGGCGCGTCAGGGTCGTCCCGTGGGACCAAGTCGTGCCTGAGGACCGGCGCATCCGCGACTTCGGCATGAAGCTCGTCGCCGAGGAGGGCGAGGCGATCCTCTCCCTGCTCGTGAGGGAGGCGGTCGCGTACTACGCGAACGGCCTACTGCCCGAGCCCGGTGACGTGGCGGAGGCGACGAACGAGTACCGGGCGACCGCCGACCACTTCGCGCTCTGGCTGAACGACGACGTCCTCGTCACGGGGCTCCCCCGGGACACGCACTCTTCGAGTGACGCGTGGACCGCCTACGACCGCTGGTGCGACGCGCAGGGCATCCGCACGAGCCAGCGACTCGACGGGAAGGAGTTCAAGGCTCGCCTTGAAGGCGTCACCGGTGTGACGTGGAAGAAGACGAACAAGGGGAACGTCTTCGTCGGCGTGCAGCTCCCGGGCCGGCAGCAGCCACCTCACCTGACCCTGATCGACGGAGAGGCGGCGTGACGGCTAGCCGATCCCATCCTCCCAGCCCGGCTCCCATCGGAGCGTCGCGATCCGCAGCTCCTCGTCCTTCCAGCCCTCGGCGCGGTACCAACCGAGCGTCCCGCTCGTGCCGAAGTGAGGACTCTGCTCGCCGGGGGCAGGTTCGAGGTGCCATACCGGCATCCCGAACCCCTCCGGACTCGGCGTGTGGAAGTCGTGCATGAGGCCGTCGTCAGGGCCGCCCACGCACTCGCCCCACCACTGAGCCGTCGCCGGGTCGGCGGTGTGCTGGTACCGCTCGAAGACGGCATCGAGGCCGTCCTCCATCGCCGACGCCAGTTCCATCGCGCGGATGTCTGCCACCCACATCGGCCCGCCGCAGCAGCCCTCGCAGTGCGCCTCGCCTTCCTGATGCTCGACCGCGCGCTCGTCCGTCATGGGTCGATCTTACCCGGGCTCGCGGCCCCTGCCTGACGGCCCGCCGGCCTCGACCACGGGCCGGGTGTCCTCGTGTTCGACCAGTGGAGGAAGTGGAGCCAGTGGAGCCATTTACTACCCGTCCCCCACTGCTAATGAGCTGCAGGTCGCTATACACCGGAGGGGTATAGAAAGGCTCCACTGCCTCCACTCCGTCCACTTCGTCACCGCCTCGCGCATGACACGCGGACGACCCTGCAGACCGTGCAGCTTGATCTGGCGGGTACCGGTACCCAAGCCGTGTGACGTACCCGGTCCTCACGACTGACGGGGTACCCCGGGTGGGTCCCTCCTGACGTGGTCGCAGGCCATGAGCCTCGCCGGTCGATGGGACCCGACTGTCCGCCCGCCCGCCGGCACGCCAGAACATTGCCCGGTACCCCGGTGCCGCTCGCACGTTTCGCCAACTCGGCGCGCTCGGCCACTCAGGCAGCTTGCTGCCTGTAGTGGTCCGTCCTCACGGAGTTGGTGCGGAGATGGGTCATGTGTGAACCGGCTCCGCCGGTCGGGTTGACCTCCGAGAACTGGTTCTCTGACTAACCGATCGAGGGTTACCCCGTTTCGTGCTCGGCTGACCTCTGGGTCAGGAAATCCCGTGAGGTGCGACGAGGCAACGCCCTGACGGACATGCCCTTGGTGTCGTGGCTGACGCGGCTGACGGTGTGACGCGCAACCGGGTGACCAGCAGCTCCGCTGCAGGTCCGTGAGGCGCACCTGACCGCGCGTAACCGGCGAAGCCGGATGTCAGGGAAGTTGGACCCCCGAACCAGCGTCGCCGGGGGAACGACGCGGCCCCCGAGGGTCCGCGCATAGGAACGACGAACCGTCGTTCCCGTTAGGCGCTCGCACGTCACGAGGGCTGGCCGCCGCCGAACGGACCGAGCCGACCAACGGCGTAGGTCCGCGCCGTGTCGCGCGTTGCTCCCCGGGCGACACCGCGTGGGATCGCTCGCGACGACGGAGTCGTGGCAGGCACCCGCCGTTGGTGGGCCGTGATTGAGGGGCTCGACCGGCGATTGACCGGCGGCTAGCTCCGAAGGAGCCGACAGTGTCCCGATCCCTCGCCCCGCAGTTCAAGCACGCCATCGCCTTCTGCGGCATGGCAGGCCCCGTCGATGACGTGGCCGCCGGTCAGGAGTGCCACCGGCTGCCGATGCATCACGGCGAGCACCGCGCGTTCGTGAACGGCACCGGCGTCCGTCAGCCGAAGGCCGCTGGCAGCAAGTCGCTGAAGTCCGCCTCGAAGGTCGTGACGATCAACGGTGCGCAGTTCCGCGTGCCGTTGGCGAAGGACGGCTCGCCGATCTTCACGAAGGCGACGCCGGTCGTGACTCGCGACGACTCCGTCGTGGCGAAGCCGCTCGTGATCGAGACGTCGAAGGCGGGGATGGCCCGCCGAGCCGCCGCCGCGTCGAAGGCCGCCCCGAAGCGGCGTCGCCAGCCGCTCTCGGCGAAGGCCGCCGGTGACCTCGCCGTCGCGGTCGAGCAGGGGAGCGTGACGCCGAGCGCCGCGCTGTCCCGCGTCGCGGCCTCACAGCGTGGCCGCCGGAACCGCCCCGTGAAGGTCGCCGCCGCGAACTAGCTCTCGTCACCCACACACCCGACAGCCCGCAGGAGGGTCACCCGACATGTCCCCGTTCGTCCCGCGCGACCTGAACGGCGAACTTCCGGCCTCGGATCGCACCGGGTCGGTCACGTCACCCGAGCGGCGGCTTCGCCGCGTCGTCGGCCTCGGCCAGTACCGGCCTCACGACCGCGCGACCTGCACGGCTCACGAGTTCTGCCGGTCGGTCCGCCGCTGGTCCTGACCTGACGTCCACGCCCACGGATCACCGCCTGCCTCACCGGCGGCAACAGGAGGTTTCGCGATGACCCCCATCGAAGAACGACCACGCGAACGTCTCGCCATGCGCGGCGCCGCTGGCCTGACGGCCGGCGAGCTGATCGCCCTCGTCACGGGCATGCCGGTGGAACGGGCGGGCGAAGTCGTCGCTCGGTTCGAGGGCCTCACCGGCGTCGCAAGGGCCTCGGGCATCGAACTCGAAGCCTCGCCGGGCGTCGGACCCGCGTCAGCCGCCCGCCTGCAGGCGTCGTTCGAATTGGGCCGCCGCCTGCTCGCCGACTGGCCCGCCGGGCGATGGTCGATCCGCTCTCCGCGTGACGTCGCCGACCGGCTCGTCCTGCAGATGGGGCGCCTCGAACGCGAGGAACTCCGCGTCGTCATCCTGAACTCGAAGAACGCCGTGCTCCGCGTCGTGACCGCCTATCAGGGCAACGTCAGCGCGTCGCTCGTGCGAGTGGGCGAGCTGTTCCGCGATGCGGTCCGACTCGACGCCGCTGGGGTCATCCTCGTCCACAACCACCCGTCCGGTGACCCGACGCCGAGCCCGGACGACCTGCACCTGACGGCGGAGGCGCTCGCCGCCGGGCGACTGCTGGACATCGACCTGCTCGACCACCTCGTCATCGGGCACGACTCGTACGTCTCGCTTCGGGATCGAGGCGTGGCGTTCGAGCGAGGCGGACGGTGAGCGCGCGTCGCGTCACGCTCCACGGCACGCTCGAAGGCCCGATCTGGTGGCCCATCGGCGTGACCGCGCAGCTCCCGATCACGCTGGACCTCGGTGCCGAGGCGGCTCGTGACGCGCTCCGCTCGGGCATGATCGCGGCCATCCGCAGCGCCTGCGAGTCGGCTGGCGACTTCTCGGCGATGCCGAGGCTGACGGGCGACTCGATCATCGTGATCGAGCACCGGTCGTCACGTCTGCACGGCTGGAACGGACGCGGTCGCGTGATCGAGGTCACGGACCTGCCGAGCCTCGCCGAGTACGTGGCCGCCGACTCCTGCTCGGCGCTCGAATGGGCCGACTCGTGAGCAGCGCGGACATCCTCGCGCGGCTCGCGTCGCCCACGGGCCGGTCATCCCGCCGACCGAACCGGCTTGGCGACGGGCCGCCGTGCCCGGCTGACCGGACGCACGGTCGCACGTGGGTCATGGCGAACCGGGGGACGTACTGCCCGCACTCCGATCACTCGATCCACGGCACCCGGTCCACGTGGCCGCCTGAGCCGCCCGAGCGATGACCGGTGCCAGTCCGCACCGGGGGATTGACAGGGAACGTGGGGTGATTTGAGAGAATGAGTGCCAGCCGAGACAGATCACGGTCGTCGCAGCCGAGCGACGAAGGCGGGTCGGAAGCACCTCCGGTCCGACCTGAGGCATCCGTGACCCTGCCCGCAACCCATGTCATCCGCTTGCCCGGTATTCGTGGCGACCGGAAGTGGCTCGCCCTGCACCGTCGTCATCCGCGCGGCGACGTGTTCGCGGTCGTTGGCGGCCCCTTCCTGACGGAAGCCGAGGCACGGGAGTTGATCCCGTGACCGGCATCATCGCCGGGTACCTGCGCGAGAGTGCTGGTGACCCGTCGAACGATGGCGAGCGCGAGGGCCAGCGCATCGACATCCGACGGCTCGCAGAGCACGACGGCCTCGATCCCGCGCGGATCACGTGGTACGACGACTGGGGAAGGTCGGGGAGTGGCCGTCAGAAGCGCCGCGCGTTCAACCGGCTGCGTGAGGACATCGACGCCGGGAACGTGTCGGTCATCTACGCCCGGAGCGTTGACCGCCTGACCCGCGAGGGCCTCAACGAGGGCATGGCCTTCGTTGCCTTCTGCCGGATCAAGGGCGTTCGGGTTGTCGTTCAGCGCGAGGGTGAGCTGACCATCGACCCGGACACCGTGAGCGTGTGGCAGATGGCCGCTCCGTTCCTGACCGCCGCCGAGGAGTCCCGCCTCGGTCGGGTTCGGGCGAGGTCCGCCCGCGCCACTCGGCTGAGGAACCGGGCCGAGCACATCGCCGGCTGCAACCTCGGCGATGACTGCCCTGAGGCGCTGCACTGGGATGGCGTGCAGCCGTACGGGACGCTTCCGGGCGAGGACGTGCAGGCCGTGCTCGACGCCTTCCTCGAAGCGGGGAGCTACTCAGGCGCGACGCTGATCCTGAACGCGCGTGGGGTGACGCCACGACGGGGCAACCACTGGGAGTCCACGTCCGTGATCCGCGTCGTCAAGCGGGCGGCCAAGGCGCGCCGACTCGGGGTGAAGCTCCCGACCCGGAAGCATCGCGGCTCACCGACGCTCGCGGTCCACACGTTTGCCCGCCTCATCAGGTGCCCGCACGACGGCTCGTACCTGACGGCCACGAAGCGGACCGACCGGAAGGGTCCGGCGGTCGGCTACTTCTGTCGGCTCGGGCGCACCTCAGCCTCGCGATGCCCGAGGCACGGCGTGCTCGTGACCCGCCACCCGGACCTCACGTGGCAGTGCCCCGAAGGCCACGTGCTCCGTCGGTACGAGGTGGTCGGTGACCATCCCAGCCCATGGTCGGTCAGCGAGCACGTGATCCTGACGTGGGCGCGCGACGCGCTCGGGACGGCCTTCTTCCGCGACGAGCTGAAGGTCCGGCAGCCCGACATCGCCCGGGACGTGACGGCGCTGCGGGAGAAGCGGACGCGCCTCGGTCAGGTCTTCGTTGACGAGGTGATCGACGAGGTCACGTATCGCGCCGCGCTCGCCGGCCTCGATGCCGAGCTGGCAAGGCTCAACGGGATCGAGCGCGCATCGGTCACGTTCCGGCTCGGGATCGACTGGTCGCTGCCGGCTCGTGAGCTGAACGAAGGTCTGCGTGACCTCCTGTACAGCATCCAGCTAGACGACCGGATGCGACCTGTCGGTGCCGTGTGGCTTCGCGAACCCACGCTCCCGCACCCGGATGACGAGGAGTCGGTCGTCCCGAACCCGGCAGCGCACCCCGTGACGGGCGGCTGGTACCTGCCCGCTCGTGTGACGGAGGAGGGGTCGAAAGCTGGCTCGCAACCCCGTGCGAGGCGCGCGAAGCGGTCGTCGCGTCGGAGGGCGGGATCGTGCGCATAGAAGAAGCCGGTCGCCGCTCACGCTGCCGCGCTCCCGCCTGTCAACGCCGCCGACCATGAACTGGGGCTGGCAAGGGCGCCTGTCGCCCACTGGGTCAGTTCTCCGGTGGCGCGACCACCGGCGGCTTCTTGGCGGCATCGACCGCGTTATGCCAATGCGAATATGCACCGCGAGCGCTGAGATACGCGAGCGCGATCATCGCGAGCATCACTGCCCACTTGCCGACCGTGCCGGGCGTCGCTCGCTCGGCGAACTCGAACACCGCCGCCAGAAACGTCGCGAGCCCGGTCCATCGGAAACCGTCTCCGGTGAGCTGCACAGAGAACGCTGTGAACCAGTGCGCCGACGCCCACACGATGGCGAAGCAGGAGAGGCTGACGAGCAGGAGGTCGGCCATCGTGCCAAGCGCTGCGTCGGTCCCAACGAGGGCAATGCCCGCGAACACGAGGGCCGCGACAGACAACGCTTCAGGTTGTGCTGCGGCCACATCCGCTTGGGCCGGCTCGCGTGAGGGCAGCGCGAGGTACTTCCATCCGCGATCTGACGCGACGAGCAAGGTCACGAGCACCGTCCAGCCCGCAGGGACGCTGATGGTCAGGAGGGCCTCGACCCACCGTTCAATCACAGGTCAGACGCTGCAATCAGCAGCCGTATGGGCAGCGCCCCCACACGTTCCCATGCCTGCAGAACCTGCTGCGCTTCTCCGTCGTCATCGGTCAGCACCCGTGGGGGCAGCGCCCCCACACGTTCCCGTGGCTGCAGAACCTGCTGGTCTTCTTCTCGACGACCATGGCTCAACAACCGTGAGGGCACCGGCCCCACACGTTTCCGTGCTCGCAGTACCGGCTCTTCTTCAGGGTCGGCTCCGTGGGCCTGCGCAGGAAGTCCGTGGGCTGGTTCGTCTTCCGCAGGACGTCGCCATCAACGGGCTTCGACCGGTCGTCCGTCATCGCTCTTCTCCCTTGACGTGCAGCTCGACCTGCCGTCGGCGCGGAGGATACTCCGAGCCCGGCGGCAGGTCCCGCGTGATCCGCTGGCCCTTGCTAGCCGCAGAGGGGCAAGCTCTCCAAGTTGTCGTCCCGGTAGTCATCAGCCCGCGTGGTGAGGTACGGCGTCGCGACGCAGCCAGCAGCCGGGCAGAAGCGGATCACGCGGATTTGCGCCTCGTGGCCACTCGCGCTTCGGGTCGTCCAGCGGACCCCGCTGGTGATGCTGGCCGCCACGACCACGCGGGAGTGGCGCCCGCCGTCAGTCGTGCAAACCCCCTTGATGTGCTCATGGGTCCGGCTCTCCGACAGCTCCTTGTAGACGTGGGTCACGGTGGGCACGACCGACTCCTTCAGCTTCAGCCGGACCTGTGCCCGGTTGTCGCCGCAAGTATTACCGAGGTCCGTGACAGGTTGGCTGTCGCAACGGCGAGTTGCGGGTTAGTGCGATCTGATCGCCTCAGTCAAGCCGCTGAGGCGCTCATTCGAAACCTCGCACTCCCAAACCACCTCGACGCGCCAGCCGAGGTCGCGAAGCCTCTGTCGGTCGCGCGCGTCGCGTTCAGCGTTGCCGTTCAGTTTGGCCGACCAGAACTCCTGACGCGACTTGGGCGTATACGCGTATCGACAGCCCTCGTGGCGATGCCAGAAGCAACCATGGACGAAGACAACCGTTCGGTGACGCGGAAGCACGATGTCCGGTCGGCCCGGCAGGTCGCGCACGTGGAGCCGGTATCTCAGCCCGGACCTGTGCAACTCACGTCGGACGGCAAGCTCGGGCTTGGTGTCCTTGCCCCGGATGGCCGCCATCATCCGACTGCGAGTCTCGGGGCTGACGACGTCGGGCATGACCTACAGAACGGCGCCAAGCTCGTCCAGCAGCTCCGCGACGCTTCGCAGATCGCCCCGGGTCACGCGCTTGGCGTAGGTGGCATCGAGGACGGGCAGGGGCAGGAAGGGCCGCAGCAGCTTCGCGTTCATTGCCCGGATCACGTCATCGGTGAGCTTCGTATCGAGCGTGAGGAAGTATTTCTCCTCGATGCGATCCGCCTCTTCCAGTGCCTGCCGCCAGCGCTCCTTCGCGGTGGACTTGCAGGCGACCATCCGCAAGCGGTCATCGGGCCACTTCGCATCGTGGTACTCGTCGTACCCGGGGACGATGAAGTCGGGCGTCTCCTTGCCCTCGGTGACGCACTGCGGCGTGTACCGAATACCCGCGCCGTCAAGGACCCACCCGAAGTGGTGTTGGAGACTGCTGCCTCGTCGGGATTTACGGGACTGCGCCCTGCTCGTGACGTAGGCAGCGAGCTGACGAAAGGACACCGCGCCCTTTTTGATTTCGGCGTCGAGCCAGCGCTGGTCGATGGCATCACTGATCGCGAAGAACAGCTCGGTTTCCGCCGCCAGCGAGAAGAAGAGCCGCTCGTCAGGGGAGAGCGAGGTGCCGTGAACCGCACTCGCGAGCGCGGCACCGGCCTGAGCCATTTCGAGCGTGTCCGGCACTTCGTCGGCAGCGAGCGCGGACGCGAAGAGGGGATGGCCGGTCGCCGCGTATCGCGCAAGCGTCGCCTCGACGGGTACCGGCGACAGGGCGGCGGTCAGCTCCTCGGCGGCAGACTCGGTCGGCGCCGGTGGAGCGACGAGCTGGAAGGTGTCGAGCGAGGGCCGGTCACCTTCGAACAGCGCGTCGAGGAGCTGCGCTTCGGCGGGCGACCCGGCACGCGCGATGACGGCACGGAGGCCGGCGGCCTCCGGCGTCCTGAAGAGCACGAGCAGGTCGCCCGCCTCCGCCGCCTCCGTCACGAGCGGCACGTTGTAGTAGAGCCGGAACTCGGACCTCGTGGGGTGCGCCTCGCGGGCGTCATACAGCGTGAACGTCCCGTCCTCGACCTCGGGCTCCACCTCGGGATCGCTCCCGTAGTAGACCGCCGTGAGCTGTCCTGACACCTTCTCGCGACCGAAGCCCAAGCCCGTGCGGAGCGCACCGGCGTTGAACTCGTGCTGGTTCGACGACTCCGGGTCAACCTCGACCGCCGAAAGGCGCTTAACCGCGACCTGCCCGTCCATCAGCGCGTCAATCAGCTCCTGCGGCAGCAGCACCAACCTTCACGTGCTTCACGAGGTGTTGTGCGAGGAACTTGACGACCGGCACGACGACGGAGTTGCCGAACTGCTTGTACGCCTGTGTGTCGGACACTGGGATTTCGAAGCTGTCCGGGTATCCCATGAGACGCGCGCACTCTCGCGGCGTCAGTCGCCGAGGCTGCGGCCCGTCCGTATGGATCAGGATCTCCGATCCGTCCTTGTAGTAGCGCGC
This sequence comes from Candidatus Limnocylindrales bacterium, assembly GCA_035248345.1. Classification (GTDB taxonomy): domain Bacteria; phylum Chloroflexota; class Limnocylindria; order Limnocylindrales; family CSP1-4; genus UBA5189. The sequence continues at coordinate 22,369 of DATFHO010000066.1, forward strand.
GCTCAGGGTGCGAGCACGGTCCTCAGGCCCGAACTTCCCGAAGCCGAAGCCGTTGCCGAGGCGCTGATGCTTCCGCGCGTACTCCTGCAGGTAGTCCCACAGGTGCTCGGAAAGCGTGTACTTCTCGCTCACGTTCGACTGCAAGATCGAGCCCAGCATCGGCCACGGCTTCGCCGGGTAGTCCTCGTCAGGAGGGAACTCGAACGCCTGCTCGCCGTACACGTCGGCGTGAAGCCCGACGATGAAGGTCCGCTCTCGTTTCTGAGGCACCCATGGGCTGGCGTCGATCACGGTAGAGGTGACGTTGTAGCCGAGGTCGTTCAGCGTCGCGACGATCACCTTGAAAGTGTTGCCGCCGTCGTGACGCACAAGGTGCTTCACGTTCTCCAAGAGCAGCACGCGTGGTGGGGTCGGCGCATCCTGAATGAGGCGTGCGATCTGGAAGAACAGGTTGCCGGACTTCTCGTGACCGAACCCGTGCTCGCGTCCGAGGCTCAGGTTCTTGCTGACGCCCGCGATGCTGAACGGCTGGCAAGGGAAGCCCGCTGCGAGCAGGTCGTACGCCGGGATGTCCTCGACCTTGACGTTGTAGATATCGCGGACGGGCTCGGGGATGCGCTTCCCGTCAGGGCCAACGGCGCCGTAGTTCGCCGAGTACGTCTGCATCGCCCATCGGTCGAACTCGACCGTGTAGACGCAGGAGCCACCGGCGGCTTCGAGGCCGGCGCGGATGCCGCCGATACCCGCGAAGAGGTCGATGAACCTGAAGGTAGGCTCGGGGCGGGGGTCCAGCTCGGGGAAGAGCGGTCGGTCGCCGGGTGGGGCGGGTGCGTGCGTGATGGCTGTACGCCCTCCTGTCTGCCCGGAGGACGTCAGTCTAGACGGACCGAGCGGGGGAGAGTCGGGCGCGCCTGTGACACCTCGACTGTCACGACTCGCAGGGCTTCAGGACCGGTATTGCTCGGGCATCTTCGCCAGCGGACCGTGCCACTCCGGGGAGGAGTCGTGGGTTGCGCCACCCATCGGCGGCCAGTGCCACGGGTGGGTCACGGAGTAGCCGAAGTACCGCTTCGTCTTGCCAACCAGCTCGTAATGAGGCCCGACGTATACCTCTTCGTTAGGGGACGGCTCCGCACCGCACGCTGGGCAGGACGCCTTTGGCGGGGCTGGAGCATCGGCCTTGGCTTCGTCGGTCACAACAACCTCCACTGGTCGCTACGCGCGCAAAGAAGGATCGGGCGCGGGACGCCCTCCTACGCAGGCACCGGTGACAGTTCGTACGAGAACGGGTTCTCGGTCGTCGCGCCGATGAGCGTGACCGTGCCGTCCTCGACGTGGGGGAGGAGCGCGTCCTGCTGCGCCTTGTTGAAGCGGTGGATCTCGTCGATGAACAGGACCGTGCGCATGCCGTTGAGGACCAGGCGCTCCTGCGCTGCAGCGATTGCCGCTCGGATCTCCGCGACACCCGACATCACCGCCGACACCACGACGAAGTCCGCTCCGATGGCCTCGGCCAGGATTCGCGCGAGCGTGGTCTTGCCGGTCCCGGGCGGTCCCCACAGGAGCAGCGACGTGAGCTTGCCGCGTGCCACGGACCGGCGGAGCGGCCCGTTCTCGCCGACGAGGTGCTCCTGGCCCTCGAACTCGTCGAACGTGCGCGGCCGCATCCGCGCGGCGAGCGGCTGCCGTTCGGGCGGCGGCTGGAACAGGGCTTCCGGGCGGGCGCCGGTGACGCGACGGCTGGGCACCCGGGAAGTCTAGGTCCGGTGTTGCCGGGCTACGTTCCCTCCGCGGGCCCGTCCGAGCCGACCGGCGTCCACGACCCGTCGCGATAGACGTACCAGACATCGACGGGCTCGGCGGCGAGCCCGCGGGAGCGGACCACCGCACTCGGGTACGACTCGCGAAGGCCCTGCTCGAGTTCGTGCGGATCTCCGGCCGTTCCCGCCAGCTGGTCCACGAGCGCGCCGAACTGGTCGTCGTCCCGCGGATTGACCAGCTCGATGTGCCGCATCGTCCACCCGATCAAGCGGAGGCCTGACCGCTGGGACCGGCCGACCTGAAGCATTGGCGACGCCCCGCGTTCGTCGCACGACGATGGTCGCCGGTCCAATGTGACCGAATGACGCGGTGACTCCGGCGGAATTGCTACGTCGGCCTTCCAAGAGTCGGGATGGCCGGCGCGCCACGGGCCTACGGGGCGGTTCGGATGAGCTTCTTGTTGACGAACTCGTCGGCGCCGATGAGGCTCAGCTCGCGCGAGGTGCCGCTGCGCTTGACGCCACCGAAGGGCAGGCCGGGCTCGTCGGCGAGCACGCAGTTCACGTACACCATGCCGGCGTCGATCCGATCGGCGACGCGGGCGGCCTGGTCGGCGTCCTTTGTGTACACGTACGAGCCAAGGCCGAACGGCGTGTCGTTCGCGAGCTGCACCGCCTCGTCCTCGTCGGCGACGCGGTAGACGACACCCACCGGACCGAAGAACTCCTCGCTGTAGGCGTCCATGCCCGGCCTCACGCCGGTGAGGACGGTGGGCGGGTAGTAGGCGCCATCTCGCGCGCCGCCGATGACCTTCGTCGCGCCCTGCGCGACCGCCTTGTCGACCTGGCTCTCCAGCCGCGTCGCCGCGTCGAGCGAGGAAAGCGGCCCCAGCGCCGTCTCCTCGAGCGTCGGGTCGCCGAGCTCCGACGCGGCCATCGCCGCGGTGAACTTGGTCAGGAACTCGTCGTACAGGCCATCGACCACGATGAACCGCTTCGCGGCATTGCAGGACTGGCCCGTGTTGTCGAGGCGCGCGGCCACGGCAGCCTCGGCGACGGCGCCGAGATCGTCAGCGGAGAGGACGATGAAGGGGTCCGAGCCGCCGAGCTCCAGCGCGACCTTCTTGAGGTGCCGCCCCGCGATCTCCGCGACCGCCGCGCCGGCGCGCTCCGAGCCGGTCACCGACACGCCCTGGACCCGCGGGTCGGCGATCATCGCCGCGACCTGGTCCGTGCTGGCGAAGACGTTCACGTACGCGCCGGCGGGCAGGCCGGCGTCCCTGTAGATCTGCTCGATCGCCGCGGCCGACTCCGGGCACTGCGACGCGTGCTTGAGCACGATCACGTTGCCGAGGATGAGGTTCGGTGCCGCGAAGCGGGCGACCTGGTAGTACGGGAAGTTCCACGGCATCACGCCGAGGAGGACGCCCAGTGGGGATCGACGGATGACCGCCGTGCCTTCGCCACCGATCGTGAGCGGCAGATCCGCGGTGATCTCCGCGGCGTGGTCTGCGTAGTACTGCGTGATGTCGGCGGCGAAGTCGACCTCGCCCAGCGCGGCGCCCTTGGGCTTGCCCATCTCGCGCACGATCAGGTCCGCGAGCTCGCTGCGGCGCTCGCGATGGAGCTCCGCAGCGCGGGCGACGATCTTCGCGCGGTCCGCGACGGTGACCGCGCGCCACGAGCCGTAGGCGGCCTGCGCGCTCGCGAGGGCCTGCTCGACCTGGGCGTCCGTGGCGGTGTCGTACTGCGCGACGGTCTCGCCGGTGGCAGGGTTGGTGACGGCGTAGTTGCTCATGGGTGTTCCTCGTCCCTCATCGCGACCTGATCCGCGGATGGTATTCGGGCCGGGGGGACGTGCGCCTCGCGCGCTAGAGCGTGATGACCCCCATCACGTTCACGAGGATCTCGAGGGCGGCGAGGATCGCGATCATCAGGCCGGCCGTGAGCGCGATCCGCTTCACATCCCGGGAGACGTAGGCGTACTCATGCGCCATGCGCACCGCCAGCGGGGCGTTGACGTCGCCGCGCGGACCGGCATCGGCGGCTTCCTGCGCGCGCGCCTTGCGTCGGAGCTCCTCGGTGAGGGCCGCCTTCTCCTGGGCGCGGAGCTGTGCCTCGAACGCTGCGGCGCGCTGCTCCTCGGCGTCGGTCAGGCTGGACGCGCTGCCGCGGATCGGCGCGTCATCCGGCAGGTCGACGGACAGCGGATCGTCGGCGATCGTGGCGGGGCGCGCGGCCGGTCGCGTCGAAGCGCCAGTCGCGCCCGTGGAGCTGGCAGGCCGGCTCGGCGTCGACGCCGAGCGTGGCCCGGGTCGCTGGGCAGCGGACTTGTGCTGGAACTTCGTGCGCTTGGCCATGGCCGCGGAAGGATAGCACCGGGGTTCGGCGATCCCGGGTGAGCGGCAGGCAATCGGCGACCGCTAGACTCGGTTGACCCGCCCCGGCCCGTTCAGGAGGACGTCCGATCGATCTGCAGGCGCTCGTCTCGGCGAACCTCGGCCCGATCGTCGTCGGTCTCGGCGTGGCCATCCTCCTCCTGCTGCTGCTGATCCTCCTGCTGGTGCGACGGACGTCGCGGCTGAGCCGGCGGCTGGGGAGCCTGACGCAGGGGAGCGATGCCCAATCGCTGGAAGCGGTGCTGGGCAGCCACCTCGAGCGCGTTCGGCAGGTCGTCGCCGACGTCGGCCGTGTCGAGGCACGGACGGCGATCGTCGAGCGCGACCTGCAGGGGTCGTTCGGACGGGTAGGTCTGGTGCGCTTCAACCCGTTCGAGGACACGGGTGGCAACCAGAGCTTCGCCCTTGCGCTGCTGGATGGGCACGGCGACGGGTTCGTGGTCTCCAGCCTGCACGCGCGAGCGGGGACGCGCGTCTACGCGAAGGCGATCTCGCGCGGCGCGTCCGAGACGGCGCTGTCGACCGAAGAGTCCGAGGCGCTCCGCGTTGCCCTCGCGAAGCCCGTGCCCGGGTCCGCCGGCTGACGATGGGCGGGGGAGCGGCGGTCGTGTCAGGAGAGCTGTCACGACCGACCCCCATCGTGGCGCCATGCCCCCACGAAACCCGGCGCCGGACCCGATGATCCGGACGAACCGCCGCCGCATCAAGCCTCTCCAGCAGATCCCGGTCTGGCACGGGTTCGAGATCGCGCCCGCGGCCGATCCGGCGACCGACGGGTCCACCTCGCCCATCCCGAGCGGCGTCGAGGCGCTGCTCGACGGCCTCAATACGGAGCAGCGCCGCGCCGTCACGCACGGCGAGGGGCCACTCCTCGTCGTTGCCGGCGCGGGGACCGGCAAGACCCAGGTGATCACGCGCCGGATCGCGTGGCTGATCGCGACGCGCCGTGCGAAGCCGTCGGAGATCCTCGCCCTCACGTTCACGGACAAGGCGGCCGAGGAGATGCAGCTCCGCGTGGACCAGCTCGTGCCGTATGGCTACGCGGACACGGCGATCTCGACGTTCCACGCGTTCGGCGATCGGTTGATCCGCGAGTTCGCATTCGAGCTTGGCCTGACGCCGGACGTCCGCGTCCTGGCGCGCGCCGAGGTCGTGGTGTTCCTGCGCGAGCGCCTCTTCGAGCTCGGCCTGGACACATACCGGCCACTCGGCGACCCCACGAAATTCCTGGGCGCGCTCGCGCAGCTGTTCGCTCGCTGCCGCGACGAGGACGTGTCGGTGGAGTCCTACGCCGAGCACGCTGGTCGCCTGGCTGCGGAAGCAGTGCGGTTGGCAGCAGCCGATGGCGCAGAGTCGGACCCGGATGCCGCGGCGGCCGCACGCGAGCTTGCGGCTCGCCAGGCCGAGCTGGCCGGCGCGTACGGCCGGTACACGACGCTCCTTCGCGAGCACGGCGCGATCGACTTCGGTGACCAGGTCTCGCTGGCGCTCCAGCTCGTCCGCCAGTCGGCGGCGGCCAGGGAGATGCTCCAGTCGCGCTATCGCTACGTCCTGGTCGATGAGTTCCAGGACACGAATCGCGCCCAGGCGGAGCTCGTGGCGTTGCTGGCTGAACGGCATCGCAACGTCACGGTCGTCGGAGACGATGATCAGTCGATCTACCGGTTCCGCGGAGCGGCAATCAGCAACATCCTCGAGTTCCGCGAGCGCTACCGCGGCGCGCGCACGGTCGTGCTGCGCCGCAACTACCGGTCGCTCGCGCCGATCCTCGACAGCGCGCATCGCCTCGTCCGGTTCAACGACCCGGACCGGCTCGAGGTCAAGGTCGGGATCTCGAAGCGGCTGATCCCGGAGCGCATCGCGCGCGACGCCGCGCCGGTCCGTCACCACGCGTTCCCGACGGTGGCCGAGGAGGCGGACTGGATCGCCGCGGAGATCCGGCGACGGGTCGATGCCGGTGCCGCAACGCGGGACCACGCGGTCCTCGTCCGGGCCAACGCGGATGCCGACGCGATCCTGCGCGCGCTCAATCTCGCCGGGCTGCCATGGCGATTCTCGGGCACGTCCGGGCTCTACGCACGACCCGAGATTCGAACGCTGCTGGCGTTGCTCCGCCTGGTCGCCGATCCGTCGTCGAGCGTGGACCTGTTCGCCATTGCGGCGTCCGAGCGGTACGTGATCCCGGCCGGCGACCTCGCGGAGGTTGCCGGGTCGGCGCGACGCCGGCACCGCTCGCTCTTCGAGATCCTGGAAGAGCTCGAGGACGAGCCCGGCATCCTGCGCCTGACCCCGGCGGGTCGCACTGGGCTGGCGAAGCTGACCGCCGACATCCGCCACTATCGCGATCTCGGGCAGCGCCGTCCGGCGGGCGAGGTCCTCTACGCGTTCCTCCGCGACACGGGCTGGCTTGCCGAGCTCGCCGGCGCGTCGAGCGTCGCGGCGGAAGAGCAACTGGCGAACATCGGGCGCTTCTTCGACATCATCCGGATCCAGTCCTCGCTGCTCGCGGATGACCGCGCCGTGTTCCTGGCGCGCCATCTCACGACGCTCATCGATGCGGGTGATGATCCCGCCACCGCGGACCCGGACCCCGACGTCGACGCGGTCCACGTGATGACCGTCCACAAGGCCAAGGGCCTCGAGTTCCCCGTCGTGTTCCTGCCGGGGCTCGTCGCGGATCGGTTCCCGGCTCGCGCGCGGCGCGAGCCGCTGGCGCTGCCGGTCGAGCTCGTCGACGAGGTGCTGCCCGAGGGCGACGGCCATCTCCAGGAGGAGCGACGCCTGTTCTACGTCGCGATGACCCGCGCACGCGACGAGCTCGTCCTCAGCCACGCGACGGAGTCGGGGAGTGGACGCGCCCGGCGCGTCTCCCCGTTCGTGGTCGAGGCACTGGACCTGCCGTCGGCCGGGTTCTCGGGCGACGCGTTCCCCTCGGCGACCCACTCGACCGGACCGCTCTCGCGCATCACCGCCGCGGAGCCTCGACCCGAGGTCCCGGAGGCGGACCGCGTGCCGGTCGTCGGGCCGCTCACCCTCAGCCACTCGGCGATCGACGACTACCTCACGTGCCCGCTGCGCTACAAGTTCTCGCAGGTCGTCCGCGTCCCCACCGCGCCGCACCACTCGATGATCTACGGCGCGGCGCTGCACCAGGCGGTCCAGGAGTTCCATCGCTCACAGGCGCGCGGCAAACCGCTCACGGAGGCAGAGCTGCTGGCCGCGTTCGACAGCGCCTGGTCGAACGAAGGGTTCGTCTCCCGGGAGCACGAGATGGCCCGGCTCGAGGCGGGGCGAGATGCTCTGCGGCGGTTCCGCGCCTCGCAGCTGGAGCCGGGCTCCGTCGTGCCGGCGTGGGTGGAGCGCGAGTTCAGCTTTGCGATGGGCGGCGACCGGATCCGCGGCCGCTTCGACCGCGTCGACATCGTGCCCGTTGCCACGCCGTCGGCCTCCATCACGGGCTCGAGCGAGCCAGCCGTGCCGTCCGTCCTCCGCGCCGACGTCGTCGAGCCCATGCTCGAGCTCCTCGGGCCAGAGGAAGTGACGATCACCGACTACAAGTCGAGCGACGTCCGTGACCCCGCGACCGCCAGGCAGCGCGCCCGGGACTCACTGCAGCTCCAGATCTACGCGATGGCCTACGAGGCGATGTCCGGGCGGCTTCCGAACGCCGTGCAGCTCCATTTCCTCGACTCCGGTCTCGTGGGGCGCGCGGAGGTGGATCCAGCGCGGCTCGAGAAGGCGCGCGCGAAGATCGCGACGGCGGCAAGCGGAATCAGGGCGCGCAACTACGAGCCGACCCCGTCGATGCTTGCCTGCACCTACTGCCCGTTCCGGGACATCTGCCCATCGAGCGTCGCTCGGTGATCGCGGTCGCGGCGATCACGTTCGACTTCGGCAACACCCTCGTCCGCGTCGATCGCGCCGGCTCGCGCAAGGTGATCCTCTCGACAGCCGCGGACCTCGTTCGCCACGGCATCATCGGCGACGAAGCGACGTTCATCGCCGTGTGGGCCGAGGAGCGCGATCGGCAGTTCCGGGAGGAGGTGCCGCAGCTCCGCGAGGTGGACGTCACGCAGCGTGCGGCGCGCGTTCTCGCGCGACTCCGGGGCATGGCCACGCCGGCAACCGACGCCCGCTGGGATGACGAGACGGCAGCGCGACTCGCGACGCCCGACGAGGTGGATCGGGTGGTCGAGTCGTACAGCCGTGCCTTCGTCGAGCGCATCAGCCCGGTCGACGACGCCTCCGTGACCCTTGAACAGCTGCGGGGCCGCGGTTTCCGCCTTGCGATCCTGTCGAACTGGCCGCTTGCCCTGACGATCGATCGGTTCGCCGAAGCGCAGGGCTGGCTGCCGTTCCTGGACGCGATCGTCGTCTCGAAGCGCATCGGCACGATCAAGCCCCATCCGCTGATCTTCCGGGCCGCCGAGGAAGCGCTCGGGATGAGCGAGCGATCCGCGGACATCCTCCATGTCGGCGATGACTGGGCTGCCGATGTCGCGGGCGCCCGGGGGGCCGGCTGGCGGGTCGCGTACCTCCGCAATCGGCAGGCTGACACGCCCCTGCCGACATCCGAGCCGGGCGACAGGATGCTGGACGGCTCCGCCCCGTCCGCAGACCTCGAGATCGACGAGCTCGCCGAGCTTGACGCGCTCGTCGAGCTGGGAACCGCGGAAGCCCCCAAGCCGCGGCCGGCAGCGGCCCGCGCCTGATGGACGGCCGCGATCGGCGTCGCGCACTGCTGCTGTTCGGGCTCGCGGTGATCGCATGGGCCGGGGTCGCGCTGGTCCTCGTCGGCGTCGATCCTGCATCGACCTCCGCGGCCGGGTTCCTCGGCGCGGGAGCGTTCGGCGCCGCAACGGGGCTCACGACCGCGCCCCTGTTCTGGCTGATCTCCTTCGCGCGCCACAACCGGATCGCGTACCGGGGCGACTGGTGGCGCGCGGTTCGCCGTGGCGCATGGGTTGGTGCGGTGATCGCGGTGTTCGTGATCATGCGGGTCAACGGCATCTTTCAGCTGCCGATCGCGCTGTTCTTCATCGCGCTGGCAATCGTTGCCGAGGTGACGCTGACGGCCGGAGGCGCGAACCGGGCCTGATTCGGCGAGTGCTACGATGCGCGCCTGGCGCCCCGCTGGACGGCGGATCCGAACCGGCGGCGTCCCACGTGATCGGTGTCCGCACCATCCCGCGGCCCGCGCCGGAGGCCCCACGTGAGCACGAATCCGCCCGCTGATTCCGCCGTCCCCACCGTCATCTCCGAGTTCGGCGATGCCTGGGGCTGGAACAAGCCCTACGAGGTGTTCTCGGACTTCGACACGCCGACGTACGTGGGCCCGGTGTCGTTCGCGAACCTGCCCTGGGTCGACAACCTCGACGCACTTCGTGGCCTCCGCCCACATGTCGCGATCGTCGGGGCGCCGTTCGACGAGATGGTCACGCACCGACCCGGGACGCGGTTCGGGCCACGGGCGATCCGCCAGGCGCAGTACAGCTCGGGGAGCCTGAACTCGCTCCAGCTCGACGTTCGCCCGTTCGATGAGCTCACGGTGGTCGACGCCGGCGACGCGAACGTGGTCCCTGCGTACTGGGAACGCGGCCACGCCATGATCTTCCGGAAGGTTCGCGAGGTTGCATCGACCGGCGCGATCCCGATCGTCCTGGGTGGCGACCACTCGATCACCTGGCCGAGCGCGACCGCGATCGCCGAGGTCCGCAAGCCCGGCAGCGTCGGCATCGTGCATTTCGACGCCCACGCCGACACGGCCCCGGACTCCTTCGGCCAGCTCGCGAGCCACGGCACGCCCATGCGCCGGCTCATCGAATCCGGCGCCGTCAGCGGCAGGAACTTCGTGCAGGTGGGCCTGCGCGGCTATTGGCCGCCGACGGACGTGCTCGACTGGATGCGCGAGCAGGGCCTGCGCTGGCACCTCATGACCGAGATCGAGGAGCACGGCGCGGAGGCCGTGATCGACAAGGCGATCGAGGAGGCGCTCGACGGACCGGACGCCGTGTACATCAGCGTCGACATCGACGTCGTCGATCCGGGCGCGGCGCCGGGGACCGGCACGCCGGAGCCGGGCGGCATGCTGCCACGCGAGCTGCTGCGGGCAATTCGGCGGATCGTCGGCAAGGTCGAGCTGGCCGGCATGGACATCGTCGAGGTCTCGCCGCCCTACGACTGGGCGGAGTCGACCGCGGCGATCGCGAATCGGGTCGCGCTCGAGGCAATCTCGGCGCTCGCGGTGAAGCAGCGCGACGGCAAGCAGGTCCGGTTCGAGCCGCGGTGAAGGAAGTTCGCGCGACCGCCGCGCATGACGCCCACGCCGCCGCGATCGCGCGCCTGTACGACCTCGACCTATCGGCCGATCCCGGCGACGTCGAGCTCTTCCAGGCGCTCGCCCGCCGCACCGGCGGCCCCATCGTCGAGCTCGCGGTGGGCTCCGGGAGGATCGCCGTGCCGCTCGCGGAGGACGGCTACGACATCGTCGGCGTCGACCTCGATCCCGCGATGCTCGATCGTGCACGTGCCCGCATCGCGACCGCCGGCGCGAGGGCCGCCAGGCGGATCGAGCTTGTCGAGTGCGACATGACCGAGGCGCACACGAACACCGCGGTCACGGCCGCCGGTCCGTACCAGCTCGCCATCCTCGCGCTGAACTCCATCCTCATCCTGAACACGCCCGAACGGCAACGCGCGGCGCTCCGAGCGATGGCCGGCCTCCTGGCGCCGGGCGGCATCGCGGTGGTCGACACGTGGATCCCAGTCCCGGCGGACCTGACCGCGTTCGATGGCCGCCTCTCCCTCGACTGGCTGCGAAGCGATCCCGAGACGGGCAACGAGGTCACGAAGCAGAGCGCCGCCTGGTTCGACCCCGTGGCGCGCGTCGTGACCCTCGCGACCCTCTTCGACGAGGGGCTACCGGGCGAGCCACCTGTCCGCTGGACCCGCAACGACGTCCTGCGCTTCGTGACGGTCGACGAGCTCATCTCGTACGCCTCGGACGCCGGCCTCCAGGTGGAGCAGGTGGCGGGGGACCACGAGCTCAACCCGCTGTCGCCGGGGAGCGATCGGGCGGTACTTTTGGCGAGGAAGCCCCCGAACGCCTGAGAGGGTCCGGAACGCCCGTTCGAGCGTGGTACCGTTCGAGGGATGGCATCCGCCGATCAGATTCGCCTGCTCCTCGTCGAGGACGTCCCTCAGGTCGCGCAGTACGTCCGCGGGTTGCTGAACGCCCAGAGTCAGGTGCGTCTCGTCGACATCGTCGCCGATGGCACCCAGGTGCCGACGCGGATCAGCGAGCACCGGCCGGACGTGGTCGTCGTCGATGCGCTGCTGCAGGGCCGCCTCCGCGGCATGCAGCTGGTCAAGCAGCTCCATGACCTCCGCATCGGCGTCCCGGTGATCGTGCTGACCGTGCCGCAGAACCCGGTCCAGGTCGATGCGGAGAAGGGGATCGACGAGGTCCTCTCGATGCCGTTCAACGGCTATGACCTCATCACCCGGATCGCCGGCGTCCACAAGTCCGCGGCCGCCGCGACGGAGAAGGGTCCGAGCAAGCTGATCGTCGTGTTCGCGCCGAAGGGTGGCGTCGGGAAGACCACGATGGCCTTCAACCTCGGCGTCGCGGCATCCGGGCTCGGCCTTCGAACCGCCCTCGTCGATGGCAGCATCCAGTTCGGCGACCTGCGCGGGCTCCTGCGCGCGCCGCGCGATGCGCCGTCGATGCTCGACCTGCCGACGGATCGCATCTCCGAATCGGACCTCCAGGAGGTCCTCTGGCGCGGCCCCGCCGATGTCGACATCCTGCTCGCGCCGCCGCGCATCGAGATGGCCGAGATGGTCCTCGTGCGCGACGTCGAGAAGACGCTGTCGCTCATGCGCCGCCTCTACGACCTCGTGATCGTCGACACGGGCGTGGGGCTGGACGAGCTGACGCTCGCGCTGCTCGACCAGGCGGACACGATCCTCGAGGTCGTCACGTACGACGCCACGACGATCCGGAACACGATCGCCATGGCCGAGACGTTCCAGAAGATCGGCTACCCGCCGAGCAAGGTGCAGTACCTCGTGAACCGCGCCGACGCCTCGGCGGGCATCGACCCCACGGATCTTCGCCGCGCGCTGGGACGCGAGCCGGAGTACTCCATCCGCTCCGACGGTCCCACCGTCGGGCCGGCCAGCAACCAGGGCGCGCCGTTCGTGACGGCGGAGCCCGGCTCCGGCGTGAGCAAGGACGTGATCGAGGTCGCGCGATCGCTCTTCGGTATCGCCGGCGCCGCGGGCAGCAAGGCGGCTGCGAAGTCCGGCGCGAACGCCGCCCTGGCGGGAGCCCGATAGCCCGCTTCGGCTGTTCCGGGCCGGCCGGCAGCGCCCGTCGGCCGATCGCGAGAGAATCCCGCCAATGACCGATCCACGTCCCATCGGCGTCTTCGACTCCGGCGTCGGCGGGCTGACGGTGCTTCGCGAGATCCTCCGCCGCACGCCCGACGAATCCACGATCTACTTCGGCGACAACGCGCGGGCGCCGTACGGCGTGCGCCCGGACGCCGAGGTGCTGCAGTTCTCGCTGGAGTCCGTCGATGCGCTCGTCGAGCGTGGCGTCAAGGCCGTCGTGATCGCCTGCAACACCTCCACGGCCGTGGCACTCACCGAGATGCGTCGTCGCTACGACCTTCCGGTGCTGGGCGTGATCCGGCCAGGGGCATCCTCGGCGTCGCTCGCAACCCGGAACCGTCGCGTCGGCGTCATCGGGACACCCGCCACGATCCGCTCCCATGCCTACTTCGGCGCCATCAAGGACGAGAACCCCGCGGTCGAGGTGTACGAACACGCGACGCCGACGTTCGTGCCGATGGTCGAGGCAGGCCTCATCGCCGGCGACGAGGTCGAGGCCAACGTGCGCGAGGCGCTCGCGCCGCTGCTCGGCGAGCGCGATGCGCACGGGGAGTTCATCTTCCCGATGCCCGAGTCCGCGCGGATCGACACGCTGCTCCTCGGCTGCACGCACTACCCGCTGCTTCGCAACGTGATCGCCGTCGTCGCGGGGGACGAGATCGCGATCGTGGACTCGGCGGCGGCCACGGCGTCCGCGCTGGCCGAGCTCCTCTCCATCAACGGCCTCGAGGCGCCGAAGGGCGCGAGCACGCACGTGCAGCTCACGACGGGCGATGTCGACCGGTTCCGCGGGATCGCCGAGCGCATGTTCGGTGAGGCCTTCCCGGACGTGACGGGCGTCGACCCGGCGCCGGCCCGCGCGTGACCTCCCGAGCCATGACCGAACCTTCGAACGACGACCGGCCAACGACACCGAAGCGTTCGCGCACGCGATCGGGCGGCTGGCGCGCGGACCGGCGCTGGCAGGCGGGATTCCTCCTGGGCTCCGCGATCGGCGCTGCCGCGACCGTCATCGGCCGGCGGGCGGAGCGGATCGCGCGGCGCGGCCTGGTCGACTGGGCCGCCGTCGAGCGGATCGCGATCCGGCGCGCCGAGAAGGCGCCCGGCGGGCTGTCCGCGCTGGAGCTGAAAGCCGCCGATGGGGCCTACCGCGAGGCCATGGCGCGCGTCGTGCCCAGGCTCGGCGAGGCGCTGGGCGTGGCGCTGCCGGGCGTCGTGGATCGGTCGTCCGTCGTCGATCGGGCGGGTTGGATCCGGGCGAACGTCGGGACGTTCCGGTCGCTGATCTCGCGCATGGAGCAGGACCTGCTCGACCAGGTGGTTCCCGAGGGCGGGGGCTTCACGCGCGCCACGATGGCCCTCGCCAACCGGTGGGTCACGAGCCAGCAGCTCGGGTTCCTGCTCGGGTTCATGGGCACGCGCGTCCTTGGCCAATACGACCTCGCGATCCTGTCGGCGGAGGCCGAGGACGGCCGGCTCCTCTTCGTCGAGGAGAACATCCGCGGCACCGCGCACGCGCTCGGCATTCCCGTTGCGCCGTTCCGGACCTGGATCGCGCTCCACGAGACGACGCACGCGTTCGAGTTCGAGGCCCATCCCTGGCTCCGGCCGTACCTCGCCGATCGCCTCGAGCGGCAGCTGAGCCTGTTTTCGGGCAGCGCCGGCACCCTCGGGCGTGACACCCTGCGGGCCATCGGGCGCGCGCTCCGCGGCGACAACGCGGGCGAGCACTGGATGGAGACGGTGATGGGCGAGGAGCAGAAGCGCCTGTTCCGTGAGACGCAGGCCGTGATGAGCCTGCTGGAGGGATTCAGCGACTACGTGATGGACGAGGTGGGTCGCGGGCTGGTCGATGGCGTCGAGGTGATCTCGGCGCGCTTCCACGAGCGCCGCCAGCGCCGCGGCGGATTCGAGCGGGCCGTGCTTCGGCTCACGGGCATGGACCTCAAGCTCGAGCAGTACGCGAAGGGTGAGCGCTTCGTGCGCGCCGTCGCGGACGCGCGGGGTCGCACCGCGCTGGCGCGCATCTGGGATGGCCCCGAGACGCTGCCCACGCCCGATGAGATCGCCGCGCCGGACCTCTGGATCGCCCGCGTGCTGCCCGCGTGAGCCCTCGAGGTCGCGCCCGATGAGGACAACGGCCGGACCCGGCCGCGGACCGAACGGCGTGCCGCTCGCGATCGCGGTCAGCCCGATCCTCTCGGCCCGGATCCGTGCGCAGGACCTGGAGCGGATCCAGGCTGCGGCACCCGGCTCCCGGATCGTGAACCTGTCGGTGGAAGGGCTCGCCGATGGGCCGGTCGATGACGTCGAGGTCCTGCTTCGGGGCTGGCTCGTCGCGGAGGCGTTCGACCGGCTGCTGGCGCGAGCGCCGCACCTCACCTGGGTGCATTCCGCGACGTCCGGGGTGGAGCGCGCGCTCACGCCTGCTGCGCTCGCCCGTGATGTGCTCGTCACGAATGCGCGCGGGGTCTTCTCGCGGCCGATTGCCGAGCACGTGCTGCTCATGATCCTCGCGGTCAGCCGGCACCTGCCCCAGCTCATCGAGCTGCAGCACGAGCGCACGTGGCAGCCGCTCGAGGGGCGCGAGCTCCGCGAGCTGACGGTCGGGATCGTCGGCTATGGGTCGCTCGGTCGGTCCGTGGCGAGCCTCGCTTCGGCGTTCGGGGCACGCGTGATCGCGATGCGCCGGCGCCCGGAGGCGGGCGCGGACGCCGGCGGCGGGGCGCCAGGCACGTCCGATGACGACGGCGAGGACTTCCCGTTCGAGCCGCGCCTGGATCGCGTCGTCGGGCCCGACGGGCTGCACGACCTGCTCGCCGAGTCCGACATCGTGGTCCTCGCGGCGCCCCTGACGCCGGCGACCGAGGGGTTCATCAACGAGGCGGCGCTCGCCTCGATGAAGAAGGACGCCTGGATCATCAACGTCGCCCGTGGCCGGCTCATCGATGACACGGCGCTGATCCGGGCGCTGCGGGACAACCGAATCGGTGGCGCGGCGCTCGATGCGTTCCGCGACGAGCCGCTTCCCCAGTCTTCCCCGTACTGGGAGCTGCCGAACGTCATCGTGACCCCGCACACGGCGTGGTCGTCCGCACGCGTCCTCGATCGCAGCATCGACCTGTTCTGCGACAACCTCCGGCGGTTCTCGCGCGGCCAGCCGCTGCGGAACGTCGTCGACCCGTCGGCGGGCTACTGATGCCCGCGACCGCCGCGTAGGTGCAGATCGCGATCGTCGGGCTTGCCGGGAGCGGCAAGACGACCGTGTTCAACACGCTCACCCGCGGCCACGCCGAGACCGGTGGGTATGGCGCCCTGACGCTCAACGTCGGCGTCGTGAAGGTGCCCGACGCTCGGCTGGATCGCCTGGCAGAGGTCTTCAAGCCGAAGAAGATCGTGCATGCCGACGTGACGTACGTCGACCTGCCGGCGCCGCCCGCGTCCTCGGAGGGGCACGTCGGCACCGAGGAATTGCCGGCGGAGCACCTCGCGCGACTGCGCGAGTCCGACGCGCTGCTCCATGTCGTCCGGGCGTTCGAGGACGCGTCCGTGCCGCATCCGTCCGGGTCCGTGGACCCGGCACGGGATCTCGAGCAGCTCGACCTCGAGTTCATCCTCGCCGACCTCTCGATGGTCGACCGACGACTGGAGCGCCTCGCGGCGTCCGGCCGCCACGGGACGCCGGCCGAGCGCGAGGCGAACGAGCGCGAGGAGGAGGTCCTCCGACGCCTGAAGCCGGAGCTCGAGGCGGGTCATCCGATCCGCGATGCCGGGCTCTCCGAGGACGATGCCAAGCGCGTCCGCGGTTTTCGGTTCCTCACCGAGAAGCCGGTGCTCGTCCTGCTGAACGTCGGGGAGGGCGATCTCGCCGGTGCGCCTGCGCTCGCGGAGCGGATCGCGGCGGACTACCAGCACCAGCACGCCATGGTTGCGCACCTGTCGGCGAAGATCGAGATGGAGCTCGGCGAGCTCGACGCCGCGGATGCCGCGACGTTCATGGAGGAGCTCGGGATCGCCGAGTCAGGGCTGGAGCGCGTGATCCGGCTGTCGTACCAGCTGCTCGGGCTGATCTCGTTCCTCACGGCCGGTCCCGACGAGGTGCGGGCGTGGCCGATCCCGTCCGGCTCGACCGCCGTGGACGCGGCGGGCACCATCCACACGGACCTCGCGAAGGGCTTCATCCGCGCCGAGACGGTCGCATACGAGGACCTGCTCAAGCTCGGCTCGATGGCCGAGGCGCGCAAGGCCGGGCGCCTGCGCTCGGAGGGCCGGACGTATCGCATCGCCGACGGCGACGTCGTGGAGATCCTCTTCAGCCGGTAGACAGCGGCTGGCGACCTAGTTGTTCTCGCCCTCGAAGTCGGCGAGGATCGAACGGTATTCCGCGCTATCGGCGACGCCGGTCTGGTCGTCGATGCCGATGAGGCGGTTCTCGTCCTCGACGGTCGAGACGTGGACGGAGGCGGCCAGCTTGTCGTCCGAGACGAAGGTGAAGCCGTGCTCGCGCTCCAGCTCGAGCGCGATCGCCTCGATCAGCGTGTCTTCCTCGAACGTGTCCTGGACCTGTTCGCGGACGACCTGGACGAGTTCGAAGAAGTCCTCGGGGTCCATCAGCTCGTCATGGACGAGCAGCAGGTCCGTGAAGATCTCCTCGTCGCCCTCGTGAAGCTCGTAGAAATACAACGCGTGACTCCGGATGCGCGGGAATGGGCCACGCAGAATACGCCCTCACGATGAATCGACCCGACGTCCAAGAACCCGACGCGCCCTTCGTCCTCGTTGCGGGCGCGGCTTCGCGCGACCTCACCGTCGACGACCCGCGCGGCTGGCGCCTCGGTGGGGCGGTCACGTATGGTTCGCTCACGCTCGCGAGGCTGGGCCTGCGCGTCGGCGCCGTGGTCGGCGTTGACGCCGAGGCGGCCGGCGCCCGAGAGCTCGAGGCACTGGAGGCAGCGGGCGCCATCGTGATCCGGGCGCCGCTCGCTCCGGGCCCGGTGTTCGAGATCACGGAGTCCGCGTCCGCCCGGACGCTGCGGTGCGTGTCGTCGTCCGAACCGCTTTCCGTGTTCGAGATCCCGCGTGCCTGGCTCCTGAGCGGGACGCCCGCATTCCTCGGTCCCGTCGCCGGCGAGCTCGGCGCTGACTGGGCCGCCGTTGCCGGCGGGGAGCTGGCACTCGGATGGCAGGGTCTCCTCCGCGAGCTGCGCGCCGGCGAGGTCGTGCGGCGCCTCGCGCCCGCAGGCCACCCGTTGCTCAAGGCGGCCACGCTCGTCGCCGCGAGCCGCGAGGACCTTGGCTCGGGGTTCGTTGCGAGCTCCGCCGCGAACCTGCTGCATCCGAGCGCGACGCTCGTCGTGACGGACGGCAGCGAGGGCGGCGAGGTCCTGGAGGCCGCGTCGCCCGAGGGCAACGAGCAATCGTGGCGCTACACGGCGGTCCCCTCCGATCGCGTCACCGACCCGACGGGCGCCGGCGACGTGTTCCTCGCCGCGATGCTGGCCGCGCGCATCGACCCGACGCTCGGTCCGGATGTGCTCGTCGGCGCCGCAGCGGCATCCCTGGCCATCGAGGGCCCGGGCGTTGACGCGGTACCCACGCGCGCGGCGGTTCTCGAGCGAATGCGTCGCGCGCCGAGCCTCGCGAGCCGGTGGGCAAGCGATGCCTCGAGTCGCGCGAGGGGCCGGCCCAGCCAGGCCTGACGCTCCGCAAGCCGAAGGGCCGCCGTTGCGGCATCGATCGCCCCCGGCAGATCGCCGAGGCGGTGCTCTCGAAGCTTCGCGACCTCGACCCACGCGAGCGCGCCCACCGTCCCTCGTGTCGCCGCCAGTGCGCACCACGCGACCTCCGCATCGGCGAAGCGCCCGACACGGCGGAGGAGGCGTGCGCGCTCCGCGAGCAGGCGCGTCTCGGTCCACGGTGCATCGCGCCGGCTCGACTCCGCGGCATCCCACGCGGACACCGTCGCGTAGCGGCCAGGGCGCCCACCGAAATCCGGCGCCCGACGCGGCGACCACCAGGCATCGTCGTCCGAGCGCGATTCGCGCGCCGCCAGGCGTGCACGCTCCGTCGCGGGCTCCGGGTACCTCACAGCGGAAGCGGCCGGCCCCGGCGGTCCGGGCTCGGAACCGGAGGCAAGCGCGGCGTCGAGGCAGCGCAGCGCGTCATCGTGGCGGCCCTCGCCGGCGAAGGCTCGCGCGAGGCCGGCGAGATCGCCTGCCGGTGCCTCCGTCCAGCGGTCCGCATCGGCGTAGCCCTGGTCGACGTGGACGAGGAGCCTGCCGAGCGATCGCACGTCCTCGTCGTTGTGACGGACCACATCGACCAGCGGTCCCGGCTGTCCGAAGCGGAGGTAGTCCAGATAGCGACCGGGGATTTCCCAGCCGGGGATGTCACCGGGGCGACGAAGGCCGAGCAGCTCCGCCTCCACGGACGCGAGCCGGGCGTCGGTCATCCGATGCCGGAAGACGCGTCGTACCAGCGGCAGCAGGTCGAGGTGCCCATCGTGCAGTGGCGGATTCCAGCCTGCCATCCGGAACCGGGCGACGAGCAGCGGCCAGTCGAACCCGCGGCCGTTGTACGTCACGAGCCAGCCGTTCCGCGGAATCCGCGCCGCCAGCTCAGCGAGGAGCGCCGGCTCGTCGGCGTGATCCGGCAGGAGCAGCTGGATCTGCCGGAACCGGCTGCCCTCCCACCAGCCGAGCCCGACGAGGAACGCGAGCGTCCCCGCCGCCGTCGCGAGCCCCGTCGTCTCGGTGTCGAGGCAGAGCAGGGGAGCACCGGCCGGTGGCTGACCCGGAAGTGTTTCCAGCCGCTCGCGATCGACGGGAAGCAGGGTCGACGGAGACTCGACGACGACGAACGTGCCGCGCGGGGTGGTCTCGAGCCGGCCACCGACGGCGACCGCGAGTCGCTCCGCCCCGATCGTCGTCGCCCGCCTGCCCATCGGGTGCGTCGGCCCGAGCTCCGCGGGAACCTCGCGGGCAACATGGCCCGCTCGGAAGTTGGCAAACCTGCGCTCGAGCGAAACCGCTTCTGTCATGCGGCGGTCCCGACCGCCTCGTGTCGCGGTGCCGACAACGCGGCAAGCAGACGCAGGGCAAGCTGCTTGCCGTTCACCTCTGGATCCAGGCGCGGCCCGGTGCACGCCGGGCAGCCCGCGTCACAAGCGCACGCCTCGATGAGCGCCCGCGCGCCGATCACGAGCTCCTCGTGGCGGTTGTACAGCCGCTCCGACAGCCCGACGCCGCCAGGAACGGCTTCGTAGAGGTAGATTGTCGGCGCCTCGGAGTGCGGCGACCGAACCTGCGTGACCAAGCCGAGGTCCCTCGGGTCGACCATGAGCAGCACCGCCGCGACTGCCTGGATCGCGCGACCCGCCCCGAGCAGCGCCACGTCGAGATCGTCTTTGCGCCAACCGACAGACGCGTCTTCTGCCGTGAGCCAGTAGGCGGTCGTTTGAAGTTCCAGCTCGGGCAGGTCGATCGGGCCCCAACCAACGTTCTCGTCCGTGCCGAACTTGAGCTTCTTGAAGAGCGTCACGAGGCTCGCGACCATCACCTCGCCGTGGATCCGGCGGCCGCCGACCGCATCCGCGCTCGCGAAGACGTCGAGGGGCTTGAGCGTCACTGCGCGGTTCGCGTACGTGTAGTAGTCGACGTCGACCTTGCGCACGTACGCCTTGCGCTCGCCCCAATCGAGGTAGTCGACGTGGTACTGCACGCTCTCGTGCAGGTAGATCGCCTGCGTGTGCACCAGCACCTGCGCAGAGAACAGGTCCGTCTCGCCGAGCACGCGCGGCCGGTCCGGCGTGTTGTCGATGATCACGACGTTCTCCGGAGCGGCCGTGCGCAGGCTGACCTCGGATGCCGGGAAGTTCTCCGAGCTCCAATACCAGCGTCCGTCGCTCGACTGGCGCACATGACCGGACTCGGCGATGAACGCGAGCAGGTCGTCGACGGGCCCGGGTCCGAACACCTCGCCGGGCTCGAACGGTCGCTCGAACGTCGCGCAGCGGAGATGGGCGAGCAGCACGTGCAGGTTGTCCGGGTCTGCGCGCGCTTCCTCGGGCGATCCCTCGAGCAGGAACTCGGGGTGGTGGATCACGTACTGGTCGACCGGCGAGCCGGATGCGATGAGGATGCCGACGCTGACGCCCTGCCGGCGGCCGGCGCGCCCGAGCTGCTGCCACGTCCCGGCGACCGATCCGGGATAGCCGGCAAGGATCGACACGTCGAGCGCGCCGATGTCGACACCGAGCTCGAGGGCGTTCGTCGAGACGACGCCGAGAATCTCGCCATCGCGCAGGCCCCGTTCGATGGCTCGTCGCTCCGTCGGGAGATAGCCGCCGCGATAGCCGCGGATCCGCGAGCGCGGACCGAGGTGCTCTCGGAGCGCCTCTCGGAGCCGCGTCAGGATGATCTCGACCGCGACGCGCGCGCGCCCGAACACGATCGTCTGTCGGCCGGCGCGAATGAACGGCAGGGCCCAGCGTTCCGCATGGGTGAGCGCCGACCCTCGAGCGCCCGTCGCCGGATCCAGCAGGGGCGGATCCACGAGCAGCAGGTGCTTCGCCCCGGCCGGTGCGCCGTTGCGATCGATCAGCCGCGGCGACCTGCCGGTGAGCTGCGCCGCGAGCTCGGCCGGGTTACCGATCGTGGCCGACGAGCACACGATGATCGGGTTCGAGCCGTAATGGCGGCATAGCCGGAGCAGCCGGCGCAGCACGTTCGCGACGTGGCTCCCAAAGACGCCGCGGTACGTGTGCAGCTCGTCGATGACGATGACCCGCACCTGCTCGAAGAGCTGGAACCACTTCGTGTGGTGGGGGAGGATCGCGGAGTGGAGCATGTCCGGGTTCGTGACGACGACCTGGCCGGCCGTGCGGATCGCCGAGCGGATCGGCGCGGGCGTGTCGCCGTCGTAGGTCGCTGCCGCAACCGAAAGCGACGACCGCTTCGCGAGCTCGGAGAATTCCGCAACCTGATCCTGCCCGAGCGCCTTCGTCGGGAACAGGAACAGCGCGCGCGCCGAGGGATCCTCGGCGAGCGCCTGGAGGACCGGCAGCGCGTAGCAGAGCGTCTTCCCGGATGCCGTCGGGGTGACGACGACCACGTCCTCGCCGGCGTGGATCGCCTCGATGGCCTCCGCCTGGTGCGAGTAGAGCGAGGTGATCCCGCGGTCCTCGAGCCCGCGCGCGATTCGTTCGTCCAGCCAGGTAGGGAACGGTGCCGTCACCGCGTCGCGCGCCGGGATGTGCTCGTGATGCGTCACCGCAGCCGCGAGCGACGGCTCCTCGAGCAGCCGTTCGAGCACGGTCTCCGTGCCGGCAGGGGCGTACGTGCGCACGGGCGTGTGCCTCCAACAATTTGGAACAAGCGTTCGATTTGGCGAGTGTATGGACAGCGTCAACGGGCGTCGTGCCACCTCGGCTGTCACAACCGGACCCAACCCAACCCGACCCAACCACACCGCACCGCACAGGCCGAACGTGCGAAACCGGTTGACACGCACGAATCGGGGTAGCTACTCTCGGTTGGCGATGCCTTCCCGCGAGCCTGCCCCCGAGCCCCAAAGCGACCTCGCCGAGGTGCCGGCATTCCTGCGCGGCGCCGGGAAGCGGCCCATCGCCATCCCTCGGCCCGCGACTCCCGGCCCGCAGCCGAACGCGACCGACGGGAAGTCGCCCGGCATCGACCCGTCCACGCTGCCGATGCCGACGCTGTCGCGGCGCCGCCTGGTCACGGCAGCAGGCGTGATCGTCGCGAGCCTGCTCGCGCTGAGCTTCCTGCGCCAGGTCGGCGCGGCCACGGATGCCGCGAGCCGTGCGACGGACCTGCGAGCCGCGAATGCGGTGCTGGCCGACGAGGTCGCGCGGCTGCAGAAGGACCTCGGCCACGTCCAGGATCCGCGCTACATCCTGCTCGAAGGACGTGCGTACGGCCTCGGTGGGCCGCGCGAGATCCCGTTCGCCCTCGCAGCCGGCGCGCCCGCGCTCGACGCCACGGCACCCGGCTCGGCATCGGTGCGCCTCGGCGCTCCGCCCCTGGATCGAACCCCGCTCGACGCCTGGCTCGAGGTCCTGTTCGGCTCGAAGGGCTAGCCCGCCGCTCCAGTCCGAACACCACTTCGCATGCGGCGCGCCGCCGCGTATCCTCGATGTCCGCCGGCGCGCTCCGGGCCGGTTCCGCGACACGAACCGCTCGCATCACGCGTCAGGAGGAGGCGGGACACCGCGGCTGCGGTTGAGGGAGGGGCTGTGCCGACGATCACCATTCCGATCGAGGACCTCGTCTTCGTCCTGGCCGCCCTCGTGGGCGGTGGGCTGCTCCTCATCACGGTCGTGCTCGACGATGTCCTCGGGGGCATCCTCGACGCGCTGCACGTCGACTTCTCGATCGGCGGCATCTCGCTCATGCCACCGCTCCTCGCGTTCATCGCGATGTTCGGTGTCGGGGGCATCTTCGCGACACAGGTCCTTTCCCTGCATGGCGGCCCGGCCGCCATCGTCGGCGTGGGCTTCGGCCTTGTCGGCTTCGCCGTTGCATTCCTGCTGTTCCGGACGCTGAAGCGCGCCGAGGGTGACCGACCGTTCTCGGTGAACGACCTCGTCGGTCGGACCGGCTCGGTGAGCGTGGCCATCCCCGCTGGGCGTCTCGGGACGGTCTACGTTCGCGCCGAAGGCATGAACCACGAGATCTCCGCGACCGCCGCCGAGGACATCCCGAGCGGGGCGGCCGTCAGGATCACGGCGACCGCGGGCATGGGCCTGGTCGTCGAGCGCATGACCCCGCAGCCGATCGTCAGTGGCCCCATCGGCCAGACGACGGCCAACCCATCCGAGCCTCAGGTGCCCAAGGGAGACTCGACCGATGCTTGATTTCCTGAACATCGCCGGGGGCGCGATCCCGGTCCTGCTCATCGTCGTTGTCCTCGTGCTCGTGGTTGCCTACATGGGCACGCGGTACAAGGTCGCGGGCGCGAACGAGGCGCTCATCATCAGCGGCCGCCGCGAGAAGGGCTCCGAGGGCCAGGTCGGCCTGAAGGTCGTCCGCGGCCAGGGCGTGATCGTCCTGCCGCTCATCAACAAGGTCGGCCGGCTGCACCTCAGCGCCCGCCAGATCAACATCCAGCTCTCGGATGCGGTCACCAAGCAGGGCATCAAGTGCGCCGTCCAAGGCGTGGCCACCGTCAAGATCGGCAGCGACGAGGAGTCGATCCGAGCGGCCGCCGAACGCTTCCTCGAGCGCGAGGACCAGATCGACTCGATCGTGAAGAACGTCCTCGAAGGCTCGCTCCGCTCGATCGTGGGCACGCTGACCGTCGAGGAGCTCAACTACGACCGCGCGAAGTTCCAGCAGGAGGTCCAGAGCGCCGCTCGCAGCGACCTCGCGACGTCCGGTCTGACGATCGACAACTTCACGATCCAGGCGATCCGCGACGAAGTCGGCTACATGGACCTCATCGGCCAGCAGGAGACGGCCCGCCGCGAGCGCGACGCGCGCATGGCCAAGGCGACCGCGGACCAGGAAGCGGCGGTCCGGGAAGCCGAGTCGCAGCAGATCAAGCTGAATGCGGCGAGGGATGTCTCGCTTCGCCAGGCGGAGATCGAATCCGTGACCGCGGCCGCGAACGCGAAGGCCGCCCAGTCGGGCCCGCTTGCCGAGGCCGAGGCGACCCAGGAAGTCGTCCGCAAGCAGACCGAGCTCGCCCAGCTCGAGGCCGACAAGAAGCAGAAGGAGCTCATCGCGTCAACGATCCGGCCTGCCGAGGCGGAGGCCGACGCGCAGGTCAAGCGCGCCGAAGGCGAGAAGCTCGCCCGGATCGCCGCGGCGCAGGCCGAGGCGGAGCGCGTACGCCTCGCCGGCCAGGCCGAAGCTGCGATCAATGTCATGAAGGGCGAGGCGAACGCCCGCGTGACCGAGGTGAACGCTGCCGCCACCGCGAAGCAGACGACCCTCGAAGGCAACGCCGAGGCCGGCATCGTCCTCTCGAAGGGCGAGGCGGAGGCTAAGGCGCTCGCGCTGCGCGCCGATGCGTACCGCCAGTTCAATGAGGCCGCGGTCATCCAGACCGTCCTCTCGATGCTGCCGGAGATCGTCCGCGCGGCGGCCGAGCCGATGGGCCAGATCGACAACCTGACGATCATGTCCGCCGATGGCGCGTCCGAGCTGGTGAAGAACACGACGCGGACGGTCGCCGAGGCGAGCACCGCCGTGAAGGGCCTCACCGGAATCGACGTGCCGGCGCTGATCGGCTCGTCGATGGGCGCGACCTTCGGTGGCGGAGGCTCCGGCGGCGGCCAGCCGAAGCCACGGCCCTCCGGCCCGACGAAGCCAAGCGGCGGCTCGGGCGGTGGCGGCACGTCACGCGGCTCCGGCGGCCCACGCTCCTCGGGCGGCGGTTCCGCGACCGGCGAGGCGTCCACCGCTGGACGCCGTCGCAGCGCTCCGTCATCGACGAGCAGCGGACCGACCGCAACGTCGACCGCCGGCTACGAGCCGGCGCACGTCATCGCAGCGCCGCCGCCACCGGCTGCAACGCTCATCCCGGACCCGCGTGCCACCCTCGACGCTGCCGTGAGCACCGCGCAGCAGACCGCAGATCGAGCCCGCGCCGCAATCCAGCGCGCAACGGCGCCCGGCGCCCGGAGCACCACGGGCGCCGCAGGGGCGAGCGCCGCGCCCACCGGGCTCGATGCGATCGGGCGCGAGACGACCGTCGACGACGCGGCCTCGGCGCTGGCGGACGAGCTGATGCGGATCCCGGGCATCCAGCGCTTCGGCGACATGCGTCTGCGCGATCTCGACGCAACGGGTCCACGCCCGCTTCGCACCATGTGGCGGATCGCGCGCGACCAGCTCGATTCGAAGTACGGCGACCTGACGATCGGTCAGGTCATCGACCAGTACCGCGGCCAGGGAGGGATCTCCACTGGGGCCTGAGTCCACGCCGGCAGGTGAGTTCGATCGGATCATTCGGGAGAACGAGCGCTTCCAGGAGGCGTTCGACCGCTCCGCGCTGACCGCGGCGCCCCTCACCGGGCTGTCGATCGTGACGTGCATGGACGCGCGGATCGATGTCGAGGACGCGCTCGGCATCCGTGTCGGCGACGCGCACATCATCCGCAACGCCGGCGCCCTGGCGACGGACGATGTCATCCGGTCGCTCGTCGTGAGCCAGCAGCTGCTCGGCACGCGGGAGATCATCCTGATCGCCCACACGAAGTGCGGCCTGCACGGCGCCGACGAGGACGCGCTGCGGGAGCGCATCGAGAGCTCGACCGGCGAGACGACGCAGATGGGCTTCGGTGCCTTCGCGGACCTCGAGGCGATGGTGCGCGAGCAGGTCGAGCTCCTGAAGGACGAGCCGGTGCTCCTGGAGACCGAGGTTCGCGGGCTCATCTACGAGGTCGAGACCGGGAGGCTCCGCCCTGTCGTCTGACTCCCGGGCGCCGGTGTACTCCCGGGCCGACCTCGCCGCACGCGCCGGTGTGGACCTTCCGTTCGTGGAGCGCCTGTGCGAGCTCGGGCTGCTGACGTCATCGGACGGCCGCTTCAGCGAGGGCGACATGCGGCGTGCCCGCATCCTCCACGCCCTGGACGACGCCGGGATGTCCATCGACCTCGTCGGCGAGGCGATCAAGCGCGGCATCGCGGATCTCGGGTTCGTCGACGATCCGGCATACGAGCTCTTCACCGGACTCGCGAGCGAGACGTTCGAGCAGGCTGCCGCCCGCACCGGCATCCCGATCGAGGTGCTCTCGGCGATGCGTGAAGCCGCGGGTTCATCGGTGCCGGCCCCGGGCGATCAGCTCCGCGAGCTGGAGCTCCAGATCGTGCCCGCCATCGACCTCAAGATTCGAAACGGCATCCGGCCCTCCACGGTCGAGAAGTCACTGCGAACGATGGGCGACAGCCTTCGGCGCATGGCCGAGGTCGAGGCCGACTGGTGGATGAACGAAGTGATCGCGCCGGTGCTCCAGTCGGGAGCGCCAGTGAGCGAGGTGGGGCCTCGGACGGCCGATTTCTCGAACGCGCTCGCGCCGCTGGAGGCCCAGGAGATCGTGGCCCTGTATCGCGGACAGCAATCGGTGGCCTGGATGCGCAACTTCTTCCAGGCGTTCGAGGCCGGGATGACGCGGGCGGGCTTCTACAAGCCGGTCGATCGACCGCCGGCGATCTGCTTCCTCGACCTCTCGGGCTACACGCGCTTGACCGAGGAGCGGGGCGACGCTGCGGCGGCCGATCTTGCGGGCCGGCTGGCGCGGATCGTCCAGCGGACCTCGAGCCAGCACGGCGGAAAGCCGATCAAGTGGCTGGGTGACGGCGTGATGTTCCACTTCCGCGATCCGGGCCCCGCGGTCGTGGCCGCGCTCGAGATGGTGGAGGAAGCCGCCGAGGCCGGGCTCCCGCCGGCGCATGTCGGCCTCCACGCTGGTCCGGTCCTGTTCCAGGAAGGCGACTACTTCGGGCGCACGGTGAACGTCGCCGCCCGCATTGCCGACTACGCGCGGCGCGGCGAAGTGCTGGTGAGCGACGAGGTCGTCGCCGCGTCCGGGAACCTGGCGGGCGTCCGCTTCGATCCGATCGGGCCGGTGGAGCTCAAAGGCCTCACCGAGGCTGTCTCGCTGCACGTGGCGAGGCGCGCCGCCTAGCGTCGCCGTGAACATCGCGTAGAATTCGCGACCCGTGGCTGGGTAGCTCAGTGGTAGAGCAAGCGGCTCATAATCGCTAGGTCACAGGTTCAAATCCTGTCCCAGCTACCAATTCCCTCCTGTCACTCGTGGTCGGCGTTTTTCAACGCCCCCGTGACGTTTTCTCAACCTCCGAAACGACGCAATGCGTCCGATCGTCTGCACCATGCGGTACGGACGGCCCTGCCGGGGCCCGAAGGCACCGCGCATATACTCGCCATGCGGGACCTGCGCACGTTCGCCGGCCCGAAACGCACTCGGAGGCTCAGTTCTTGAATCCCAGGTTCATGCGCAACGGGCTGCTGATGCTCGTGCTCGTCATGGGCGTGTCGGCGCTGCTGTATACGTGGCTCGGCTCCTCGCCCCAGACGGAGACTCGACCGTATTCCGGCGAAACCGGCTCGTTCCTCGCGGACGTGAAGGCCGGCCAGGTCACCAGGGTCACCCAGCTCGGTGAGACGCTCAGCGTCTTCCTGAAGGACAACACGTCGAAGGACGCGCCGAGCTACACGGTGAGCGTCGTCAACGTGCTGACGCAGGTGTCGCAGGACATCGCGACGGCCGCGAAGGATGGTGGCGTCCCAACCCCGACCTACGATCCGAAGCCCACACCCGACAACTCGTGGGTCGGGCTGCTGGTGACGGGACTTCTGCCGCTCCTGATCATCGGCGGCTTCATCTACTTCATGATGCGGCAGGCCCAGGGCACGAACAACCAGGCCCTGAGCTTTGGCAAGAGCCGCGCCCGCATGTTCCTCGGCAACAAGCAGGTCGTCACGTTCGCGGATGTCGCGGGCGTCGACGAGGCGAAGACCGAGCTCCAGGAAGTCGTCGAGTTCCTGAAGTTCCCCGAGAAGTTCAACACCCTCGGCGCGCGCATCCCGCGCGGCGTGCTCCTCGTGGGCCCTCCGGGCACCGGCAAGACGCTCCTCGCCCGCGCCGTCGCCGGTGAGGCGGGCGTGCCGTTCTTCTCGATCTCGGGCTCCGAGTTCGTGGAGATGTTCGTGGGCGTCGGCGCCAGCCGCGTCCGTGATCTCTTCGACCAGGCCAAGCGCAACAGCCCGTGCATCGTGTTCGTGGACGAGATCGACGCGGTCGGCCGCCAGCGCGGCGCCGGCCTCGGCGGCAGCCACGACGAGCGCGAGCAGACCCTCAACCAGATCCTCGTCGAGATGGACGGGTTCGACACGAACACGAACGTGATCGTCGTCGCCGCCACGAACCGACCGGACGTCCTCGACCCGGCGCTCCTGCGGCCGGGCCGGTTCGACCGCCAGGTCATCCTCGACCGCCCGGACATGAAGGGCCGCGTCGCGATCCTGAAGGTCCACTCGAAGGGCAAGCCGCTCGACAAGGGCGTTTCGATCGAGGACCTCGCCCGGCAATCGCCCGGGTTCTCCGGCGCGGACCTCGCGAACCTCGTCAACGAAGGCGCGATCCTCGCCGCCCGCCGCAACCGCAAGGTCATCGGCATGACGGACTTCGAGGAGGCGCTCGAGCGCATCGTTGCCGGCCCGGAGCGCAAGAGCCGGGTCATCAGCGACGCCGAGAAGCTGATCATCGCGTACCACGAGGGCGGTCACGCCGTCGTGCAGCGCGTGCTCCCGAAGTGCGATCCGGTCCAGAAAGTCACGATCATCAGCCGCGGCATGGCCCTCGGCTACACGATGGCCCTTCCGACCGAGGATCGCTACCTCCAGTCCAAGTCCGAGTTCGAGGACAAGATCGCGGGCCTGCTCGGCGGCAACGTCTCCGAGCGCATGGTCTTCGCGGACACGACTACGGGCTCCAGCAACGACATCGAGAAGGCGACCGACCTCGCGCGGCGCATGGTCACCGAGTTCGGCATGAGCGATCGCCTTGGCCCGCTGTCCTTCGGGAAGCGTGACGAGCTGGTCTTCCTCGGCCGCGAGATCGGCGAGCAGCGCAACTACTCCGACGAGATCGCGAAGACGATCGACGAGGAAGTCCGCGCGATCGTCGACCGCGCGTACGAGCGGGCGACGCAGGTCCTCGAGACCCACCGCGACAAGCTGGACCAGCTGGCCCAGAAGCTGATCGCGGAGGAGACCGTCGACAGCGATGCCTTCGAGGCGCTCTTCGGCGACTTTCCGCCGAAGGAGGATCTCCACGGCCTGCCGCTCCGCCGCCGCTCCGGCGACGAGGGGGGCACGCCCGCAGAGAACCCGGCGCCGGCCATCAAGGGCGGCAAGCCGAACACCTCGCCGTCGCCGGCCTGAGCTGAACCGCAGGCCTGCAGCGCAGGCCAAACCACCGACCGAACTGAGAGCGCCCGGCGACCCGCCGGGCGTTTTCGATTCTCCGAGCGGAGTGCGCGGGTACCATGCCCGCGTGACCATCCGGACAGACGCCGGCATCGAGGGCTTCCTCGACGCCCACCGCGACGAGCGGCTCGAGTCCTACCTCGAGTTCCTCCGCATCCCGTCCATCTCGACCCTCCCGGAGCACCGACCGGACAGCCTTCGCGCGGCACGGTGGGTTGCCGACGAGGCCACGCGGCTCGGCATGGAGCACGCGCAGCTCTATCCGGTCGCGGCCGGGAACCCAGTCGTCTATGCGGACTGGCTCCACGCGGACGGGGCACCGACGATCCTCGTCTACGGCCACTACGACGTGCAGCCGGTCGACCCGATCGACCTCTGGGAGACGGCTCCGTTCGAGCCGTTCGTTCGCGGCGAGGGTGATGCCGCGCGCGTCGTGGGCCGGGGCGCGGCCGACGACAAGGGCCAGATCCACATGCATCTCAAGGCTGCCGAGGCGATCCTGGCGACCCGAGGCACGCTGCCCATCAACCTCAAGTTCATCTTCGAGGGCGAGGAGGAGCACTCCTCGGTCGGGCTGGAGGAATGGCTCGGCGAGCACCGGGAGCTGCTGGCCGCCGACGCCATCGTGATCAGCGACACCGGTTTCTTCGAGGGCAACGTGCCGGCGCTCACGACGTCGCTGCGGGGAATGATGTACGCCCAGATCGACGTCACCGGCGGCCCGATCGACCTGCATTCGGGCGGGTTCGGCGGCGCGGTCCAGAACCCCGCCAACGCCCTGGCCCGGATCATCACCGAGCTGAAGGCCGCAAGCGGGCGCGTCCTCGTCCCGGGCTTCTACGACGACGTGGTCGAGCCCACCAGGGAGGAGCGGTTCGAGATCAGCTGCCTGCCCTTCGACGAGGCCGACTTCCACAAGGTCACCGGCGTCCCGGAGCTCGTCGCGGGCGAGCCCGGGTTCACGCTCCTCGAGTGCATGGGCGTCCGCCCGACGCTGGATGTGAACGGAATCTGGGGCGGCTTCACCGGCGAGGGATCGAAGACGATCATCCCGGCCCACGCCCACGCGAAGGTGAGCTGTCGGCTGGTCCCGGACCAGGACGGCGAGAAGATCTTCGAGCAGTTCCGCAACTTCGTGAAGACCATCGCGCCGCGCGGGGTCAACGTCGAGGTCCAGAACCTCGGCACGGCCAAGGCGCTGCGGATGTCGCCGCACCTCCCGGTGTCGGAGGCGGCCGGCCGCGCCCTCGAGGCGACGTTCGGGAAGCCGCCGGTGTTCATCCGTTCTGGTGGCAGCATCCCGGTCTCCGCGATGTTCTCGGACATCCTGGGGCTGCCCCTCACGATGCTCGGGTTCACGAACCCGGATGACAATGCGCACGCTCCGAACGAGACCATGGTCCTGTTGAACTACGAGACGGGAATTCGCACGATCACCCGGCTGTGGGACGATCTCGGCTCGATGACTCCGGAGAGCGCACGGATGGGAGGCACGACGGCGTGACGAACGGGGGCCCCGAGCGCTCCGAGCGACCGGCGAGGAAGAGCGCGACCGCGACGAAGGCCGCGGCGCCGGACGCCGGCAACGGCACCTGGACGCTGGACACCGGCTACGGGACGATGACGCCGCGATCCGCGCTCGACGTCCTCGCGGATGTCCGGCAGAAGGTCGCGACCGGCGAGCTGGCGGATTACGAGCCGATCCCGCTCGGCATGGCCCCGCTGGAGCGCATGCTCGGTGGCGGCATCCGGCCCGGCGAGCTGATGCTGATCGGCGGCGCCCAGGGCACGGGCAAGACGACGATGGCGCTCCAGATGGCGCGCAACGTCGCGGCCTCGGGGCAGGCGATCGTGCTGTACGTCAACTTCGAGCACGACGACGCCGACATGCTCAACCGGCTCATCGCGATGGAGTCGGTGCTGCCGCACCTGCCGAACACGAAGCCCTCGACCGGTGCGATCAAGATCACGGACGTGCGCGCCGAGGTCATCCGGTCGTGGGCGCGGCTGGGCGAGGAGCAGCTCGATCTGTCGACCAATCCGCGGCTGCGGCCGGCGATCGAGCGGATCGCCCGCTACGGCACGAACCTGTACCTCCTGCGCGGCTCCGCGACGGCCAGCACGATCGAGAACCTGCGGGACCTGATCCGCCAGCACCGCGCCCAGGCAGGGGAGCAGCGGATGCTGCTGATCGTCGACTACCTGCAGAAGGTGCCGCAGATCCCGGAGCCGCCGACGGAATCCGAGAAGGTCACGTACGTCGTGCAGGGCCTCAAGGACATCGCGCTCGCGGAGAAGATCCCCACGATCGCGATCGTCGCCGCGGACAAGGAGGGGTTGAAGGCGGCTCGACTGCGCAACCACCACCTGCGCGGCTCGTCGGCGATCAACTACGAGGCCGACATCATCCTGATCCTGAACGAGAAGTACCAGATCGTTGCCAAGGTCAACATCGAGTTCAACCCGTACCAGGCGCAGCGGTTCCGCGACTGGGTCATCGTCTCGGTGGAGAAGAACCGCAGCGGCGCCGACAACGTGGACACGGAGTTCCACAAGCACTTCGAGTTCTCGTGCTTCGACCCGACGGGCCGGCCCGTCCAGGAGAAGCTCATCGAGGAGCGCCTGTATAACGACTGACCGCTGCGCCATGCGGGCCTTGCCCGCGTTGGCCCGTCCGGTCCTCGCTCACGCACCTCCGCGGTGCGCTCGCTCCAGTCCTCCAGGCCGCCATGGCCTGACCTCGCCTGACGCAGCGGGAGGTACATTCCAGTCGTGAAGGTTCTCGTCACCGGAGGCGCCGGGTTCGTCGGTCGGGCGACGGTCCGCGAGCTGGTCGAGGCCGGGCACCAGGCCCGGATCGTCTCGCGCGACGCGTGGCCGAGCGGATCGCTGTTCGAGAAGCTCGGCGTCGAGGTCGTCGTCGGCGACGCGCAGCAACGCCCCGTGATCATGCAGGCGCTCGAGGGCGTCGATGCCCTCGTCCAGGCGGCCGCGACGTACCGCTACGACCGCAAGGCGGGGCCGTCGATGGCCAACAACGCAGCGCTGGCACGCACGATCCTCGAGGCGGCCCGCGACGCCGGCACCAAGAAGGTCGTCGACATCAGCTCCCTCGTCGTCTACGCGCTCGGGCATTCGCCGGTCACGGAGAAGACCCCCCTCACGAAGGCCGGCGATGAAGGTTGGACCGACCCGTACCTGCGCTCGAAGGTCGAGTCGGAGCGGGTCGGCAAGGAGCTCGAGAAGGCCGGCCTGCCCCGAGTCACGATCCACCCGGGCACCGTGATCGGGCCCGAGGACACCGCCATGGGCACGAGCAGCGGGTTTGTCACGAACCTGCTGAGCGGCGGCCTGTCGGTCGACAGCCGCGCGCCATGGGTCGACGTCCGTGATGTCGCCAAGGCGATCGTCCTCGCGCTCGACAAGCCCGTCGGGTCGCATTACCTGCTCACCTCGGGCGTGGCGACGCATCGCGACGTCGCGGCGACGCTCGACAACCTCACCGGCCGAACCGTCAAGCGCACGTTCCTCAGCGCGTCGACGGTGCGCACGTTCGCCCGGATCAACGACGTCTTCGGCGGCCGGCTGAGCCCGTTGCCGGCAAGCAGCTCGATCGACTGGATCCTCGACAACGCCGCGGAGGTCGACACGTCGCGGACGCGCGCGGCGCTCGGCATGGAGTTCCGACCGCTCCGGCTCACGCTTGCGGACACGATCCGCTGGTGGGCCGAGCACGACATGGTCGATCGCGAGAAGGCCGGCCGCCTGGCGCCGCCGGCGAAGTAGCCACCGATGGGCGAGCTCAGCACGTACCCGGACCGCGTCGAGATCGTGGTCGAGATCCCGCGCGGGAGCCGGAACAAGTACGAGTTCGACGAGAAGACTGGTGTCTACCGCCTGGATCGCGTCCTGTCCTCGGCCGTCTACTACAACTTCGAGTACGGGTTCATCGAGGGCACGCGTGCCGATGACGGCGACCACACGGATGCGCTGCTCCTGATCGACGAGCCGACGTTCACCGGCTGCCACGTCTGGGCGCGTCCGATCGGCGTCCTCGACATGCGCGACGAGAAGGGCGCCGACTTCAAGATCCTATGCGTCGCCGAGGGCGACCCGCACCAGGCCCACGTCGAACGGCTGGAGCAGGTTCGGCCGCACCGGCTCGTCGAGATCGTCAACTTCTTCGAGACGTACAAGATGCTCGAGGACAAGACGGTCGAGGTCGGCGGCTGGCGGGACCGCGACGGCGCGCTCGAGATCCTTCGCCACGATCGCGCGATGTGGGACCGGGAGCAGGCCGGGAAGGCATGAGCGGCGGCCCGCGGGGTTCGTGGGGACCGCGGCGGTGCCGCGATCGCTGGGCCGCGCCAGTGGACGAGCCGGGCATGCTCCGGCTCTTCTTCGCGGTCCCGGTCTCCGAGGATGCCCGGGCGAAGGTCGGCCAGCTGATCGACGAGGTCCAGGGCTCGGTCGGCGATGGGTCGGCCCGGATCCGCTGGGTCCGGGTGGACGGCCTCCACCTGACGTTGCGATTCCTCGGCCCGACGCCGGAGGACCGCCGGCCACCGCTCGAGGCGGCCGCCGACGGGATTGCGCGCGCATCGGTTCCGTTCGAGGTGCGGCTGGCCGGTGGCGGCGCCTTCCCGAGCCTCGCGCGGCCCAGGAGCCTGTGGGTGGGCGTGGATCAGGGCGCGGATCGACTCGCGACGCTGGCGGATCAGCTCACGGCGGCGGCCGGGGAGTGCGGGCTCGTGCTCGACACGCGGCCGTTCGCGCCGCATCTCACCGTGGGCCGCACCGACGGCGTCCGGCTCGGCCCGACGGCGGCGGTGACGCTGGCCGCCGCAGCGGAGCACCTGGACGTCCGGTTCATCGTCGATCGGTTCGTGCTGTTCCGGAGCATCCTGGGCGGCGGCCCTGCGCGCTACGAGCCCCTCCACGAGGCGCGACTCGGCGGCTGACGCGCTCGAGCGACCGGCGCGGCTGACGCGCACCACCCGCTGCTAACCTCGCGCCGATGCCCAACCTGTCGTGCCGGATCTGCGGTCGCGTGGTCTACACGACCGCCTCGCTCGACAACCTGTTCGCGGAGGAGCGCCGCTGTCCCCGGTGCGGCGGGCTGCTGTTCCCGGAGCGGCGGCTCGCGCAGCGTCGGAAGGGCGAGCGCCGGCGGAATCCGGCGGATGTTCCCGGGCCCCCTGGCAGCTTCGAGCGGCGCCAGCACGCCCGGCGGCGCACCACGCGCCGGCGCGACGAAGGCAAGGCCTTCTAGGCGCCCGTGGATCGATCGGAGGCGGTGGGGAAGCTCCCGGATCGCATTGCGTTCCTCGGGCTGGGGCTGATCGGCGGCTCCATCGCCCTCGCGCTGCGCGCCGCCGGTTCCACCGCCCGCCTCGTTGCCTGGACGCCGACGCTCATCGGTCCGGAGGAAGCGCTTCGAGCCGGCGCGATCGACGAGGTCGCGGTCGTGCCCGATGCGGCGGTTGCTGATGCAGGGCTCGTGATCCTCGCTGGTCCGCCGCTCGACGTGCTGTCGATGCTGGATGCCGATTCCGGACCGTGGGCCTCGCTGGCCGACGGCGCGGTCGTCACCGACGTCGCGAGCACGAAGGCGCGCGTCATGGCCGCTGCCGCACAGGCACGGCTTCCGTTCGTCGGCGGGCACCCGATGGCGGGCCGCGAGACCTCCGGATTTGCGGCAGCGACCGCGGAGCTGTTCGTCGATCGTCCATGGGTGGTCGTCGCGCCGGTGGGAGCGCCGGCGGGTGGTGCCGACCTGGTCGACGCGCTCGCGGTGGCAGTGGAAGCACGGCCCGTCCGCATGGACGCACAGGCGCACGACGACGCGGTTGCCGCGATCAGCCACCTGCCGCTCGTGGCCGCTGCCTCCCTCGTGGACGCGGTGTCAGGCGATGCCTCGACGTGGGGAGCGGCCGCTCCGCTGGCAGCCTCCGGTTGGCGCGACATGACGCGCCTGGCGCGCGGCGATGTCGACATGGGCGCGGGGATCCTCGCGACCAACCGCGACGCGGTGGCAGCGCAGCTCCGCGCGTATCGATCGGCGATCGACGCCTGGATCGCGGCGCTGGAGTCCGGCGAAGGCGCACCGGAGCTTCGCGGGCGCCTGGAGGCTGCCCGGGTGGCCCTCGACGGCGCGCCGGAACGAACCCGGTGAGCGCCGACGAGCTCGTACTCGTCGTGCCACGCGCGTCGCTGATGGGCGACCCGGGCTGGCGCGGCGTCACGTCCGACGGCCTCGATGGGTTCGAGGCGATCGTGGCCCGGGACGGCGAGTTCCGGCCGCGGGGCGAGATGGAGGTCGATCGCTCGTGGAAGCAGGTCATCCCGTACCTCGTGCTGCGCGACGGCGAGCGCTACTTCCTGATGCGGCGCACGAAGGCGGGCGGCGATTCCCGCCTCCACGACCGCTACTCGATCGGCGTCGGCGGGCACCTCAACCCGGGTGACGGCGACCTTGCGGGCGGCCTGCGCCGCGAGTGGCATGAAGAGGTGGCCGCGGACTTCGAGCCGGAGTTCGAGCTGATCGGACTGCTCAACGACGACTCGACCGACGTCGGCAGCGTCCACGTCGGCGCGGTGTACGTCGCGGATGCGCAGGGCCGCGATGTTGCGATCCGGGAGACCGACAAGCTCACGGGCTCGTTCGCCAGCGCGGCGGAGGCCGCGGCCGTGGTCGACCGGATGGAGAGCTGGAGCGCGCTCGTGTTCGAGCACCTGGAGCGCCCGCGAGGCTGACCCGCGGCACGCCGCCGTGGCGGTGCGATACTCAGCGTGGAGGTGGCATCCACCATGTCCGCAGGGGAGCGGCGTATCCCGTCGCGACGAGGACGAATCTCCCGGATCGCGTTGGCGCTGTCGGCGATCGGCTTCGTGCTGTTCGCCAGCTCGGCGAGCGCCGCCGGGCCGCAGGTCGTCGTGCTCCCGACCACCGGCGAGGTCGACCCGACGATGGCCGACTACCTCCGGTCGTCGATCTCGCAGGCGGAAACGGATGGCGCCGCGGCCGTCGTGATCAAGCTCAACACTCCCGGCGGCCGCCTCGACTCGATGAACGACATCGTGGGCATCCTGCTCGAGGCGAAGGTGCCGATCATCGTCTGGGTCGCGCCCGCCGGCGGGTTCGCAGCGAGCGCGGGCACCTTCATCACGCTTGCCGGCAACATCGCGCTCATGGCGCCGGGGACGAGCATCGGGGCGGCGTCGCCGATCAGCGGCGACGGCACGGACATCCCGGGCACGCTCGGCGAGAAGGTCAAGAACGACGCGATCGCGAAGGTCACCGCGATCGCCCAGGCGCGCGGCCGGAACGTCGACTGGGCCGTGTCGACGGTGCGCGATGCTCGGTCATCGTCCGCCCAGGAGGCGGTGTCGCTCCACGCTGTCGACGGGATCGCCGCCACGCTCGACGAGGTCCTCGCGTTCGCGAACGGCAAGACCGTGAAGGTCGGCGGTCAGGACGTGACGCTGAACCTGACGGGTGCGACGACGACGGAGCGGGGCCTCAATCCGCTGGTCACGTTCTTCCGAATCCTCGCGGACCCGACGATCGTCGGGCTGCTGTTCACGATCGGGTCAGCCGGGATCATCGCGGAGCTCTGGGCGCCGAACTTCGTCACGGGGATCATCGGCGGCCTCGCGATCCTGCTCGCGCTGATCCTCGGCGGGACGCTGCCACTCAACATCGGCGGCCTCGCCTTGCTCCTGTTCGGGATGGTGCTGTTCGGACTGGAGGTGACCGTGACCAGTCACGGCCTCCTTGGACTGGGCGGGGTCGTATGCGTCGCGCTGGGCCTGTCGGCCCTGTTCACCACGCCTGCCGATCCGTTCGCGCCGGCCGCGCAGGTGGCGCCATTGCTGATCGCCGTCGTCAGCATCACCGGCGCGGTGTTCGCCATCCTCATCGGGTTCGGCGCGATCAGCTCGCGCCGCATCGGGCACGGCGGGCCCGTTGTCGTCGGCCAGGCGGCCGTCGGTGCGCTCGGGATCGTCAAGTCGCCGCTCAGCCCGGTCGGCTCGGTCGTCGCCGGCGGCGAGGAGTGGACCGCTCGGACCGCGGACGGTGGCCCGCTGGAGCGTGGCGCGAGGGTGAAGGTCGTCAAGGTGGATGGGCTGACGCTCACGGTCGAGCCGGACGCGTCATCATCGTCAGGCACGTGACCGGTCGCCGCTCGGCGCCCGGGACGGATCGGAGGTAGACGTGGAGAACTTGCCCGTGGTCCTGGCCATCGTGGCGTTCCTCGTGGTGGTCGCGCTCGTCGTCGTCTACCTGTCGATTCGCGTGGTGCAGCAGTACGAGCGGATGGTGGTGTTCCGCCTCGGCCGGACCGATGAATCCATGGTCCGCAATCCGGGTATCAACTTCCTGATCCCGATCGTGGATCGACCGGTCAAGGTCGACACGCGCGAGCAGTTCATCGAAGTCCCGAGCCAGACGACGATCACGAAGGACAACGCGCCGATCAATGTCGACTTCCTCATCTACTGGCGCATTGCCGACCCGCTCAAGAGCGTGGTCAACGTCGCGTACTTCGCGGGCGCCCTCCAGGGCGTCGCGACGACGACGCTGCGCGCGGTGATCGGCGACATCCTCCTCGACGAGGTCCTGTCGAAGCGCGAGCAGATCAACGAGGTCCTGCGCGTCAAGCTCGACGAGGTGACCGAGCGCTGGGGCGGCAAGGTGACGACGGTCGAGATCCGCGAGATCACCCCGCCGCGCGACGTCCAGGAGGCGATGAACCGCCAGCTGTCCGCCGAGCGGACGCGACGCGCGGTCATCACCGAGTCCGAAGGCAACCGCCAGGCCGCGATCAACAACGCCGAGGGCCAGAAGCAGTCGGAGATCCTCAAGGCCGAGGGCGAGCGGCAGGCCGCGATCCTTCGCGCCGAGGGCTTCAGCCAGGCGTTGAGCCGGATTTTCGGCGCGGCCAAGGACATCGACCAGAAGACGATGGCGCTGCAGTACCTCGAGGCGCTCAAGGCGCTGGGTGCGAGCCCGTCGACGAAGTTCGTCATTCCAACGGAGTTCACCGAGCTCATCGGGCCCATCTCGGGGTTCGTGGGCAAGGCCATGGGTCCGGGCTCGGGCTCGTAATTCGGGGGTAGGGCATGACCAAGATCCTTGTCGTCGACGACGAGGCGAACGTCCAGCGTCTCCTGCAGTACACGCTCAAGCAGGCCGGGTACACGGTCACGGTCGCGAGCGATGGGCAGGAGGCGCTCAAGCTCTGGAGCTCGGAGAACCCCGGGCTGATCCTGCTCGACGTGAGCCTGCCCAAGCTCGATGGCTACGCGGTCGCGGAGAAGATCCGAGCCGACGAGGGCGCCAAGGATCACGTGCCGATCATCATGCTCACCTCCGAGAAGGAGGTCGAGCAGAAGGTCCGCGGCCTGCGCGCCGGCGCCGACGACTACCTGGTCAAGCCGTTCCACCAGGCCGAGCTGCTCGCGCGCATGCGCGGCCTGCTCTCGCGATTCGGTCCCGTGGAGGCGGGTGGCGTTTCGCGCGTGCGGCCGCCGCTCGGGAAGATGATCGCGTTCTACGGCGCCAAGGGCGGCGTCGGCGCGACCACGATCTCGATCAACACGGCGATCGCGCTGCACACCGAGCTCGACCGCAAGGTCGCGCTCGTTGACGCCGTGCTGCAGTTCGGCGACCACCGCGTGTTCCTCGACCTCGGCAACGACCGCAAGTCCGTCACGGACCTCATGAACGCGCCGCAGGTCGACGCGGAGCTGCTCAAGTCGGTCATGGTCAAGCACGACTCCGGGGTGGATCTCCTGCTGGCACCGACGTCGCCGGAAGAGGCGGACCTCGTGACACCGGAGAACCTCGCGGGCGTGCTCGCGATGCTCCGGACGATGTACGACTACGTGATCGTCGACGTCGACAAGCGCCTGGGCGACCTCGTGCTGTCGATCCTCGACCACGC
>DATFHO010000067.1:0-3324 GCA_035248345.1 Candidatus Limnocylindrales bacterium
CGACGACCGCAGCAGCCCCGCCGCGTCATAGGGCGTCGATGGGATCACGACCTTCAGGCCCGGCACGTGGGCGAAGAACGCCTCGACCGACTGCGAGTGATACAGCGCGCCGTGCACGCCACCGCCGTACGGGGCCCGCACCGTCATCGGCACCCCGAAGCCGTTGTTCGAGCGGTAGCGCATTCGCGCCGCCTCGGACACGAGCTGGTTGAACGCGGGGTGGATGAAGTCAGCGAACTGGATCTCCGCCACTGGCCGAAGTCCGTTCATCGCGGCGCCGATCGAAGCCCCGATGATCATCGACTCGGTGAGCGGCGTGTCGATCACGCGGTCGCCGCCGAACTCGCCGAACAGGCCGTCCGTCGCGAGGAACACGCCGCCCTTGAGCCCGACGTCCTCGCCGAGGACGATCACGGCCTCGTCGCGCCGCATCTCCTCGGCCATCGTCTCGCGGATCGCCTCGATGAAGGTCTTGAGCGCCATCAGCAGGTCACCGGTGCGCTCAGACGGTCGCGGCGCAAGGCGGGCGCGAGCACGCAGCGCGAGCGCACTTCGATGTGCGTGAGCGGGCGCGCGCAGCGGCCAACGCCGCACCGGGGCCGGATCAGCGCACCGGTCATCCCATGCCCCAGGTCGGCGGCGTCTCGCCCGGCCAGTCCTCGGCATACACCCACTTCATCGCCGTCTCCGAGGTCGGGTCCGGAGCGTTCTCGGCGTAATCCGTGGCCT
Source organism: Candidatus Limnocylindrales bacterium (assembly GCA_035248345.1). Taxonomy (GTDB): domain Bacteria; phylum Chloroflexota; class Limnocylindria; order Limnocylindrales; family CSP1-4; genus UBA5189. The sequence goes on from DATFHO010000067.1 coordinate 730, forward strand.
CGTCGATGTCCTTCTTGACCTCCGCCGTGATCTGCGCCTCGAGCTCGTCGGTCAGCACGCCGGCGTCCATGAGCTGCGCGCGAAACAGCGGGAGCGGGTCCTGCTCCTTCAGCCCGGTCAGCTCCTCGGCGGATCGGTACTTCGTCTGCTGGTCGTCGGACGAGTGCGCCGTCAGCCGGATCACTTTGGCCTCAATCAGCGTCGGGCCATCGCCCCGCCGCGCGCGATCGACTGCCTCCTTGGCGGCCGTGTAGCACCCGAGCACGTTCGCGCCGTCGACCACGACGCCCGGGATGCCGTAGCCGGAGGCGCGGTCCGCCACGTTCGGCGTCGCGAGCTGGCGCTCGGCGGGCACCGAGATCGCGTAGCCGTTGTTCTCGACGACGAGGATGAACGGCAGCTTGTGGATCGCCGCGAAGTTCAGGCCCTCGTGGACGTCGCCCTGGTTCGAGGAACCCTCGCCCATCGACGTCATCGCGACCTGGCCGGTCTTCCGGATCTTCGCTGCCAGGGCGATGCCGACCGCATGGAGCATCTGGGTCGCGACCGGCGACGACAGCGACACGAGGTTGTTCTCGACGTTCCCGTAGTGGCCCGGCATCTGCCGGCCGCCCGACGATGGGTCGATCGACTTCGCGTACTGCGCCGTCAGGATGTCGCGGGCGCCCATGCCGCAGGCGAGGCAGGTCGCGATCGAGCGGTAGAACGGGGCGAACCAGTCGAACCGCTTCTTGAGTGGCCACGCGATCGCCGCCTGGGCACCTTCGTGGCCCTGCCCGCTGATCACGAAGGGAATGCGCCCCGCGCGGTTGAGGACCCACATCCGCTCGTCGACCGCGCGGGCGGTCGCGATCACGCGGTACATCCCGATGAGGTCGTCGTCGGTCAGCCCCACCGATGCCGCGAGCTCCGACGTTTTCCCGGCGCTCGGTTCCGTGGCGGCCATCAGAAGTTGATCGACCGGCCGTCAACGGCCATAGCGGCCTCGCCGACGATCTCCGCGAGCGTGGGGTGCGCGTGCGTCGCGCCACCGATCTCCCACGGCGTGGCCTCGAGGAAGAGCGCCGTCGTCGCCTCGGAGATGAGATCCGTCGCGTGCGGGCCGATGATGTGGACGCCGAGCGTGTCGCCCGTCTCCGGGTTGCCGATGACCTTCGCGAAGCCTTCGTACTCGCCACCGATGATCGCCTTCGCGATCGCCTGGAACGGCACCTTGCCGACCTTGTACGGGATGCCCTGGTCCTTGCACTGCTGCTCGGTGAGGCCGACCGAGGCGATCTCGGGGCGGCAGTAAGTGGCGCGCGGCTGGGCGACGTAATCCATCGGGTGGGTGTCCTTGTCGCCCGCGATCGTGTGCGCGGCGAGCAGGCCCTCGTGGCCCGCGGTGTGGGCCAGCATCAGCCCGCCGACGATGTCGCCGATCGCGTACAGGTGCGGCTCGCGGGTCCGCATCGTCTTCAGGTCCACCTTGACGAAGCCGCGATCCACCTCGGCCCGCGTCGACTCGAGCCCGATGTTCTCCGTGTTCGGCGCGCGGCCGGTCGCGACGAGGATCATGTCCGCCCTGAGCTCGGCAGGCTCCTTGCCCTCCGGCCCGACCATCAGCGACACGCCGTCCTTCGACTTCTTGACGGTCTTGGTGTCGAACCGGGCGTTCGTCATCACGGTCATGCCGCGGCGCGTCAGGCTGCGCTCCAGCGCCTGCGAGACTTCGCGATCCTCCGCCGGCACGACAGAGGGCAGGTACTCCAGCAGCGTCACCTTCACGCCGAGGTCCTGGTACATCGACGCGAACTCGACCCCGACCGCGCCGGCGCCGATCACGATCACCGACGAAGGCAGCGTGTTCGTGGTCAGCACGTCATCCGACGTCACGATCTGCTTGCCGTCCGGCTCGAGGCCCGGCAGGGACTTCACGCGCGAGCCGGTGGCGAGGATCACATCGTTGCCCTGGAGGACGCGCTCGCCGCCGGGGTTGTCGGCGTCGGGCTCCATCTTCACCCGAACGTGGGTCGGGCCATCGAGGACGCCCTTGCCCTGGACCCACGTGACCTTGTTCTTGTCGACGAGGCTCTTGAGGCCGGTCCAGAGGCGCTTGACGATCTGGTCGCGCCGCTCGGCCATCCGGGCGTAGTCGACGACGGGGTCGCCGGCATCGATGCCGTAGTCCTTCGCGTGGCGGATCCGCTCGGTGAACGCGGCGGATTCGAGCAGCGCCTTCGTCGGGATGCAGCCGATGTGGAGGCAGGTGCCGCCGATCTTCGCCTGGTCGACGAGTGCGACCTTCAGGCCCAGCTGGGCTGCGCGGAATGCGGCGGAATAGCCGCCCGTTCCGGCGCCGAGGACCACGAGATCGAAGTCGTTGGAGGAGCCGACGGCCATCGATGCGGATGGTAGTGCCGTCCCCGGCGGCGCGCACCGCAACGCATTGTGCGTTGCCGAACCGCGGGGCGCCCGATGTATGCTCGCGGGCGGTGTGATGCCCGAGAATCCTGGCCTCGTCGCCGTTCTCGTCGTGCTCGGCTACCTCGCCGGCTCGATCCCGGTTGGCGTGCTCGTCGCGAAGGCGAGTGGCGGCCCCGATCCCAGAACCAT
>DATFHO010000068.1:0-29782 GCA_035248345.1 Candidatus Limnocylindrales bacterium
GATCGGCGCCGAGGGCGTCCGTGCGCTGAACCTTCGCGTCGCCGTTGCCGCTGAGCGCGTCGATTGGCGAATCGCCACGCGCCACTACCTCGCTGCCGGCGACGAAGACGCCGCGCAACGTGTCCTCAGCGGCGCCATCGAGAGCATCCTCGCGACAGGTTCCTATGCCGCAGCTGGCGAACTGGCGATGGGACTCGCAAATGGAGGCCTGCGGGGGAGCTCCGGTCTCGTCCTCCGGTCTCGTCTCGCACAACAGCAGATCGCGATAACCGAAGCACTTGACCTCGCCGATCAGGCGTTGGCCATTGATCCGAAGTCGAATGCCGTACTGCTGAATCTCGCAGCAGCGCGCCTCTTGGCCGGTGACATGGCTGGAGCGATGGACGCAGGGAGGCTGCTCGAAGACGCCGAGCCGTCTGACATCGCACCCTTCGGTCGCGTTTTCCAAGTCGTGGGACGCACGTCAGTGGACGGACCCCTCCCAGCGGCTGCCGCGCTGGTCGCGGGCCTGACGCCGAAGCTGCGCCAACGCGGTCATTTCCACTTTCTCGGCGTGTCCCTATTCACGGAGGCATTACTTCGGTTGCCGATGGGCGACAGCGCGAGTGCGCTCGCGCTCGCGGATGAGGCGATCGCCACGCTCGGGAGTTCAAGCGCCGGAGTCGAACTGATCTCCGCTCGCCTCGCGAGAGCAATGGCGCTAGCACAGCTGGGCGACCTCAAGTTGGCTAGAGCCGAGATTGGTGTCGCCCAAGATGAAGTGCTCCCCGGCCAGCAGGTTGAGGTCGCAGTGGAGGCCGCAGAACTCGAGGAGTTCTTCGGACAGCCGTCCGCTGCCCTAGCCCATCTCGCGGCGGTCGAACATCGAATCCCCCAAGACACGTATGCGGGCGTCCAGGGCCTTCTGGCTCGATCAATCGCCCACGCAGAAACGGGCAATCTTGAAGGTGCACGTACGGAGTTTTCGATCATCAGCGGAGGCCTGCCTCGCTCGACCCCCGCATTCGAACTCCGTCGCCAACTCGCGCACTGCCTCTTCGCCGTGCTCGCCGGCGAAGCGTCGGCGGCGTCCTTGGCCATTCGCACCGCGGAAATGGCGAGACATCAGGGCGCGGGCCTTTGGGAGAGTTACGCAAACGTCCTGGCAGCGGTCGCGGCATCGGAGCGGGATCCAAGTGCCGACCTTCTCGAGGTGAGCCGAACTCGCGCCGTTGCATTGTCGATGGCAGCCGAAGCAGTCGTCACGCGCCTTGCCGACCTCAGCCCGGCCGCGTTTGGCGCGGTCACAGAAGCAGCAAAGTCGCGGCCAGAGCGGTGGATCGAGCCCGTCCGCGCAGCTGCAGCCGGAGCTGGACGCAATCGTCTCGCAGCCGCCTCGATCCTTGAATTCATCGGCGAGCCTGAGGACGTTGCGCTTCTGCGGCGACTGTCACGGAGCGCGCGCGATGCTCGGACAGCGAGCCTCGGTCGATCCCTGGCACGCAAGCTCGCGCCACGTGTCCTGATCGAAGACCTCGGCCGCATTCGGGTCGTGATCGGCGACTCGGTCATCGAGGCTAGTGAAATCCGTCGCAAAGTCCTGGCGTTGTTGGCGCTGCTGCTGTCGCGAACCGATTGGGCAACAACACGAGAGGAGGTTGTCGACAACCTTTGGCCGGATCTTGATCCACAGGCCGCTCTGAATTCCCTCAATCAGACGGTCTATTTCCTGCGACGGGTGTTCGAGCCGAACTACCGTGAGGAGACATCGCCCGGATACGTCCAACAAGACGGCGAGGCGATTTGGCTCGATACGCAGCTGATCGATTCCCGGAGTGCCCGTTGCGTAGCCATTGTCCGTGGCATCACTGGTGACCCGGAACCAGATGAATCGTTGGAGTTGGCCCGCGAGTACCGAGGCAAGTTCGCAATCGATTTCCTCTACGAGGAGTGGGCTGGTCCATTTCGGGACTCGCTCCACGCGGCGTTTCTTCGAGTGATTGAGGCGTCCATAAGACTCGATGTGGACGCGGGCCAATATGCCCGGGCTGCACTCTTGGCGGAAAGGGCGAACGAGGTCGAGCCCGAGTCCGATGAGCTTCAACTCTCCTTGGCCCGGATCTACCGGCTCGCCGGTGCGCACGCCGCAGCGGCTGAGCAGTACGCGCACTACGCACGGTCCGCCAGGGATCTCGGGCTTGACCCATTGCCTATGGCCGACAGCTGAATGGATCTGGGTCGATAGGTACACATGCGTATTGACCGGTGTACTTAGGGATTCCTATAGTCCCGCCCGTTCCCTAGTACTTCGGTACTACGAGCATCCAACTTCAAACGCTCGGACGCGCCGACGCTTCCACCTGAAATGGGCACTTGGGGTGGAGCTGAGCGAGTAGTGCAACCGACCGACCTAGGTCTGGTCGGTTTTCGTGCTTCCTCCTTGGGATCACGGAGACCGCGAGGAGGACGAGCGTGACTCCAGAGCAGAGCATCAAGGGCTGGTAGAAATGAAGGACCGGCTCTTTCGTCTGTTCGTTACCCTGAGCGGGATCGCGGCATTGGCGCTGGCTGGGGGAGCCTCCGTCAAGGGCTGGTAGGTACCTAAGTCCCATTCCGCCCGGGGGCCATTCGACTAGAGTTCCAAGTCGATCGGCGGGACGCGGGGACTTGATGACAAGATCGCTCAGGAACTATGTGACCGGACTCGTGGTTGCGAGCGCGATAGCGCTCGTAGTCACGAGTTTTGTCTATTTCCCGTTCCGCCACGGTATTGCGCTTGACGTGGACGGTCGCGGCTCTTCGCAGCTTGATCTCATGGCCGGTCTCTTGTTCTGGACGGCGCTCGCGCTTCTGACGTCCGCACTGCCTGTCCGAATGCCACGGGGCATCCTGATTGCGGTCTCCATCGCCCCGATCGTGGCCGCGACCAACCTAGGTGGACCCGCTGCGGGCGGTTGGGTCGCCCTAATCGGGACCACTGAGCTTCGTGAGATCCGCGGCAAGATCCCGTGGTACGGAACTTTGGCGAACCATGCAGGCATCGTCCTGCCGGCCATCGCTCTTGGTCTCGTCCTAGAGCTCTTGAACGGCTATCGCGGCACATTGGCCGGAGACCTGTCGGCAACCATCATCGGAGCATCGGTCTATTTCACGTTGAATCTTGGTCTCGCCGCTGGCCTCGTCGCAGCGAGAACGGGCAGCGGCTTTCGGGACTTGCTCAGCGCGGACCTGGGTGGCTTCGCTGTCAGCCTTGCGGCGCTGGCGCCCCTCGGCTGGCTGATGGCTCAGATGTATCAGGGACCGGGGGGCTGGTGGACGACGCTTCTCTTCGGCCTACCGTTGTTTACAACGCGAGTTGCCTACCAGCGGTTCGTCGAGATGCGCGAGATGTTCACGCAGACGATCGGGGCGTTGGCGGAGGCGGTCGACAAGCGCGATCCGTACACGAGCAAGCACTCGCAGCGGGTGCGCAGCATCTCGGTCGATATCGGGCGACAGCTTCGGGTGACTGCGGCGGAGCTCGAGGCGCTCGAGTGGGGTGGCCTGCTCCATGACGTCGGCAAGATCGGCGTGTCGGACAGCGTCCTGCTCAAGCAGGGCAAGCTGACCCGAGAAGAGCGAATCCAGATGAACGCGCACCCGGTGCTGGGCGCGCAGATCATCGGGCCGGTCGACCGGCTGGCGCCGGAGCTGCCCGTCATCCGGCACCACCATGAGTGGTACAACGGCTCGGGCTACCCGGATCGCCTCATGGGCGACGAGATCCCGAAGCTCGCCCGGATCCTCCACGTCGCCGACGCGTTCGAGGCGATGACGGCCGATCGACCCTACCGCAAGGCCCTCACGAACGACCAGGCGCTCGGCGAGCTCCGCAAGTTCGCCGGCGTCCAATTCGACCCTGAGGTCGTCGATGCCTTCGTGAAGACTTCCTGGGCCGACGATGTGCGCGACGCCGAAGAGCACCCCGAGATCCGCCAGATCCCCCTGCTCGGCCAGCATGGCGCCCGGCTTTCTCGCGGCCACGAGCCGGTCCCCGGCTCCCCCACCGCCGACCTCGCCTGACGCAGGTGCCGCGGCCCGCGAGGCACGCGGCTCGAACGCCAGAATGAGCGCGTGCACGACGTGACGCGCCGCCACGTGACCCCCGGAGCCGCTCGCGGCGCGCGCGAGGCCGCGCAACGATGCTGATCACGAGCCTCGGGCTGGGACTGTTGCTCGGGCTGCTTGCCGGCGGGCAGATCACGAATCTCGCTTCCGTGCGGCTCCGCCTCGTGCAGCTGCTGTTTCTGGGCCTGGGCCTCCGCTACGCGACCCAGTTCGCGATCGAGAGCGGCAACCACCTCGCGGACGAGTTCCGGCTCCCGCTGTTCGCATTCGGCTTCGTGCTGCTGCTCACGGGGCTCTGGGTCAATCGCGACCAGCCGGGCTTCGCCCTCGCGTTCGTCGGAATCCTGCTGAACGCCGTCGCGGTCACATCGAACGGCGGGTTCATGCCGGTCTGGCAGCCGAGCATCGTCGCGGCCGGCCTGCCGGTCGACGAGACCATCTCGAGCTTCCACAAGATCGTGGGCCTCGCCACGCAAGGCGGAATCCCGGGCGACTTCCTGGCACAGGCGGGACCGCTCGGCGACATCATCCCGGTCCCGATCCCGTTCATCCGCAACGTCGCCAGCGTCGGCGACGTGTTCCTTGCCGCGGGCCTGACGTTCTTCCTGTTCTCGATCGCGGTCCGCACCCCCGCGGAGAACGAAGCGGCCGGCGCGGCAGCCGCGCGACGCCGCGCCGGGACTCCCGAGGTTGCCTGGCCTGACGCGACCGAGACATCGGCAGCCCTGGCGTCGATCGAGGCATCGACCCTCACGTACGACGGCGGCCTCGTCGGCGCGTCAACCCTGGAGCGGCCACTCTCCCTCGGCGGCTCGGCGCTCGGCGCAGAAGGCACGTTCCCCGTCCCGCGGACAAGAGTCATCCCCGGCATCCCGCCGATCCTCGAACGGGTCCGGCGGCATCCCTATGTTCGCCTCGCACTGGACTCGTCCTTCTCGGCGCTCTGGACCGGCCAGCTGATCTCGGCGCTCGGGGACCGCATCCACCAGGTCGCGCTCGCGTACGTCGTCTACGACGCAACGGACTCCGCGATTGCGGTCGGGGCGGTGTTCCTGGTCGCTTCCCTGCCGAACCTCCTGTTCGGCCCGATCGCCGGCGCCCTGGTCGACCGCTGGGATCACCGCGAGGTGATGATCGTCAGCGACCTGCTCCGTGCCGGGATCGTGCTCCTCATCCCGATCGCTGCGGTGACGAACCTCGCCCTCGCCTACCCGCTCGTGTTCCTGGTGACGACGGTGTCGATCTTCTTCCGGCCCGCGAAGGTCGCGATCATGCCGCGTATCGTCGCGGACGAGGACCTCTTGCCCGCGAACTCGGCGCTGTGGGTCGGCGAGACGTTCGCGGACATCGTCGGGTACGTGATCGCGGGCCTGTTCGTGGCGCTCCTCGGGAGCCAGCTGCCCCTCGCGTTCTGGGTCGACTCGGTGACGTACATCGCGTCGGCCGTGCTCATTGCGTCGATCGCCGTCGCGCCCATGACCCGCTCGATCGTGGGCGCCGTTTCGGATGCGGCGGCCGATGCCGCTGCGGACGCGGCAACGGGGATCGCCGGAATGGTCCGGACCTTCAGGTCCGAGATCAGTGAAGGCTGGCAGTTCCTCCGCGCTGACAAGCTGCTCCTCGCGAACACGGTCCAGGCGACGGTCGCCCAGTTCATGGTCGGCGTGTTCCTGGCGCTGATGCCGATCTACGCAGACCACGAGATCTCGCGCCTCCCGTACTCCAAGGAGGCCGCGTACGGGTTCCTGGAGGGCGCGCTGGGCGCGGGCAACCTGATCGGCGGGTTCGTGATCGGGCTGATCGGGTCGCGCGTGTCGCTCGGTCGGATGGTGATCGTCGGCTACGCGGCCACGGGGGCGATGGTCGCGCTGCTGGCGCTGGTCGGGAATCTGCCGCTCGCGCTCGGGGTGGCGTTCGGGATCGGGTTCGGCAATCTCGCGTTCATCATCCCGAGCCAGACGATGTTCCAGCGCCGCGTGCCGGCGGAGCTCATGGGCCGCGTCCTGAGCCTGCGGTTCTCGGTGGTGTTCGGGTCGATGACGCTCGCGATGGGGATCGGCGGAATCCTGGGCGAGATCTTCGGCGCGGGGCCGGTGCTGGGCGTGTTCGGGCTCGTGACGGTGTTCGCGGGGCTCGCGGGACTGCTCGTCCCGGCCGTGCGCGACGCGTGACCTGGTCCTGCCAGGCGCGTGATCGGGTCGTGTCGAACGCCTGATCCCGTACACTGCGCGACCGTATGACTGAGCCCAAGAACGACGACCTGATCGACGCGCCGGAGTCGGAAGCGCCCGACGCCGAAGCGGTCGCCGAGGCCGCACCGGACCTGAGCGACGCCCAGCTCGCTGCCGCGAACGAGGCCGCCGAGGCCGAGGTCGAGGAAGCCGAGGCCGGCGGCGACTCGCTCGACGAGTCCGAGGACATCGACGAGGAGCTCGACGGGGTCGAAGCCGACGAAGCGGAAGAAGCCGCGGCCGACGACGCCGACGCCGACGACGAGGTCGATCCGCTCGAGCCCGTGGCTCGACCTGGCGCTCGAGACCGTGCCGCGCAGACGGCCGCCGCTCGTGCCCACCGCACCTCGAAGGACCGGGCGCCGACGCGCCAGACCTTCGCGATCGACCCGACGCTGCGCATCAAGGACCCCGCCTCGCAGATCTTCGTGGCGGTGTCGATCGCCTTTTTCGCGCTCGTCTTCCTCTACGCGATGGCCTTCGGGAAAGGCGGCGCGTTCAACCCGACCCCGACCGCCACGCCGGTCGTGACGACAAGCCCCGCGCCCTCCGGCTCGGCCGGCCCGAGCCTCTCGCCCGGAGCGAGCGGCGCTTCCGCGGCGCCGAGCCTGGCCCCGACTGTCGCGCCCACCGCAGCCCCGAGCGCCGCCGCCTCCTAGGTGCGCCACGGGCCGGGCGTATGCTCGGCCGGCCATGCGGTTCGGCTTCCGGCGTCGCCCCGAAGGCGAGTCGGCGCGCGCGCGCATGGTCACCGAGCAGCTGGAGCGCCGCGGGATCCGCGACCAGCGCGTGCTCGAGGCGATGCGCACCGTGCCTCGCGAGCAGTTCGTCCCGGGCGTGCCCACGAACCTGGCGTACGACGATCGCGCGCTGCCGATCGATGCCGGGCAGACGATCAGCCAGCCCTTCATGGTTGCGCGCATGACCGAGCTCCTCGAGGTGGAGCCGAACGATCGGATCCTCGAGATCGGCACGGGGTCGGGCTACCAGGCCGCGATCCTTGCGGCCGTCGGGGCGCGGGTGACGACGATCGAACGGCACCCGAACCTCGCCGACGAGGCGCGCGAACGGCTCGCGGCGAACGGCTACCCCGGCGTCGATGTCCGAGTTGGCGACGGCTCGCGGGGCGTGAGCGACGGTGCGCCGTGGGGCGGGATCGTCGTGACGGCGGGGTCGCCGCAGATCGCGAACGAGCTGCGAGAGCAGCTTGCGGTCGGCGCACGGCTCGTGATCCCGGTTGGCGATCGCGCCGCGCAGGACCTCAGGGTCATCGAGCGCCGCGGTCCCAATGACTGGCGCGAGTGGTCGGACGGTGCCGTGGTCTTCGTGCCGCTCGTGGGCGAAGGTGGCTGGGACACGGAGTGACCGCTCGATAGCATTTCTGCTATCGTCGCGCCATGGACGCTGCGTACCTCCTCAAGCGTGCGCGGCGCCGCGCGCGGCTCTCGCAACGTGAGCTCGGGCGGCTGGCAGGCCTCCCGCAGTCGACGGTCGCCCGGGTGGAGCTCGGAACGCTGTCGCCGCGAACCGACACCCTGGACCGGCTGCTTCGCGCCGCCGGGCAGACGCTGAGCATCGAGCCCGTGCTGGGTGTGGGCGTCGATCGGACCCAGATTCGCGAGCTCCTTCGACTGTCCCCTGCGGAGCGGCTCCGGCTAGCGGAGGCAGACGCGAGAAGCGTCGCGGCGTTTGACGCGGCGGTGCGCAGATGAGCGAAATCGGGCCCTACGACTGGACAGGCGCTCTCTACGCATTGACGGACGGTGGCGTTCGTTTCGTCCTGATCGGCGGCGTTGCCGCGCGTGTCCTCGGCTCGCCGAGTGTCACCCGAGACCTCGACGTCTGCTACGCACGGGATCGCGATAACCTCGAGGCGCTGTCGACGGTTCTTCAGGCACTCCATGCGCGCCTGCGCGGCGTCCCCGACGACGTGCCATTCCGGCTCGACGCCCGCACGCTCGCGGCCGGCGACTCGTTCACGTTCGTCACAGATCTTGGCGACCTCGACGTGCTGGCAACGCCGAGTGGCACGCGCGGCTTCGACGATCTCGTTCGATCGGCGATGCCGTATGACTTCGGCGGGCGCAACGTCCTGGTCGCGAACATCGATGACCTGATCCGAATGAAGCGCGCCGCCGGCCGCCCCAAGGACCTGATCGAGATCGAGCTGCTCGGCGCGCTCCGCGAAGAGGTGGCCGAATACGGCTAGCGCGGGCCGCGCGGTCCTGTGCTCGGGACGACCGCGGCGATGATGAGGCCGATCACCGCGACCACGAGGCCCATGACGCCGCCGCCGGCCAGCTCGAGCGCTATCCCGAAGAGGATCACGGCGATTCCCTGGAGCAGCCGGTGCGTGATCAGGTCGCCTGTCATGCGGCCATCATGCCGTATCCTCCGAAGCGATGGCCCACGTGTTCGTCGCTCCCCACCCCGATGACGTCGCGCTGTCGTGCGGCGGCCTGATCGCCTCGCTGCGTGAGCTCGGGCAGAACGTCACGATCCTGACGGTGTTCTCGGGCTCCGGGTCGGCGGGCGCGGGCGCCAACAACGGCAACGGGCTGACGAGCTACCAGCGCGAGGCGCTCGGGTTCGGCACGAAGGCGATGTGGCCGGCGACCGAGGCGTTCAATCGGTCGGACATCCGCGCCGATTATCCCGGCGGACCGGCCGACGCCGAATGGGCCGCCGACGACGATCGACTCGAAGCCACCCAGTCGGACGCCGACGCCTCCGCGAAGCGCTTCTGGCAGCGCGCGTCCTGGTATCGCCGGGCGTCGATCCGGAACAAGCCGCTCGCGGGCCAGGCGCTGATGGACGACGTGTCGACCCAGGGCGCGATCTACACGGACGACGTGGTCGATGCCGCCGCTGCGGGCGAGATCGTCGCGGCCCGACGCGTCGAGGACGAGCGGTTCGCGTACTTCGCCGAGGCCTCGGTCGTGTTCCTGGACCTCGCCGACGCGATCTTCCGCGGCTACGACGGAGACGATGAGCTGCTCGGCGCGGTTCGCGAGGACGACGACGCGCCGGTGTCGATCCTGCGGCGCGAGATCGCGCGGCTCGAGCCGTCGTACGTGTACCTGCCGCTCGGCGTCGGCAACCATGTCGACCACCAGCTCTGCCGCGACGCGGGCGTCGCGCTGCTCGCCGAGCCGCGCTCGTGGGTGATGCCCGGCCCCGATTGGGCGGGCCGCGTCGTCTTCTACGAGGACTTCCCCTACGCCTACTGGAACGAGTTCCAGTCGCTGGATGAGCTGCCGTCGGGCGCGCTGGACGGGATCCCGGCCGGCATCGAGCTGACGCCGCGCTACGCCGACATTGGCGACCAGCTCGAGCGCAAGGTCCGTGGCATCGCGATGTACGAGTCGCAGGTCCCGCGCCTGTTCGGCAGCGAGAAGGCGATGGCAGACGCGGTACGCAAGCGCGCGCAGTCGGTCGGGACGGTCGGCCGCCAGAACGGCCCCGCAGAGCGCTACTGGCACTCGTTCGTCCCGTAGCGCCTCACGGCCGCGGGCTGTGCGCCTCGCGGCCACGGCCGAGCGCTGGTGGGCGCAGTTTCTGTCAACCAGTTCCTGGGTGACTACTCGTCCGCAGATTTCTGCCAACAAGTCGCGCATCGCCTGGTAGACACGAGCGAGGAGCCCGGCTCCGCGCGGCTGAGCTTGAGGGGGGCGCGGCCCGCCATCCGCCGGTGACGAGTAGTTCGTGGGCGACTGGTTGGCACAACTTGCCGTCCGACGCCGGTTCCGCGGGCCTCAAGCGTTGCGGATCGTGCGGATCCAGATCGAGCCTTCCGCGTCCTTGTAGGCGATCACCCACAGGCCTGAATTCCTGAGCAGCTGCTCGAGCGCGATGCCGCCGGCGTCCTTCGTCGCGATGACGATATCGACGGCGTCGACGCGATCGAGCGCCACTGGCGCGCCAGCCGCGATCTCGCGGGCGTCCCCGAGAAGGTCGCTGCTGTACAGCTCGACCCGCGAGTCGACCGCGTACTGCGGCTTCGGGACCATCCACTCCAGCCAGGACGTCCAGACTTGTGGCGCCCAGACGCGCGCGTAGCCGCGGTAGGTACGCGTCAGCAGCGTTTCGAGCCCGGCCGTGATGCCTTGCGGCGCATACGAGAGCACTCCGACTGGCACGCCGGCGGGACCGAGCGGGCGCCACAGCGGGAGGAGGGCCACGGCGGCGAGGGCCAGCACGACACCGACCGCGAAGTTGAGCGGAGACCCGCGTTGGGCGCGGGCCGCGGCGGCGGCCGCTGCGGTGGAGCCGGGCGGGACGGGTGAGCCATCGGATCGAACCGGCTTCGGCCCAGCGAGGAGCGCACCGATCGGCGCAAGCGCCCGCGGGAGCAGCCGCGTGAGGTTCGCGTCGTGCGCGAGCTCTGCGCCCGCGATCGGGAGCACGAGCGCCCACCACGCGAGGCCGCGCCCGGTGAAGATGCCCAGGACGGCGAAGCCGAGGAGCGTCACCACGGGAGCGAGGATCGGCAATCCCACGCGGTTCCCGTCGCGCCGGACGCGCAGCAGCAGCACCGCCACGGCGATCAGCAACGAGAGGTAGAACACCGCCCCGGTGCCGTCGAACGGCGACGGCGGGCGCCACTCGCTGATGCCGGCAGAAACCTCCGGGTTCGAGGCAAGTCGCACGACGTACCACCACGCCTCGATCCCGAACGGCGTGACGAGCGTCGCGATTGCCGTCACCGCGCCCAGGAGTGCGATGCCGGTCGAGCCGCGGAGTCGGGACGCCGCGCCCGGATCAGGAGGTTGCTGGAAGCCCTTCGGCGCGGCTTGTCGCGCGCGACGCGCCCGAACGCGGCGCGAGAACTCGTCGAGCCAGCCAAGCCCGACCACGATCACGATGAGCGGGAACGTCCCGTGCAGGTTCGCCCAGAGCGCCCCGAACACGGGCAGCAGCCAGAGCCGCCGCGGATGCGCGCGCCGATCCGCGACGACGTACATCGATGCCGCGAACAGCACGACCCCGAACAGCTGCGGCCGGAGGGCGAGCGCCGGCGCCGCGACGGCGAAGCTCGCCAGCGCCAGGAGCGCAGCCGGCCGCTGGGCGCAGCCCATCGATCGAAGTGTTGCCTGCACGAGCGCGAAGGTGCTCCCGACGAGTACCGCCCGAAGGATTGCGAGTCCCGTCCAGCCGGCTGCCTGGTACACGAGCGCGAGGAGCACCTGGGCGCCCCATTGCTGGTCGACCCAGGGCTGGCCGTTGATCGTGAACGTCCACGTGTCCGTGGTGGGGATTGCTCCGCTCTGGAGGATCTCGGCGCCGGCGCGGAGCTGGTACGCGAGGTCGACCGCGGGCATCGGGACGAGCAGCGCGCCCAGCGCCGGCAGCGCAAACCCGAGGAACGTCCAGAGCTCACCGATCGTCGGCCAGCGGTAGCTGCGCGCAGGTCGTGGCGGCATGGTGCCTCGTGCCGCCGAACGTCGCGTCGCCGAACGTGCCGTCCCCGACCCTGCCATCGACGCGAACGGTACGCGGCCCGCGCTGCCTCTGTTCACCGTGCTTGGCCTATCCCGTGAACGCACCATGCACACAAGGACGCCTAGGTCGCCTCAATCAACCCGCTGGTCCTCGGCGAGGCCATCTGCCCGACGCATTTCGTGCTCAGCCGAGCTCAGTCACGCTCCACGAGCACGACGCGAGGACCGCGGCGAGCCGAACTTGCGTTCTGGAGGCATGCAAGCCCTTGTTGTGCACATGTTGCGTGCATCACGCGCCGCGAGGCACGTCGTCCGCCGGGTCGCGAGGTGGCGGCTTCGAACGAGACGAGCGGCGCGAAGCAAGGAGCGGGCGAGCTCGCAGGACGCGGGCGGTGGGCGGGCGATCTCGAGCGGCGCGTCGACGCGGCGCGCCGACCTGGACTACCCGATCTGCGGAGCGGTCGAGGGCTTGGGCGCGCGGCTGCGCACGCCGGCGCCGGCCGGCAGCGGGAGCAGGCGCTCGCGCAGGAGCCAGGCACGCGCCGGCGTGAGACCCGCCTCGGCGCGCAACGGGATGACCGCGATCAGCAGCGTGAACACGTTGATCCAGAGGATCGGCATGGCCAGGAGGATCGCCACGGGGACGGTCCAGTGGCGCGAGGTTCGGGCGCCCCAGAAGATGATCCCCACGGCGAACGGCAGTCGCGCCCACACCGGAATGGCGACGTACGCGCCATCGACGACCTGCTTGTCGGTCACGGAGCGACGCAGAAGGTCGTACCAGTCGTGCCACAGTGCCGGCGCGAGCCACGCGGACACGGCGGCAACGGCGACGGTTGCCGCGCCCGCAATGGCGAGCGCACGCCACTCGCGTCGGAACGCGAACCACAGCAGCCCGATCCCGGGCGCAACCTTGGTGAGCAAGGGAAATGCATACGCGGCCGGGTATCGGAACCCGATGAGCACGGCGACCGCGATGAACACATCGATCTGGCCCAGGTACAGCTCCAGGGCAAGCGCGCCGGAGAACAGCAGCACCGGGAACGACCACCGCCCGACGAGCCAGACGACGGCGACCGCGATCAGCGCGGTCCAGAGCGCGGCGAACACCGGCCACGGCACGGACGCCGCGATCGGCCACAGGACCTGCGCGAACACCGGCGCGTAGAGGTACGCACCGATCGTGTACGGGTCGGACCCGGCGTAGGTGATCCCGCCGCGAGTTGCCCAGTACGTATGCATGTCGAGCACGCCCGGCGTCCACGGCGAAACCGCGAACAGGCGCATGAACACGACGACGACCGCGACGACGATGAACAGGTCAAGCCCGAGTCGCTGCCGGATCCGCTCCTCGACCGGCGCCGGAAGGCGCGCGAGCAGTCGATCGATCGGGCCGGCGACGGCGACCGCGGCGCCACGAGCGGCGAGCACGGCGCGCACGAGGGGCTGGCGGGGGCGGAGCGCTGCGGTCTGGTTCATTTGGGTCGCCAAGAGTACGCCCGATGGCCGATTCACCCCCGACATACGTCCTACCTCTGGCGGTGCATCTCGGCTGCTACCGTTCCGCCCGGTGACAACTGTCGATCTGGACATGGTGGTGCTCGGGGGCGGGGGACACGTCGGTCTTCCGTTGTCGCTTGCGTTCGCCGAGGCGGGCCAGCGCGTCGGGATCTACGACATCAACCAGCAGACGCTCGATCGGATCGCGCGCGGCGAGATGCCGTTCAAGGAAACCGGCGCGGACGAGCTCCTGCCCAATGTCCTGAAGACCGGCCGGCTCGAGATGAGCGCGGACGCTTCGATGCTCGGCCGGACGGACATCGTGGTCGTCGTGGTCGGGACGCCGGTCGACGAATTCCTCGGGCCATCGATGTCGATCTTCGAGAAGACGGTCGAACAGATTGCGCCGCACCTCCGCCATGGTTCGCTCGTCGTGCTCCGATCGACCGTCTACCCCGGCACGACCGAGTACGTCACGCAGCGGCTCCAGGAGCGCGGGTGCGGGTGCGACGTCGCGTTCTGCCCGGAGCGCATCGCAGAGGGCCACGCGCTCGAGGAGCTGCACTCGCTCCCCCAGATCATCGGCGCGGACGATGACGCTGCGGCGACGCGCGCGGCGGAGCTCTTCCAGCGCCTCGGCGCGAAGACGATCCGCACGACCTCGAAGGAAGCCGAGCTCGCGAAGCTGTTCACGAACACGTGGCGGTACATGAAGTTTGCCGTCGCGAACCAGTTCCTGATGATCGCGGACCAGGCCGGGGTCGACTACGGGAACGTGCTCCACGCGATTCGCGAGGACTATCCGCGCGCTCGCGACTTGCCGGGCCCGGGCTTCGCGGCCGGTCCGTGCCTGTTCAAGGACACGATGCAGCTCGCCGCGTTCACGAGCGACCATTTCCCGATGGGCCAGGCGGCGATGCAGGTCAACGAAGGCCTGCCCGCGTACATCGTCTCGGCGATGCAGCGCCGCTACGGCAACCTCCGCGGCCGCACCGTGGGCATCCTCGGGATGGCCTTCAAGGCCGAGTCGGACGACACCCGGGCCTCGCTGTCCTACAAGCTCCGCAAGCTCCTCGGCTGGGCCGGCGCAAACGTGCTGTGCACGGATCCGTACGTCGAGGACGGCCGCCTCGTTCCGTTGGACAACGTCCTCTCGGAAAGCGAGCTGCTGGTTCTGGGCGCGCCACATGCGCCGTATCGGAACCTCGCGATCGGGGGCAAGGACGTCATCGATGTGTGGGGTGTGCTCGACGGCGGCATTCGCCTGTGAAGCTCGCGGGGGCAACGCTGCCGGCACTGACGCCGGCGTCGGTTCGAGCCTGGCTGCGCGAGAACCTGCGCAACGGCGACAGGGAGGCCGCGGCGGCGGCCAAGGCCGGCCCTGGACCTGCCGGCTCGACCCCACGCGGAAGGCTCGGGCGCCCGTGGAACATCGTGCTTCCGGTCGCATTCGCGCTCGGCGCGGAGAACTCGATCCTCCACGTCATCCTGGAGCCGCGGCTCCTGGGCTCCCATGCCTGGATCTACACGGACGCTGCGCGGGCGCTGTTCACCGGCGGAGACCCGTGGCGCGCCGGGCCGGAGGCAGGCGTGTTCGCCGGTCCCCCGCCGATGCTCATCCCGTTCATCCCGTTCGTGGGTCTGTCGGATGATCTGATCGCGGCCATCTGGCTGTTCGGCAGCATCCTCGCGATGCTGTGGCTGCTTCGGAAGCTCGGGCTTCCGGGCTACTGGATCGCGTTCAACCCGCTCTTCGCGGTGGTCGTCCTCGGCCACCTCGAGCTCCTGCTCGTCATCGTGCTGCTCTACGCCGGCCGGCTCGGTGGCGTGTCGGCGATCGTCAAGCCGTACATGGGGTTCGCGCTGGTCGCGCAACGACGTTGGGGTGCCATCGCGGTTGCCGTTGCAGCGCTCGCGATCACGGCGCCGTTCCTGCCATGGCAGCGCTTCATCGAGGAATACAGCTTCATTACGGCCAACCTGACGCGCCAGTACGCCGGCGATTCGGTGTTCGGGAATCCTGTCCTGATGGTGATCGCCGGCGTCGCGCTGCTGTCGCTCGGCTGGCGCCGCGCCCTGTGGCTCGGCGCGCCGGTCTTCTGGCCGTCGGCGCAGCAGGGCTACAAGCTCATGTCCATGCCCGTGCTCACGCCTGTCATCGCGGTGTTCTGGGGGATTCCCGTCCCGGGCATGGCGCTCACCGGCATCGTCCTGCAGGCCGTGCTCGAGCGCATCGATGATCGCCGGCCGCTGCCGGCCTGGCTGCACGTCGGGCTCCAGCCGCTCACGGAGATCGGTGCATCGATCTGGCCCGAGCGCCTCCGGCTCCGCCGGGTCGTCGCGCCGCCGTCAGAGGCCGCCACCCCCGCCGCCTCGCCGGCCGCCACCTGATGCGCGTCCTCGTCACCGGTGCCGCCGGGTTCATCTGCGGCTACCTCGTTCCCGAGCTGCTCGAACACGGGCACGAGGTCGTCGGCATCGACAACTTCTCGAAGTACGGCCGGCTCGCAAAGTCGTACGACTCGCATCCGAACTACACGTTCGTCGAGGGCGATGCGAAGGACGTCGAGCTGCTGACGCGCCTCGTAGCCGACTGCGACCAGGTTGTCGCGGCCGCCGCGATGATCGGTGGGATCAGCTATTTCCACGAGTTCGCGTATGAGCTGCTGGCCGAGAACGAGCGGATCCTCGCCGCGACGTTCGATGCCGCGATCGCAGCGCACAAAAACAGGACGCTCGACCGGATCATCGTCATGAGCTCGTCGATGGTCTTCGAGTCCACCGACGTCTTCCCGACGCCCGAAGGTGCCGAGCGCACCTCTCCGCCGCCCGTCTCGACGTACGGCTTCCAGAAGCTCGCCTCCGAGTACTTCGCGAAGGGCGCCCACGAGCAGTACGGGCTGCCGTACACGATCCTCCGGCCGTTCAACTGCGTCGGCATCGGCGAGCGGCGCGCCGTCCGCGACACGGACGTCATGAGCGGCAACATCAAGCTCGCGCTGTCGCACGTGGTCCCGGATCTCGTGCTCAAGATCGCGCAGGGCCAGGATCCGCTGCACATCCTCGGCGAGGGCAACCAGGTCCGGCACTACACGTATGGCGGGGACCTGGCACGCGGGATCCGGATCGCGATGGAATCGCCCAAGGCGATCAACGAGGACTTCAACCTGTCGACCGCCGCCTCGACCACGGTGCTGGAGCTTGCCGAGACCATCTGGCGGAAGATCAACGGCCCGGACCGACCGTTCCGCTATGTGAGCGACGAGCCGTTCGAGCACGACGTGCAGCGGCGCGTCCCGGACGTGCGCAAGGCACGCGAGGTCCTCGGGTTCGAAGCGACGACGACGCTCGACCAGATGCTCGACGAGGTCATCCCATGGATCCGGGCCGAGCTGGATCGCGGCGCTCTGTGAGCCCGACGGCTCCCGCGAGCGCTTCCGCGGCGCCCGAGGTCTCGATCGTCCTCCCGGTCTACAACGAGGGCGAGGCGGTCGAGCCGGTCCTGCGCGGCCTCGCTGCGGCCGTGAAGACGCCGCGCGAGCTCGTTGTGGTCTACGACTTCGATGGCGACACGACCGTGCCGGTCATCGCTCGCCTCGCGCCCGAGATCCCGGGCCTCCGCGGCCTGCGCAATGACATCGGGCGCGGCGTGCTCAACGCCATGAAGGCGGGCATCGCCGGCACGACCGGGCCGTACGTGCTGATCTCGATGGCGGACGGCTCGGACGACCCGGCCGCGGTCGACCAGATGGTTGAGCTCGCGAAGGGCGGCGCGGACGTCGTCTCCGCGTCGCGGTACATGAAGGGCGGCCGGCAGATCGGGGGGCCGCCGCTGAAGCGGCTGATGAGCCGCGTCGCGGGACTCACGTTGCACTGGTTCGCGCGCGTCCCGACCCACGACCCGACGAACAACTTCAAGCTCTACGCGCGGCGCTTCCTCGAGTCGACGCCGATCGAGAGCACTGCCGGCTTCGAGCTCGCGCTGGAGCTCACGGTGAAGGCCACGCTCCAGAAGCGGAAGATCGCGGAGATCCCGACGACGTGGCGCGATCGAACCGCCGGGCAGTCGAACTTCAAGCTCCGCAAGTGGCTGCCCCACTACCTGCACTGGTATCGCGTCGCGTTCTTTCGCCGCTAGCACTTGAGGACAGCATGAGCGCCGAAACGGTTGCGGGGCGGTTTCGGCGGCCGTTCGTCGACAGCCCCGCAATCACCATCCCCACGGCCATCGCGGCCTGGATCCCGCTTGTAGCGGGCGTCGTGGCCATCCTCGCCGGTGCGTGGATGCTCGGCGGCACCTTCTTCGGCGATCCGACGATCTACCTCGTCTACGCGCGGAACGCCGCGGAAGGCCACCTCTTCCAGTTCAACCCCGGGACGTTCTCGTCCGGTGTGGCATCGCCACTGTGGTCGCTCGTCCTCGCGCTGCCGTTCATGATCGGTGCGGGCGTCGCGGGCGCGAAGATCTGGACGGCGATCTGGGCCGTGAGCGCCCTGCTCGCGACAACGTATGCGGTGCGCCGACTGACTGGCTCCACGTTCGCGGCGACGGTCGGCGCAGCCGTCGTCGTGCCCGGTCTCGCCTACTACGGCGTGATGACGTACGACGCAGGCATGACGGTCACGCTGGTTGCGCTTTCACTCGTCGCAAGGGGCCGGGGACTCGCTGCGATCTGGGCGTTGATGCTGTTCGACCGCCCGGAGCTGGCGGTCATCATCGGTTTCGAGATGCTTGCGCTCGGATGGCGGCGCTACCTGCTCCTTGCGGCCGTCGCAGGAATTCCGGCCGTGATCTACGACGGATACTCCCAGCTCACGCTCGGCTCGTATTCCGTCTCGAACGTGGCGCGGACGATCGACAACGGCGAGATGGCCATCCGTTATGGACCGCTTCTCGTGTCCGGACGAGCGATCGATTACCTCATTGGGCTCGCCCCGCTCGCGGTGCTCGCGGTGCTCGGGGTCATGCGTGGGCGCCGCCATGCCCTCGTGGTGGCCGGTGTCCTGGCGGTATTCACGGCGATCCTGATCCTGTATCCCGTCACGCAGTACGTGCAGCGCTATGCGCTCGCGGCGATGCCGATGCTGGGTCTTGGTGTCGGGCTCGCGCTCGCAAGGGTCCGGTTCGCCTCGGTAGTGGTCGTCGCTGTCGTCGGAATGGCGACCATCGGCTCACTCGTGACCGCCTCGACGGCGGGGCAACACGGCTACACCTTCGACACGATCACCGAGCGCGCGGTGGTCGAACGTCTGAACGCACTTGCTCCGCCGAACTCCACGGTGATCGGGTACGAGGTTCAGGACCGCTGGTACCTGCGTCCGGATCTTCGATACCTGTCCGTCAACGGGCTGACCGACGGGCTCATCACGCCGTGGCGCGAGCGCGGCGACATCGCGGGGTACCTGACGACCCATTGCCCGCGGATCTGGATAGCCAACGACCAGAACTTCGGCGTCCCGTATTACCGGGGCACCATCCTGGAGACCGCGTACCGGGCACTGCTTGCAGGCAGTGAGCAGATCGAGCTCGAGGGCATCATCTTCACGGTCGTCGACCGACCGCCACCGCCGATCGGTGGATTTGCCGGCGCTCGAATGCTGATACGGCTTGACTCGGCGGCGTGCCCAGCCTGACGGTGCAGCTACGCCTGGGCGTCGGAGTTGGTCGAGCGGTGGGCATACACCTCGACTTTCTCCACGGTGATGAGGCCGTCGCCGACCATCGCATCGAGCTCCGGCAGGGCCTCTCGTAGTCGGTCTTCCGCATCCACGATTTCGATGAGCACCGGCAGGTCTTCCGACAAGCGGAGGATGCGGCTGGTGTGCAGATGTGCCTTCGCGCCGAAGCCCTCGATGCCGCGGAGGACCGTCGCGCCGGCGAGACCGCGCTCCCGCGCCTTCTCCACGATCGCCTGGTAGAGCGGCCTGCCGTGCCACTGGTCCGACTCGCCCAGGTAGATGCGGACGAGCAGCGCCGTTCCTTCGATCTTCACAGGGCCCTCCCGAGCGCGAGGCCTGCCACCACGGCGACGAGGCCCAGGAGCATCGAGCCGCCGATGTTTGCGAGCGCCAGCCCGTAGCTGCCGTCCTCGACGAGCCGCCACGACTCCAGCGTGAGGGTCGAGAAGGTCGTGTACGCGCCGATGAACCCGACGAGGATCGGCGGCCGAATGGTCGCGGGGAGGATCGCGCGCTCCACCGTCAGCGCGAACAGCAGCCCGAGCACGAACGATCCGGTGACGTTGATGACGAACGTGCCCCATGGGAACGTGCCGCCGGTGATGCCGGACACCCAGCCATCGAGCAGGTACCGGCTGATCGCACCGAAGAACCCGCCGGCACCGACGAGCAGGATCGTCATGCCGGGATTGTGCGCGGCTTAGCTTGCCGCGACTCGGCGTTCGTCGGCGACGGACTCGTCGTAGATCGTCTCGACGGCCCGAACCATCAACTCGACGCAGAAGCGGTCGTGCACGAGATCGCGGCCGGCGCGAGCGATGGTGTCGGCAAACGGGTGGTCCGTGAGCATGCGAACGAGCGCAGCGGCGAGCGCGTCCCCATCGTGCGGCGGGACGAGGATGCCCGTGCGGCCGTCCTCGATCATCTCGGGGATGCCGCCGACGCGCGACGCAACAACGGGCCGACACAGCGCCATGGCTTCGAGGATCGAGAGGCCCTGCGCCTCGCGATAGGAGGGCAGCACCGCGACGTCAAGCGCGGCAGTCACGGCGGGCACGTCATCGCGGCGGCCGGTGAAGACGACGGACCCGGCGATGCCAAGTGCGGCCGCCTGCGCTTCGAGCGCCTCTCGCTGCGACCCCTCGCCCACGATCAGCAGGTGGGCGTTCGGTTGCGCGGCGAGCACAGCGGGCCAGGCATCGAGCAGCGTCGGGTGGCCTTTCTCCGGCTCGAGCCGCGCGACCACGCCCACGATCGGGTCGCCGATCCCGATGGACGGGTACTCGTCGTGGAGCGTGCCGCAGACGTCGGGCTCGGCGTAGCGGGTCAGGTCGACGCCGTTGTAGATCAGCGAGATCGGGGCGCCGGTGCGATCCTCGTCCTCGAGCTTGCGGACGATGGCACGGGAGACGGCGATGAGATGGTCGATCGACGGCGTCAGACGCGAGATGAGCTCGCGATCCTCAACCGATCTAACGCGGCTCGAATGCACGGTCCCGACGACGAACGGACGCGGCTTGCCGAGCGCCGCGAGCCGCCACGCGGCCTGGGTGCCGACGACTTCGGCGCGGTACATGTGGTTGTGGACGACGTCCGCCTTCACCGCATCGAGGTGGGCCGCGACGGCTTCGATCGCGTCCGCGTCGGACATCTCGTCGAGCACGCAGACGCTGATGCCGGCGCGCTCGAGGCGGCGGATCGCCGCGCCGTTCGACAGCGACAGGACGGACACGTCGTAGCGCTCCCGGTCGATGCGGGTGACGAGGTTGAAGACGTGCTCCTGGGCGCCGCCGCTCGTCCCGGTTGCGAGCAGCTCGACGACGCGGATGCGCTGGCGGTGCTTCGGCAGCGGCAGGCGGGTGATCGGCTCGAAGCACGGGTCGGGCACGAGCGCGGCCGGTGGCATGCGGAGCGTGGGCATCTGCGTCATGCCGCGCCGCCAGCGGTCGCCGCGGTGCGCCGAACAAGGATCCGCTGCACCGGCTCGTCGACCCCGCCCCACTCGTACTTGTACGGCTCATCGCCGCGCATCAGATCGACCCGGCAGCGGCCGTCATCGATCGCCCGGCGCACGAGGCGTTCGAGCAGCACGACACCGGGCGACAGCTCGCGCGCCTCCGGGGAGACGCCGGCGTTGTAGTAGAGGATCGAGTCCTGCGTCTCGAAGAAGACCGCGGCCGCGATGCGCTCGCCGTTCACGGTCAGGAAAGCCAGGTGCAGGCTCTCGTCCGCCAGCTCGAACAAGCGTCGGAAGAAGTGCCGGCTCTGGTCGCCGCCGGGAGTCGGCGGGAACAGGCCGTCGGCGCCCCAGCGGGCCTGATGGAGGTCGATGAAGGCATCGAGGTCCGCGAGGCGGTCCGCCGAGTCGATGAGCAGGACGTCGCCGGCGGCCTCCGCGCGGCGCACCTTGCGCCGGATCTCGTGGCGCTCCTTCTTGCCCAACGTGGAAAGGAAGCCGTCGAGGTCCGCGCCCTTCGGCAGGGTGATGACGGGGCAGACGTCCTCGCGCTCGACGTTGAGCGTCCAGCCGTTCGACATCTCGCGAGCACCGAACGCGGCCGCGAACGCCTCGGTGGCGGGGTCCGCGGCGCGCAGGCGTCGGAGGTCGATCGCGCTCCACGGGTCGTCGTGCTCCGGCCCGATCGCGTCGGTCGCAAACGCATCGACGACGGCGTCGGCGACAGCCTGGAGGTCGGCGGGGGCCGCGAGGATCGTTGCGTAGTCGGCGTGGTAGCTCGCCCCGAAGTAGACGACGCACGCGGTCGGCGCGAGCGGCGTGAGGGCCGGCCCGTCGGCGTGGCGGATCATCGTGTGGGTCGCCGCGTCCGAGGCCTCGACGACGTGGCGGTGCATCAGCGGCACGATCGCGACGGGTTGGGTCGGGTCCGGCGCGGCGGGGTCGACCACGACGACCGTCTGGTCGTGCGCGTTGGCGCCATAGGCATCCCACCACGCGCGGTGGAAGGCCCACGAGGAGAAGGGGCTCGCCTGGGGGTTCAGCGCGGCGAGGCGGTCCCAGGTCGACCGGTCGATGTCGCCGAACGCGCGCCGCTCGGCGCGAAGTGCCCGGTTCGGAGCGGATTGCCCGGAGCGCGTGGCTGCCGTCGTGTCGGAGTTGTCCGTCACACCGGCGTCGCGCTCGATCGGGCGCGCACAGTCGGGGTCGGCTTCGAGCGTGGGGGTCATCGTCTCCACCATACCACCGAATCAGGCGGTTGCTTGCTTGCGCAATCTCACGAATTCGAACGATTTCATGGCGTTTCCGGCGAGGTCGAGCGCCGCGACGCCTCGATCACGCCTGCAATGTTCACCGAATGATCTTTCTGGCCGCTACCGAGCCCACATGGCCGATCCAACCAGCGCGGGGAGGGGTTCCGTGGTCGGCTTGTGCGCAACGGCCGGTGTTTCGCGGCCATGGCAGGTCGATGCGGCCGTCGAAGCGCCGAAAAAGATCAATGCGTGAACATCGGGCCGGCGAAGGCACGCGCAGCGCCCGCTCCGTCAGCGGCGGGGTGGCCCCACGCGGCGGTAGACGCCGGCCCAGCGGCGCACGGCAATCCCCAACAGCCCCAACGCCGAAGTGATGGCTGCCGCGGAACCTACGCGTGACTCCCCGCGCGGCTGCCACACGACCGGCACCTCGCGGATCGGGACGCGCGACGCACGGGCGATCGTGAGGATCTCCGCATCGAACACCCACGACGACGATCGCTGCTGCGAGAACAGCTCCACGACCAGGTGGCGCGGGAACAGCTTGAACCCGCACTGCGTATCCGGGTATGGCAAGCCCAGCAGCAGCCGCGCCGCCAGCCGCATCCCGAAGGACATCAGCCGGCGGAACGGCGGCGGCGTTGCGCCCAGCGCCCCACCAGCCTCGCGCACGCGCCGCGCGATGTAGATCGTCGAGGGGTCAGCGACCCACTTCACGCCGTCGACGTGGGCGATCGAGATCTCGTTGTCCGCGTCGAGCATCAACAGGTAGTCGGCGTCCACACGGCCGGCGACCGTCAGCATGCCGTCGCGCACGGTCCACGCCTTGCCGCGATGCGGCAGCCGAAGGATCTCGAGCGGCAGACCGAGCCGCTGGGCTGTCGACCACGCGACGGCGGTCGTCTGATCCGTCGACCCGTCGTCGGCGACGAACACCGGCACCGACCGATGGTTGGCGGCCGCATGCCGGGCCACAGCCTCCAGCGTCACCTCGATCCTGTCGGCCTCGTTGTAGGCCGGCATGACGATGGCGATCGATGGCGGCTCGGCCGGCTGCTCGGCGGGCCTGTTGAGCGGCGGGCGGGCGTCGCCGGAAGGCGCGCTCATGGCGCGGGCTCCGCCAGGTGCGCAGGCGAACCGTCCGCTGCGATCTCCGAGACGCGGAAGTGCAGCTGCCACGCCGAGACCAGCCCGGCCAGTGCGAGCGGCAGCGTCGCCATCACGTGGATGACGACCACGATCGCAAGCGCCACGGCGGGGTCAACCCCGAGCGCGGTCAGGATCGAGGTCCCGACGAACTCATACGTTCCCAGGGAGCCCGGCGCCGCCGGGATCGAGGTCGACAGCGCCAGGCCGCCCATGACGAGCGCCGCCTGCCCGAGCGACAGCGACACGCCCGCGGCCGTCGCGACCGTCCAGAAGCTGGCGATCGACAGCCCGAACGCGGCGGCGGTGAGGAAGGCGGCGAGGGCGAACGAGCCCGGCGACCGAAGCGCCGACGCCCCGACGAGCACGCGATCGACCAGCGATCGCAGCCGGCCCCGGAGGCCTTCGCCAGGCCGCCGGATCCACGCCAGGACGAGCCCGAGGACCACGAGCCCCACGACGGCCAGGCCGGACAGCACGATGGCCGTCGTCTCGAGATCGGCGCCACCGGCAACCACGAACCCGAGCAGGACGACGATGCCGAGGATGAACAGCCCGTCGGCCAGCCGCTCGACGACGATGGTGCCGAGCACCGCGAGGCGGCTCAGGTTGAACGCGCGCCCTGCCAGGAACGCGCGGGCGACGTCGCCGAGTCGCGCCGGCAGCATCGTGTTCGCGAAGTAGCCGATCGCGAGGTAGGCGGTCGTCAGTCGGAGCGGCACGTCCGCGATCGGTCGCAGGAGCACCCGCCAGCGGTAGGAGCGAAGGACGAGCTCGACGGCGACGAAGCCGATCACGACGCCGAGCGCCGCGACGTTCACCCGCTGCAGCGCGGCGCCGACCTTCACGAGATCGACCTGGCGCAGGGTGGCCCACGCGAAGACCACGCTGATCCCCAGCCCGACCACGAGACGGATCAGGCCTGCGCGTCCCCCGGCCCCGATCACGGTGTCGTCACCGCGTAAGATCGGCCGCCATGACGAACTCCCGCGCAGCGCTGATCCGACTGGCGCCGTGGCTGCTCGGCGGGTTCGGGCTGGTCATGCTCCTCCTCGTTGGGGGTTCGTTCGCGGGGAGCTCCGGGTTCGCCTACGACTTCGATGCGTACGACGCGGCCGCGAGCCGCCTCGTCCACGGCCAGCCGCTGTACCCGCCCGGCCTCGCCGAAGCCTACAACTCGGGCAACTACGCAGGCCTGTACCTGTACCCGCCACCGCTGGCAGTACTCCTGACCCCTTTCGCGCTGCTGGCGCAGGACGTCGCGGCGAACGCGTGGCTCTGGCTGCGCATCGCGGCGCTCGCCGGCGCGATCGCGATCCTGCCCGTCTCGGCAATGGCGCGCGGCGCGACCCTGGCCATCACCGCCCTCTCGTTCCCCGTCTGGTACGACCTCAACCTCGGCAACATCAGCGTGGTGCTCGTCGCGCTGTCGGCGGTGATCTGGCGCTTCCGCGACCGACCGATCGGCGCGTTCGCGCTCGCCGCCTCCGGCGCGATCCGCTACCCGTTCGGCGTGGTGTTCCTCGCGTGGAGCCTCGCGCGCCGGTGGCGACCGATCGCCTGGACGATCTTCTTCGGGCTGGTGCTGCTGCTGGCGTCCCTGTTCGGGGGCGGCGTCCAGAACTGGATCGACTACGTCCGAACGATCACCTCACTCGGCAACGTCAGCGCCGGCGAGCACAACCTCAGCTTCGCGACGACGGCGCACGCGCTCGGACTGCAGGGGCCTGACGGAGTGTGGGTGCTGCTCGGGATCGCGATTGGGCTTGCCGCGACCGCGTGGGCCGCCCTCCGGCGGGATGCGGAGACCGCAACAGTGGTCGCGCTGACCGCGACGATCCTGACGTTCCCCTTCTTCCATCCACACTACCTGGCGCAGCTCGCGATCCCGGCGGCGTTCCTCGCGGGACGCGGGCAGTGGTGGGGACTCGTCCTGCCGCTGTTCGGCTGGCTGCCGGGCGAGTGGATGGCGCCGGCTGCAGCACTGGCGACGATCGCGCCCCTGGCGCCCCCGCGCCTCCTCAGGCTCGGCGCCGAACCCCGCGGTGCAGCAGGGGAATTCGCACCAGGTCCCACGCGACCCTGAGCGCGAGGCGGGCGCCCGGGCGCATGCGCGAGCCCCGCACGTCCTCCCACTGGATCGGCACGACAACGATCCTGTAGCCACGCCGGCGGGCGAGGTGGATGAGCTCGACGTCGAAAACGATCGATGTCACCCGCTGCCGCGCGAACAGGTCGTGCGCGGCCTCGCGCGTGAAGCCCTTGAACCCGCATTGCGTGTCCTTGACGTCGCCCACGACCCAGATCGAGGCGAGGAAGTGGAACAGGCCACCGAGCGCGCGCCGATACGCCGGCTGCGATGCGCGCATGTCCGAGCCGTCCGGCTGGATGCGGGACCCGAGCGCCACGTCCGCGCCGCCGTCGATCGCGGCAACGAGCTTCTCGAGCTCCGCAGGCGGGGTCGCCATGTCGGCGTCGGCGAACACGACGATGTCGCCGGTCGCGGCCAGCATCCCGGCCTTCACGGCCGCTCCCTTGCCGCCGTGGGCGACCATCAGGAGTCGAAGCGCCGCGCCGGTCGACCGTTCGAACTCCGGTCGCGCGCGAATGACGTCGACCGTCGTGTCCTTCGACCCGTCATCGACGAGGAGGACGTCGACCTTCGATGGCAGGCCCGCATGCGGCTGGTCGAGGTAGGCGAAGAGCTCGTCGAGCGCGGGCCCGATGCGCCGCGCCTCGTTGTAGGCCGGCAGCACGATGGTCAGCGAGGTGGGCATCGCGGGCGAGTGTATCGGCGGGCGATCGGCGGGCAGCGTCCTAGCGTTCCCGGCGATTCCAAACGTCGTGCCACGCCAGCCACGTGATCGTCTCGGTGTCGGTCTCCTCGAAGGAAAGCAGGATGCCCGGCTCGCTCCAATCGACGATGCTGCCGTCGTCGCGACGGTGACGACGAGCCATATCCCCTGGGTTGTCGAGGATCCTCTGCTCAGCGCGATCCAGCGAGCGGCGCAACCCCAGGTTTCTCATGACTGCCTTGCGCCGTGCGTAGGCTGGACTCGGCTCGCCCCGGATTTCGTGACCCTCCTCCGTGGAACTCTGCGAGCGAGGCTGAGATCGCTGCGTCAAAGCCCGTCGCCGTGACGAACGCGTCGAACTCGTCCGACGTCAGTCGATCAAGGTGTTCGGGGCGTGGCCAGTGCATGAACGCAAGGACGCGACGAATCGGACGGATTCGCAAACCAACGGCAAGAAGACGCGACAACTAGCGCTCCCCGCGCGGCGCACTTGGTCCTCGCAGGGGCCGAAGCGCACGTTCGGTCCCGCACACCAATGAAGGACGAGATAAGGCCATCGCCAACGTAGCGACCACGTCAATAGGTTTGTGACAGCCCTGTGCCAACGAACCTGACATGTCGGTCACCTTATCCAGCAAGGCTTATCTGCGGCTTACGAGCCGGCTCCAATCGTGAAGGCAATCTCGCGAGCAGGCCGAAAAGCAACACGAGCGCACCGGCCGTCGGCAGCGCGCGATTCACGATCCACGCGAACTCACCGAGCGCGTCCTGCTGGCCGCCCCACATGAGCAGGTACGCGACCGCGACGTAGCGCAGCCGCACGCCGGCGCCGAGCGCGAGGATCAGCGGCAACACCAGCAATGTGAGGTAGTGCTGGTAGATCGCCGGCGCGATCAGGACCGACAGGACCACAGCCGCTGCGAAGCTCCGCGCGAGGGTCCCGTCGTCCCCGTGCCCTTCGGCACCGGCTGCGGTGCCGCGAGCCCGGGTCGCGGCCAGCCACAGGAGCACGAGCGCGGCCAGGGTCACGAGAATGCGGGCCGCGAGGAAGCCCAGGTACGGCGCGAGCCAGACGGTGGGAGCGAGCGTGTCGGTCACGTCGGCCGGCGCCGAGAGGTTGGCGAGCACGGTCGGATAGTCGAGCCAGGGCTGGATCCCGGTGAACGGCAGGGCCACGACGGATACCGCCACCGCCGCCACGGCAGCCCCAGCGGCTGCGCGCCACCGGCGCGTCAGCAGGAACCACAGCACCAGGAACCCGGGAAAGACCTTGATGACCGCCGCCACGCCGATCGCCGCGCCAGCCACCCACTCGCCTCGCTGCGTTCCGCGTCGAACGGCGAGCCACGCCAGCGTGAGCAGCCCGAGCAGCAGCAGGTGGACGTTGCCCAGCACGAGCTCGCCGACGACCGGCGGAAATGCAAGCGCACCCGCGACGAGCAGCCATCGACCACGGCCGGCGAGCATCGGGAACCGCTCCCCGAGCCGTTCGGATCGACCGAGCGCGAGCACGGACGCGACCAGCACGATCAGCCCAAGGGCCCACCAGATCCAGGCAGCGGCGAGCGGATCCCGGAACACGGCGGCGAGTGGCGTCACGGCCGCGGCGAGCGGCGGCGGATACAGGAATCCGTCCTGCCCCTGCGGCGCGTACGGGCCCGCGAGCTGCGCCGCCGAATAGATCGGCTCGCCATGGAGGAGGTGATTGGCCGCCCGCCAGTAGAACGAGAAGTCGTAGCCCCACTGGACCTTCTGGGTGAGCCGGGCGAACTGCAACGCCCGGAAGGCGAGCACGAGGACGGCCACCACGCTCACGACCGACGCCTGCACGGAGGGCTTCCGCAGCAGGCGCAGCCCGTAGGCGTTCACGTGCCGGCTCCCGCTGGAGCGGCGGCTCCGGAGGCCCCCGGCGCCCCGTCAGCTGCCTCCTTCGGCCGGCCGACGACCATCACCGCGAGCAGCAGCGCCCACCCGATCGTCTGCGGCACGCGCGAGAGGATCCACGCCGCGTCACCCAGCGCCATCTGCTGCCCGCCCCACAGCAGCAGGTACGAAGCGAGGAGGACCCACCGATTGACCCCGGCGGACGCCGCGAGCAGCAGCGGGATCACGAGCACTGCCAGGTAATGGTGGAGCACCGACGGGGCGATCAGCGTGCTCGCGGCGACCGCGATGCCGAATCCGAGGTTTACCGGGCGCGATCTGGCGGCGTACACGACCAGGGCGAAACCGCCCACCGTGACGACCACACGGGCGATCGTGAAGCCGAGGACAGGCGCGAGCCACACGGTCGGTGACACGGAGTCGAAGGAG
The DNA here is from genome assembly GCA_035248345.1 of Candidatus Limnocylindrales bacterium. Lineage (GTDB taxonomy): Bacteria > Chloroflexota > Limnocylindria > Limnocylindrales > CSP1-4 > UBA5189. The sequence continues at coordinate 28,402 of DATFHO010000068.1, forward strand.
TCCGCGACCGCGCCCATGTTTGCGAGGACGCGTGGGTACTCGAACCACGAATCGATGCCGGTGACGGGCAGCAGGACGATCGCGACGACCGCGGCGCCGAGCACCGCGCAGGCCGCCGCCACCCAGCGCCGCGTCAGCAGGAACCACACCACGATGAGCCCCGGGAAGACCTTGATCAGGGTCGCCACACCGATCGCGACGCCGGCGACCTGCTGGCCTCTGGTCGTCCCTCGACGGATCCCAAGCCACGCAACCGCGAGCAGACCCACGAGCTCGAGATGCACGTTGCCGACTGTCAGCTCGCCGATGATCGGCGTCATGGCAAGGGCCGCCGCAACGAACATCGCGCTCGCGACGCCGGTCGGCACGCGGAGGTGCGCGGCGAGGGGCCGGTCGAGGCCCTCGGCGCGCGCGATCGCAACCACCGCCAGGATAAGCAATGCAAACCCGAGACCTGCCCACACCCACATCGCGTCTCGGTACGAGTCGAACAGCACCGACAACGGCGCGACCAATGCCGCCAGAACTGGCGGATACAGGTAGAGCGGCTTCTCACTCGGCTGGAACGCCCCCGAGAGCTGCTCCAGGGAATACGGCGACTGCCCGGCTGCGACGTGCGATCCCGCAAGCCAGTACGCGGCGAAATCGAAGCCCCAGTGACCCTCCGAGGTCAATGCCACGAACTGCAGGAGGCGGAAGGTCATCACGATCGCGCCGACCATGAGGACGGCGGCCAGCTGCATGCGTGGGTCACGCAGCGCACGGAGGCTCGACATCGCACGCATGCTACCCACGCACCCGTACGATGGCGGCCGTGCAGTGGCGGGCGGCCCTAGCGGCCATCACGGGGTTGTTCGTCGTCAGTCGTGGCGCGCTGCTGCTCGTCGCGGCCTTCCTCGAGAACAACATCGGGTTGCAGTATCACGGGGCGACGTTCTCGAGCGCACCCCTCCTTCGTAGCCTCACGGGCAGCGATTCGCCGTTCTACCTGGGCATCGCCGCTGAGGGATACCACGCCGAGCCCGTCACCAAGGGCTTCCTCGACTGGGCGTTCTTCCCGTTCTACCCGATGGTGGTGAAGGCCGCATCGCTCCTCACATTCGGAGATGTCGCCCTCGCCGGGGTCATCGTGTCGAACGTCGCGTTCCTCGTCGCGCTTGGGCTGCTCTACCGGCTGGCAGTGCGCCACTTCGATCACGACACCGCGGTTCGCAGCCTCGCGTTCCTGACCTTCGCGCCGGGTGCGGTCGCCTTCGCCATGGCGTACAGCGACAGCCTGTTCCTGGCGCTGGCTGCCGGCGCCTTCCTTGCGGCGGAGCAGCGCCGCCTACCGCTGATGGCCGTGCTCTACGCGCTCGCGTCCCTGACCCGGCTGCAGGGG
>DATFHO010000069.1:0-51519 GCA_035248345.1 Candidatus Limnocylindrales bacterium
GGCGCTCAACCTGGACCTCGAGGACCTGTCGATCGATGGCGCATTCGTCCGGGTGATCGGCAAGGGCGACCGCGAGCGGCTCGTGCCGGTCGGCGAGGTTGCGCTCGACGCGCTCCGCGCCTGGCACGACGGCCCGCGTGCTGCTCTGCTCGCGGCGCACCACGTGGCCCCGGTACGGGGCGGCCCGCTCCTCCTGGGGCCGAGTGGCAAGCGCCTCGCACGCCAGCAGGCGTGGTCAGCCGTAAAGCGCGCAGCCGCCGCCGCGGGCCTGGACGACCGCGTGAGCCCGCACACGCTGCGGCACTCGTTCGCGACCCACCTGCTCGAGGGCGGCGCGGACCTGCGGATCGTCCAGGAACTGCTCGGACATGCGAGCATCAGCACCACACAGCTCTATACGCACGTCACGGGTGAGCGCATCCGTGAGGTCTATGCTCGGGCGCATCCACGGGCCTAGGGAGGGACACGTGACTCGCTACGCGGACAGGCTGCTCGCCGACGGTGAACGCGTCGCCCTGCGCGGCCGCCAGCACGTCCTGGCGACGTTCATCGAGGGCCGCGTCGCGTGGGCGATCTTCATCGCCGCGCTCGTCCTCGTGCTGCTGACCCTGCAGCTCGAGCAGAGCCTCATCCGCGACATCTTCAGCTGGCTCGGGCTCATCCTCCTGCTCGTCGGGCTCGGCTGGCTCGCCCAGATCTACATGAACTGGTATGCCGAGGACTACGTGATCACGAACCGGCGGGTCATGAAGGTCGAGGGCCTGCTCAAGAAGCGCTCCGCCGACAGCTCCCTCGAGAAGATCAACGACGCCGTCCTCGAGCAGAGCGTGTTCGGCCGGATGCTCGGCTACGGCGACCTCGACATCCTGACCGCGAACGAGCAGTCCGTCGATCGATATCGGATGCTCGCCGAGGCGCAGACGTTCAAGCGGACCATGCTGGACCAGAAGCACCAGCTCGAGCAGGAAGCGTTCCAGATCCCGGCGCCGCCGCTGCGAGCCCCGGTGCCGATGCCGGCCGTCGCCGCGGACCCGGCCCTCGCCACCGCAGCTGCCGCGGCGCCGGCAATGGACCCCGAGCCGATGCCGGCGGCACCCGCGACGCCCGCAGCGCGGGCAGAACGCGAGATGTCATCCGACGAGATCACAACCGCACTCGGCAGCCTTGCGGACCTTCGCGATCGCGGCGCGATCACGCCGGAGGAGTTCGAGGCCAAGAAGGCGGAGCTGCTCGGCCGGCTCTGATGATCAGATGAGCGACGGCCAGGAGCTCCTCATCAAGGCGGTCGTCATCCTCGTGATGCTCGGCATCGCCTTTCCGGTGCACGAGTTCTCACATGCGCTGGCGGCGTACCGGCTCGGCGACAGCACGGCGCGGTACCTCGGCCGCCTGACGCTGGATCCGCGCGTCCACTTCGATCCGATGGGCGGCCTGCTCATGATCATCTCGGTGCTCGCCGGTGTCGGCATCGGCTGGGCGAAGCCCACGCCGTACAACCCGTACAACCTGCGTGGCGGCCGCTGGGGCGAAGCGCTGGTCTCGCTTGCGGGTCCCATCTCGAACCTCGTGCTGGCGATCGCGGGCGCGATCCCCCTCCGATTCCTGATCGCGACGCACATGGACGCGGAGTTCTTCGTCGTCTTCTTCTCGTTCTTCGTGCAGATCAACCTGTTGCTGATGGTCTTCAACCTCATCCCGATCCCGCCGCTCGACGGTTCGAAGCTCCTGTACGCCGCCCTCGATGCGCAGACGGAGCGGCAGGTCCGGCCGGTCCTCGACCAGTACGGCATGTTCATCCTGCTCGCGCTCATCCTGCTGCCGAACCTGGGCGGGCCGGACGTGATCGGCGCCGTGTTCGGCGCGGTGATCGAGCCGCTCGAGCGGCTCCTCATCGGGATATGAGGCCCGGCTCGCTCGCGTGGTGGCTCGGCAAGATCCGGCAGACGCGCCGACACGTGTTCGCGCGCGTCTCGGCACGGGAGCGTGATTCGCTCGGAACCTGGCTGTCGCCCGCGCAGCTCGCGCTGTTCGACGAGATGCACATCGCGGACCGGCGCCACGGGCTCGATGTCATCGCGGTCCTTCGCGCCGAGGGGATGACGGACCCCGAGTTGCTGGTTGCGGGCCTGCTCCATGACTGCGCGAAGGGGAACGCCGGCCTTTCGGCGAGAGTGCTGGTCTCGCTCGAGCAGGCGCATCTCGGCTGGCCGGCGCGCGCCGCCGCGGCCCTGCCGCGTACCCGCCGCACCCTGCAACGCCTCCGCGACCATGCCGCGCTGTCGGCAGGTCTCGCGGCGGCTGCTGGGTGCTCCGAGCGCACCGTCGAGCTCATCCGATGGCAGGACGCGCCCCGTGACCCCATCGTGGGTGAGCGCCTCCGCCTCGCCGACGAGGCGAGCTGACGTGCTGGAGCAGACAGCCCCGACGTTCGAGGGAGCCACGGCCGCCGCGACCGGCCCCGTCGTCCGCATCGAGCCCGGCCGAGGCCAGGACTGGGCAACCCACGTCGCGCTCGCGGAGTGGGAGGGCCCGCTCGGGCTGCTGCTGTCGCTCATCGAGGGGCGGAAACTCGACCCGCTGACGGTGCCGCTCGGCGCGCTCGCCTCCTCGTACCTCGAGGCGCTGGCGACCATCGAGCACGACCGGATGAGCAGCATCAGCTCGTTCGTCGCCGTTGCGAGCCAGCTCATCCTGATCAAGAGCCGCGCGATGCTGCCGCGTGCCCCACAGGGCGCGGCCACGGACGCGGAGGACGAGGGACCGGACCCGGAGGCAGAGCTCCGGGCACGCCTGCTGCTGTATCGCGCCTTCCGCGACGCGGGGACGGCGCTCCAGGTCGGGGCGATCGAACGGTTCGGGCTCTTCCGTCGCGAGCCGTCCGCTGCGCTCGCCGCGGGCCTCGCCGGCGCCGCGTCCGCGCCATCGACCCCGCCGATGCACCCGAACATCCTCGTCCGCGCCCTCGACGTGCTCATCCAGGTGCTTCCCGAGCCCGAGCCGCCCCCGGAGGTCGTGCCCCGTTCGATCACGCTGACGCAGCGCGCGCGGATCATCCGCATGGCGCTCGATGGTGCGCCGACGGTCGTGCTGCAGGACCTCCTGCGCGGTGTGACCGACAAGGTGGTCGTGGCGGTGACCTTCCTGGCGATGCTGGAGCTCATGAAGCGGCGCGAGGTCGTCGTGGAGCAGTCCGAGCCGTTCGGGCCGATCACCGCACGCCGGACGACGGCGCAGGAACGTGCGGCTGCCGGTGTTGCCGCAGACGTCGAGGAGAAGCCGCTGGACGAGTCGATGGAGTCCTTCGCATGACCGACGAGCTCGAGCTCGAGCCCGGCCCGGAGCAGGCCAACGCGGACGCCACGGACACCCTCGGAGAGCGGCCAGCGCCAGGCGAGCTGACGGAGGCCGCGCTCGAGGCGCTCCTTTTCGTCGCCGAGAAGCCGCTGAGCCGGCGCGAGATCGGCTCACTCGCGGGGGTCGACCACGCCACGGTCGACGAGCGGCTCGGTGATCTCGAGGTGAGCCTCCGGGACCGGGGATTGCGGCTGCTCTCAGTGGGGGACCGCGTCGAGCTCGTGACCGCACCCGAAGCCGGCGCGCTCGTCGCTCGCTACGTCGGGGCGGATGCGGTTCGCCTGTCGCCCGCGAGCCTCGAGGCCCTCGCGATCATCGCCTACCGCCAGCCGGTGACCAAGGCCGCGGTCGAACGGATTCGCGGCGTCGACTCCGACTACACCGTTCGATCGCTGCTCCATCGCCGGCTCATCGTGGAGCTCGGGCGTTCGAACGCCCCGGGACGGCCGATCCTGTACGGCACCGCGTTCGAGTTCCTCGAGCGGTTCGGGCTGGAGAGCCTCGACGACCTGCCGGCGCTGGAAGCGGACGTTGCTGCGCGGCTCGCCGAAGAAGGTGGCGCGCTCCTCCTGCCGCTGGACGAAGCGCCTGTCGAGTCCGCCGAGCCTGCAGAGCCCGCTGGGGCCTGACGCCCGTGCCCGAGGAGCGGCTCCAGAAGATCATCGCCGCCGCGGGCGTTGCGTCGCGTCGCGGCGCGGAAGAGCTCATCGCCGCGGGCCGGGTGCGCGTCGATGGCAAGCCCGCGACCCTCGGACAGAAGGTCGATACCGTGGTCTCGACCGTCGAGGTCGACGGTGTGCCGGTCGGTGTCGGGGCAGCACACGCGTACGTGGCGCTGCACAAGCCCGCGGGGGTCACCTCGACCACCAAGGATCGCCATGCCGACACGACGGTGCTCGATCTCGTCCCGACCGCCCTCGTACCCGATGGCGCGCGCCTCTATCCCGTGGGCCGGCTGGACCTGGATTCCGAGGGCCTGATCCTGCTCACGAACGACGGCGAGTGGGCCGACCGCGTCCTGCACCCCCGCTTCGGCGTCGAGCGCGAGTACGCGGTTGCGCTGGGTGCGCCACTGACCGCAGAGCAGGGGAGCGCGCTCCGTCAGGGCATCCGGCTCGAGGAAGGCGTCGCGAAGCTCGCGGCGCCGCTCCGGCCCGCGACCGTCGTGGAGACCCGCCAGCTCGCGGCGACCATGGATCCGCCGCCGGACCCCGGCCTCGCCTGGTACCGAGCGACGCTCGCGCAGGGCTGGAAGCGACAGCTCCGCCGGATGTTCGGCGCCGTCGACGCGCCCATCCATCGCCTTGTCCGCGTCCGTGTCGGGACGGTGCGGTTGGGTGACCTGCACTCGGGTCGCGCGCGCAATCTCAAGACGCCGGAGGTCAAGGGCATCGGCGCAGCGCCGGAACGCGCCCCGTCGCAGCGGCCCGGCGCGCCACGGTCCGCGCCCCGACGCGCCACAGGATCCCGCGGGAGGCCGTCCAACCGCCGGTGATCCAGGTCGCGCCCAATCGATCGCAGAACGGCCTGATCGCGCTGGCCGTCCTTGGGATCGTCGGCGTCCTGTTCCTGGCAACGTACAAGCCAGTTCCGTCGGAGCCTGTGTCGACGGCAGGGCCAAGCGCCATCGCCGTCGCTCCGAGCGCCGGCACGTCCCTGGCTCCGAGCACAACATCGACACCGCGCCCGACAACGCGACCCAGCGCCGCACCGACGCCAAGGGCCACGCAGGGCCCCTGCGGGCTGCCATTCGCGCTTCCGACGGACCCTACCTCCGCGGCGATCCCCAAGGTGGCTGGCCGCGTCGGTTCCGTGCTGTTCGCGTCGCCGGTGTACGTCACCGGTGGCGCAGCGCCGATCCCGGCCGACAACCCCGTGCTCGACTGGAACATGGGCCTGTGGTTCATCCCGGCACCCGGCGCCGAGCCCAACCTGATCACCGCCGGGGGGCCGGGCATGGTGATCCCGCTCGCGCTCTCGCCCGATGGCACCGAGGCCGCAGTCTGGTGGTGGCCGGAACGCCGCGGCTACTCGGAGGTCCGCTGCCAGCAGGGCATCTACACGCTCGACCTCACCGACAATGCGGCGAGCCGCCTCGTCGTCGCCGGCGACTGGTCGATCGGCATCCAGGGCGAGGACGCCGTCGGCGCGAGCTGGGCAGACCCCACGCAGACGAACGATCGCCCCCTGGCATTCGACATCCCGAAGGCAAGCTTCTCCTTCGACGGCAGCCTGCTCGCGGTTCAGGACGGCGACACGATCGACGTCTATCGGTCGCGCGCCCCAGGGGATTTCCACGCCGAGCATGTCGGCGCCTGTCCGCAGACCGGCTGGTCTCCGAACGAGAACCAGTTCGTTGCCGGGTGCGACGACATGACGACCGCCTGGGAGGTCTACCTGGTGTGCTGCGACGCGGGGATGGAGACCAGGAGCGTGGCGATCCCGAAGCCACCGAGCGACACGTTCCTCCCCGGCTGGGAGAACCAGAACCGGGCGATCGGGTTCACCCGGAACGGCGACATCCGCATCTTCCGCACCTACGGCTTCGCCACGGGCTGCGAGACCGAGGACTGCACCATCCCGCCGTTCGCCTGGGCCGCGACGACGCTCGACCCCGACACCGGGCAGGCGACGCATACCGGCCACGCATGGGAGGTCCTCGTCGACAGCGAGCCCCGGCTCTCGGCCGATGCATCTTGGTTCTACGGCTACCTCGCGACCGATCCGCCACCCTCGGTCACGCTCGATATCGGGACCGGCGCGATCATCCACGTCGGAACGCGTGGGACGGCGGCGGGCGCGTCACTCGATGGCAGGACGATGTACGGCTGGCGCTTCAACTCGTCGGGGCAGGCCGTCATTCGCGCTGCCACGCGCAGTGGGACCACAGCGCCGCTGACCATCGGATGGCCCGATGGAACCCAGACGCAGACCAACGCGATCCTGGTCCTCGGGGTCTGGGTGGGCGCCGCCACCTGACCCGCCGTCGCCGGATGGTTAAGTCGGCGCTTGACAGTCGACGGGCGGCGGCGCATAGTTAAGTCCGTGCTTAACCAACCGCCGAGCATCGATCCGGTCTTCCAGGCGCTCGCAGATCCGACCAGACGGATGATCGTCGAGCGGCTGGGTGAGGGGTCGGCCACGGTCACCGAGCTCGCTCGTCCGCTGCCGATGTCGCTGGCCGCGGTGATGCAGCACCTGCAGGTCCTCGAGCGCGCCGGGCTGGTGCGGAGCGAGAAGCGCGGTCGCACACGCGTGTGTGAGCTGGACGTCGCCCGGCTCGACACGCTCGACGAGTGGATCGCCGCCCGCAAGCGGATGGCCGAACGGCGCTACGACCGCCTCGGCGAGCTGCTGGCGAGCGGGACGAAGAACGTGAAGGAGAACCGATAGATGCGTGCCCCGACTGTCGCCCATGGCCAGTTCACCGTCGAGCGCGAGTACCCGGTTTCGCCGGAGCGCGTCTTCGAGGCGCACGCCGTTGCCGACCAGAAGATCCAGTGGTTCGCGGTGCCCGACGGAGAGTTCATCTCCGCGATCGAGGCGTTCTCGCTCGACTTCCGGGTCGGTGGGATGGAACGGATGGTTGCGCGGCTCGCGAGCGGCAAGGAGATGGTCCTCGAGACGCGCTATTGGGACATCGTGCCCGGGGAGCGGATCGTGGCCACCTATGACGTCGTGATCGACGGCCGGCGGCTGTCGGTGTCGCTGTGGTCGGTCTTCCTGGCGCCGACCGCGACGGGCACGAAGCTGATCACCGTCGAGGACGGCGCGTTCCTCGACGACCTGGACCATGCGCCGGCACGACTGCAGGGCGTCACGTACGACTACGACAACCTCGGCCGGTACCTGGAGCGAGCACCGGCGGCCGCCGCGGCGATGTAGTCGCCACGTGCTCGTCAGCGCCTCGAGATCGCGGAATCGTCCGGGCTGAACATCTCTGCGGTGCGCCGCCAGCCGCCGTCGGTCTGGACTCGATGCACCGTCAGGTACCTGCCTCGATCCTCGATGGGCGTGCCGCGCTCCGAGACGAGGCGCAACGCGTACGCGCCGATCTCGACCACGACATCGCCCGTGCCGCTGATCTCGAGCACGTCGAGCTGCACGTCCTGGATTCCCGCTTCAAGGCCAATCCGCCAGAACCGCTCGATCGCCTGGCGGCCGTGGACCACGTCCGCGGCGGGGGCAAGCAGCAACGCGTCATCGCTGTAGACATGGGCTGCCGCCGCCGCGTCACCGGCGCGAATGGCCGTGACGAACGCAGCGCGGCCGGCCTCGATGTCCATTGCCGAAGCGTCGCTTCCGGGCGTTGCAATTCGGTGGCAGCCATCCCGATGCGCCGATCTATCGTCGCGACTCCTGCCGGCGCCCGGCCTCGAACAGCTGCGCGAATCGCTCGTCGCCGATCGCCGCTCGCGCGAGGCTCTCCGCCGTTTCCGCGAGATCGGGCGCGAAATCGAGCCGGCCCGCCCCGACCTCCGAGAGCAGCGCCTCTGCCCGCCCGAGGTAGGTTGCCGCCTCGTCGAACCGCGCCGCCGTTGCCTCGACGGCAGCCAGGCCCTGGATCGCATGGCCTTCGTGCGCGCGGAACCCGATCGAGCCGAACGCGACGCGCGCGTCCTCGAAGAACTGCCCCGACTGCACCGCATCCCCGAGCCGCAGGGTCGCCTCGCCGAGATTGAGCGATGCGAACCCGATGCCCTCGCTGCTGCCGATGCCGCGGTGGTACGCGAGCACGGCTTCGAAGATGGCGGCAGCCTCCTCGGGACGGCCCGAATCCATCATGACGTTGCCCAGGTTGAGCCTGGCGACGTATTCGTCGCCGACGTCCCCGACCTCGTGGGCCAGGCGGGCGGACTCCAGGAGGTGGTGCTCGGCGGCCGCGTAGTCGCGCAGCTTCAACGCGATGACGCCCATGAGATTCTGGGCGTGATAGACGCCCTCGCCGCCCACCACGGTCTCGGACGCCAGGAACTCGGCCGCCGCCGTCTTCGCCCGCTCGTAATCGCCTGCCGTCCACGCGAGCCCCGCCGCGCCATAGACCAGACGGCGGTACGCGGGCGTGTTGGCGCCGGGCGCGCGCGCAAGCGCCGCTTCGACACGGGTCCGCCCCTCGGTGAGGTTGCCGCGAACCCACCAGTACCGCCACAACCTCGCGCACAACCGCTGCTCCGCGTCGACATCCCCGAGCTCGACGACGAGCTCGAGCGTCGCGCGCACGTTGTCGAGGTCGGCATCCAGCGTCGCGAGCCCGCGGGCCTGCTCGGCACCCCGCTCCGGGGCCGCCTCGGCGAGGGCCACGAAATACCGGCAGTGCGCTCGGATGGCCGCGTCGCGCAGGCCGAGCGCCGCGAGGCGCTCCGCGCCGTATTGCCGGACCGTCTCGAGCAGTCGATAGCGGGTGCCGCCCGGCTCATCGACCGGGACGACGAGCGACGCATCGACGAGGCGCTCGATCCGCGTGAGGGCCGCTTCGTCATCGTCGTCGGCCGCCACCGCCGCGACCGCGTCGAGCGTGAAACCGCCGGCGAACACCGAGAGCCTGGCGAGCAGCTCCTGCTCCTCGGGCGCGAGGAGCTCGTAGCTCCAGTCCATGGCCTCGCGCAGCGTGCGGTGGCGGGCAGTCGTGAGGCGGCGCCAGGAGACCAGGAATCGGAAGCGATCGTCGAGGCGGGTCGCGATCTCGGCCAGCGACAGGGCCTTGGCCCGCGCTGCCGCGAGCTCGATCGCGAGCGGCAGACCGTCGAGGTCGGCCACGATCGCGACCGCCGTGGCGATCACCTCATCGCTGTCCTCGAGGCGCGGACGCGCCGCGCGGGCTCGCTCGAGGAGGAGGCGGACCGCCTCGGAGCGGCGCGCGGCCGTGACGTCATCGTCGGCAGCCGGCAGGACGAGCGGCGGAACCGGCACGTCGACCTCGCCCGGCACCCCGAGCGGCTCGCGGCTGGTGGCGAGGATCCGGAGACCGGGAGCGACCCCGAGCAGTCGATGCACGAGACCCGCGGCCTCGTTTCGCAGGTGCTCGCAGTTGTCGAGCACGATGAGGAGGTCGCGCGTCCGCAGCCACTCGAGCAAGCCATCGACGGGCGTCAGGCCCGGCGGCTCCCGGAGCCCGAGCGCCGCTGCGACATGGCTTGCGAGCAGGGCGGCGTCACCCAGGGGTGCGATGTCGACGAACGTGACGCTGTCGGCGAAGTCGTCGATGACGCGGGTTGCCACCTCGAGTCCCAACCGCGTCTTGCCGACACCACCGACGCCGGTCAGCGTGACCAGCCGGGATTCGCGCACCAGCCCGAGGACCTCCGCCACCTGGGTCTCGCGCCCGACGAAGCTCGTGAGCGCTGCCGGAAGGTTGTGGCGCGCTTCAGGCAGCACGACGTCGGGCACGTCCTGGCGGAGGATGGCGGCTTCGAGGTCCCGGAGCGCCTCGCCGGGCTCGATGCCGAGGTGCTCATCGAGCGCCGCGCGGGCGCGGTGGTACGCCGCAAGGGCGTCCGCCTGCCTGCCGGCGCGATAGAGCGCGAGCATGAGGTGCTGCCAGAGGCGCTCGCGGAACGGGTGCTGTCGAACGAGCGACTCGAGCTCGTCCACGAGCTCAGACGCGCGACCAAGTCCCAGGTCCGCCTCGATCCGCTGCTCGACCGCCAGGATCCGCCGCTCCTCGAGGCGTTCCGCCGCGGCTCCGAGCGCGCCATCGCCGCCCACCTCGCCGAACGGGCGCCCGCGCCACAGGGACAGCCCTTCCGCCAGGCGCTCCCGGGCTCGCCGAGCGGCGCCCCGAGCGAGCAGGTCGGCGCCCTCTCGGGCGAGCCGCTCGAACTCCATCGCATCGACCGCGTCGGCGGGCGCCTGGAGGACGTAGCCGCGATCCGTCCGCTCGATGCTCGCGGCGCCGTCGAGGGATCGCCGAAGGCGCGAGACGTAGCTTCGGAGGGTGGTGTCAGCCCCCTCGGTCGGCTCGCCGGCCCAGATCTCCTCGACGAGGATGTCCGAGCCCAGGACCTGCGCCGGCGGCAGGGCGAGGAGCGCGAGGAGCGCACGCTGCCGCGGCCCGCCGAGCGGGACGTCGCGGCCGTCGATCACCAGCTCGATCGGGCCCAGGACGCGAATCTCGATCGACGACGCTCGTGGCTCCACCGGCCCTCCACCGCGAGCCCGGCGGAGCGACCTCTGCCGCGGGCGTTCCGCGCAGGGTAGCGGCGAGCCGGGCCGGGGGTGGCCTAGAGGTGCGTCACGAGCTTCTTCGCGAGCTCCAGCTCGTGGTCGTCCTGGCCGAGGTACTGGAGGTTGAAGAACGCGTCGCCCTGCACGCCCTGGATGACGCCGAACCCGGCATCGACCGCCTCATCACCGACGGCGACCGGGGTCGCGTTCTGTTCGGTGTTGTACGGCTTGACGTACTTCTCGTAGTAGGCCTTGCCGCCCTCCGTCAGGATCCCGAGCACGATCGACGGCGGCACGATCTCACCCGGCGCGACGAGCTCCCATTCGCAGCCGGACTGGAAGACTCCGACCTGGGCGCCGTTCCGCTTCGCCGAGACGGCATAGCCGGTGACGGCCTTGATGTCCGCGTCCGTCAGAAAGGCACAGGCATCGACGGTCGCGCCGCCGCCGGGCTGCTGCGTCCCGCCGGCGACTGGTGGCTGCGTGGCGGGACCGGCGGCCGTCGTCGCTGCCGTCCCGTTTGGCCCCGCTGTTGCCGCGGCGCCGCCGCCTCCGCACGCCGCGATCGAGAGGACGGTCATTGCCACGAGCGCGAGGCGCCTGGGTCGGAACGAGTGGGCAAGCATCTGGTGGGACTCCCTCGGGGCGCCGATGGCCGGCGCGTCGCAGGGAACGTAGGGGCCGGTGGTTGCAAACCTGTGGCAGGGCGATCGACGAGCGCGAAGGCGGTCCAGGCGGCCTGGCGGTCCAGCCGGTTCGGCGTCTCAGCCGGTCGCGAGCGCTCCCGCGGCCAGGCCCAGCTCGCGCTCGGTGGCGAGCGACGCCCAAGCGAGCATGTCGGCGCGGTCGACGATCGTCTGGTGGGCAACGACCTGCAGCGCGAGGCCGTCGACGAGCGAAAGGATCCGCCACGCGGCGCCGGTTGGATCCGGGCACCGGAACACACCCGCCTCCACGCCGGCGCGGATCGCCCGCTCGAGCAGAGTTGCCCAGGCGAGGTTCAGGCGGGCGGACGTCGCGCGCAGAACGGGGGAGCGGGCCGCCTCGGCCCAGGCGTCGAGCCATAGCTGGAACGCCCAATCGTCGCCGACGGGCGCGTAGGAGCGCAGGAATCCGGCGAGCACGGCCAAGGGATCGCCGCCGGCGAGCATCTTCTCGGTCTCCGCCAGGTCCTCCGCGGCGACCTGCTCGAAGGCCGCGGCGAGCACCTCGTCCATCGAGTCGAAGTAGTGGTGGATGAGCCCGCTCGAGGTGCCCATCTCGAGGGCCACGTCACGCACGGTCGTTGCGGCGAGACCCTTCCGGCGGGCGACGGCCAGCGCCGCATTGACGATCGCGGCACGTCGGTCGGCAGGGGACATGCGAGCCACCGCGGGAGCCTACGCCGGTATTGCGCACATGTCCAATAACCGGCTACCATCCCGAAACCATGTTCCGGACGACGCCCTTCCACGAGCGGACCAGCGCCCTGAACGAGACGGGGCTGTGGGAGCACTGGTCGAATGCGCTCGTCGCGCCGCGCTACCAGATGTCCGAGAAGTTCGAGTACTTCGGCATCCGGAACGCCGCCGGGATCTTCGACACGTCACCGCTGTACAAGTACCGGTTCACGGGCCCGGACGCGGAGAACCTCCTGGCCGGGGTCCTCACCCGCGATCCGCGGACGCTCGCCGTGGGCCGGGCGCAGTACACGTTGTGGTGCGACGACCGCGGGTTCGTGATCGAGGACGGCGTGCTCATGCGACTGGGGGAGTCGGAGTACACGCTCACGGCCGCCGAGCCGAACCTCGCGTACTTCACCGGGCTCAAGGGCCGCCTGGACGTCCAGATCGAGGACATCACCGATCGATACGGGATCGCCTCGATCCAGGGGCCGCGCTCGCGCGACATCCTCGCATCGATCGCGGAGGGCGTGGCCGAGCTGCCGTTCTTCGGGCTCACCAAGACCGTCATCGCCGGCGTCGACGTCACCGTCTCGCGCACCGGCTACACCGGCGATCTCGGCTACGAGATCTGGGTCCCGGCGGAGAACGCGCTCGCCGTCTGGGATGCCATCTGGGCCGCGGGCCGGCCGAAGGCGCTGCTCCCGTTCGGCCTGCTCGCGCTGTACATGGCGCGGATCGAAGCCGGGCTGATCCTGCTCGACGTCGATTTCCACTCGAGCCGGTTCGCGTGGACGGACAACGACCGCTCGACTCCGACCGAGCTCGGGCTCGGCTGGACGCTGCGCGGAATCGACGGGCGGGCGTTCGTCGGTCGCGACGCGATCAAGCGCGAGCTGCGCGACAGGACGTCGCGCTGGCAGCTCACGGGGCTCGTCGTCGACTGGAAGGACCACGACCGGATCTACAACGAGGCGGGCCTCATCCCGCCGAAGGACCACACGCCGATCCAGGACGAGTACTACATCTACGACGACGATCTGAACCAGCTCGGCTATGCGACCAGCCAGATGTACTCGCCGATGCTCCAGCGGCACATCGCGCTGGCACGTGTGCCGCTCGATCGGCTCGATGAGGGCTCGCGCGTGAAGCTCGAGGCGGGCGTGCGGCACCGCTACGAGTACTTCGACGCCTACGTGACGAAGACCCCGTTGTTCAACCCGCAGCGAAGGACGGCGTGATGGCGAAGAGCAACGGCACGACCGGGAGCAACGACACGGGGGTGAGCAACGGCACGGACGGCACGGGGAAGGGAGCCGATCGCAGCTACGACGCGATCGTGATCGGCGCCGGGCACAACGGCATGGTGAACGCCTCGTACCTCGCGAAGGCGGGGCTGAAGGTGCTCGTGCTCGAGCGCCGGCCGCTGGTCGGGGGCGCGGCGATCACCGAGGAGCTGCGGCCGGGCTTCTGGTTCACGACGTTCTCGTACGCCCTGAGCCTGCTCCGGCCGGACATCATCCACGAGCTCGATCTCGTGAAGCACGGGTTCATGCCGATCCTCATGCCCTCGACCTTCTGCCCGAAGGAAGACGGCGACTACATGCTCATGGGGCAGGACCACGCCGAGAACCAGAAGGAGATCGCGCGGCACTCGCCGCACGACGCGGACGCGTACGACGCCTACAACCACGACGTCAACCGCGTGCTGCAGGCGATCAAGCCGCTCGTGGACGAGGCGCCGCCCGACTTCTTCAGCGACGACCCCGAGGAGCTGATCCGGCTCGCGGCGATGGGCTCGCGGTTCCGCAAGCTGGACAAGAAGGTCCTGCACGATGCGATCCGGCTCCTGACCGGCTCCGCGGCGGACTTCCTCGACGACTACTTCGAGTCCGACCTCCTCAAGGGCTATCTCGCCTCGACGGCGATCATCGGCACGAAGGTTGGGCCGTACTCGCAGGGCTCGGGGCTCGTCCTGCTGTACCACCTGATCGGCGAGCACGACGGCGAGTTCGGCGCGTGGGCATTCCACAAGCAGGGCAACGGCGGCTTCACCAAGGTCCTCAAGCGTGCCGCCGAGTCCTTCGGCGTCGAGATCAAGCTCGAGTCGCCGGTGGAGCGGGTGATCACCAACGAGGGCCGCGCCACGGGCGTCGCCCTCAGCGACGGCGCCGAGTACCACGCCCCGATCGTCGTGTCGGCGCTGGATCCGCGCCGCACCTTCCTCGAGCTGGTCGATCCGCGCGAGCTCCCGACGGACCTCGTCGAGGAGATCGAGCGCTTCCGGTTCCAGGGCACGTCGGCGAAGGTCAACTTCGCGCTCGACGGCGTGCCGAAGTACCCGGCACTCGGCGATCGCACGGACCAGTACCGCGGCTTCACCAACATCGGGCCGTCGATGGAATACCTCGAGCGCGCGTTCGATGACGCGAAGTACGGCTGGTACTCGCAGAAGCCGTACCTCGACACGGCGGTCCAGTCGACCGTCGACCCGGACATGGCACCCGCCGGCAAGGCGGTCATGAGCTGCTTCGTTCAGTACGCGCCGTACCACCTCCGGGAGAGCAACTGGGACGTCGAGCGGGACAACCTCGGCGACACGGTCCAGCGGACGCTCGAATCGTTCTTCCCGGGCTTCGGCGACCTGGTGCTCCAGCGCGAGGTGCGGACGCCGCTCGACATCGAGCGCACCGTGGGCCTCTCGGAAGGGAACATCTTCGCCGGGGAGTTCCTGGCGCCGCAGATGTGGTTCATGCGCCCTGCGATCGGGTGGGCGAACTACACGACCCCGATCGAGGGCTACTACCAGTGCGGCTCCGGCACGCATCCGGGCGGCTGCGTGATGGGCGCGCCGGGCAAGCTGGCGGCGCAGCGGATCATCAAGGACCGGGCGCAGGCTGCTGCACGGCGGCCGCCAGGATCCGGGGCGGCGCTTGCGGGCGCGGGCGCGGGGGCCGCTGCGGGCCCCAAGGGCTGACGCGACAATCAGGTCGATGGACTTCGAGCTGACGACCGACCAGGCGGCGCTTCGCCACCGCGCGCGCCGGTTCGTCGTCGAGGTCCTCCAGCCGCGCGAGGTCGAGTTCCAGCAGGCGAACGGCGTCCTGCCCGCGTCGACGGCCGCCGAGCTTCGGGCGGCAGCGATCGAGGCCGGCCTGGCCGGCGGCGAGCTGCCCGAGTCGGTCGGCGGCAAGGGCTGGTCGATGATCGAGCAGGTGCTCGTCCACGAGCAGTACGGCCAGGTCACCGGCGGGCTGTGGGGCTACGTCCCGGGCGCGTACGAGGTGCTCGGGCACGCCGACGAGGCGCAGCGCAAGCGCTACCTCGAGCCGTCCCTGCGCGGGGAGCGGTTCGGGGCGTATGCGGTCACGGAGCCCGGCGCGGGAAGTGACGCGCGCAACCTGGCGTCCACTGCCGTCCGCGACGGCGACGGGTGGGTGCTCAACGGCGAGAAATGGTTCGTCACCGGTCCCGACAACACGGACTTCATGATCGTCCAGGTCATGGTCGAGGAGGCGGGCGACCGACTGCCGACGTTGTTCCTCGTCGACTACGACACGCCGGGCGTGACGAAGAAAGCCGATCCGGACTACATGCACACGTTCGCCGACCGCCACCCGCAGTTCGTGCTCGAGGACGTGCGCGTCCCGGACTCGGCGCGGCTGGGCGAGATCGGCGCCGCCGACGACCTCGCGAACGAGTGGTTCGTCGCGGAGCGGATCCACATCGGCGCCCGCTGCACGGGGGCGATGGAGCGGCTGCTCACCCTGGGCGTGGAATGGGCCACGAGCCGCGAGCAGTTCGGCGAGCGGATCTTCGACTTCCAGGGCGTGTCGTTCCCGCTGGCTGACTCGGCCGCGGATGCGTCAGCCGCCCGACTCCTGACGCGCGAGGCAGCGTGGCTCGCCGACGCCGGCGCGGACCCCAAGGTCGTGCACGCGAAGTCATCGCTCGCCAAGCTCTTTGCCTCCGAGGCCGCGTTCACGTGCGCGGATCGCGTGCTCCAGGTGTTCGGCGGACGCGGGTACATGCGCGACAACCCTGCCGAACGCTACCTGCGCGAGCTCCGGGTCGACCGGATCTGGGAGGGCACGAGCGAGATCCAGCGCCTGATCATCGCCCGTTCGCTGGCGCGCCGGGGCGTCGACCGGGTCGTCGGGTGACCGTGGCGGCGTCCCCCCGCGCGATCGATCTCCGCCCGCTCTTCGCGCCGCGATCGATGGCGCTCGTGGGCGCGTCGCCGAAGAACGACACGGCGCGGATACTGCGCGAGAACATCTCGCGCGTCGGGGCTTCGACGCGACCGTTCTGGGTGAACCCGAAGTACGACACCGTCGATGGCGCAACGTGCTATCCGGACCTGGCCTCGCTGCCAGAGGTGCCCGACGTCGTGCTGGCGATGGTCGGCCCCGCGCGCGCGGCATCGATCATCCGCGAAGCGGCCGCGCTCGGCGTGCCCGCGGCGATCGTCCCCGGCGGGGGCGTGATCGAAGGTGGCGAGATCGCGGCGCAGATGCAGCGCGAGGTCGCGGCCATCGCGCTCGAGCACGGCATGGCGCTGCTCGGCCCGAACTGCATGGGGCTCGTCGACCTGCACGCCCCGAGCGCGTCGTACATCGACGACCTGCCGTTCCTGCGTCGAGGCGGCACCGCGGCGATCGCGCAGTCGGGGAGCGTCGCCAACGCGTTCGTGAACGCCGGGCCCCGGATCGGTTGGAGCCGGATCATCAGCTGCGGCTCCGAGGTCGTGCTCGACGTCTGCGACTACATGGCCGCCTGCCTCGACGACCCCGTGACGGACTCGATCATCCTGTTCGTCGAGGGGTTCAAGCGGCCGGAGCTGTTCCTCGCGCTGGCCGACCGCGCACTTGCGCAAGGCGTGCCCGTCATGGCCGTGAAGGTGGGGCGCAGCCCGCAGGCACAGGCGGCCGCCGTGTCCCACTCCGGCTCGCTCGCGGGCGACACGCGGGCCACCGAGGCGGCCATGCGCGCCGCCGGCGTGATCCTGTGCGATGACCTTGACGCGCTCCTTGAAGCGGCGGCGCTCGTCAGCTCGTCGCGACGGTTGGGGCGGCGCGTCGGCGCCGGTCGCACGGCGTTGGTGACGGTGTCGACCGGCGAGGCATCCCTGATCGCGGACCTCGCGCCGGGAATCGGGCTCGCGCTGCCGGACATCCCCACGAGCGCCGCATCGACCATCACGGCCGCCATGCCGACGCTCACGCACGTCGAGAACCCGATCGATCCGTGGGGCGCCGGAGATGCGGATCCCACCTACGCGACCACGCTCGGCGCCCTTGCCGATTCGGGCGCCTTCGATGTCGTTGGGCTGGTGCACGACTTCCCGTACGCGGGCGCCAAGAGCGAGACGGACCTCGCGCTCGGGCTCGGGAGCGTGTTGATCGATGCGGTCGGCGGCCGGGCGCCCGTGCTCCCGGTGTTCGTGTCGCTGACGTCGGGCGATGTGCCGCTCGAGCTCGTCGAGCAGATGGAAGCCGCCGGCGGCGCACCGATCCTGCGCGGGATCGCGAGCGGGCTCGCCGCCATCCCGAAGCTGGCCGCATGGGAGGCGAGCGCTGCCGCGCGAACCCGCCACGGGCCGGTCCGATCCGGCTGGCCGGCCCTGGCTGAACGAACGAAGCCGTGCGGCATCGAGGGCCTCCCGGGCCTGGCGGCGGCACCGGCGCCGCCCGGACGGGTGATCCCGGAGCGCGAGTCGCTCGAGCTCCTGGCGGCCGCGGGCATCCCGGTGGTCGCGTCCGTGGCGGTCGAAGGCCGAACGGTGGCCGGGCTCCTGGCGGGTGCCACGGCGGCCGCGGAGCAGGTGGGCTGGCCGGTGGCCGTGAAGCTGGATGCACCAGGCCTCGCCCACAAGAGCGACATCGGCGCGGTGGAGCTGGACGTCGCCAATGCGACGCAGCTCGGTGCCGCGCTGCGCCGCGTGCTCGCGGCCGGCAGGGACCACGCGCCCGATGGCGTGCTCATCCAGCCGATGGCGCGCAAGAACGTCGAGCTGATCGTCGGCGCGCGGCGCGATGCGCAGTTCGGTCCGATCGTGCTCGTCGGGCTCGGCGGTGTCTTCGCGGAGATCCTCGACGACGTGGCCGTCGGGCTCGCGCCGGTGCGGCACGCCGACGCGCTCGAGCTCCTCACCCGCCTGCGCCAGGCCCACGTGCTCGATGGCGTTCGCGGCCGCCGCCCGGTCAACCGGAACGCGATTGCGGATCTCATCGTCGCGCTCAGCGCAGCGATGCTCGCGAACCCGACCTGGAACGAGGTCGACATCAACCCGGTCATGGCCAGCTCCACCGGCGCGTTCGCCGTCGATGCCCTGATCGTTGCCGATGTCGCGCACCCCGACTGGGATTACGAGGACCCTGGCGGCACCTCGCACCTCGCCTGACCTGGCCGCCCGCGCGGCGGCCGCGTCCCACCGAGCGCGCCCATTCGGACGCGTCGCGCCGCAGCAGGGGAGATCGAGATGACCGCAGGAACCGCCACCGCCAACGGGACCAAGCCCACCAGCGCCACCCTCTATTTCGGGCCGTGGTATCGCCGCTCGCCGTTCTTCGAGAAGACGCTCGAGCACGGCGCGTCCGCTTACGACATCTACAACCACATGTACCTGCCGGGCTACTACGACGACCCGATCACGGAGTACTGGGCGCTCCTGAACGGCGTCACGGTCTGGGACGTCTCGGTCGAGCGGATCGTCGAGATCACCGGCCCGGATTCCTCCGAGTTCATCAACGGGCTGACGTGCCGCGACCTCACGAGATGCGCGGTCGGCCAGGGCAAGTACGTGCTGATCACCGCCGACGACGGCGGCATCGTCAACGACCCGGTGCTGCTCCGCGTCGAGGAGAACCGCTGGTGGCTCGCGCTCGCGGATTCGGACGCCGGGCTCTATGCGCGCGGTGTCGCGGTGAACTCCGGGCTGGACGTGACGGTCCGCGAGCCCGAGGTCTACCCGATCCAGGTCCAGGGCCCGAAGTCCCGGGACGTCCTCCGCAAGCTGTTCGGGCCGGCCATCGACGAGGTCAAGTACTACTGGACGCTCACGACCGAGGTCGACGGCATCCCGGTGGTCATCTCGCGCACCGGCTGGACGGGCGAGGTCGGGTACGAGATCTACCTGCGCGATCCTGCCCGGGGCGGTGATCTGTGGGACCGGGTGTTCGAGGCCGGCAAGGAGTTCGACATCCGGCCCGTCGCGCCGGTGGAGGCGCGCCGCATCGAGGCCGGCATCTTCAACTACGGCTCGGACTTCACGATCGCGAACAACCCATTCGAGGTCATGGGGCTCGAGCGGCTCGTCGAGCCGCAGGCGGCCGACTACATCGGCAAGGCAGCGCTCGAGGAGATCCGTGTCCGCGGCGTTTCCCGCAAGCTCGTCGGGATCGAGTCGACGAACTCGCAGCTCCAGTACGAGATCGCCGAGAAGCGGCCCGTGCTGCACGCCGGCGAAGCGGTGGGCACCCTGACCGACCTCATCTGGAGCCCGAGGCTCGAGAAGAACATCGGCTACGTGTGGCTCCCGATCGAGCTCGCGGGTGCCGGGACGCCGCTCGAGATCGTCGCGCCGTCAGGCGAGCTGTGGTCCGCGAAGAGCTCCGCGATCCCGTTCCTCGACGCCTCGAAGAAGGTGCCGCTCGGACAGGCGGCCAGCCAGGGCGCCTAGCGCCCGGCGCCTGGGGCAACTGGCGCGTCGTTGACTCACAGTCACAATTTCGGCCCGAATCGGCTCGCTGGAGCTGGTTCGGGCCGGTTCGTTGTCTGGCAGTCAACGCAATCGCGCCAAACCGCGCGAGTCGGGCTAGTCGAGGCGTCGCTGGCGGGCTAACGCGAGGAAGCGTGACTGCCAGTCAACACCGCGAGGCGGACCGCGACCTAGGTGGCGTCCGCCTCGGCCACGGCGGCGCGGGCCGCATTGCGGAACGCGCCGAGCCGCCATGCGACCAGCAGCGCGATCGAGACGACGGCAACGATGATCGTCGAGATCGCGTTGATCTGGGGCGTCACCCCGAACCGGATCGCGGAGTAGATGTTGATCGGCAGGGTCGTCGACCCGACGCCGGTGTTGAACGACGTCACGACGAGGTCGTCGAAGGACAGGGCGAATGCGAGCATCGCGCCCGCCGCGATCCCTGGCGTCAGCAATGGCAACGTCACGTGCCGGAACGCGCCCCACGCGGAGGCGCCGAGGTCCCGTGCCGCCTCCTCGAGCTTCGGGTCGAGGTTCGCGGCGCGTGCCCGGACCGTGATCGCCACGTACGAGATGCAGAACGTGATGTGGGCCAGCGAGATCTGGACGATGGAGCCGTTGAGGCCGAAGAGCTGCGTGAAGAACACCAGCAGGCTGATGCCCATGATGATCTCGGGGGTGATGATCGGGAGCAGGAGCAACGTCTGGACCGCGCCGGAACCGCGGAAGCGGAGGCGCGCCAGCCCGAGCCCCAGGAGCGAGCCCAGGATGGTCGCGCCGATCACGGCGACGGCCGCGACCTGCAGCGTCACACCGAGCGCGTGGAGGACCTCACGGTTCCGGAAGAGCGCCGGATACCAGTCGATGGTGAATCCCTGCCAGACGAACGTCCGGCGCGAGTCGTTGAAGCTGAAGATGATCAGGATCACGATCGGCGCGAACAGGAACACGTACGTCAGCGCCGAGAACGCGGTGAGCCAGCGGGAGGGCTTGCCCGTCACGTCCCGATCACCTCGCTCCGCAGGCTCCGCAATGCGAGCAGGGTCCCGGCGATCGTGACGGCCATGAGCAGGAACCCGAGCGCGGAGCCAGCCGGCCAGTCACGGCCGGACAGGAAGATCGTCTGGACGATGTTCGAGATCGTGTTCGTCTGGGCGCCGCCGAGCACGTCCGGCGTCACGTAGTCACCGAGCGCGGGGATGAACGTCAGCAGTCCCGCCGCGATGAGACCGGGCATCGTGAGCGGCAGCGTGACGTGCAGGAACGCGCCGCGGCCCGATGCGTATAGGTCGCGCCCGGCCTGGACGAGGGAGTGGTCGAGCCGGTCGATCGAGACGTACAGCGGCAGGATGGCGAACGGCAGGAATCCGTACGTCATCCCCAGGATCACGGACAGGTCCGTGTTCAGCAGCCGCAGGGGATGGCTGATGAACCCGGCGGAGAGGAGCACGGAGTTGATGACCCCGTTGTCGCGCAGGATGATCATCCAGGCGTACGTCCGGATCAGGTAGCTGGTCCAGAACGGCAGCATCACCAGGATCAGCAGCAGGATCTTGCGGCGCCCGCCGTAGCGCGAGATCCAGTAGGCGACCGGGTACCCGATCCCGAGCGACAGGATCGTGGTCATGACCGAGTAGTAGATGGACCGCCCGAACGCCGGCAGGTACTCCGCCTTGACCGCGTCCGCGTAGTTGTGCAGGTTCGGGTTCGCGAGCGTGATGTGGCTGTTCGGGTCGACCGCGCCGAGGCTGATGACCGCGATCAGGGCGAGCGGGAACAGGAAGAAGATCCCGAGCCAGACGACCCCGGGGAGGACGAGGATGCCCGCCCCGAGGCCGAGCCGGCGCCGTTGCGCCGGCGCCGCAGTGGGAGCCGCTGTCACGCCTTGAGTGCGAGCCAGCGCTGCGTGTACTGGTCGAGGTCGGCAGGCTTGAGGTACTGCAGCTCGATGAGCTTGGCGAGCTCGTCGGCGGGCGGATTGAGCCGCGGATCCTCCGAGATCGACTTGTCGATGAGCGGCAGCGCCGCGTCGTTGGGGCCCATGTAGCCGATGTAGTTCGTGTTGTCGGCGCTGATCTGGCCGTCGAGGTTGAAGTCGATCCAGAGATGGGCCGCGATCGGGTGGGGGGCCCCCGACGGGATGATCATCACGTCGTTGCCCTTGATCGAGCCTTCGGCGGGGATCACGTACTTCGTGTCGTCGTAGCCGTCCGTGTAGATCATCTGCACCCAGTCGCCAGACCAGCAGTGGGTGATGTCGACATCCCCGCCGGTGAAGCCCGCGACGTGGTCGGTCGTGTAGTCGCGCAGCAGCGGCTTCTGCTCCTCGAGCTTGGCGAGGATGGCGTCGAGATCCGCCGTGGATGTCGTGTTCGGCGACAGCCCGAGCAGGAACGCAGCCGCCGCGAAGCACTCGCGGACGTCGTCGAGCATGTAGATCCGGCCGTCATAGGCCGTGTTCCAGAGCTCGTTCCAGCTCGTCAGGTCACCCTTGATCTTCTTCGGGCTCCATGCGTACCCGGTGGTCCACCAGAAGTTGGGGACCGAGTACGTGTTGTTCGCGTCGTAGCCCGGGTTCTGCCACGCGGCGGCCAAGTTCTTCAGGTTCGGGATGAGCGAGTGGTCGATCTGGCGAACCAGCCCGTCCGAGACGAACTGCGCCATCCAGGTGGAAGCCGGGTACGAGATGTCGTAGCCGCCGCCCTTGCCGTCGCTCGTGAGCTTCGAGATCTGGCCCGCCTCGTCGACGAAGTTGTCGTACGTGACCTTGATCCCGTACTTCTTCTCGAACTTCTCGATCGTGTGCTCGCCGATGTAGCCGTCCCAGTTGAGGACGTAGAGCTCCTGCTCCGGCGTCGGGACGGGTGTGGGCGCTGCAGTGATCTCGGGCGTTCCCTGCGCGGCGGTGCTGCCGGCCGGGGTCGGGGCGGCCGTCGCCGGCGCGGCGCTTGGTGAGGAGCCCGCTTGGCCGCACGCGACGAGGAGCTGGGTGAGGGCCGCCGCCGCGCCGAACGCGGCAACGCGGCCGATGAACTCCCGGCGCGTCCAGTTCGCCTGTGCAAGCTGCCGATCGAGTGCCTCGTTGAACGTCATGACTCGGCCTCCGCATCGTTGGCCGGCACGCCGAGGATCAGCGCATCGGCTGGCTTCCATGTGACCCGGATCGATTCGCCCGTTTCGAATCGCGGGCCGCCCTTGCCCGCGAGCACCGACAACGCAACCCCGCCATGCGTTCGAACCTGATACTGGACCGCCGCCCCGAGATACGCCACCTGCTCGACGGTTGCGTCGAGCCCGGAGGGGCCGCCGGTCGTCGTCCGAGCACGCTCGAGGACGATCGCCTCGGGGCGGATGCTGACCTGGACCTTCGCGCCGGCGCGCCCGCCGGTCGCGGCGACCGTGCATGCCTCGCCGGAATCGAGACGCAGGCGCGCGGTCGAGCCGTCGACGGCCTCGATCATGCCGGCCAGCAGGTTCGTCGTCCCGATGAAGTCCGCGACGAAGGGCGACGCGGGCCGGTCGTACAGATCCTCGGGAACCCCGACCTGCTCGATGCGCCCGCCGTGCATGACGGCGATGCGGTCGCTCATCGTCAGCGCCTCCTCCTGGTCGTGGGTCACGTACACGAACGTGATCCCGACCTCCATCTGGATGCGCTTCAGCTCGACCTGGAGGCGCTTTCGGAGCTTCAGGTCCAGCGCGCCGAGCGGTTCGTCGAGCAGGAGGACCTGGGGTTCGTTCACGAGCGCCCGCGCGAGCGCGACCCGCTGCTGCTGGCCGCCCGACAGCTCGTGCGTCCGTCGCTTCTGGTAGCCGGCAAGGTGCACCTTCTCGAGGATCTCGCCGGTTCGGCGGCGAATCTCGGGCTCGGCGACGCTGCGCCGCTTGAGCCCGAACGCGATGTTGCCCGCGACGTCGAGGTGGGGGAACAGGGCGTAGCTCTGGAACACCATGTTCACCGGGCGCTTGTCCGGTGGGGCGAGCGTCACGTCGGCGCCCCGCAGGGAGATCGTGCCGCTCGTCGGCAGGTCGAAGCCGCCGATCATGCGGAGGGTCGTCGTCTTGCCGCAGCCCGACGGGCCGAGGAGCGAGAAGAACTCGCCGGCGCCGATCTCGAGGTCGATCGCGTCGACCGCAATGACATCACCGAAACGCTTGGACACGCCCGCCAGCCGGATCTCCGGCTGGGGTTCCCGCTGCGGCTGCGGGGGCGGCTCCGTCTGGGACGCGGCGGCCATCACGACAGCGCGAGCGTACCGTATTGAGCACTTGCGCAACAGCGGTGTCGCTCGCCCTCGAGCGGTGTGCGGTGGGCGATCAGCAGCGAGCCGAAGCCGGGAGCCGGATCCGAATCGGTGCGCTCATCGTCGTCATGCCGTTCACGCTTGCCTCCGCGACGACCGTGACGTCACGAGCGACCCGTGAGCACAGCGTCCACGCCGCGGTCGCGGCGCGGCCCGCTGCGATGCCCCTGAGCGTCCGGGTTCCGGCGGGCTTGATCACGACGTCAGGCGCATCGACCCGGAGCGAGACCACGGCGGTTCCGAGCTTGGATCGCATCAGGTTCGTGACCGTGACGGTGGCTTCGGTTATGGGCTTCCCGCGTGATCCCTTCGTGCTGATCGCGAGGCGAACGGTGACCGCGCTCACGGCGACGCGCCCGGCCACGGCGCCTTCCCCCGGACCGGCCGTCGGCGCCCCAGCTGCGAGGACCCCTGGCACCGCACCTGCGGCTGCGCCGGCGTTCCGCGCATCGTGGAGCGCGCCGGCAGCGGCAAGCCCACTCCCGACGACGCCGGCGAGCGCCAGCGATCCGATCAGGCGGACCGCCCGACGCAGGGCCGCCATCACGCCCGTCGGGCGACGCTGAGCGTGAACCGCCGCTTCATGAACCGAACCCCGATGAGGAGGAGCAGCAGTCCTGCCGCCGCGAGGATCCACGGGTTCTGGGACAGGAATCGCAGGATCGTCCGGAGCCATGCCCCGGCGCCGCTGGACTCGGCGACCGTGAACGTGAGCTTCGCCGCCGCCGCAGCACCCACCTGAGCCCCGGAGCCTTGGCTCACGATCTGTGGACCGATGAGGGCGGCGTACTCGCCGGGCTCGGCATCGGGCGGGACCGCGAGCCGCGTGTGGACCGCCGTCGAGGCGCCCGGGCCGACGGTCAGCTCGCCCGGATCGAAGCTGAACCACGACGCCGCTGGCGCGGCCGCCGTCTGACCGTCGAGATACGTGACCACGACCCGGTAGGTCGTCGGCTCGGTGCCGGGGTTGCGCACCCCGAACGTCGGCAGTCTGTACTCCTCGCCCGGCTCGAGGACCTGCGAGAGGGCGATCTTGCCGACGTCGATCGAGACGCCGGTCGAAGCGACGACCGCCGGCGCCGCGCCCAGGAGCGCGACGCCGACGACGGCGAGGATGGGGAGACGAAGCGATCGCATCGACCCGGCCTCAGTCGCTCACGACGAGATAGTGGATCGACATCGTCATCGTCACGCCGGCCCCGGTGCTGCCCGGGCAGGCGGTCCAGATGCGTGCGACCTGGTCGAGGTCGGCTCCGGCCGCGATGGACTGCACCAGCTTGTTCTCGGACGAGAGCCCGAGCGGCGCCGGGACCGGCCCGACATCGAGGCCCAGTCGGTACGTGTCGAGGCCGAGGTCGTTCGAGCACGTGGCGCCCGAGTCGACGAGCGTCCACGCTGAGCTCGGGCCTGCCGCGTCCGTCCCACGGGCGTAGAGCGTCTCGCCCGTGCCGGAGCAGTTCGAGACGGTGATCGTCGGGGTTGCCGCGATGTTCTCCGCACCGAGGGTCGTCGCCCCGAAGTCGATCGACGAGGTGTTGAGCTCGACGCACGCGGCAGAGGCCGCGATGTCCACCTTGGCGGTCACGCCGCCGGTCGACGGCACGCCGATCCCCGTGAGGCTGGTGTCGAGCTGGGCCTCGAACTGGTCGGCGATGAAGGAGCTCATGAGCTGGACGAGCTGTCCGAAGGAGCCGCCGCCGGTGACCTGCACGTCGCTGGAGGTCCACGTGAGGGTGTCGGTCCGGGTGCCGGTCGCGGTCGGCTGGAAGGTCACCGACACCGAACAGCTTCCGGTGCCCGTCAGGCACGTCGGGGCATCCACGTCGAAATCTGTTCCGGTCGCGAGGTGGGGCGTCAGGTGGAAGGTTGCCGAGATGTCACCCGTCGTCGCGATCAGGCTGCCGGCCGTGACCGGGACGCTGATGCCGCTCAGGGCGAGCGCGGTGTTGATGAACGAGTCACCCCCGGCATAGAGGACCGTCGATGGCGGCAGGTCGCTGACCGCGGCCGCCAGCGGGACCGACGTCCCGATGGTCTTCGTCGCGCCGACGCTGACCGTGCCGAAGCTGATGGGCGCAGCCGCCGCGGCGGCGCCCGGGATCGCGGCCGCAACGAGCGCGGCCATCGTGACCGCGGCGATGCGACCTCGGAAGCGGGTTTGCTGGTCCATGTCGATCTCCCTCCTACTCGATCTCGGTGACCACGAAGACGATGTTCATGCCCATCGTCTGGCCGGCTCCCGCGGACCCGGCGCAGGGCATGTCGAGCAGCGCTTCCAGGTCGGCGTCCGCGCCGCCCGACAGCTCTGCGATCTCGGCGTTGTCGGCGCCCAGGAGGGTCACCGGATCCGCCTCGTTGGCCGGGCGGCGGATCTTCAGGTGGAACTCGTCGATCCCGAGCGTCCCGGCGTCGCACGTGCCCGGGGTGTTGATCGGCGCCCAGGTCGCGCCGTCACCGGCCGCTGCCGACACGTGCGCAAGCAGCGATTCATCGACGCCCGAGCAGTTCGTCACGGTGATGCCCGGGGTCGCCAGGGCGTCCTCGGTGCCGAAGCGCTGGGTCCCGAAGCTGATCGAGGTCGTGGACAACTCGATGCAGGCCGCGGAAGTTGGCACGGTGACGTCGGCGTCGACCGTGCCCGAATCGGAGCCGGGCGTCGGGTCGGGCGGTGTGTCGTCCGGCGTATACGTGATCTGGACCGAAGGCACACCTGTGAAGTCGACGTCCGTCGACGCATTCGAGGCGGTGCCCAGGAAGCTGGAGCCACCCCCTCCACCCCCGCCGCTGCCGAATCCCGGACCCGACCCGCCACCGCCCCCGCCGAAGTAGCCTCCACCGCCGCCCCCACCGGCGCCAGTGATCGTCGACTGGATGGAGCCGCCCGCTCCTCCTGAACCCGAGCTGCCGGCAGTTCCTCCCGGGAGACCCGCCGCGCCGCCCGCGCTGGCCGTTCCGGCCCCGCCGCCCGACCCACCTCCCTGTGCGTCATGGCCGGGTTCGCCCGCCGCTCCGCCGGCGCCCGCCGGGTCGATGTCCTGGCCGCCGGTACCCCCGCCGCCGCCGGCAACCAGGAGGCGGGATCCGTTGGACCCCTGGTCAGTTCGCGCGATCGTTCGGACGTCGGAGGCACCGCCCCCACCTCCGCCGCCGTGGCCCGAGCCGCCACCGCTCGCGCCACCGTTGAAGGCCGCGGGCCCCGGCGCTCCGCCCAGGCCGGTGTTGCGGCCGGCGCCACCCACCTCGACGTACAGCGTCGCGCCGGGGGTCACGGTGACGTCGCCGGTCACCTTGGCGCCGAAGCCGCCGCTGTTGCCCCCGCGGCCACCGATGAGGACGACGTGAATCGTGCTGACGCCGGCGGGGACCGTCCACTGCTGCTCGGCCCCGGTTGCGGTGAAGTTGACGGTCACTGGATCGGCGGCCAGCACGGGCATGACCGGCATGAGGCCAGTGACGACCCCCGCAATCGCAGTGGCCGCGACAAGACGTCGGGGTATCTGGCGTTGGCGTGGCATTGGTGTCCTCCGGGCACGAGGCAGGAGCCTCAGTGCGGGGAGCGTCGAGGAGGGGCGTTGCAATTCCGTGGCATCGGCCGGGTCCGTGCCGGGACGGGCGGCCGGGTATCCTCCCCGCGATGCAGGAGACGCCGTCGACCGACTCGCCGCGCGGGCTCGTCGTCGCGTTGGACGGGCCGGCGTCGTCGGGCAAGAGTTCCGTCGGCGCGGCTGCCGCGAAGGAGCTGGGCTACCGATTCTGCGACACGGGCCTGCTGTACCGGGCCGTGACGTGGCTGGCGATGTCGCGTGGCATCGCTCCGACGGACACCGGCAAGCTCGTCGACCTCGTCGACGAGATCCACCTGCTCGACGACGGCACCGGACGGCTCGCGCATGTCGCGGTCGACGAGGTCGATCGGACGGCCGACGTCCGCGGGCCCGATGTCGACGTCGCCGTCTCCGGCTACGCGAGCGTCGGTGAGCTGCGGCTCGCCCTGCTGACGCGGCAGCGCCGGCTCGCTGCGTCCGGCCGGATCATCATGGCCGGCCGTGACATCGGCACGGTCGTCCTCACCGATGCGGACCTGAAGCTGTACCTCGACGCCTCCGTGGAGGAGCGCGCGCGCCGGCGCGTGCTCGAGCGGGGGATCGACCCGGCGTCCGTGGAGGCCGCGGAGATCCTCGACGAGCTGCGGCGCAGGGACAACCTCGATTCAACCCGCGAGGTCGCGCCGCTGCGCGCGGCCGCCGATGCTGTCGTGATCCGAACCGACGGCAACGAGCTGGCCGACACCGTTCGAGCGCTGGTCGATGCGATTCGGGCCGCCGAGGCGAAGGCCGGGGCGCCGGCGCCGGCCGTCGAAGCCGCCGCGAAGCCGCCGCGAACCGAGCGAGCAGCCCGCGCTTCGCGTGCCGAGCGCAAGCCCGTCCGGCCGACACCCATCGCGACGCACAACTGGTGGCTGACGAAGTTCGGAACCATGGTGCTCCGCGGCATTGCTCGCGCCATCGTCCGCCTCCGCTTCGAAGGCGACATCGCGTCGATCCCGAAGACCGGGCCGCTCATCCTCGCGGCGAACCATGCTTCGAGCGCGGATCCCGTGCTCATCGGCGCCTTCCTGAACCAGATCTTCGATCGACCGTTGAACTGGCTCGGCAAACGCGAGCTGGTCGAGTTCCCGCTCACCGGCTGGGCGTTCAGAATCGCGGGAATCCACGGCGTCGACCGCGACGCGGCCGACCTCGAGGCATTCCGCACGGCGATGCGGATCCTCGAGGCAGGCCAGGTGCTGGCCGTGTTCCCCGAAGGCACGCGGAGCCGCGATGGCGGGCTCCAGCAGGTCCGCGAGGGCGTGGGCATGCTCGCGCTTCGCAGCGGTGCGCCGGTCCTGCCGGTCGCGGTCGTGGACAGCGACCTGATGTGGCCGCGCGGCAAGCTCATCCCGCGGTTCGGCAAGCGCGTGACGGTCCGCTATGGCACGCCGTTCGTGGTCGGTGACGAGATCGCGAAGACCGGCGCTCCGATGAAGGGACGCCAGGCGACGGAAGCCGCCACGCGCATGGTGATGGCGCGGATCGCCGCACTGCTCCCGCCGCGCCAGCGTGGGGTGTACGCGCAGGATGCGACGGCGCAGGCGGGAACCGCGGCCGAGGCGATCTAGCCCGGGGCGAGTGCGGCCTCGACCGCCGCGTCGAGCGTGAGCGCTCTCCCGGCCCTGGCGCCTTCGAGGAATGCGGCGCTATCCGTCACGACGTTCGCGCCGATCTCCTCCTGCTCCAGCTCCCATTGCCCGACGGGCCCACCTCGCTCCACCTCTGCCTGGAGACCGCCCCAGAGCAGGCCCGCGCGCCTGACGTCGCCTGCGGCCGCCGCCTGCCACGCGAGCATGGCGAGGCAGTACACCGTCGTCTGTCGATCGCGGATCTCCGATGCCCACCGTAGGGCGTCCCGCGCGGCCGGGCCGACCAGCGCGAGGCGTCCCGACCGCACCGCGCGGTCCGCGAGTCGGAGCTGCGCATCGGCGACCCACCAGTCGTCGCCAACCTCGGCTGCCAGGGCAGCGGCCTGACGCTGCAGTTCCAGGGCCTCGTCGATGCGGCCCTCATCGAACGCCAGGTCTCCTGCGATCGTCCTGGACACATAGCGGTCCGGCGGAAACCGGTTCGCCCCGCCGACCGCCGCCGCCTCCGAGAGCAGTTGGTGCGCTGCCGCAAGGTCGCCGATGCGGTGCGCCTCGACCGCGAGGCGCATCAGCAGGTGGGCTTCGTACGCCGGCTGCTGCAGCCGACGGTGGATCGCGAGGGCGGCCTCGTAGTCGACGAGCGCATCGTCGAACTTCCCGTTGACGTAGCGCGTGCCGCCCCGGCATCGCAGCGCCCGAGCCCGAGACATGTCATCGAGCCCATGAGCGTCGAGCAGCCTCGTGAGGGCCGCGATGCCCTCCGCGGGGTGATTGCTGGACCAGAAGCGCTCGAGCGAGACGGCGATCTCGACACCCAGCATCGGATCGGCCCCGGTCGCCCACGCGAGCGCGGCGCGGATCGATGGGAGCTCCGTGCGGGCGAGCGCGAAGGATCGGGTCAGGTTGGCCGCGCCGGTGCCGGATCGCTCGAGTGACAGCCCCGTCAACGCGGCAATGGTGTGCACGCGTTCGGCGTGGCTCCGCTCGAGCGCGTCACGGTCTTCCGCGGGCAGCTGCTCCGCCGCGTATTGCCGGACCGTCTCGAGCAGCCGGTAGCGCGTCTCACCGCTGCCGGCCATTGGAACGACGAGCGATGCGTCGACCAGGCGCTCGACCAGCCGCTCCGCCTCGCCAGCGTCGGCGTTCAGGCAGACCTCCGCCACGGATGCGAGGCTCGCCCCGCCCGGGAACACGGACATCCGTGCGAGCAGCTGCTGTTCGTCCGGCTCGAGCAGCTCGTAGCTCCAGTCCATCGTCTCGCGCAGCGTTCGATGCCGCGCGGAGGTGAGGCGGCGCCACGACACCAGGAACTGGAACCTGTCGCGGATGCGTTCGGCGATCTCATCGAGCGAGAGCGCCTTGCTGCGCGCGGCTGCCAGCTCGATCGCGAGCGGAAGGCCGTCGAGGTCGCGGCAGATCCGCGCGGCCGTTGCGTACGCTGCGTCGTCGATGACGAGGTCGTGACGGGTGAGGGTCGCTCGGTCGACGAGGAGCTCGACCGCCTCGCTCACGGCCGCTGCATCACCGTCTCCGCCGAGGCCGAGCGGTGGGACCGGGTAGGGAGCCTCGCCCGCGACGTCCAGGGCGACGCGGCTCGTCGCGAGGATCCGGAGGTCGGGTCCGGCCGAGAGCACCGACTGGGCGAGTGCGGCAGCTGCGTCGCGGACGTGCTCGCA
This sequence comes from Candidatus Limnocylindrales bacterium, assembly GCA_035248345.1. Lineage (GTDB taxonomy): Bacteria > Chloroflexota > Limnocylindria > Limnocylindrales > CSP1-4 > UBA5189. The sequence goes on from DATFHO010000069.1 coordinate 30,765, forward strand.
GTTGTCGAGAACGAGCAGGACGCTGTCATCGCCGATCGCATCGATGATCGCATGGAGCGGGCCCGACCCGGACACGTCATTCGCGCCGACCGCCGCGGCCACGTGATCAACGACCAGGCTCGGGTCCGAGATGGTCGCGAGGTCCACCAGCGCGACCTGGTCAACGGAGCGGTAGACGGCACGTGTGGCGGCTTCGATCGCGAGTCGCGTCTTTCCGACGCCGCCAACGCCGATGAGCGTCACCAGCCGCGCCCGATTGATCAGGGCCTCCACGTCCTCGAGCTCGCGCTGCCGCCCGACGAACCGAGTCAGCGCAACGGGCAGCGAGCCCATCGTGGCAAGCCGGGCATCCGCAAACGGGACATCCTGGCGGAGGATCGCCGCCTCGAGATCGCGGAGCTCCAGGCCGGGCTCGATGCCGAGCTGCTCATCGAGCGCCGCACGGGCGCGGTGGTACGCCGCAAGGGCATCTGCCTGTCGACCGGATCGGTAGAGCGCGAGCATGAGGTGATGCCACAGCTGCTCGCGGAAGGGGTGCTCCGCGAGCAGTCCCTCGAGCTCATCCACGAGCTCCGGGGCGCGACCGGACGCGAGGTCCGCTGCGATGCGCAGCTCGATCGCGTGGAGGCGGAGCTCCTCGAGGCGCGTCGCCTCGGAGCGGAGGGCGCCATCGTCCGCGAGCCCCGAGAACGCCGCGCCGTGCCACAGGCCAAGGGCGGCGCGAAGGGCATCGCCCGCACGTCGGTAGCGACCTCGCTCGGCCAGCGCATCGCCCTCGCGGACACCACGCTCGAAGCGCACCACATCGATGCAATCGGGCGGCACCGCGAGTGCGTATCCGGCAGTCGCGCGGCTGATCGGTACGTCATCGCCGAGTGCCGCCCGCAACCGCGAGACATAGGATCGGAGCGTGACCGGCGCGGCGTCCGGCGGCTCGCCGGCCCAGAGCTCCTCGATGATCGATTCAGGGCTGACGGGGCTGCCGACGCGGAGCGCGAGCAGCGCGAGCAGGGTCTGCGCGCGGGCGCCCCCGATGTCGACGACCGTGCCGTTCCGAATGGCCACGACAGGCCCGAGGAGGCGGATCTCGAGCGGCTGGATCGGTTCCGTGTCCTGGCCTCCCTCGACCGCAAGAGGCCCGGGCCGACTCGGCCGGGCCTCCGCGTGAGGGTAGGGTGGACGGTCGGGCGGGAGTCAAGCCCCCGCCCGGGCGTCAGGCGCCGGGAACGGAGATCCAGCCTTCGAACGTACCCGTCGTGACGCCGGTCTCGCGGTTGAAGATGCGGTCGACGTGGAACGTCCCGGTGGCACCCGCGAACCGTCCGGTTCCGCCGGTGATCACGCCGGTCTCGGACGTGGCGATCACGTTCGGCGGGTCGATCATCTGTGCGGTGCCTTCGAGCGTCGCCGTGATCGTGTCGCCGTTCGCCGCCGTCAGGTAGTAGTTCCCGACCGCGGTCAGCGTCGCCTGGTTGACGGTGTGCGGAGCCACGAGGGTGAATCGCCCGAGCTGGGTCGCATTGCCCGTCGCGGTGATCGTGACCTGCACGATCGGTGGGTTGATCGGCGTCACGATCGCCGTTCCCGCGAGCGTGCCCTTGAACGGCACCTGGTCCGTCGCGCCCACGGGCGCGGCGAGGCTGACGGCTAGGAGGCCGCCGGCGAGGAGTGCGTTGCGCATCTCGGTTCCTCCGGATCGCTCTCGGTCGATGGCTCGACCTGGTCAGCGGAGCCTGCGAGCGTGCCGTTGCGTTCTCGTGGCGCGCGATTGCAGGCCGTTGCGATAGGGGACGAGGCCACCTCGTGGGATACTTGCTCTGACATGGGAGCAAGTACGGGCACCGTCGCCGAGATCCGGATCGCGAAGCGAACCGGGTTCTGCTACGGCGTGCGCGAGGCGATCGACAAGGCCAAGGAGGCGAGTGCGGCCGGCAAGGCCACGCACACGCTCGGCCAGGTCGTGCACAACGAAGGCGTGATCCGCGACCTGCAGTCGCTCGGGATCGAGACGGTCGACACGCTCGACGACGTGGATCACGGCGCGGCGGTCGTCATCCGCGCCCACGGCGTGCGGCCGGACGTGATGGAGCGCGCAGCGGAGCGGGGACTCGAGGTGATCGACGGGACCTGCACCTGGGTGATCCAGGAGCAGAAGGAGATCGTTCGGCTCGTCGACGAGGGTTACACGATCGTGCTCCTCGGAACCCCGAAGCACCCCGAGGTCGTCGGCCTGCTCGGCTTCGCACCGAACGCCATCGTCGTCGACGAGGAAGAGGACTGGGAGCAGATCCCGCGCCGGAAGAAGATGGCGCTGATCAGCCAGTCGACCCAGCCACCGTGGAAGTTCGAGAAGCTCGCGGCCTTCATGGTCTCGCGAAGCCACGAGCTGAAGATCGTCAACACGGTCTGCCCCGTCACGATCCGGCGCCAGGAGGACACGATGGAGACCGCGCGGGCGGTCGACCTGATGGTCGTCGTGGGCGGTCGATCCTCGGCGAACACGAAGGAGCTCACGCGGCTGTGCGGCATCGCCGGCACGCCCGCGATCCAGATCGAATCCGTCCGTGACCTGACGGACCCCGCCGCGTTCCAGGGCGCGAAGGTGGTGGGCGTCACCGGCGGAACCTCGACGCCGATCGAGGATCTTCACGCGGTCGCCCAGCGGATCCTCGAGATCGCGGGCACGCCCGCCGCCGCGCGCGACGCGGTGGCACTCGCCGACGCGGCGTTCGCGCTGGCGGCCACACCCGCGGGTCGCACCACCTCGCTTCCGACCGCGGCCTCGACGCAGCTTCCCGCCGCCAGCTGATCTGCCCGTGAGCTCGACAGGGCTGCCGATCGTCGCGATCGTCGGCCGACCGAACGTGGGGAAGTCGACGCTGTTCAACCGCGTCGTCGGCGAGCGGACCGCGATCGTCGAGGACCGCGCGCGGACCACGCGCGACCGCCTGTACGGCGAGGCGGAATGGAACGCGCGTCGGTTCATGATCGTCGACACCGGCGGGCTCGAGGTCGACCCGGCCGACCCGATCGAGGCGCGGGTCCAGGACCAGGCGCGCGTCGCGATCGCCGAGGCCGACGTGATCGTCTTCGTGGTCGAGGCGATCACCGGGCTCACGCCGGCCGACGAGGAGGCTGCCTCGCTCCTCCGGCGCGCGAAGGCGCCGGTGCTCGTGGCCGTCAACAAGAGCGACAACGAGAAGCGCGAGCTCGACGCGGCGGAGTTCTACGCCCTCGGCTGGGAGCACACCGTGCCGATCGCCGCGGTCCACGGCCGCGGTGTCGCGGACCTGCTCGACGAGGTCGTCGCGGCGCTTCCGCCGGAGTCGGACGCGGAGATCGCCCGGAAGCGGCGCGAGGAGGAGGCAGAGGCCTTCGATCGCGAGATGGAAGCGGGCCACCTCGAGCCGCTCATCGTGGGCGAAGGCGAGGATGAGTCGGACGGCGAGGACGGCACGGTCGACGCACTGGATGTCGAGGCGCTCGACGAGGACGAGGCGGTCCGCAAGTGGGACGCGCTGATCGCGAGCGAATCGGAGGACAGCGAGCCGCCGGCAATCGCGCTCGTCGGGCGGCCGAACGTCGGCAAGTCGAGCCTGCTCAACGCGCTGACCGGGCAGGACCGGATGATCGTGTCGGATATCCCGGGCACGACGCGCGACGCGATTGACACGCGGCTCCAGTGGGGTCGCACGGAGCTCGTCCTGATCGACACCGCCGGAATCCGGCGCCGCGGCCGAGTCGCGAGCGGCGCCGCCGCGGATCGCTATTCGACGCTGCGGTCGTTCCGCGCGATCAGCCGCGCGGATGTCGGCGTGCTGCTCATCGATGCCGTGGACGGGCTGACCGCGCAGGACGCGCACATCGCGGGGTTCGTCGTCGACGAGGGCAGGGGACTGGTCGTCGCGGTCAACAAGTGGGACGCCGTCGAGGAGAAGACCGGCAACACGTTCGACCAGTACGTCGAATGGATCCGCCACGAGGCCCCGTTCCTCGAGTTCGCACCGATCGTGTCGATCTCCGCGAAGACGGGCCAGCGAATCTCGCGCGTCCTGGAGCTGGCGGTCGACATCTGGGCCGAGCGCCGGCGCCGCGTCTCGACAGGTGAGCTGAACCGGCTGGTCGGGGAGGCGGTCCGGCGCCAGGAGCCGCCGCCGATGAAGGGCCGCCGCCCGAAGATCTTCTACGCAACCCAGGTCGCCATCGCGCCGCCCACGTTCGTGTTCTTCGCGCGCGAGGCCGCCGCGGTCCACTTCAGCTACCGCCGGTACCTCGAGAACCAGCTCCGCGAGACCTTCGGGTTCCACGGCACCCCGATCCGCCTGATCTTCCGGGAGCGGGCGACGGTGCGCGAGCCGCGACGGCCGGCCAAGGGGCGCGACCGGCGTCGACCCACCGGCGCGACGCCGGCCGCACCCAGGACGGGCGCGAAGGCTCCGGGCAACGGCGGCAAGTCGAAGCCGGGCCCCAAGGCAAAGCCAGGCCCGAAGCGAACGGGACGATGAGCACGGCGACCGGGCCTGCCCGCGTCGCCGTCGTTGGAGCGGGCGCCTGGGGCACGACGCTCGCCCTCCTCGTCGCCCAGCAGGAACCCGTCCTCCTCATCGCACGATCTGCAGACGAGGCGGCGGCAATGCGGGAAGCGCGCGTCAACGCACGGCGGCTGCCGGGGATCCCGTTGCCCTCCAACGTGCACGTGACGGCGGATGGCGCCGAGCTCGCCGGTGCGACCGATCTCGTTGTCTTCGCCGTGCCCTCGGCGCATCTCCGCGACACGGTCCACGGGATGCGGGACGACATCGCCGCTTCGGCTGACGTGCTGTCTGTCGTGAAGGGACTCGAGCACGGCACGCTGCTGCGGATGACCGAGGTGATCGCGGATGCCGGCGCGATCGCGCCCCGTCGAATCGCGGCCCTCTCGGGGCCGAACCTGGCCGCCGAGATCGCCAAGGGCCTTCCGGCCTCCGCCGTCATCGCCTCGGACGACGCGGCGCTCGGGGATCGCATCGTGCAGCGCCTCAGCCGGCGCGCGTTCCGGCTCTATACGAACCCGGACCTGATCGGCGTCGAGCTGTGCGGCGCGCTGAAGAACATCGTCGCGATCGCGGCCGGCGCGGCGGACGGGCTCGGATTCGGCGACAACGGCAAGGCCGGGCTGATGACGCGCGGCGTCGCGGAGATGACCCGACTCGGGATCGCGGCGGGAGCGAACCCGCTGACCTTCGCGGGGCTGGCCGGGATCGGCGACGTCATCGCGACGTGCGGCTCGAAGCTGTCGCGCAACCACCAGCTCGGCGAGCGCCTCGCCGCGGGCGAGAAATGGTCGGCGATCGAAGGGGAGCTCTTCGGCGTCGCCGAGGGCGCCTACACCGTGGATGCCGCGATCGCGCTTGCGGACCGGCTCGGTGTCGAGATGCCGATCGCGCGCGAGGTCCACAACGCGTTGTTCGAGGGGAAGAGCGTGCAGCGCTGCCTCATCGACCTGCTCGCCCGCGAATCGAAGGACGAGCTCGCCGACTTCCAGGCCTGGATCGATCGTCTGGAGCGCTGACCCTCAGTCGGCGCAGTACTTGAGCTCGACGATCTGGTCCGAGCCGCCATACAGCGGCGGTGACTGGTTGCCGAGGCTGTCCTCACCCACGAACCAGTACTGCACGATGCCGTCCCCCCAGCCGATATCGGACTGGAACTCCGCGTAGTACTGGCCGTTGTTGTCGGAGCTTGACCCCTCGTACTGCGCGAAATAGCTCACGGCCGACACGCCGACGGGCTTGACCCACAGGTAGACGGTCTCCATCCCGTCCGGGTCGGTCGCGTTGAGCTCGAAGCCGACATGGAAGTTGAGGCTGCAACCCGTCGGCCAGATGTAGTACCTGCCGGTGCCCGCATCGGCCGGTGGGTCGCTGATCACGAGGTCGCTCAGGAACGGTCCGAAGAAGGGCGTCGGTGTCGGACCTGGGGTTGGCGTTGGCTTGGGTGTCTTCGTGGGCGCGAGCGATGCGCTCGGAGCCGACGTGGCCGTCGCGCTCGGGGCGACGCTCGCGGGGATGCTGGCCGGGAGCGCGCTGGCGCTCGGTTCGAGGCTCGACGGGCCGCTCGGGGGTCCGAGCGTGGAGGCGAACGTGGGCTCCCCAGTCGCGGACGGCGTGCAGTCGTCGACCGGCAGGGAATCGGGCGCCGCCTTGAGCTGGAGTGACGACGCGCGCGCCCAGCCGCGTTCGGCGCCGGCCTCGCCGAGGTAAATCTCGAGCCACTGGCCATCTGCCGTCCGTGCCGTGACGAGGACGCTCTGGCTCGACTGCAGGCTCTTCACCACGCGGCCCGCATCCGGGCACTCGTAGAGGGCGACAAGCCGCGGCCCGGGATCCGTCACGGGAATGGCACCCGTGCCAACGCCCACGGCGCCGACCGCAACGCCGGTGGCAACGCCGGCCGCGAGGACTGCGGGCTGCGCGGCGAGCGAGGCCAGTCGCGGTGCGAGCGCGGCAAGGAAGCTCATGAGCCCACCACCAGGCTGCCCATCGTGCTGATGCCGCTGTACGTGGAGCTCGTCGCGGTCGTGAAGAACGACAGCGTCCCCGACGTGCTGACCGAGATGGTCGCCACCGACACGTCGGTCGTCCCGATGACGGCGGGCTGGGCGATCGACTGGAGGACCGGCAGGCCCGAGCCCGACCAGGTCCACAGTCCGCCCGTCGTGTTCGGGGGCGACTCGAAGACGATCTGGATCGTGCCCGGCGCGATCACGGTTCCGTAGAGCACGTCGATCGTGTTCACCAGGGGCGCGGTCGGGTCGTTGGCGCCACCCGGCCCCAGGACCCCGATGATCCCGCCGGGGCAGCTCTGCGGGATCGGCTGGACTGTGCAGGCAAGCCCGTCGGGCTCGGGCTCGATGATGAACAGGTTCGTGTTGATGTTGATCGGCCCGAGGAAGGGCGGGATCTCGGGTGGCGGCGTCCCGGTGTCGGGATCGTCCACCGGGACATCAACGTCGCCCGACGGCATCGGATCCGCGGTCGCGGTCGCCTCGGTCGGTGCGGCGGACGGAGCGGCGGTTGACCCGCCGGGATACGCGTCGGGCGGCAAAACCCGATGACGATCGGGCACGATGCCGCCCGCGAACGCCCACGTGGCATAGATCTTGCCGCCGCTCCGCGACATGCCCGCGCGCTCGATGTCCTCGGCCGGCCACCAGCCGCCCTTGTAGCCCGCCCAGGCGTGGCCGATCGGATCCATGACCCAATAGGCGGGTCGCCCATCCGGGCCGCTGGCGGTGAACGCGTCGATGTACACGGAGTGGTTGCCCGTGAAGCTCCGCTGGAGACGCACGTTCTCGGGCACGGCCCCGTAGTCGAGGCTGACGACGATCCCGGCGCCGGCATACGAAAGGGCCCGGAGCTGGGTGGCGGTCAGCAGGCCCCGGAGGAACCCGACGCCCCAGCCCTTCTGGACGGCGTCGTCGAGGTCGCCGTAGCTCGACGCCCCGTCCTGGTCCGTCTGCAGGGCCCGCAGCTGCGAGCCCGTCGTCACGATCCCGAAGGCGAGGCGGGCCAGCATGGCGCCCGACGCCATCACGCAGTTCACGCCCTGGAGCGGGCCGCCGTCGAACTGCGAGATCGCCGGGATGCGAGGCACGGTGTCGTTCCACCACGGCGCCTGGTGATCCGGGTCATTGGCCTCGGACGGGGTGGGAACCTTGTAGTCCGCGAGCCGGATCGTCTTGTCGGGTGGGAGCGTGTCGACGGGCTTTGGGTCGGCGGGCGTCAGGTTGAACCCGACGGGAGCGCCGCTGGCGCCGGGCAGGATCGCCGGTGAGCCGCCCGCGCCGGTTGCCTGCGGCGCCCGAGCGAGCACGATCGCACCGATCCTCGCGCCACCGATGGCAGCACCGAGCCCGATCACGGCACTCAGCAGGAACGGCACGATCATCCCGCGGTTCGGTCGGAAGGCAGATTTCTTCGCGGGTACCGCCTCGGCGCGCAGCTGGGTCGCGCACTTGACGCAGAAGAGGCGCGTCGGCGCATTCGACGTCCCGCAGTTCGGGCAAGCGATCTCGCCCGGCTTCGGCGGAGCGACGGGCGCGACGCTTGCGGCCGCCGCGGCCTTCGGCGTCGACCGCCCCGCCGCCGGCGCGACGGCTGGCATCGGGTTGCTCACGGCAGCCGTGCCGACGGGTGCGCGACAGTTGCCGCAGAAGCTGTCGTCCGCGTCGTTCATGAACCCGCAGCTCGCGCACGCGACCTTCGACATCGACGGTGCGGCAGCCTGCGCGACGGCCTTGGTGGCCGCGGAATCCAGCGGCGGTTTCGCAGCGGTCGTCGGGGTTGCTGGCGCGGCCGCGTCGGCGGTCGAAGCCGTTGGGGTCGGCGGTGTCGGCGCTGTCGCTGGCGCGGTCGGCGGCGTCGCCGGTGCGGTCGTTGCCTCGGGCTTGAGCGGCCGCCGGCAGCTCCCGCAAAACGAATCGTCCGCCTCGTTGAGGAAGCCGCAATTCGGACAGGGGAGCATCCGCGCACTGGGTGCCATGGGCCTTCGACGATAGCAGCGGGCTCGTGGCGCGATCACCCGAAAATCTGCCCGGAAGGGCCATCGAACGGGCGTGGCACCTACCTACGCTGCAGCGCAGTGTCGAGGCTCCGCTACGCCAGGTTGCAGCGTCGGGCGGACCAGGACGAGCTACCGGTCGACGGGGCGACCGCGGCGCGAGCCGCTGGTTCAGCGCGGCGTAACGACGCGCCCGGCGGGCCGGAGGCCGAGCTCCTCCGCCTCCAGCACACGGCCGGCAACAAGGCGGTCACTGGCCTCGTGGCGACAGTGCAGACGCTGCCGTTCGGGCTGGGGTCGCCGAAGGGCAAGGACAGGGGGAAGGCCGGCGCGCCCACGGTGCTGAAGGTGCCATCGGGCATGAAGCCGAACCAGCCCGCGATCGCGGCGTCGGCGTCCGGCGTCGCGCAAGGCGGTTCGTTCGGTGGTCACGCATCGGTTTACATTGCCGTGCCGTTCGACGGCGAGCTCGAGTACTACTTCGTCGATCTCGTGCTGGACCAGAGCGGCAGCAAGAAGGGCGCGATCGACATCCGCGTGATGGAGATGCGCGGCGGCTGGCCCGGCCCCGAGACCTCGACGACGTGGGGCATCGACGGCGGCAAGGCGCTCAACGCCTACATGCGGGCGAAGCTGTTCGCGATCGACAAGCGCAAGTACACGTACAACTACTTCGGTATCGGGTACCGGGCGTACAACTGCGCCCTGTTCGCCGAGAAGATCCTCGCCGCCGCGGGCGTGAATCAGTCGTCCGGGGTGCTCGTGTCGACGCCGCTCGAGGTCGCACTCGGCCGGAAGCTGCCGAAGAGGCGGAAGCGCGAGAAGAAGCAGAAGGGGCCCGCGCCGATCCCGGCGCAGTACGAGATTTAGGGCCGCCAGCCGCTCACCGCCGGCCGATTGTGTCGGGCACGGTAGACTTGCCGGCGCGTCGGGGCGTGGCGCAGCCTGGTAGCGCACCAGTCTGGGGGACTGGTGGTCGTGGGTTCAAATCCCGCCGCCCCGACCATATTTCCCGATCAGAATGACCGCCAACGGCCGGAGTCTACCCGTTGCGGGTGTCAATGCGGGTGTCAATGGCGTACACTCGCGGACATAGAAAGACGCCCCGGCTGGGTTAGGGCCGGAGCGTCGAAACGGCAGTCCTGTTGAGGAGGACAACCGCGATGGTGAAGTCTACCGCCCGCCGCCGATCGCCCGGCGAGGGCACGGTCTACCGGCGCAAGGATCGTCCAGGGTGGCGCGGCCGGATCACCTTCACCGATGCGACCGGCAAGGCCGACGCCCGCATCGTGTCGGGCGCGACCGAGGCCGAGGCTCGGGCGAAGCTCGACGAGATCCGCCGCAAGCTCCGGCTCGGGACGCTGGGCGCGAAGGATGCCGGCACGGTCGGAACCTACCTCGACGAGTGGATCGAGGGACGCCGTGAGCTCGTCGCGCCGTCGACCTTCCGGACGCACGAGGGCTACGTCCGGGGCTATCTGATCCCGGCGCTCGGCCGGATCAAGCTCGGCGCGCTGACCGGGGCCGATGTAGACCGGGCGCTCGCGTCATTCATGGCCGCAGGACGGCCTAGAACGGCTCAGGACGGCCGCGCGCCACGTCCCGTGTCCGCATTGACGGCGAATCATGTCCGGGCGGTCCTGCGAACCGCGCTCAACGACGCCCGGCGCGCCGAGAAAGTCGGGCGCAATGCCGCATCGGACTCCAAGCCTCGGAAAGAACGGCACCACGAGGTTGCCTACCTCGAGCCGGAGGACCTCGCGCGGTTCCTGTCCGTGACGGCCGACGACGAGCTCGGGCCACTGTGGGCGCTCGCCGCGGCCACCGGGCTCCGCCGCGGCGAGCTGCTGGCGCTTCGGTGGGACGACGTGAAGGACGGCAACCTCAGCGTCCGCCGCGCGGTGTCACGCAACGCGGACGGCGGGTGGTCCGCGGGACAGACGAAGACTGAACGCTCGCGGCGAACCCTGCCGCTCCCGGCTACGGCACGGCACGCGCTCGATCGGCAGCGCAAGCGTCAAGCGCGGGCGAAGATCGCGATGGGTTCGGGATGGCAGGACCGCGAGGGCCGGATCTTCACGGACGCGGCCGGCCGCGGACTGCTCCCGGAGTACGTGTCCCACGTCTTCGGCAAGGCGCGCACGCGAGCCGGCCTCCCGACGGCAACGCTGCACCAGCTGCGCCACACGGCAGCCACGTTGCTCCTAAAAGAAGGCGTTCCGATCGCAGTCATTTCCTCGTGGCTTGGCCACTCCGGGATCAGCGTCACGATGGAGCACTACGCCGCCATCCATCCGGAGCTCCAGCGGAACGCGGCGGATGCGCTCGATCGGGCACTGTCGGGCGGTGCGTCGTGAATGACGAGGAGATTGAGGCGAGCATCCGTGACGTCCAGGCCGAGTTGCGCAAGCTCGGTCGACGCGCGGGTTGGGACAAGGAAGGTCAGGAGATCAGCCGCTTGCAAGCAGCAATCCAAGAGGAGCGCGACGTCCAGGCCCGACGCGCAGAGATCGAGCGACTCGGCGGCGACCTATCGGCTCTGCGCGGCAAACGGGGCAAGGCTGGACCGCCTCTGCGCGAGGGTTTAACCCGGGAAAAGGTCGTCGACCAAGTCGCGTTAATGATCCGGGCTAACCGGGGCATGGCGCCGAAGCAAACGGACGTCGCCACGGCGCTCTTATACGAGGACGCGCGTCGCATCCGCCAGGTTCAGGGATCGGGCGGTTGGGCTCAAGTGCTACGGGACGCTCGGACTCGCCTCAGGTCCTAGGCGTTTCCGATTTCCTACCTAGGCGCGCTCCCGCATCGGCCACGAAAGTGGGCCGGTGCAAACATTCCATACCGACAACCTCGGCGACCTGAGCGGTAGCGATCTTCGCGCGCTGAGGGCGCGCAAGCGGCTCCGCGTCGGCGCCGTAGCTCGATACATGCGCCGACGGTCGGGACGGCTCGGAGTCACTCGCCAGTGGCTCGGGCGAATCGAGGCCGCGGACGTGGTATCGCGAGGCATCGCGACGCGGTATCTCGCGGCAATCCAGGCAGCAGCCGCGGACACGGCGCGATGACGCTCGAGGACGCGATCCGGGCCATCGTCCGCGACGAGCTCGCGGCGATTGCTCGGCCACCGGAGCCGGACCGGCTGCTCGATATCCAAGACGCCGCGGCAGTGCTCGGGATCGGCCGGACCGCGGCTTACGGCGAGATCCAAGCCGGACGGCTTCGGAGCCTCAAAGTGGGCCGCCGACGGCTCGTGTCGTCGACCGCGCTCGCGGCATACATCGAGGCTGCGCAATCGGAATACGGCACCGCGGATCACCGGCCGTCGGTGCCTACCGTCCCGCCGAGTCAAGGCGGTCGGACGCGTGGTGATGGCGGCGCCCAGGTCCCGACGGGCGATCTGGGCGCCGGCATCCCGTGACGCGGCACGAGACATGCGTCCTGTGCGGCGCGTCGGGACGCGACGTCCATCGGCAGCTCGTGGAATGGTCGAACGAGATGGCGGAGGCCCGCGGCGGCCGGCCCTTCGACAACGTGCTCCGCTGCGACGACCGCCTTGCCTGCCGCGCCCGATCGGCTGCCGCCGGCGTCCTGTGGCCGCTCAACGACGGCACGCCCGATCCCGCGCCGGCGACCGTGTCGTGAGCAACGACGCTTTGGACGCGGTCCGGGGTCACCGGCTCGGATCCGCTAATCGAAAGCTCGTGATGTATGTGCTTGCGGACATGGCCAGCCGCGCCGGTTGGTCGACGTTCGTGGGCCAGCGCCGCTTGGCGGGCCAGACGGAGCTCAGCGTGCGGACCGTCCGCCGCGTGCTCCAAGACCTCGAGCGCGACGGCCTGATCCGCCGCGAGCGAAGAGGCGACATCCATCGTGGTCGACAAACCGATGTGACGGTGCTGGTCCGCCGTGCGATCGCCAGCCTGCCACTCGTCACGGATGAGGTGAGCGACCAAGCGGACGCGGTGACCGCTAGAACAGACGCGTTCAACCGGCCAACAAACGACGTTCAACCGGCCAACCAAGGACGTTCAAGCGGCCAGAGCTTGGCCGGACATGAACCGTTCGTACCTACGGAACCGCATCAAGCGGACACGCTGACCGGTAGAACAGAGCCCACCTGGAGCGACCGACCCTTGCGAGATGCGGTGCCGTGGCGCACGGGTGGCCGCACCGCGTATATCCCCGCGCGTGTGGGGGCCGAGTCGAGATGATGGCCACGACACGATGCGGCACACACCCCGGCGTGCCCACACGGCCGCGCGTTCGACCGTCAGCCTCCCCACCCGTTCTTCCGGCAAGGTGGTGCCCGTCGGTTTCGGGCACCAAATCGGCGCCAAGCCTTTGCCGCGATCTCGGCTTGGAGCCGGTTCGAGCGGTGCGGTGGGCCTCGCAACCACCTTCTCAGGCCTGTCAAGAGGCCTCGAAATGATGGAAATGGACCGCATTCCGGCCATTTCCGAGGCCGTTTCGCAGCCCCGACCGCCGCGCTACCTCTCAGCCTCGTCAAAAGCGCTCTGGCGGAAGCTGCTCCGCGACTACGTCCTGGAGGACCACCATGTCGCTGTGCTCCGGCTTGCCTGTGAGGCACTGGACCGGGCAGAGGAAGCACGCGAAGCGATCGCCCGGGATGGGCTCAGCGTGCAGGGACGGTACGGCCCGCGAGTCAATCCGATGGCGGCCGTGGCCCGCGACGCCGCGACCCTTGCAGCGCGGCTGCTCCGCGAGCTCGGACTCGACCTTGAGGACCCGCGCCCGCCGAGCCGGTGGAGGGCCTGAGGGCATGGGGTATCGCGTCAGACGTCGGCGGGCAAAAGCGGACCGGTTCGACCTTGACTCGCCGGAGCCGATGACGCTGCAGGCGTTCCACGCGCTGCGACCGCAGATCATTGAGCGCTGGGAGCGGTTGGGCCGTCGATCTGACATCCACGACGCGTTTTGGCAGTTCGAGCCCGGTGTCCCCGAGTGGTTGCGGCACCCGCCGCCGCCGCCCGACACGCGCTTGCTGCTCGGGCGCGGCGAGTACGGACGCAATCCACCGGCGTCCCTGGACGCCGTGGAAGCGGCCCACCGAGCGCTCGAGGCTGAGGCCAAGTTCGACATGGGGCGCGCCGATTGGCTCGCCTCGCAGTTCCTGGAGGAATAGGTTGGATCCACACGAGGAGCTCGAACGGAGCCGAGCACGCGTCCGCGAACTCGAGCAGCGCATCGCCGGCGCGGCCGACAGACGCGGGTCCGCCGACTCGCTGGTCGATGCGATCGACAAGCACTACGCGAGCCAATCGCAGGCGCCGCGTCACGACGTCCCACTCGTAGACACGGAGGACCCCGAGATGGAGCGGCTCGCGAAGCTGCGAGACATCGACCCGACCTTCTGGCACCAACGGCTCGACGACGCGACGCGGATGCAGGTCGCGTTCTACTTGGACGGCCGCCGCGCCGCCCTCAGCGCGAAGGAGAACGAATGACCACACCAGGTATCCGGCGCGAAGCCGAGCGCGCGCAGATGGCGGTCCGCCCGGGCGATCCCGACGAAATCAACCGGCTCGTCCGAGCTTCGCAGCAGCGCCGCCTGACCGATCAGGAGGGCCTGAGGCTCGCGGCGTTGACATGGGTTCCAGACGAAACGATGGAGCGGGCGGCGCTGCTGCGCGACCGGCATCCGGACGTGTTCAGCGCCGTCACGCCGAGCGAGATCGCGTACGCGCTCGTGCAGACGTATCTGCCGCGCAAGGCCGCCGCGGCGGAAGCCGGCAAGACGGTGCCCGCGCCGAGCGAAGCGCTCGTGGCGGAGATCGACACTCTCGCCACGGATTACCGGACGCTCGTAGCGCCGGACTTTCACGACATCGAGAGCCGAAACCGTGCTGCGTTTCGAATCGCCGTGAGTTCGGGTGACTTCGCCGCAATGATCGGTGCGTGGGCTCGATGGCTCGCCGAGCACCAGGCGGCAATCAAGGTCGTTTCACGACGTGCCGGTGTCCTGAGCGGCCTCGGCCGCCCGAGCTCACCGAGCGGCCGACCGGAACCGGGATTTTTGCGCGAGCTCGAGGACGCCGCCGGCGGCACGATCGGGTGGCGATCGGTCTCTGGAAGCCGAGGCTGAGGTTGCGGCAGATGAGTGAGGACGGAATGAAGGTCGGGATCCGGCGTTTTGGTGGAATCCCGACTGAGATGACTGTGGACACCGGTCGCCGGGGTGGCGTTTCATCGGTGCATGACGATCTCCGAAACCCTCCAGGACTCCATTTCGGACCCGGACGGCGCGGCATTGACATTGATCGAGCGCGCCGCCCGGTCGACGAGCTCCGACGCGGATATCGGCCGGACCGTTCGCACGATCCTCGTCGAACTCGCGTCCGAGCGTGCTCGACGGGCTGCGGGCGGCCGCGCCCGCGCGCCGCGGAAGATCGTTGCATCGCGGCGAGTCGTCGGGCTGGACGAGTGGCGGGCGTACAGCACGGAGCAACCCTAGCCGCCCACCGAGCGCCGGCCCGGATCACCCGGGTCCAAGTCGCGGTGGCTACTCAGGCGGCGGGCACGTAATGCCATCCGTCGCCGTCTGCAACCTCCGGGGCATCACCGACCACACCGTCGACGGCACCTCGGGTCCGCTGTACGGCGACTGCTGGATCCCGCGAACGTGGGGCTGGTGGTATCGGACCGTCGTCACCGCGATCGAAGTGCTCAATGGCAACTTGATCGGGGTCACGCCGGACCTGCGAGTAGGGTTCTACGCTTCGATCAATAGGGACGGCTCCGGGCATGAGTCCGGGTCTGCACCCGGGGCCGAGTTCTTCAAGTCCGACGCCGGAATGGGCACGTTGGACTTTGCGGGTAGTTGGACCGGCTACAGGGCGTCGGACTGGACCACGCCAGTCGGCGTGCCCGACCCGCTCTCCACAATCACGCTGTACGGCGGGCAGGCGGTCAACTGCATTGGTGCCTTCCCGTCGTGCGTTCAGAGCGTGACGTGGCGCCTCGAGGTGATGGACGAGAACGGCGTCATCCTCGATCCGCTAGACGGCGTGCCGGTGGTCTCGGGACCGCCTGGCGCGGCGGGCATCGGCGGCCCGTGCAACTGCCCGCCATTCGATGCGACCGGCGGCGGATCGCCGACGCGCAACCAGCCGGTTCGGAATGAGGTCGCCGGCACCGGCGATGGCGCCACCACGGTTTTCACGACGGCCTTCCCGTACGTGCCGCACTCGCTGCAGGTCGAGGTCGCGGGGTTTGTGGTCCCGGTGGATCCGACGGGCCCTGCGGCCGGCACGTTCACCATCCTCGGCGCGCCGCCAACCGGCGCACGCATCACCGCGAGCTACCACGCAGCCTGACCATCGTCGGTCCCCGCACTGAAACCAACCGGAGGTATCCCGTGAGCCAATCGAAGAAGATGCTGCTGGGACAGATCGGCGGATCGTTCAAGGGCTCGCGCCCTCGTGACCTCCTGTTGCAGAGCAACGGTGGCGTCTGCTCCCGCGACGCAGCACGCCACACGGGCGACCCGGCGCTGTTCTGGCAGGGCGTCACGAATGCGAACGATGGGAACACCGGCACGCAGACGACGTGCGGCGGCGGCGTCACCGCGTACACCGACTACCTCAAGTGCACCCTCGCGCAGACGTATCGGGTCACCCGGCTCCACGTGTACGGATCGACCGCCAACGACTTCGACGGCTTCCAGTATTGGGACGGGTCGGCGTGGCAACCGCTCGCGGTCACGTGGAACGGCCTGGGCTGGAACAACCCCGCTGGCGCCGATTACGCGGTCAACGGCGGATACGTCGATGCGCAGGAGTTCGCCGTGAAGGCTCGCCAGCAGGCCTCGAGTGGCCTCACGCTGAACACGCTCGAGATCTGGGGCGACGACATCGGGGCGGCGGGGGCGGCGTTCTGAGGTAGAGGTGCAGCAGCGCAGGGTGCCGAGCCTCCCAGCAGCTGCTGCGCCCGCTCTGCTAGGCGGCGGGAGTCTGCAGAACGAGACGCGCCACGTGATACGCGACGTCGACGAGGCGCCGCGTCCAGTCCACGACGTCGAGCCCAGCCGATGCCGCGCCGGCGTCGGCACCGAAGCGGACCTCCACCTCGAATCGCACCGAGTGCGCCCGGCCGACGACGTACTCGGTCTCGGCCCATTGCCCGTCCGGCCCGTCGTGCATCCGAAACTCGACGACGGCATCGCCGCCATCGGTGAACACCGGCCCCGGCTGGACGACCGCAGCGTGCAGCGGGGGCACCCGATGCCGGTCGAAGCGCGCCAGGTCATGGAGGGCGACGAGCTCATCGCCGGCCCACCGGAATGCGTCGCTCGAGAACGGTTGCATCGCGGCGATCGTGCGGACGATCGGCTCCGGCACGCCCTCGAGCGCGTCCTTCGCGAGCTTCCACCACTCGGTCTTGTCGGCCCGGATCGGGAACGTGATTCCTGGCGCCGGCCCGCCGACCCGCAGCGCGTTCACTAGGTTGTCGAGCGACGCCCGGGCCTGGTGGATCGCGTCGCTCACCGCCATTGCCGCCTTGATCGGCGGGCGCTCGACGAGGATCGCCCGCTCGACGATCGTGTCGTCGCGCGAGCCCTCGCGCGTCACGATCCGGTACGGCGGTCCCGAGACGTACGCCTCGAGAATCGCGTCGACCTCGGCGGCGTGCTTCCGCGCCCGCTCGAGCCGCGCATGGACGGGCCGGATATCGATCGCCACGGGCCGATTATCGACGCGACTCCCCAGCGGAATCGCCGGCCGTTACGATGCGGGCGTGCGAAGCGTGGCGCCGCTCCTGATTGCTGTCCTATTTGCGGCATGCTCAGGCACCGGCCCGAGCGGTCCGTCGAACCCGGTTGCTACGCCCGCGCCCACGGCGGCCGTCACTCCCGGTCCGCCGACGCCCGCACCGTCTCCAACGACGCTGCCGCTCACCCAGGAGGAACTCGGACGGGCATACCTCGCCTGCCTGGCTCCGTACAACGCCGTCGTGAAGGTTGCGAACGAGACGCTTTTCAAGTCAACGACGAAGCTGAAGGCCGCGAAGGCCGCGTTTTCCGATCTCGCGGACGCCACGGGAACCCTTGACCAATGCATCCGGGCCATCGCTTGGACCGAGGAATACGAAGCCGATGTCAAGGCAAAGCTCAAGTCTGACGCTGCGACGCAGGTCACGGAAATCCAGATGAGCAAGGCAACCTCGTGGTCGGTTCTTAACAGCTACGTCAAGGACTTTGACAAGCAGGTCGCTGCATCGGCGGCAGCTTCCAATCTGCTCCGAGGGGATCTCGGCCTACCGCCTCCGAAGTGACCCCGATCGAGATTGCATGGGACGCGGTGCACGAAGCGCTGCCCGCTCGATGGACAGCGGGCGAGCCGTCCTTTGACCCCGGCGCGCTACGCGAGGACGGCTACCGCGGCGCCTGGTCCGTCACAGCTCGAGGACCCCATCCAGGACACGGGCACACGCCTCAGACCGTGACCGGTACCGGCGAGACACCTACGGCGGCGCTTGATGCGCTCAACGACCGGCTGCGTGGCGTTCCGGCGCCCGATGGCAGTCCACTCGATGAAATCCGCGCTCGCCTCAGGCTCGCGCACGTCGACGGGGCCGAGGGCTGGGCCTCGGCGAACCTCGGGCGCCGGCTCACCCGGGATGAGCTCGGCCGCGTCATCGGGCGCTACGCTGGGCGCTGATGCCACTGCCGGACGACATCCTCAACGCGGTCGCAATGGCGCGGTCCCTACTCGCCATGGAGCACAGCCTGGAGGCCACTCTGGCGGATGCGGCCGGCGGCGCCCCGCACGAGACTTCGAAACTCGACGTGATCGTCCGATACCTCACGGCTCTCCGGGCGCCCGGTAGCTCGCACGATCTCGCAGTCGCGCTCGTATCCGGATCGGAGTCTGCGAGCCCGGACATCGATGTCCTCAGGACCACCGGGTGGAAGCTGATCGGATCCAACGAGGCGCTCGACGACCTGCTGGACGAGGTAGGTGAGGCGATCGACCGATCGACGGCGGCATGGGAGGCCGTTCAGGCCGAGCAGTCACGCGTGCCCGGCGGCACGATCAACTAGGCATCTCTCGCGGTTTCCGCTTGGGAAGGACCCGCCCGACGAACTTCCGGACTCGATACCGCCGCTCCTGCCAAGGTGTCATGACGCCCGTCGGCGTCGCAAGGTCGCGTTTCGCGGCTTTGAGAAACTGGCGCCGGCTGTCACGTAGCCGCTTCGCGGCATCGTCCCAAGGCTCGCGATCGCGGTCCGCCTCGTACGCGAGGCCGTCCAATGCGATCCCGAGCAGCTGCGCGCTCGCGTAGACGCCGAACGGGGCGAGTAGCTCAATCTCGTCGGCCAACGCGTCGATCTCGCGATTCTTGGGCGCTTCGCGAATCGGAGCGACCTCGTTTAGATCCATGTCGGGCCGCCGCTTCGCGATTTCAGCGCGCACCTCGCGATCGAGCCGGCGCCCACGGCTCTGCGCCTCCGATGCGTCCGCGAGCGCGAGCAACTTGACGTACGCGAGCCGCCGATCCGCTTCGAACCGGTGGGAGTCGTCGTGCCTTCGCCGCTCGCGATCAAGCATGAGGCCAGCCACGAGGCCAACCACGCCGCCGAGCAAGGTGCCAGCGACACCGATGCGGTCAGGATCTCCAAACGCGAGCAGCCAGGTGGCGACTCCGGTTACGACCGCGAGGAGCGCCGCGAGCAGCCACGCCACGTGCTCAGCCTACTGCGCGACGCCGACGTACAGCGGCGCCACGTCGGGCTCGTCGTCGAAAGGCCCAAGCTCGATTGGGAAACGAACGGGCTCCGTGCCATCTCTCGGATCGATTGTCACTAAGTGCAGCCGGAACCGCCGATCACGTTCCGCGCCTCGCCCCGGGCCTATGTAGTCGTGCGTTACACGTGCACCGAGGGGGCTGACGTACTCGAGGCGAACGTGGTGCCACCCACCAGCTGGCGGGTCGAACATGATCGTGAGGTTGCGCTGCTCGCCCGGAGCGAGCGCCGGCTGGCGGCCGCTCCATTTCCGCGTGCTCTCATCGGCAGCTTCGAGCTTGCGATCGGGCGCGAACGCGATCGAGCCGAGGACGCCGTAGGCGACAACCTGTCCGCCGTTCGTGATCGGGAGTCGGGCCTTGCCGGCGGCACCGAAACTTGGCTGGTGCCCGACTAGGTGCGGTACCGAACCAAGGATGGCATCGCGTTTTGATTGCTGGATCGCCTGCTCCGACAAATCCCGAGCACTAGCGGCGACTTCCACCGCCTTCTCGGCGATGTCGTTTGCCCGGTTGGCGACGATGACCGCGGCGATGCCCACGACGAACGCTGCGATTACGCCCGCAGCCGCGGCCGCGCCTTGTATGTCCATCTACGCTCCCAAGCGGGTGTCAACGCGGGTGTCATGCGAGGCGAAAACCGGCGAACGCTCGATGCTAAATAGAACGCCGATAACCGAACAAACCGAACGCCAGCGTACCCCAGTGGACGCACCTTGGGAGGCTGGGGGACTGGTGGTCGTGGGTTCAAATCCCGCCGCCCCGACCATTCCCCCTGATCCTCCGCCTACGTCAGGCAGACCGACGACCAGTACAGGCTGACGTCCGTGTTGCTGTTGGGATTTCCGAACGGGACGAACCCGGACGTATTCCCGTGCGTGTCCTGCGCGAGCCCCCACAGCCCGATCTCGCCGTCGAGCCACGAGCTGTTCGGCGCGAGCGTGGCCTGATACGTGTTGCCGCTCACGAACGACATCGTGACGTACGTCGTGCTCAAGCCCTGCGGCTTGTAGTACAGGCGCACGAAATTGAGGCCGCTCGGATCGCTCGCGGTGACGCGGATCGTCGCCGTCGGCTGCGCGCAGTGGAAGTCTGCGTTGATGTAGTAGCTGCCGTTGATGTACGGCCCCGGCGACGTGATGGATGGCGCGGACACGGTCGGCGCGAACACGTCCGCCGTCGGCGCCGGTGTGGGTGTCGGCGGGATCGTGGGCGGCGGAGGGAGCGGCGTCGGGGTCGGGCTCGGCTTTGGCGTCTTCGTCGGCTTCGGGGTGGAGCTCGGGCTGGCACCTGGTGACAGCGTGGGGGCCGCGGTCGCGATGACAGTCGGAGCAACGCTCGGAGCGCCTGTCGCCGGGCTGGTTGGCACGGCGCTGGGCAGCACCGTTGGAACAGCTGTTGCCGGCGGCCCGAAGCTGCCTGGCGGGATGAACCCGACGCAGGCGACGAC
>DATFHO010000070.1:0-28710 GCA_035248345.1 Candidatus Limnocylindrales bacterium
TGCGAACGCAGCTGCGCAAGCGCGCGGCGGGTTCGGGATTTGACCGTGCCGATCGGCCATTCGAGGCGCTCGGCGATCTGGGATTGGGAGAGATCCATCGCGTAACCCATCACGATCACCTGGCGCTCGTGCTCGGGCAGCGCTGCGATCGACGTTCGAACGACGGACTGGGTCCAGCGCCGGCCCGCGATCGTGCCGGGATCGCTCGCTGCGCCGGCAACGAGCTCCGGCGGCAGGTCGGGCCGGGGCGCGGATGAAGCCGCCGGCCGGCCACTGGGACCGACCGAGCCGGCGGCTCCGGAGGTTTCACCGGTGAGGACCTCGATCGAGGCAGCTTCACGCATCGGGCGACGGCCCTCCGCGCGCATCCGGTCGATCGCCCGATGGCGCGCGACGGCCAGCAGCCACGTGAGCAGCGAGCCGGCACGCGCGTCGAAGGAATCAGCGCGCCGCCAGAGCGTCATGAAGGCGTCCTGGACGACCTCGGAAGCGATCTCGCGATCCCCCATGAAGCGCGAGATCGCCCCGAAGAGATAGGTTGCGTGGCGGTCGTAGGCGGTCACGAATGCGGGTTCGCTCCCGGCGGCGATGCGCGCGACGAGACGGTCGTCGTCGAGCGCGGCCTCGTCGCCGGTGAGCATCAGCCTCGGCTCAGTAGCAGGTCGGGCCGCTGCAGCCCTTGGACGCGCCCGGCGTTGCCATCGCGTCGGACTCGCCGACCAGGCTGCCATCCGGACCCGCGAGGTACCAGACGTCGTTGAGGCCCTGGCCGTTGATGTCGCCCGCGGCCGAATCGCCCTTGAAGTAGTACAGCGGGTGCCCGGCGAGGGTCACCTGGAGCTTGCCATCGGCGCCGGTGATCGTGCCAAGCGCGCCGGTGACGCCGGCGCCCGCAGTGACGTCGTCGAGCATGCTCACCGTGAGCGCCGGCCAGTTCGCAGCGCATTGGCCGGAGCACGCGCTCGTGGTCCCTGTGTCCTTGGTGAAGATGTACAGGGACATGCCGTTCGCGCCGGTCACGTACGAGCCCAGGGTGGCGTCCTTCGCAACCGCGAGCGTGATCCCGGCGGCGGCCTGCGAGGCCGGCGCGGTCGTCGCGACGGGAGCGGTCGTTGGCCCCGCGGTCGGGACGGGCGCCGTGGTCGGGCTGCCACCACCGGCGCAGGCGGCGAAGAGGGCCGCGCTCGCACCGAGCAGAGCGACCCGGCGAATGGTGCGTTCGAACATCTGGGGGGAACCTCCTGCTCGCGGCCCGCGGTGGGGCCACTCGCAGACGATACGCCTCGATCCGGCGATCGGATCTCGGGCCGGATCCGTCCTCCGGCTACCTCGGGCGGAGGCCACCGCGAGCGACGATTCGCGCTTCCGCATCCTCCCAGCCGGGATCGAACGGCTTGCCCGGCTCGTCGATGTCGAGCACGAGCGGCGCGTGGTCCGACGGGATCGGCTTGCCCTTGCGTGCCTCGCGGTCGATCTCGATCGCAACGACGCGCTCCGCGACCGACGACGTGGGCAGCAGGTGGTCGATGCGCATCCCGAAGTTCTTGTGGAAGTTGCCGGCGCGGTAATCCCACCAGGTGAACCGGCCCTGGAGGTCGGGATGGCGCTCTCTGAACGCGTCGTGGGTGCCCCAGTCGAGCAGCGCACGGAACGCCTCGCGCTCCTTCCCGGACACGTGGGTACCGCCGTGGACCGCCCGGGCGTCCCAGACATCGATGTCCGCCGGGGCGACGTTCAGGTCGCCGCCGATCACGAGCGGCTCCTCGGGGTCCATCGCGGTGTCGAGCCAGCGGCGTGCCCGCGCGAACCAGCGCAGCTTGCCCTCGTAGAACGCCGAGTCGACAACGCGGCCGTTCGGGGCGTAGAGGCTGACGACGCGGATCGGCTCGGACCCGGGGGCCGTCACGCGGACCGCCAGCATCCGCGCTTCGTCGAGCGGGTTGAAGTCCTCTTCCTCGAGCGACACCTTTGCGCCGGCCCCGGAGTTGCGAACCGGCCCGTCGCCGAAGTTCGAGATCGGGTCATCGATGGCGATCCCGTCGCGCACGGCGACCGCGACGCCGTTCCAGCGACCCTCGCCGTGATGGGCGAGCTGGTAGCCGGCCATCTGGAACGGCATGAAGGGCGCATCCTGATCAGCGAGCTTGGTCTCCTGCATGAGCAGGACGTCCGGCGCGGCCCGATCGAGCCACCACTCGACCTTCTCGAGTCGAGCGGGCAGGGAGTTGACGTTCCAGGTGGCGATGCGCATGGTGCTGACCGGGCGGATTCGCTGGCGGCTAGCGGCCGCGCATCCCCGCGATCGTCATGTCCTCCATCGGCCCGCCACCGCCGTGCTCCTCGTACGCGAGACCGAGCCTGGCGAACGCGTCGCGCGTCTTGTCCGGGTTCGATGTCGTGAGCATCAACGCGCCCTCGGTGTCCTCGGCCACGCCGACGATGCCCGTGATGTTGACCCCTGCCTCACCGAGCGCATTGGCGACGCGCGCAAGCGAGCCGGGCTTGTCCTCGAGCTGGACCGTGAACCACACGTCCAATCGCGTCACCTCCTGATCCCTCGATGGTAGCGATCCCACGCCGGTAACCTTCCGCCCGATGGCCCTCCCGGACACCGCCTACCGCCTGATCGGCTGGTTCTCCACGACCCGGCTCGACCGCGCCCTCCACCCGCTCCTGTATCGGCGCACCGGCGGCCGCGGCATCACCGGCCGCGTCCTCGGCGTGGACAACATCCTCCTGACCACAACCGGCCGGCGGAGTGGCGCGCCACGGACCGTTGCGCTGTTCGCATTCGACGACGGGCGCGGCTGGGTCGTCATCGGGTCCCGTGGCGGCTCCGGCCGCGTGCCGGACTGGGCCTACAACCTCCAGGCCGCGCCGGCGGCGTCGATCCAGGTGGGCCGCCGAGCTGCTCCGGCGCGCGCACGGGAGCTCGAAGGCGACGACTACGAGGCCGTGTTCGAACGAGCTGCCGCGGTCTACCCGGGATACCGCCTCTACCGGCGAAGCGCCCGACACCACATCCCGATCTTCCGGCTGGAGCCGGCATGAGCCCGCTGCTGAAGCCGGCGGGGCCCGTTGTGCAGGTCTTCGGCACACCCGACAACCAGGCCACTCGTGCCGCACTGCGCTTCTTCAAGGAGCGCCGCATCGAGCCCCACGTGATCGACATCCGGCGGAAGCCGATGGCGCCAGGCGAGCTCCGCCGCTTCATCGAACGCCTCGGTGCGCGCGCCGTCGCCGACACCGAATCGAAGGCGTGGAAGGACGCGGGCCTCGGCTACCTCTCGATGACGGACGAGGATCTCGCGAATCGACTGCTCGCAAACCAGCAGCTCCTCAAGCTGCCGCTCGTCCGCGTCGACAACCAGTTCGCCGCGGGCCGCGACGAGGCTGCCTGGAAGTCGTTCATGACCGCGCGCTGAATGGAGACCCTCGCTGCGGTCCTCGCGATCATCGTCGCCATCGCGCTGCTGTTCGAGCTGGCACGGCGCATCCGCGTGCCGTATCCGACCGTCTTCGTCATCGGCGGGCTCGCCCTTGGGTTCCTGCCGGGGCTGCCGAAGATCACCCTCGAGCCGGAGCTCGTCCTGCTGCTGTTCCTGCCGCCGCTGCTGTTCGAGGCGGCGCTGGAGACGCCGATCCGCGATCTCAGGACCGACGTGTGGCCGATCGCCCGCCTCTCGATCCTCCTGGTTGCGCTGACGATCGGTGCGGTCGCCATCGCGGCGCACGAGGTGATCGGGCTCGATTGGGCCGCCGCGTTCACGCTCGGCGCGATCCTCGGGCCGACGGACGCAATCGCCGCCACGAGCGTGTTCCGCCGCATCCCGGTCCCACGACGCGTCGCGGGTCTGGTCGAGGGTGAGTCGCTCTTCAACGACGCGACCGCGCTCGTCGCGTACCGGACCGCGCTCCTTGCCGCGGTCGGCGGCACGTTCGTGGCGCTCAACGCGTTCGTCGGCTTCGTTGCGGCGGTGGCTGGCGGAATCGCCATCGGGGCGGCGGTGGGCATCGGCGCCATCCTGATCCTGCGCAAGACGGACGATCCACCGGTCGAGGTGCTGCTCGGCCTGGTCGTACCGTTCGTCGCCTACCTCCCGGCGGACGTGCTCGGCGTCTCGGGCGTTCTCGCCGCGGTCACGGCGGGGCTCATCGTCGGCAGCCGGATCGGGACGATCCTGAGCCCGAACAGCCGGGTGCTCTGGCTCGCGACCTGGAAGATGGTCGGGTTCGTCCTGAACGGGTTCGCATTCGTGCTGATCGGGCTGCAGCTGCCGGACATCCTCGCCGGCCTTGCGGGCAGGTCCGCGCTCCAGCTCGCGGGCATCGTCGGCGTGATCGTCGTCACGGTGATCGCGACGCGCATGTTCTACGTCGGGCTGGTGAGCATCCCCGCGGGGTCCGTCCGAGGCCAGATCGGAAGGGTGGCGCCTCGGCTCGCGTGGCGGCTCAGCTTCGTCGTCGGCTGGTCCGGGCTTCGCGGCGCGGTGTCGCTCGCCGCTGCGCTGGCGCTTCCCGAAGACTTCCCCGAACGGAACCTCGTCCTGCTGGTGACCTTCGCCGTGATCATCGCGACGCTCGTCGGCCAGGGTCTCACGCTGCCCGCCATCGTTCGATGGGCGGGCTGGAACGGCGTGGAGCTCGATGGCGACGAGCTCAACGTCGCCCGCGCCGCTGCCTACGAGGCGGGTCTCGCGGAGATCGCCCGCGCACGTGCCGCATGGGGCAGCCACGGCGAGCTGTTCGATCGCCTGGAGTCATCCCTACGCGATCGCACGCAGCACCTCGCGACCGAGGACCCCGACGAGACCGCCGACCGGCGCCAGGAGCGCATCGAGCACGAGGAGATCCAGCACGGCGTCATCGAGGCACAGCGCGCTGCCGTCATCGACCTTCGCGACCGCCGCGCGATCAACGACCGGACCCTGCGCCTGATCGAGCGCGACCTCGACCTCGAAGAGCTCCGGATGGAGGCCTAGCCCGACCGGCCCCGCAACCTCGGCCACGCCGCGTAAAGGACTGCGACGACGATCATCGCCGCCCCGATCCAGATCCACGTCGGGTTGCCGACCATGAAGCCGCCACCGATCGGGACGCCGAGGCCCTGGAGCGCCCACACCGCGCCGACCGCGGCAATGAGCAATGCGATCACAACGCGCGTGCGGTTCGAGGCGGGCGTAGCGGAGGGTTCCACCGGCGTAGGATGCGCCGACGGGCGTTCGAACGCGTTCGACGGGGCCGGCAAGCGGCCGAGCAGGAGGCAGCCAGATGCAGCGGTGGGACGGTGAGCCGGGGACCGCCGGCGACGCGGATCGGAGCGGCGAGCCGATCGGCGAGCACCGTCGCTCCGGACGTCTCGTGATGAGCCGCGACATCGATCGCAAGATGCCCGGCCAGCCCACGATGACCGAGGACAAGAAGCTCCTCGAGCGCAAGGAGCGCGCGGCGTTCCTCGACACCGACACGTGGCGCTCGCTGCGGATCCTCGCGGAGTTCGTCGAAGGCTTCGATGCGCTGGCGCGGATCGGGCCGGCGATCACGGTGTTCGGCTCAGCGCGGGTGAAGCCCGGCGATCCGGCCTACGACCTGGCTCGCGAGATCGGCAAGCTGCTCGCGGAAGAGGGCTACGCCGTCATCACCGGCGGCGGGCCGGGCGTGATGGAGGCGGCGAATCGCGGGTGCCAGGAGGGCGGCGGCCTCTCGGTCGGGTGCAACATCGAGCTCCCACACGAGCAGGACATCAACCCCTACGTCGACCTCGGGGTCGAGTTCCGCTACTTCTTCGCCCGCAAGACGATGTTCGTGAAGTACGCCGACGGCTTCGTGATCATGCCCGGCGGCTACGGCACGCTCGATGAACTGATGGAGGCGCTGACGCTGATCCAGACCGGCAAGATCGAGCACTTCCCGGTGATCCTCGTCGGCTCGGAGTTCTTCGGCCCGTTCCTCACCTGGATCAAGACGACGCTCGTGGGTGCCGGGATGATTGCCCCTGAGGACCTCGACCTGATCCAGGTCACCGACGACCCGAAGCGGGTCATCGAGATCGTCCGAGAGGCAGCGCGGAACCGCGACGCGGCCGAGGCGAGCACCGATGCGTCGCTGGAGATGCGCGGATCGCGCACGATGCCGAGCGCCTAGGCCGCAAGGCGGCGGCCAGCCTTGGCGGACGCCCTATTCGAGCGGGACCGCGACCTCGATCATCCCGTCCACCACGCGCACGGGGTAGTAGCGGATCCGCCGCACGCGCGTCAGTCGGCGCGCCTCCGCCTTGATCCCGGGCGGATCGGGCTTCGGGTCCTTGCCGGGCGGCGACCAGGTCGGGTGATACTCGCCATCCGCGTCGAGCCCGCCGGTGGTCGGCATGCGGGTCGGCAGGCCGGTCGACAGATCGAACTGCCCCGAGTGCAGCGGACACGCGAGCAGGCAGCCGTCGAGCTCGCCGATTGACAGCGGCGCGGCCATGTGCGGGCATCGATCATCGATCGCCACGAGGCCGACCGACGAGTGCACCACGACGATGTCGAGGTCACCGAAGGAGACGCGCCGCATCGCGCCGGCAGGCAGGTCGCGCGCCGGAAACGTGCGAACGAACGGCGCGCCGGACGCGCCGACTGCGGTCAGCCGGACAGGGATCGGGGCGATCGGCGCGGTGTCCATCGCGGCGATCCTAGCCCCGAACAGCCGACGACCCCACCGGCGGAACCGATGGGGTCGTGACGTTCGCGTGGTGAAGGCGGCGGTCGACGACCACCGATGCTGGCTCAGTCGATGCCAACCGCAGCTTGCGGCGCGCCCGCGCGAGCGGGCTTGCCCTGCGGGCCCGGTGCGTTCGTGCGGCGGAGCGGGATCTCCCTGAGGAAGAAGGCCGTCCCAAGCGCGACGACCGACGCGGCGACGCCGAGCCAGATCGAATTGCCGATGGCAATCGTGAACGCGCGGTGGAAGCCGTCCAGGAAGATCGGCTGGAACTGCGCGGGGATGTTCGCAAGGAAGTCCGCCGCGCCACCGCCCGAGCTCACGTTCGTCACCGCGCCGAGGTCGACGCCCGGAGGCGGCGCGGCCGGGACAAACGCATCCGGTGCGCCTGCGGCGATGAGCTGCTGGCGCAGCAGATCCCACGTGAAGTTGAGGCGGAAGAGGCTGAACGCGGCGGCGATGCCGACCGTCGTCCCGATCTGCCGGAACAGCGTCAGGTCGCTGGTCGCAGCGCCCAGGTCTTTGAAGTCGACCGCGTTCTGCACGATGATCGTGAAAACCGCGAAGGTCGGGCCGACGCCGAGGCCGGCGATGAACATCCAGACCGACAGCATCAGCGGGTTCGTGTCCGCGCGAAGCTGCGTCATGAGGCCCATGCCGATGATCAGCAGGACGAGCCCCACGAGGATGATTGGCTTGTAGCGTCCGGTGCGGGCGACGAGCTGGCCGGACGTGATCGACGCCACGATCAGGCCGAACATGAACGGCAGGAGCTGATAGCCCGACTGCGTGTACGTCACGCCCTGGACGATCAGGAAGTAGAGGGGCAGGAAGATGATCACCGCGCCGAAGCCGAAGGTCGCGAAGAAGATCGCCAGCATCGAGGACGAGAACGTTCGGTTCTTGAACAAGCGGAGCGGGATGACCGGCTCCGGGCTGCGTCGCTCGACCCAGACGAAGATCGCGAGGAAGATCACGGACGCCGCGATCCAGCCCCAGAAGTACGGATCGGCGAAGCCCGCGGTCTCCGCGACCGTGAACCCGATCAGCAGGGGCACGAGGCCGAGGGTCAGGGTGATGACGCCCGCATAGTCGATCTTGCCGACGCGCTCGACATGCTTGATGTTCGGCAGGAGCCGCCAGATCACGAAGAGCGCGATCGCGCCGATCGGCAGGTTCACGTAGAAGATCGCGTGCCAGCTGAAGTTGTCCGTCAGCGTGCCGCCGATCGCGGGGCCGGCAAGAAAGGCCACGCCGAACACGAGGCCGAAGAGGCCCTGGTACTTGCCTCGCTCGGCCGGGGTGAAGAGGTCACCGATGATCGCGAGCGCGATCGGGAACAGCGCGCCGGCACCGAGGCCCTGGACGCCGCGGAACAACACGAGCTGCCACATCTCCTGGCTCAGCCCCGAGAGGGCGGACCCGGCGAGGAACAACCCGATGCCGATCATGAGGATCGGCTTGCGGCCGTACAGGTCGGAGAGCTTGCCGTAGATCGGCACCGTGACGGTCGACGTGAGGAGGTAGATCGTGACCGCCCACGTGTAGACGTCGGAGCCGTGGAGGTCCGAGACGATCTTCGGGAGCACCGGACCCACGATCGTCTGGTCCAGGGCTGACAGGAACATGCCCAGCAACACCGCGCCGAGGATTTCCATCTTGGCGCGGATGCTCAGTCCGAGCGCCGGATCCTCCGCGGCTGTTGGCGTATGTGCGTCAAACGATTCCATGGATTGCACTTCCTCTGTGTTACCGGGGGGACTGGGGTCCGGGCCTGTGGACGCTGGCCGGAGAGCGGTGTTGAGAGGTGGGTCAGGTCGCCCGATCGGCGAAGTGGTGGTGGTGGACCGTCTCGGGGCTCGTCTCGACCTCGGCGGACAGCGCCCGCCTGAGGCTTCGGAGGGCTTCGAGCACGATCGGTCGCTCGGTCGCCGGCAGGCGTCGGATGACGGCCCGCATGCGATCGCGCTTGCTCGATTCGGTCATCGAGACGGCCTCGCGCCCGGCGTCGGCCGGCCGGACGAGGACGACCCGACGGTCGTCGGGAACACGAACGCGCTCGACGAGGCCTTTCTCCGCCATGCGATCGATGATCCCGGTCGCATTGGAGAGGGAGACGTCGAGGAGGACGGCAAGCTTGCTCATCGGCATCTCGCCGTGGTGCTGGAGGAGCCAGAGCACATGCATGTGGCTCATGCTCACGTGGCCCTGGACGAGGCGGCCCATCGACGCGCAGCGCAGCTCGCCGACCCATGCGGCGACTTCTGTCACGATGGCATCGACGTCCGCGGACGGCCCCGAGGCCGAGGCGGGCGTGGCGGGAGTCGCGGAACTGTCGCGAGTGGAGATACTTCGCATTACGTGAAGCATTCTACGGACGTGAATGATTCCGTCAACCCCAATAGTGTTAACGGAGCGTAGTTCATGCGGTTCGCGCTGATGATCGAGGCCCAGCAGGGGCTCTCCTACGAGGACCAGCTGGCGATCGTCCGCCGCGCCGAGGCCGGCGGCTTCGAGGCGTGGTTCCGCTCCGATCACTACGCAAGCTTCCCGGGCGACTCCAACCAGCCCACGACCGATGCCTGGGCGATCATCGCTGGCCTTGCGCGCGAGACGTCGCGGATCCATCTCGGCACCCTGGTGTCCCCGGTCACGTTCCGCCACCCGGGCAACTTCGTGAAGCTCGTCACGACGGTCGACGAGATGAGCGGCGGGCGCATCGAGGTCGGCGTCGGGGCCGGCTGGAATGACGACGACCACGGCCCGCTGGGCCTCGCGTTCCCGGAGATGGCCGATCGCGCCGACCTGCTCGAGGATCAGCTGGAGCTGCTCCACGGACTTTGGGAGGAACCGCAGGGCTGGGATTTCGATGGCAACCAGGTGCACGTGCGCGGCGGCAAGCTCGTGCCCGGGCCGGTGCAGGCCGAAGGCCGGCCGATCGGCAAGAACGGTCGACGCCGGCCCTGGATCCTGACGGGCTCCGGCGGGTCCGCGCGGGGCTACCGGATCGCCGCGAAGTACAGCGACGAGTTCAACCTCTCGTCGGCATCACCCGAGGATGCCGGCCCCAAACAGGCCGAGCTCGACGCCGCATGCCGTGCCATCGGGCGCGACCCGAAGACCCTCGTCCGATCGGCAATGGTGGGCGCGCTTCTCGGCCGGAATGATGCCGAGATCGACCGACGAGCCGACGCGCTCCTGGCCGGCTTCGGTCACCAGGCCTCGAGCGGCCGCGCGTGGCTGAACGAGCGCCGAAACCGCTGGCTGCTCGGCAAACCCGACGAGGCGCGCGCGATGCTCGCGAGGTTCGCCGAAGCCGGAATCGAGCGGATCATGCTGCAGGACTTCATCCCGCGCGACCTCGAGCACATCGACCTGCTCGCCGAGGAGCTCGTCGCGAAGGCCTAATGCTCGGGGCTGCCCGCCTGCGCGGCAGTCAGGTACCGCGTGTTGTCCCGGCGGATGGGATCCGGGTTCACGCTCCGGACGCGGGCCATGCGCTCCGTCAGGAGCTGGAGCGGGACCGCGGTCGAGAGCAGCGCGCGCGCCGACGGCCCCACGTGGTGCGGCTCGGTGTTGATCACGATGCGCCCGCCGGGCGTGAGGTCGTCCGGGATGGCCGCGGCGTAGTCGGCCGTCAGGATCGCGGTCGAACGGATGCCGAGCTCCCGCGCCGCGCGCAACCCATCGCCGAGGCGGCCCGCCCGAGCGGCAACCTCGCGCGGGTCGGCGCCGATCGCCACCACCCCGGTTCGGCCGTCCATGCCGGCAAGGTGGCCGTGCAGCAGCGTCTCGACCTCGCGGAACGCGGCGGGCAGGTGCGTGCCCTCCTCGATCTTCAGGACGAGCTCGCGAGCCGCGATGCGATCCGCACCGCTCGCAACGACGATGATGCGATCGAGCCCGGCGAGCTCGCCGGCAACGGCCTCGGTCGCTGCGATGGCGCCGTCCGCCAGCCCAGCCGCGGGGACCGATCGAACGTCAGGCGTCACCTCCGAACGCGTGTCGAACACGGTCGCGACCGCGATCGCGGCCACGATCGGGGAGAGATAGCCGACCGTGTGGCACCAGCTCTGATCGATCTCGAGCGTCTCGAGCACCACGTCCGCGCTGCGTGCGGCCTCGGTCCGCCGGCTGGCGGTGATCAGCGCCGTCGTCATGCCCGCGGCCCGGGCGTGCTCGAGCGCGCGGATCGTGGCCCACGTCCCGCCCTCGTGGCTGACCCCGACGACCAGCCCGCCGCCGTGGGGCAGCGGCATGAGGCTGGCCTCGAACGCCTGGACGCTCACCGCCGGCGCCGCGTCCGGATTCAGTGCCTCGCCGATCACCGCAGCCGCGCCCATGGCGCCGTGCTCGCTGGTCCCGCATCCGACGAAGAGGATCGGCCGGTGCTCATCCGCATGCTGGCGCGCAACCTGGGCGAGCTGGCGGGCCGAACCATCGGCGGCGAGCCGGTCGAGGATGCGGGCAGCGAGCGCCGGCTCCGCCTCGATCATCTCGGTCATGTGCCACGGGGGCCCGTCGCGATGGGAGGGCATGTCGGTCTCGGCCCATGGGTCGGGCGGGAGTGGGAGGGGCGCGTTCGCGTCGAGGCGGCGGTCGTCCATGCGCCCATTGTCGCCGCTCACGCGACCCCGCGACGCGTCACGTCGCTGCCCGCGGCGCGGTCGCGATCCGTCCGAACCGCTTGAGCGGCGCGTACCGGAACAGCACGTGCCCCACGAGGTGATCGAGGGACACCGGCCCGAACCGGCGCGAGTCGATCGGCGGGCCGAAGCCGGCTGCGACCGTCAGCGCTTCGGAGGCATCGGCGATGAGCCACGCCTCATCGTCCGCGAGGGTAAGGTAGCCCTCGGCGAAACGGACCTTGTCGCCGGGGCCCGCCGCGACGCGCTTGAGGGCAAGCGCGCCGGTCATCGGCTCGCGAAACACGACGACCGAGCCCACGCGCGGCCACGCGCGAACCCGAGGGTTCACGACGAGCCAGTCTCCCGGTTCGATTGCCGGGAGCATCGACCCTTCGGTGACCGCGACGCGCCAGGGGCCGGAGGCCACGGTGGCGCGATCTCAGCGCGGGCGCGGAATCAGCTCTGGCGCGGTATCAGCTCGGACGGCCGTTCACCCGGGTCTTGGAGTCGCCCCCGGTCGCCTTCCAGGCCGCATCGACCTCGTCGATGAGCTCGAGGAGCTTCTTGGCGTCCGCGAGGTCGGTCGAGGCCTTGACCTTCGAGACCTGCTTGCTGGCCTGCCAGAACAGATCGTGCAGGTTTGGCACGGTTGCGAGATGCTCTGGCTTGAAGTAGTCGTGCCAGAGGACGTCGAGGTGATGCTTGACGAGCTCGGCGCGCTCTTCCTTGATCGCGATCGCGCGCGTGCGGTACGCGACGTCCTCGTTGGCGCCGTACTTCTCGATGATTCTGTAGCAGGACTCGGCCTCGATTCGGGCCTGCTCTGGATCGTAGACACCGCAAGGTAGATCACAGTGCGCGCGGACGGTCGTGCGCGGCGCCAGGAATCGGAGAACACGAGACTTGAACATGAAATCTCCTTCGCGATGGACCCTGCCACTCGGTAGGCGGCGCGACCTCAGATTGTCCGTACCGAGTGTCGAAGCGCTGGTTCTCACTGTCAAACGCAGCGTTTCAGCCATATGACGCGGCTCCTGCGCATCCCCCCGCAGGGCAGAAGCGGAGACTGGCTGGTAGCGCTGTCGGTCGCTCTCGTCCTCGCGATCCAACCCATCTGGCCGGACCGGACCGCAATTGGCGTCGCCGGCGCCATCGGGCTCACCCTGCTCGCCGCAACTCGCTGGAAGCTGCGCTGGCTGCCGGTCATCGTCCTGGTCGGCTGCGCGATCGCGCTGCGGCTGGCCATGTTCGGCACGCACGCGTCCGACGTCAGCGACGTCACGCGGCAGGCGATCCAGTACGCCTTCGGCGGCGACAACCCGTATGGCTTCGGCTACGGCGTCTCACGCCCGATCGGCGCGCCGTTCCCGTACGGCCCCGTCGACCTGCTCTGGTACGCCCCGTTCGCGTTCGACCCGACGGTCCTCGAGCTCATGATCTCGATCGGGATCACGATCATGCTCGCAATACGCGCAGCGAACGGCCGACCGGTCGGCCTCGCGATCTTCGCGCTCGCGCCGCCGCTGGTGCTCGCGTCGGTCGACGGTTCCAATGACACGAGCGCCGGCCTCCTGATCCTGGCTGCGCTCGTCCTGGCGGCGCGTCGTCCGAAGCTCGGCGCCGCGCTGCTCGCTGTTGCGGTGGCGTTCAAGCCGTACGCGATCGCGTGGCTGCCGCCGCTCGTTGCGTTCGCCGGGATCCCCACGCTGGGCGCCTTCCTCGCGGCGTCCGTCGTCGCATGGGCGCCCGTGATCTGGCCGTGGGGCATCGGCTCGTACTTCAAGAGCCTGCAGCTGGCCCAGGAGACGCACCTGCGGTCCGCCTACTGGAGCCTCGGCGCAATCCTCGATTCGTTCGCGCCGGATGCCGTTGCGCGCGCACTCGAGACGATCCGCTACTTCGTCGCCGGCCTCGTCGCCATCTATGGCAGTGCGAGGATCCGGACGATGGACGGTGTCATCCTCGTGGGCACGCTCGTGTTCCTGATCGCGCAGTTCGCCGGCTACTTCGGCTCGTACGTGTATCTCGCCGCGATCGCGCCGATCCTCTGCTGGCGGGTCGACGACTGGGTGCGCCGCGCACTGCCCGAAGCGGCACGCGCGTACGAGGCAAGCGTCGCAGCTCGCGTCCGTTCGCGCGCGCCCGTGCCTGCCCCTGCTCGCGCAGCGAGCACTTCGGCGACGGCGACGGCGACGGCGCAAGGCGCAGCTCGCGCGGCCGCGACCGCGCAAGGCGCAACGGCGCAGGGCGCTCCGGCACAGGGCGCGGCAGCGTTTGCCGGTGGCCCGCCGCCGGCTGCGGTTCGCGGAGAGGTCACCCGGCCGATCCGGCGACTGCCGAGCGCATAGCGGCGACGCCGGGGACCCGAGGCAGCGCCGATCGCCATGCAGCTCGCCAGCGCACCGCCCGAGCAACGCCCCGCGGTGGCGCTCGCGGCCGTCGAGGCGGGTGACGCGAGTGGCGATGCCGGGTTCGCGGCGATCCGTGCGGCCGCGGCCGGCTGTCGCGCCTGCCCGCTCTGGGAGCACGCCACGCAGACCGTGTTCGGGCTCGGCCCGGTGCCGGCAAGGCTGATGCTCGTCGGCGAGCAGCCCGGCGACAAGGAGGATCGGGCGGGCTCGCCGTTCGTCGGGCCTGCGGGTGCGATGCTCGACCGCGCCCTCGACGACGCCGGCATCGATCGCGAGACCGCGTTCGTCACGAACGTCGTCAAGCACTTCAAGTGGCGGCCGGTGCCCGGATCGAAGCGGCGCCTCCACGAGGAGCCGAACAAGGTCGAGGTCGGGGCGTGCCTGCCGTGGGTCGAGACGGAGCTGGCACTCGTCAAGCCGGAGGCGCTCGTGCTGCTCGGCGCCACGGCAGCGGAAGGCGTCACGGGTCGGCACGTCGCAGTCATGAAGGAGCGCGGCACGCCTCTCGAGATCGACGTGGCGCCGCTCGTCGTGGCGACCGTGCACCCGTCATCGATCCTGCGAGCCGGGCCGGGACGCGAAGCGGCGTACGCGGCGTTCGTCGAGGATCTCGCCGCCGTCGGGCGGTGGCTGGGAGGGCGCGGTTATCATCCCCGGCGATGACCGAGCGAGGGCTCCCCATCGCCGACGGCGCCCCCGCCTGCCCCTTCGTGGCGTTCGAGGACGATCGCGACGAGCGGGCGACGAGCCCCGACCATCGCCATCGCTGCTACGCGGAGGCCAAGCCGGCCCCGCGCGCGCTGGCGCACCAGGAGGCGTACTGCCTCTCCTCGGCGTTCCCCGTCTGCCCGACGTTCCAGGACTGGGCGCGTCGCGAGGCGGCCCGCTCCCGACCTGAGGCGCCGAAGTCCTCGACATCGATGGACTCGGTCGCGGCCGGTGGCTCGCAGCGAAACCCCCCGCGGAGCTGGCAGGCACCGCCGCCTTGGGTCTCGCGAGGCGGTGGCCGTCCGGACGGCGAGGGCACGCTCTGGGACGACGACGCGGATGAGGATGGCGCCCAGGGAGCCGACGACGCGGATTCGGGCGCGGGCGGCGCTGCGGCGCTGGGCGCTGCGGCGCTCGGTGCTGCCGGCGCCGACATTCCCCGGCGCGGCCGCGGTCTTTCGGGCAGCTACGCGGATCGCGTCGCGGCCGATTCCACCGCCGACCTGGATGACGACGAGCCGAGCGACGACGTCGAGCCTGATTCCGTTGCGCCCGCCTACGACGCCGGGAGCCGGGCCCACGACGATTTCGCACCCGCGCGGAGCCTGCCGCAGCGCGAGCCGCAGTACGGGCACCCCGACGGCTGGGACGACGACCTTCCCGACGGCCCGCCCGAGCCCGCGATCCGGCGTCGTCGCGAGCGCGAGTCGGATCGCTTCGCGATGGGCAGCGACCAGCGAACGGGCAGCGGGGGACGGGGCGGGCGGGACGACCGCGATCCCGCCACGGCCGGACGCGCCGGCAGCGGTGGCGGCGCTGGCGATGGCCGGCCGCGAAGGAACGAGGCCGCGCCCGAGTGGGAGCGTGCCAAGCCCCTCGAGGCCTACCCGACCCTCCGGTCGCGCAGCCTGAGCGGCCTGTCGATCCCGCCGATCATCGTGGCGGTCGTGGCCCTCGCGCTCGCGGCCGCGGTGCTGTTCGCGCTGCCGGGGCTGCTGGGATTCGGCAATCCGCAGTCGGCCGCCTCGGCGACGCCCTCGATCCCCGCGATCACGGCGGTCCCGAGCGTCAACCCAACGGCCGAGCCGCAGCCGACGCCCGTGCTCTACACGGTCAAGCAGGGCGACACGCTGTCACGCATCGCTGGTCGGTTCGGGATCACCCTCCAGGAGCTCATCGACGCGAACAAGGAAAGCCATCCGAACCCGGATCAGCTTGCGATTGGCGACGTCCTCATCATCCCGGTGCCCGTGCCGACGGAGCTGCCCGCCGCCTCGGAGATTCCGGCCGCCACCTGACGGCGCGCGCTATCGAGGCGCGAGGTTGATCGAGGTGATCTTTCCGGCTTCGACGCGGAACGAGGCGTCGAGATGCTGGCTCGGGGCCCCGGGTCGCACGGTCAGGACATCGGCCTGGTAGGTGATGCCGAGGTCGCGAACCTCGCCCGGGATCATGCGCAGGCCCGGCTCGGCGCGAAGGAACCAGCCGCCGACCTGCTCGACGCCGCGCAGCGTGCGGGCGTTGTCGCCGACATGGATCCGCATCTCGACCTTGTCGTCCATGAGCGCGACCGCGCCCGGGCGATCGCCCTCGTTGAGCTTCTCGAAGAACGTTTCCATCGTGTCGACGGCACCCATCGCGCGGAAGTGTACGGGCGAAGCTGGCCGAGCGCGGCGAACCTAGCCGAGCGCGGTGAGCGAGCCGCGTCGACGGGCGAGCGCGAGCGAGCCATCGAGCTCGACGATCACCTGTGCTGGCCTCGGGCGGCCGTTGTACGTCGTGGCCATCGACGCGGAATACGCGCCGGTGTCGCGGATGGCCACCAGATCCCCGCGCCGCAGCGGCGGCAGCCGGTGCTCGCCGAGGTGGTCGGTCGATTCGCAGATCGGGCCTTCCACGCGGGCCGGCTCCATCGACGCCGCGCCATCGGAGCCGGCGCCCGCGCCGCCCGGATCGACAGGGTCGAACGGGCGGCCGAGCGACGTCAGCGCGACGATCTCGTGCCACGCGTCGTAGAGCGCGGGCCGGATGAGCTCGGTCATGCCGGCGTCTATTACGATCAGGCGGCCGCCTCGCTCGCGAACATGGAGCACCCGCGCGACGAGGAAGCCGGAGCGCGCCACGGGGGCCCGCCCGGGCTCGATGGCGAAACGCCGCGGCCGGCGGTCCGCCGGGATCGCGTCGAGGAGCGCAGGGACCTCCCGCGCGAACCGGGCCGCGTCGGGCGCCGGCTCGCCGAGTGGCGCAACGGGAAAGCCGCCGCCCACGTCGAGCGTGTCGAAGTCCGGGCGAGTTCCACCGAGCAGCGCGAGGAGCGCCAACCCGCGGCGAACCGCATCGCGCCACGCATCGACCGCGCCCAGCTGCGACCCGACGTGCAACTGGATGCCCCGCGCGCGCAGCCGCGGCGCTGCCTCGATCACCGCGACCGCGGCAGACAGCTCGTCCGCGGTCATGCCGAACTTGGACGGGCCGCTGCCGACCGCGAGCCCGGCGTGCGTCTCCGGGGCGACCTCGGGGTTCAGGCGGAACAGGACGCCCAGCGGCATTCGACCATCGCCCCCGCGCCGAGCCTGCGAGCGGGGTGCGCCCGCGATCCGCACGAGCACTTCCGCTTCGTCGAGCGACTCGATGGCGACCCAGCGGATCGGGTCGCCATCGACCGCGGATCGAACGGCGG
The DNA here is from genome assembly GCA_035248345.1 of Candidatus Limnocylindrales bacterium. GTDB lineage: Bacteria > Chloroflexota > Limnocylindria > Limnocylindrales > CSP1-4 > UBA5189. The sequence goes on from DATFHO010000070.1 coordinate 17,130, forward strand.
CGCGAAGGTCCCCGTCGGTCTTGCCGACGCCCTCGAGCGTGATGCGCGCGTTCGGGATTCCGGCACGGTGCGCGACCGCCCACTCGCCGCGAGAGACGACGTTCGCGTCGAACCCGAGAGCGCCCAGCCGCGCCACGATCGGCGCGACGTCGTTCGCCTTGATCGAGAACGCACGCAGCCACGGATCCGGGAATGCCGATTGGATCCTGGCGGCGCTCGCCTCGAGCGTCGCCTGATCCGTCACCTGGACGGGCGTGCCGAACCTCGATGCGGCCCGACGCAGCGCTTCGTGGATGCGCGGAAGCGGATCTCGCTCCGTCACATCGAGGCCGCTACGTGATGATGCGTCGGCCCGTGTTGAGCATCCCGAGCAGGATGGACACGATGCTGATCACGATCGAGCCGACGATGGCGCCGATGACCGTGTTGAGGGTGAAGTCCGGCGGGAACCCACCGATCGTGAAGTCGATCTTGACGACGTCGGCGATGAACGCGACGAGCAGGAGGAGCGCCGCGTTGAGGATGAACGCGAACAGCCCCATCGTCAGGAGCGTGATCGGGAAGGACAGCATCTTGAGGATCGGCTTCAGGTAGCTGTTGATCAGCGCCAGGATGAGCGCGACGACGATGACCTGCCACCAGTCACCCTGGAGCTTCATCAGGTCGTCGGCAGCGGGAAACGAGATCCATTGCTTCGCGACGAGCACGGCGACCACGACCGCGATCGCGTTGATGATCACCTTGACGATCAGATTGCCCACGTTGCACCCCCTCGGCAGGTCCGGCCTCGCGCCCGGCCGGTCGATGATGGCAGATGGCGTGGCCGGCCGGGCCGCTGTCAGCCGAGCTGCCGGAGGCCTTCTTCGAGAAGCTCTTTGACCCGCGGCCACTCCTCCACGGTCACCGAGTAGTAGTTCGAGTGCCGCAGGCGGTTGCCGGGCATGATCATGTGGTTCCGGAACGTGCCCTCGAACGTGGCGCCGATGCCGAGCAGCGCCGGGTTGGCCTTCTCGTTGAGCGAGTCCGTCTTGAACTCGACGCGGTTCGCGCCGAGGTCCTCGAACGCGTGGCGAAGCTGCACGTACTTCGCCTCGCGGTTGGCGCCGCGGCGCTGCGACGCGAGCGCGACCCACGTCCAGCCGATCTCGAGCCGGCGATGCTCGGGCACGATCGACATGAAGCGCGAGCTGCCGATCGCCTTGCCGGTCGACTGATCGACCGTGGCGAACGCCATCTCCGTGCCCGCCTCCCGGGTCGCGACGGCCGCCTCGATCCAGGTACGAAGCTCGTCCCTGTTCGCGGGCTGCACGGCCGTCCAGCGCCAGAGGTTGCCCTCGAAGGCGACCTCGGCGAGGTCGTCGAGGTGGTCGAGCGTCAGCGGCTCGAGGCGGACGACCCGCCCCTGGAGGGTCACGGGCTGCACCCAGCCTTTCGGCGCAGGATCGAGCCGGGGATCCATCGGCGCGATGCTATGGGCTAGCGGGGTCGGCGCGTGAGGCGCGTGCGCTTCGGTGCGGGGATGGGCGGTGACTTCCGCACTCGGAGCGGGCGCTTCACGGGAACCGGCTTCAAGGTTGCGGTCCGGGGTTTTGGAGCGGGCTCCCTGGTGGGCGCTGGCTCGGGCGTCGCGTCGCGAACGATGTCGATCGACAGCACGCGCGCCTCGTAGGCGCCGAGGCTGACCCTGAGTCCTTCGCGGCGGAGCTCGCCTGCGGTTCGCAGCAGCTCCCAACCGGAGCGCGGGTCGAAGAGGCGGAGCAGCTGGTCGTCCGCGGGCGCGCCGTCGCCGTGCAGCTCGAGCGCATCGGACAGGTGCACGCTCGTCCGCGCGTCCCCGCCGCCGAACGGCGCCGCCGCGACCGAACGTTCGATTCGAACGTTGGTGTCGCCGTACCGATGGTTGACGAGCACGAGGCTGCGGTCCGGCCCGGAGCCGTTCGTGTAGGCGTAGACGTTCTCGTCGATCGAGCCGTCGTCGCTTCGGGCGTCGTACAGGTGGAACCGGTGCGTGCCGGAGAACTGGGCACGGCGCCGCAGGAGCGGGACGATCGCCCACGCGAAGTGGCCGGCGTGGCCTTCATCGATGGGCTCGTCCCAGCGCGCCTTGCGGAACTCCATGCCGTAGCGCTCTCGGAGCCCCTCGACCTGGCCGTGGCCCAGCATCGGCAGGCCCGGCAGCGTTGCGAGCAGCGTCGCAGCCGAGAACGCCTTCTCACCGGTCCCGAACTGCTCGGCGGCTGGGCGCTCGTCCGGGTTCGTGAGGAAGTTCACGAAGCGCGAGAGGATCGCGGGGTCGAACTCGAGCGTGTCGCGCATCACGCGCCGGTAGCCCGCGTTGTCCTCGTCCCGGAGCATGTGCATGAACGCGGAGTTGTAGACGCGGTGCATGCCGAGCGTGCGGACGAAGTAGCCCTCGAGGAGCCAGAACGCCTCCGCGAGCAGGAGCGTGCCGGGCGCGTCCTGCGCAACCCGATCGACGACCTCGCGCCAGAACTCCTTCGGCATGCGCTTGTTGAACGCCGCGTTCGACATCGCGTGCTCGGCGCGGGAGGGGATCGCGCCGCCCTGGCCCGGTTCGGGATACCAGAGCCGCCGGATGTGGCGGCGCGCCAGGACCATGGCGGCATCGAACCGGAGGATCGGTGCGCGACGGGCGACGGCCAGGATCGTCTGGATCACGGCCTCGCGAACATCGGCCTGGAGGTAGTCGAGCTGCGCCGTGTCGTTCCACGGGAACGAGGTGCCGTCGTTGCCGTGGTAGATGAAGTGCTCCTCGCCGGATTGGCGGTCCCGGCGGCGGAAGACGACGGCCGCGTCCGTCGAATCCCAGTAGTGGTCCTCGAGTGTGATCTCCACGCGCGGATCCGGTGACAGGTCCGGGCCGGTGAAGCTGTACGCGGGGAACGGCGAGTGCGGCACCGAGATGAACCGGTCCGGGTGCTCGACGACCCAGCCCGAGTCGATGCCCATGTGGTTCGGCACCATGTCGGCGGCCATCCGGATGCCGCGCTGCCAGGCGCGATCCTTGAGCGCGTTGAAGGCGCCCTCGCCGCCGAGATCGTCGGCAATCCGGTAGTCATCGATCGCGTACGCCGACGCGACGGCATCGGCGTCGCCGCGGCGGCGCTTGATGTCAGCGGACGCGTTCGAACGCTGCCACAGGCCGATCAGCCACAGGCCCGTGACGCCCAGTGAGGCGAGGCGGTCGAGCTCCCCGTCCGGCACGTCGGCGAGATTCGAGATGGGTCGCGCGTACGTGCGCGCGAGCTGCTCCAGCCAGACGTAGGTCGACTTCGCCATCAGCACGACGCTCGGCATCCACTCGGTGTCGGCGGAGAACGCGACGTGCTCCGGGTCGAGGTTTCGGTAATCCGGCGCTTCGACGACGGTCGGGCCACCGAACTGCTGGCCTGCCCCTCGCAGCTCCAGGGCGCGCGCCTCCTCCGCGAGGACATCGAGCGCCAGGTCGAGGCGGCGCGCCAGGTCCGGCAGGCCCGCGAGGACCTCCGGCCAGTGCTCGCGGACCCATCGAAGTTGCGCCGCGAGCGAGCCCGGCGCGTTCCGCATCGGCTCGCGAAGCCGTGCCGGCAACGGCATCTCGGCTGCGACGCGTGCTCCAGCTCGGGGAGCAGCAGCGGCCGAGGTTCGCCGCCCGCGCCGCGCGCCTGGATCGCCCGTGCCTCCGAGGGCCTGCTCGGCTGCCTTCACGACTGCCTCGTAGGGCGTGTCGTCTCGGAGCGGTCGGTCGTCCACGAGCTCGCGCACGTCCGATGCGGCTGGGTCCTCGTTCAGCGCATTCAGAACGAGCACTTCGGCGAGCAGGTCCGGGCCGGCGAGGCGTCGGACTCGCGCGCGCCCACCACTCGCCACCTCGCCGTCGCGGAACTGACCGCGCCACGCGTCGCCGACCTCGGCGATCGCCGGCTCCCCGAGCGCCGAGCCGACCGTCGCCACCGTCGCGGAGAGGTCCACGCGGCCTGCGTCGCGCTCGATCTCGATCAGTCGATGGAGGACGGCGTCCAGCGCGGCGAGAGCGGCAACCTCACCGGCGGAGACTGCGGGTTCGCCGGCCGCCTCGCGCGCCGCCGTGACCCGGGCGGCAATCCCGCGGGCAGCCGCTGCGTCGGCGGCATCGAGCGTGCCCTCGCGCCCCACGATGGGCTCGAGCCCGTGTCTGTGGCGTGCCGCGCGCGCCAGGGGGATCTGTCGCACCGGCGAAGGATGTCAGACCGCGACGGGTTCGGCGCTCTTCGGCTTCGCGGCGACGACGTGCTCGATCGCCCGGCGAAGGATCTCGAGGCCCGCAGGGTCGAAGTCGTACGACCACTGGCGGATTCGCTCGGGTCGATGGAGCTTCTGGTCGAGCTTCTGCGCCATCGCCTCGCGGGACATGAGGATCACGTCGGCCGTCCGATCGATCAGCGTGAGCCGCTCCTGGTCGTCGATCGTCGCGGACACGATCTCGACGCCCTTCGTGCCCGCGATGGCAAGCGTCTCGGCGATGTTGTCCGTGCCGCGATCCGTGGCGCAGATCACGCCGATCTGCGAGCCGGCGGGCAGCGCCGAGATCTCGTGCACCAGCTCCACGTACCCGGGTCCGACGAGCATGGCCACCACCGGCATGCGGCCGCTGGTGAGCACCTGGGCCTCGTCAGCGTGGAATGTCGTCGTGGCGACGAGGTCGTAGTGGAAGCGGTCGAGCCGATCCGGGATTTCGTCGAGGAGCGTTCCCTCGGCTTCGATGAGCCCGGCGAACTCCTCGTTCAGGCGCTCGGCGTCATAGCCCGCATCCGCGGTCGTGCACTCGGCGAAGAGGACGCGGACCTCTCGACCCGGGCGCTTGCGCTCGCTCGCGGCGGCATAGGCGGCCGCCGCGACTTCGTCGGGCGTGAAGCCGGCCTGCGCGGCGCGGCGCAGCAGCTCGGAGACGATGGAGCTGAGCGCATCCGGACGGCGACGGTGGACCGTTCGATCGGCGACGACCGTACCCGCACCGTGGCGCGACGTGACGTAGCCGTTGTCGGCTAATCGCCGGTAGACCGCCCTGATCGTGTTCGGATTGACGCGCAGCGCCGCACCGAGCTCGCGCACCGGGGCGAGCCGCATGCCCGGCTGTAGGCGCCCGGATTCGATCTGGTAGGCGAGCTGCCAGTAGATTTGCGTCGAGATCGGGACGTCCGAATCACGCTCGACATCGAGGCCCCGCTCGGCGGCGCTGGGTAGTACGGAAGGATCAGTCTCAGGCATTGACATAGTCCGCTAGTCCAAGTAGTCTTCGACTTGGCCTAGTCAACTGTACCAAAGCGTCCAAGCGCTCCCCGGAAAGGTCGTAACGCGATGAGTGGCCTGGTCTTCTTCATGATCGTGTTCTTCGCCTTCGCGGCACTGGGCTCGTTCGCCCTGGCGCTCGGCGTCGATAGCCGCGATGGATTCGAGGACGACCGCGCGCCCGCTCGGGGCCTCAGCTGGTAACACCACCTCGAATCTCTCCCTCCTCGTCAGCCCGTGGCGCGCAGGCCGCGGGCTGACGGATTCTCAGGCCCGGACGCGTCGCCCGTCCGATTTTCGCCAGATACCACGGTGACGCGGTGCGTGATCCGGGCTGACCAGCGCGCGCCCGGCGCGAGGGTGACCGGCCACGACATGAGCAGCGCGCTGCCCTGGTAGACGCGCTCGAAGCCGGCTTCGGAGTTCGACACGGTTTCGATCGGCGCGATCCAGGCATCCGCGGGGGCACTGACCTCGGTCTCGATCGAGGTTCGAAGCCAACCATTGCCCTGGCGGAGGCGCGTGACGCCCGCTTCCGCGCGAGCCGCGTCATGGCGCGTCTCGATGCCGCCGATCGACCACCACGCATCGGGGTTCCCGCCACCGCCGAGCATCGTCGTCGCCCATTCGACACCGATCCGCGCCACCAGCGGCCGATCGCCGAGGTTCTCGACGGAGGCCTCCCACTCGAGCGTCGGATCGGCATCACCGCCACCCAGGCGGATCGTCGTCTGCGCGGCGAGGGCAACCGCGGCCCCGTCGACGGTTGCGGCGCCATCGCGCGCGAGCACGGCTTCGCCGGCCGCCAGCTTCACCACTCGGAACGGACCAGTGGCGAGGTCGCCGAGCTCATCGCGACCGCCGGCGCCCCATGTGGCCGCGGTGGCGTCGGCCGCGAGGACGCGGATGAGGCCGGAGCGGCGCTCGTACTCGTCGTAGACGAGGCGAGCGGAGAGCCCCTCCTCCTTGACCATCACGCGGTCGTGGATCGACGCGGCGCCGTCACCGCCGCCACCCGCGTCGCCGCCGGCTTCCGACGCCTTCGCCTCGTGCTCGCGCAGCGTCTCGTGGTAGGCCTCAGGGCGGCGCCGGAGGACGCCCGTGACCGCGTGCCGCGCATCTCGGAGATCCCACGAGCCGATGCCCGCGCCCTCGTCGAGATCGATCCCGACCACCTCGCCTGCGTTCGCGAGCAGGATCTCGTCACGACCGTCGAGGTCGAGATCGGCCGTCTCCGCGCGGTCGACGGTCCCGAGCGCGCCGTCGGCGATGGCTTCCGCCGCGATGAGGTGGTGCAGCGTGGCGGCGCGCATGTGCGCGATGTAGATGCCGCCGAAGAGGCCGTGCCAGTAGCAGTCGTTCGACTGCCCGCGATAGAGGTGGTCCAGCGCGGAGGTGCGCTCCTCGCCCGCCTCCATCGACTCGACCTTCGCCGACACCCGGAGCATCTGCTTGTGGAGGTCGTTGATCTCGCGGTACTTGACCTGGAAGTTCCGCCAGAACGCGCCGCGGAGCCAGCGGGCTTCGGGTGCGCCGACGTCCCGGGCGTGATGTAGCGCCGCGGCAAAGGCACGTGACTCGTTCGCGGGGAGCGCCCACTCGCCCATCTCGGAGTAGGAGGACGTCGGCAGGTAGACGCGGCCCACGGGCGCGTGCGAGGCCAGCCAGTCGGACGGTCGAACGGTCGTGAGCCAGTCCGCGTTCGCTTCGAGGGCCTCGAAGAACCGCTCGACCCACCGGCCCTTGCCCCAGCAGTGCTCCCACGTCGTGGGCCACGCGCCGAACTTCTCGCCGTCGTCACCCATGGTCCCGACGCGCTCGCCCGCTTCCGTGGCGTGCTCGCGGAGGTAGTCGATGACCTCATCGACCTCGCGGAACGGGATCCGATAGCGCAGGCCCTGCTCCGTCCCGAACACGGAGATCAGGCGACCCTGGTTCTCGGTCGTGTACGGGCCCCACATCTGGTCCTCGGGCACCGTGGCGGCACGGAAATGCGCGTCATCGACGATCGTCCAGCCGTAGCCTGCGGCGGCAAGGGATGTCGGGACGTCCGGCTCCCACACCCGCTCGGCGAGCCACGCGCCACGCGGCCGGCGCCCGAACGCGTCCTCGACCGCCTCGGCCATGCGCCGCAGCTGCCCGATTCGATCGCGTTCCGGCAACGAAGCGAGCACCGGCTCGTACCGGCCGCCACCCAGGATCTCGACCTGGTCGCGATCGACGAGCGCACGCAGGTCGGCGATGAAGGACGGCCGCTCGGCGATCAGCCACTCGAGCAGCGGGCCGGTGTAGTGGAGCGCGAGCCGCACCTCGGGGTGCCGCTGGAGCGCGTCGACCATCGGCTTGTAGGCCTGGTCGAAGACCTCGGCGAACACCCAGCCGAAGTTGCCGATGGGCTGGTGGTTGTGCAGCGTGAGCGCGAGCGAGATGCGGCCGGTCATGGCTGGGTCGGCCGGCTCACGACGGCGTTTCGGCCTTCGTCTCGATCCCCGCCGCGGGCAGGTACAGGCGCTCCGTGTATTCGTGGAGCATCCGGGTCGTCGAGAAGTTCCAGAGGGTCGTGGCCATGGAGCGGCGCATGCGCTCCACCCAGCGCGCCGGCGGTGAGCCCGCCTCGCGATCGAAGAACTCGGGCACGACCTCGTCCTCGAGGATCCGGTACAGGTCCATCGCGTCGTTCCAGTCCTGCGCCGCCTCGTCGCCGAGCTGCTCGCGGCCACCGATCGCCCAACCGTTGCCGCCGTTGGCGGGCTCGTAGCCCTCATCCCACCAGCCGTCGAGCACGCTCACGTTCACGACGCCGTTCATCGCGGCCTTCATGCCGGACGTGCCGGACGCTTCGAGTGGTCGGCGCGGGTTGTTCAGCCAGACATCGACACCCTGGACGAGGAACCGCCCGATCCGCATGTCGTAGTCCTCCAGAATGAAGACCCGACCGCGGAACTCCGGCGCGCGGGTGCGCCCGAAGATCTCCTGGATGACCTGCTGACCCGGCCGGTCGGCGGGATGCGCCTTGCCGGCGAAGACGACCTGGACCGGTCGATCGGTGTTCGTGAGCAGGCGCGCGAGCCGCTCCGTGTCGGTGAAGATCATCCCGGCGCGCTTGTACGTGGCAAACCGCCGCGCGAACCCGATCGTGAGCGCGTTGGGGTCCAGCGCAACCCCGAGCTCCTGGAGGGTGCGGGGCGCCTCGCCATGGCGCGCGAACTGCGTGCGGAGCCGGCCACGCGCGAACACCGCGAGCTCGCGCTTCTGGCGGACGTGCGCCTCCCAGAGCTCGGTCGCGGGGATGCGTTCGATGCGCTCCCACCAGCGCGTTGCGGCGGTCGTTGCGTCGAGGTCGTCGAGGTCTGCGTCGAGGTAGCGCTCGTACAGGTCACGGATCGGGCCGCCGATCCACGTCGGCGGGTGGATGCCGTTCGTGATCGCCTGGATGCCGTGCGGGGCGATGCCCTGCCACGTGGCGTTCGCCGTATGCGCGTGCAGCTTCGACACGGCGTTGGCGCCGTTCGTGAGCCGCAGGCTGAACGCCGTCATGTCGAACTGGTTGTGGTCGTTGTCGACGCCCCGTCCGATCTCGAGGACTTTCGCCACCGGCACGCCGCCGGTGTGCGGCCGGCCGTCACCATCGAGCAGGGGCCCGGCGATGCGGCGCACGAGGTCGGCTTCGAACCGCTCGTTGCCAGCGGAGACGGGGGTGTGGATCGTGAAGACGCTGGTCCGCGCGACGGCACCCAGCGCCTCGTCGAGTGACTGGCCCTGTTCGACCAGCTCGCGCGCACGCTCCGCAAGCAGGAACGCGGAGTGGCCTTCGTTGAGGTGCCACGCGGCCGGTGCGATCCCGAGCGCCCGCAGCGCCCGCACGCCGCCCACGCCGAGGATCAGCTCCTGGTGGAGCCGCATCTCCCGGCCGCGGACGTACAGGATGTTCGTGATCGGCCGATCGGCCGGGTCATTGAGCGGGTTGTCCGTGTCCAGCAGCAGCACCGGCACGCGTCCGACCTGCACCGTCCACACGTCCACCTTGATGTCGCGCCCCGGGAGCTCGACCGTCACCGTGAGCGGATCGCCCTCGCGCCCCAGCGCGCGGGTCAGCGGGAGCCGGTTGAGGTCGTAGTCCGGGTAGCGGTGCTCCTGGTGGCCGTCCGCATCGATCGTCTGCTTGAAGTAGCCGTTGCGATACAGGAGCCCAACGCCAACCAGCGGAAGCGCCATGTCGCTGGCGGCCTTCATGTGGTCGCCCGCGAGAACCCCGAGGCCGCCGGAGTAGATGCCGAGCGACTCGTGCAGGCCGTACTCGGCGCAGAAGTAGGCGATGGGGCCCTCGAGCTCCTTCGCGTGCTTGCGGTGGAACCAGTGGTCCGCGCCGTTCGCGACATACCGATCGAAGTCGCCGATGACGCGGAAGGCCTCGGCCATGAACTCCGGGTTGTCGAGCAGGCGGCCCCAGTCGACCGGTCCCGTCAGGACGGGCATCGGGGAGTGGCTGCGCGCCCACGCCGCGGAGTTGATCCGCGCATAGAGGCCACGCGCCTTCGGGTGCCAGGTCCAGTAGAGGTTGTAGGCGAGGCGCCGGAGGCCCTCGAGCTGCGGCGGGACCCGGACGTGATTGGGCGGCGCCGACGGGATGCGGACGGAGGGCTCCATGCCCGGCGGATGGTAGCGGCGCGCGGTGGTGCGCGTAAACCGGTTTAGCAGGACTGTTTCCGTTGCAACGGCGCGTCAGCGCGCGGGTCTGTCCGTGCGGGCGGCGGAAATCGATGCATGTCGGCGCATATTTCGGACGGGCATACTCGCGCCGTGGCGATTCGCGTGGCGTTCATCGCGGCCGAGTGCGAGCCGTGGGCGAAGACGGGCGGCCTGGCCGACGTGGTCGATGCGCTCGCGCGGGCGCTCGGGCAGATCGGGGGCGGGCCGAGCGGCGAGCTCGACGGACTCGTCGATGTCTTCATCCCGCGCTATCGCGGCATGCGGGAGCCGGACGGAGCGCGCGCGGTCGAGCTGAGGATCCCGGATCCGCTGGCGGCGTCCGGGGCGATCTCCGCGCAGCTCCTGATCGCCGAGACGCACGGGTATCGACTGCACCTCGTCGACATCCCGGCCGCATTCGACCGCGACGGGATGTACGGGACGCCGACGTCCGATCACCCGGACAACGCGTGGCGGTTCGGGCTGCTGAACCGCGCCGTGCTCGAGTACCTGCGCGCCGCGCCCTCGCGTGGCGAGCGCGCGCCCGACCTGATCCACATCCACGACTGGCACACGGGCCCGGCGGCACTGCTCCGGGAGACTGAACCCGCGATCACGGACGCCGCGCTTGTGCTGACCGTGCACAACCTCGCCTATCACGGCTGGACGCCGGCGGAGCGGGTGCCGGAGCTCGGACTGGGCGGCGTTCGATGGCAGCGGCTGCCGGGGGCCAACGCGGACGGCATCGATCTCCTTCGTTCGGCGATCGATCTTTCCGACCTCGTCAACACCGTCAGCCCCGGCTTCGCGGCGGAGGCCCTCGGGCCGGAGATGGGGATGGGCCTCGATGGCGACCTTCGCGCGAAGGGCGATCGGTTCCTCGGCATCCTGAACGGGCTCGACACCGACCTCTGGGATCCCGCCACCGACGAGGCGTTACCGGCGACGTACTCGCGCACTGCCCTTGCCGGCAAGGCGGCGTGCCGGCGCGGGCTGCTCGAGGAGATCGGGCTCGACCCGGACGATGCGCGGCCGGTGCTGTCGATGGTCGGGCGGCTCGATCGCCAGAAGGGCTTCGACATCCTGGCCGAGGCGGCGCCCACGCTCGTGGCGCGCGGGATGCGCCTCGCGATCCTCGGTTCCGGCAACCCTGACGTGGTCGAGCCGCTCCGTTCGTTCGCTTCGTCGTCGGCGGCTGCGGGCCAGATCGCGCTCATGGAACGCTTCGATCGCGACCTCGCCCGCCGCCTCTACGCCGGCGCTGACGGGTTTCTCATGCCGTCGCGGTTCGAGCCGTGCGGGACCGGCCAGATGGTCGCGTTGCGGTACGGGACGCCGCCGATCGTCCACGCCGTCGGCGGCCTGCGCGACACCGTCATCGATGTCGACGCTCACCCGTCAACGGGAACCGGCTTCGTGTTCGAAGGCGGTACCGCCGGCGCGCTCATCGACGCCTGCGACCGCTTCGCGGCTCGTTTCTCCACTGGCGGCCCGGAGTGGTCTGCGCTGCTCGACCGCGGCATGTCGGTCGACTTCGACTGGCGCTCCTCCTCGGCCCCCGCGTACCTCGCCGCCTATCGGCGGGCGATCGACATCCGCCGTCTCGTGACGTCACGCTGACTGA
>DATFHO010000071.1:0-15415 GCA_035248345.1 Candidatus Limnocylindrales bacterium
GGCTGATCGGCGCACTGACCCCGGCCGAGCGGCGCACGATGGTGGACCTGCTGCGCACCCTGCTGCTCGACCTGGAGGGCTGAGCGCGGCCGCTGTGGACGGCGGCAGATTCCTCCCGGATCCGGGAATGCTTTCCCGGCACCGCCCGTTGTGGACGGTGAGAGTTGAGTTGGCTCGACTCAAGTTGTTTGACAGACTTCCGGCAGCGGCACAGGCTGCGGGAAGCCCGGATCCCCGGGTCCGACCAGGTTCAACCAGGTTCGACCAGGTTCGACAGGGATCCGACCCAGACCCAGCAAGCACCCGCCCGGACGTCCCGGGCGGCACACCGGAGGTAACGAACACATGGCACGTGCGGTCGGCATCGACCTCGGCACGACGAACTCCGTCGTCGCGGTCATGGAGGGCGGCGAACCGACCGTCATCCCGTCGGCTGAGGGCGGCCGGACCGTGCCCTCGGTCGTCGCATTCACCAAGGGCGGCGAGCGCCTCGTCGGCCTGCTGGCCAAGCGCCAGGCGGTCACGAACCCGGGCAACACCGTCTATTCGATCAAGCGCTTCATGGGCCGCCGCTGGGACGACCCGGAGGTCCAGCGCAGCAAGAAGCTCGTGCCGTACACGGTCGACAAGGACCCGAAGTCGGACGGCGTCGTCGTCCGGATCGGCGACAAGACCTACACGCCGCCCGAGATCTCGGCGATGGTCCTCCAGAAGCTGAAGGCGGACGCCGAGGCGTACCTGAACGAGAAGATCACCGAGGCGGTCATCACCGTCCCGGCGTACTTCGACGACACGCAGCGCCAGGCCACGAAGGACGCGGGCCGCATCGCCGGCCTCGACGTCAAGCGGATCATCAACGAGCCCACCGCGTCGGCACTCGCCTACGGCCTCGACAAGAAGACCGACGAGAAGATCGCGGTCTACGACCTCGGTGGCGGCACGTTCGACATCTCGATCCTCGAGCTCGGCGACGGCGTCTTCGAGGTCAAGGCCACGAACGGCGACACGCACCTCGGCGGCGACGATTTCGACCAGCGGGTCATCGACTGGCTGCTGAACGAGTTCAAGAAGGACCAGGGCATCGACCTCTCGAAGGACGCCCAGGCCCTCCAGCGGCTCAAGGAGGCGGCCGAGAAGGCGAAGATCGAGCTGAGCTCGACCGCGTCGACCGAGATCAACCTGCCGTACATCACGGCTGACGCCTCAGGCCCGAAGCACCTCGTGATGACGCTCTCGCGAGCGAAGCTCGAGGACCTCGTCGGCGACCTCATCGAGAAGACGAACCCGCCGGTCAAGGCGGCGATGAAGGACGCCGGGCTGAAGCAGTCCGAGATCGACGAGGTCATCCTCGTCGGCGGCCAGACGCGCATGCCGAAGGTCCAGGACGTCGTGAAGACCGCGTTCGGCAAGGATCCGCATCGCGGCGTGAACCCGGACGAGGTCGTCGCCGTTGGCGCCGCGATCCAGGCCGGTGTCCTTGCGGGCGAGGTCAAGGACGTGCTCCTGCTGGACGTCACGCCGCTGTCGCTGGGTATCGAGACCCTCGGCGGCGTCATGACGAAGCTCATCGAGCGCAACACCACCATCCCGACGTCGAAGTCGCAGACCTTCTCGACGGCGTCGGACAACCAGAACCAGGTCGAGATCCACGTCCTGCAGGGCGAGCGAGACTTCGCCGCCGACAACAAGACACTCGGTCGATTCATCCTCGACGGGATCCCGCCGGCTCCCCGCGGCATCCCCCAGATCGAGGTGACGTTCGACATCGATGCGAACGGCATCCTCGACGTGAAGGCGAAGGACCGGGCGACCTCGAAGGAGCAGCAGGTCCGGATAACGGCCTCGTCGATGCTCTCCAAGGACGACGTGGACAAGATGGTCCGCGACGCCCAGGAGCACGCGGCCGAGGACAAGCAGCGCCGCGACGACGTCGAGCTGCGGAACCAGGCCGAGCAGCTCACCTACCAGGCCGAGCGGACCATCGGCGACCTTGGCGACAAGGTGTCGTCCGAGGATCGCGCCGAGGTCGAGCGGCAGGTCGCCACGCTGCGTGAGGCGCTGAAGGGCTCTGACTCGGACGCCGTGAAGTCCGGGATGGATGCGCTGACCGGCACCCTCTCGCGTGTCGCGACTGCTGCCTACCAGGCCGCGTCGCCCATGGACGGCCCGGGCCAGCCGGGTTCCGACGGTTCCGATGGCTCCGGCGGCTCCGGATCCGACGGGTCCGGCGGCTCCGGCGGCGCTTCAAGCTCCGGCGAGGGCGAGCCCGCAGGCGCCGGGACCCGTTCCGGCGGCTCCGGCTCCTCCGACGAGACCGTCGAGGGCGAATTCAAGGAGGTCTAGGCCTCTCACCACTCCTCAGTTCAGGACGCGCCGCCGGCGACCTCGCCTGCGGCGCTTCGATTCCCGCCCTGCGCTGCGTTTCCTGACGAATATCCCGCGGGTGAATGGAAATCGCGAATGGCGTGACAACTAGTCGCGACACGCCTCGCTGTCAGGAACCGCGTGACGGTTCGTGCGAGATCCCAGCGCTTCGAGTCCGAACCCGGTGACGAGGACTCGTGGAGCGGATATTTGTCAGGAAGACGACCCCTGAGATCGCCCTGCCGGAGATCGAAGCCATCGCCGCGCCTCACGGGTGCGCGCGGGGAACGCACGGTCGAACGTCTCGCCGAACCGGGCGATGCGCCGGCGCGCGGTGCGGTCGTCGGGCAGCACGAGCAGCCGGGCGACCGCCATGCTCTCCCAGCCGCGTTCAGGCGCAACGTGCCGTGCGAGGCGGACCTTCCGGTCAACGCTCGCGAGCGTCGCCTGAACATCGGGCACCACCGACTTGACCTCGATCACGAGGACGATCCGAGCGATGGGATGCCACGCCAGGATGTCGATCGACCCTCGTTCGCCGTAGATCTGGAACGTCGCTTCCGGCACGGTGATCCAGCCAGCGCTGGCCAGGAGTGCAAGCACAGCTTCGACAAGCGTCGCGTGATCTCGATCGAGCAGTCGATCCATCTCTTCGCCCTGCCACAACACGCGAACGGAAAGACGAGCGCCGAGGGCGGCAAGCACGTGTTCGAGCTTGGGAAGGTTCGTGCCGGCGCCCCGTTCGACACGCGAGATCTCCGGTTGCGAACAGCGCGCACGGCGGCCGAGCTCGGACTGCGTCCAGCCGCGGCGGCGGCGGAGGGCACGAATTGCGAGCCCGATGCGCACCAGATCCATGCCCGAAGCATCCTGAACATGGCTTATCTGCGACGTATCGCGCGATAGGCTGCGGCACGCCCATGCCAGCAATGACCAGCCGACTCGCCCGGTGACCAGCAAGCTCGTCGAGATCGTGGCGCCGGCTCGGCTCGGGACGCCGTTCCGGTGGCTGTTCTCGTCGAGCATGATCACGAACCTCGGCGACGGCGTCATCGTTGCGGCGGGTCCGCTGCTCGTGGCATCGCTGACGAGCGACCCGTTCCTGGTCTCGCTCGCGTTCCTGTTCGAGTACCTGCCCTCGCTGGTGCTCGGGGCGTTCGCGGGCGTCCTCGTCGACCGGGTCGATCGACGGCGGATGGTGATCGTCGTCAACCTCGTCCGTGCGGCCGTGTTCGTGTTGCTCGCGGCGGCGATCCTCGCGAATGTCGTCAGCATCGCGCTCGTGCTCGGGGCGCTGCTGCTCTTGAGCGCAGCCGAGACGTTCGGTGACCTTGCCGGGTCGAGCCTGCTGCCGCGACTCGTGCCCCGGCGCGACCTCGGTATCGCGAATGCCCGGCTCCAGTCCACCTACCTGCTGCCGAACCAGCTGATCGGGCCGCCGATCGGTGCGTTCCTGTTCGCGCTCGGCGCGTCGATCCCGTTCGTCGCCGACGCCCTCTGCTACGTCGCGGGTGCCGTGTTCATCTCGAGGATCTCGGCCTCGGTCGCCGGTCGCCCGGCCGCCACCGGCGCGGACGGCGAAGGCGAGACCAACGGCGAGTACGACCACGCCGACGACGAGGCGGCGGACACCACCCCGACCGGCATCTCGGGCATCTGGCACGAGCTCGTCGAAGGGTTCCGCTGGCTGATGGCCCATCCGCCGATGCGAACCCTGGTGCTGACCATCCTGGCGTTCAACGTCACGTTCGGTGCCGCTTGGTCCGTGCTCGTCCTGTACGCGCGCGACCAGCTGCAGATGGACACCGTCGGGTACGGCCTGCTCACGACCGCATCGGCGATCGGCGGGATCGTCGGCACGTCTGCATACGGCGCCCTGGAGCACCGATTCAGCCTCGGCAACATCATGCGGATCGGGCTGCTCATCGAGACGTTCACCCATCTCACGCTCGCGCTGACGAGGTCGCCCGCGGTTGCCCTGATCGTGATGGTCGTCTTCGGGGCGCATGCGTTCGTCTGGGGTACGACCGCGACGACCGTCCGACAGCGCGCGGTCCCCGACGCCCTCATGGGTCGCGTCTCTGGGATCTATCGAGTCGCGGTCTTCGGCGGGATGGTCGCCGGCGCACCGATCGGTGGCGCGCTCGCCTCCGCGTTCGGAATTACCGCGCCGTTCTGGTTCGGATTCGTCGGCTCGGCGATCCTCGTCACCATCCTTTGGCGTGAGTTCCGGCACATCGCTCACGACGCGGAGGTCGACGCCGCGGCCTCCGCGTAACAGCGCGAGAGCGATCGTGACAGGCGACCTGTCACGTGCCGGGCTAGGATTCGCCGCTCATGACAACCGAGATGGCCGCCGCGGCGGTCCCCCAGTCGAACACGAGCACGACCGAGTCCCTGATCCGGGCTCGCGGCCTCACGAAGAGGTTCGGTGACTTCACCGCGGTCGACGGCGTCGATTTCGACGTCGCCCCGGGCGAAGCGTTCGGCTTCCTCGGGCCGAACGGCGCCGGCAAGACATCCACGATGCGGATGATCGGCTGCACGTCGCCCGTGAGCGATGGCGAGCTGCGCATCCTCGGCATGGATCCGCGCCGAGACGGTGCGGCGATCCGGTCGCGCCTCGGTGTCGTGCCCCAGGCAGACACGCTGGACAACGAGCTCACGGTCCGGGAGAACCTGTTCATCTACGGCCGCTACTTCGGCTTCTCGCGCGCCGAGTGCAACCGCCGCGCGGACGAGCTGCTGGAGTTCGTGCAGCTCACCGAACGTGGCAAGGACCTCGTCGAGCCGCTGTCGGGCGGCATGAAGCGGCGGCTCACGATCGCGCGGTCGCTCATCAACGACCCGCAGGTGATGCTCCTCGACGAGCCGACCACGGGGCTGGACCCGCAGGCGCGCCACCTCGTGTGGGATCGCCTGTACCGGCTCAAGCAGCGTGGCGTCACGCTCGTGCTGACGACGCACTACATGGACGAGGCGGAGCAGCTGTGCGACCGGCTCGTGGTGATGGACAAGGCGAAGATCGTCGCCGAAGGCTCGCCGCGCGCGCTGATCGAGCAGTACTCGACGAAGGAGGTCGCCGAGTTCCGGTTCACGCAGGAGGCGCGCGACGCGCTCGGGAACCAGCTCGACGGCCTTGCCGACCGCATCGAGCAGCTGCCGGATCGCGTGCTCCTGTACGCCGAGGATGGCGAGGACGTCGTCATGGCGGCTCGCCAGCGCGGCATCCACCCGGAGGCGGTGCTCGTCCGTCGATCGACCCTCGAAGACGTCTTCCTGCGGCTGACCGGCCGCTCGCTCATCGAATAGGGCCGCACCGTGACGGTTGCCGCTCGCGTCCTCGAGCACCGCGCACGCCAGTACCGGCGAACGTTCCGCGCGTCGATCTTCAGCTCGTTCGGGACGCCCGTTCTGTTCCTGACCGCGATGGGCTTCGGGCTCGGGGGCTACGTGGACCGAACCGCCGACGCGGCGCTGAACGGCTTCACGTACCTGCAGTTCCTGGCGCCGGGCCTGTTGGCATCGACCGTCATGCAGTCAGGCTCGTTCGAGGCCACGTTCCCGATCCTGGGCGGCCTGCAGTGGAACAAGATCTTCCACGCGATGTTCGCGACGCCGATCCGCGCGCGCGACATCGCGCTCGGCAACATCGCCTGGATCACCGTCCGGCTGACCCTGATCGCCACGATCTTCGCGTTCTTCATCGTGCTGTTCGGGGCGACGAAGTCGTGGCTGATCGTGCTGGCGGTGCCGGTCGCGGTGCTCACGGGCCTCGCCTTCGCGATCCCGATCATGGCGTTCACCGCCACGCAGCGGACACCGGACCGGTTCGCGACGATCTTCCGGTTCGGGGTCACGCCGCTGTTCCTGTTCAGCGGCACGTTCTTCCCGATGGAGAGCCTGCCGGACGCGATCCGGCCGATCGCATGGCTCTCGCCGCTCTGGCACGGGGTCGACCTGTGCCGTTCGCTGATGCTGGGCACGATCGGGCAGCAGCCGCTCCTCGCGGTGGCGCACCTCGCGATCCTGCTCGCGCTGGTCGTCGTCGGGGCGCTCGCCGCGTTCCGGACGATGGAACGCCGGCTGGTGCTGGGTTGAGCGGCCCGCTGCGATGACCGCGCTTCCGATCACCCAGGCGTTCGGGCTCGGACGCCGTGGCGCGCTCCGGATGATCGAGCGCAACCTGCTCGTCTACAAGCACGGCTGGCTGATGCTCATCTCGGGCTTCTTCGAGCCGTTCTTCTACCTGCTGTCGATCGGGTTCGGGCTCGGGAAGCTCGTCGGCGATGTCGCCGGGCCGGGCGGGACGACGATCCCGTACGCCCTGTTCATCGCGCCGGCGCTGCTCGCCGTGTCCTCGATGCAGGGTGCGGTCGCGGAGAGCACGTTCAACTTCTTCTTCAAGCTGAACTACGACAAGACGTTCGCGTCGATCCTCACCACACCCATGTCGCCCGGCGACATCTCGATCGGGGAGCTTGGCTGGGCGCTGATGCGCGGCGCGCTGTACACCGTCGGGTTCCTCGCGGTGATGGTCGTCTTCGGGCTCGTCCACACGCCGCTGCTGATCCTGGCGCTGCCGGGCGCGCTGCTGATCGGGTTCGCGTTCGCGTCGGTCGGCATGGCGCTCACGAGCTTCATGCGGACGTGGCAGGACTTCGACCTCATCCAGCTCGCGATCCTGCCGATGTTCCTGTTCAGCGGCACGTTCTTCCCGCTCGACCAGTTTCCGGACGGGATCCGACTGCTGATCCAGCTCACGCCGCTGTACCACGGGGTCGAGCTCCTGCGCGGGCTCGCGGTAGGCGTCGTGGGCCCGCAGACGCTGGTGCACGTGGGGTACCTGACGCTGATGGGGCTGCTCGGCATCTCGATCGTGGCGCGCCGCCTCGACAGGCTCCTGCTCAAGTAGTCGTGCCGGCGCCAGGCGCGGACACGCTCGAGGCGATCGAGCGTGAGGTCGTCGTCTGCGTCCGATGCCCGCGGCTCGTCGCCTGGCGCGAGCAGGTCGCCCATGACAAGGTCGCGCGCTACCGAGAGGAGACGTACTGGGGCCGGCCGGTGCCCGGCTTCGGCGACCCGAGCGCACGCATCGTGCTGGTGGGCCTTGCTCCGGGCGCGCATGGCGCGAACCGGACGGGCCGGATGTTCACGGGCGACGGTTCCGGCGATTTCCTGTGGCCGGCGCTGTACGCCGCGGGACTCGCGAGCCAGCCCGACAGCCGGCGACGTGACGACGGCCTTCGGGCGATCGACCTCTGGGTCACCGCGCCCGTCCGATGCGTCCCGCCGGACAACAGGCCGCTCCCCTCCGAGCGGGACAACTGCGCGCCGTACCTCGTTCGCGAGCTCGCGGCCCTGGACGGCGCCCGCGTCGTGATCGCGCTCGGCGCGTTCGGCTGGGATGCGGCGCTCCGGACGTTCGCCGCGCTCGGCGCGCCGGTGCCGGCCCCGAAGCCCAGGTTCGCCCACGGCGCGGAGGCGCAGATCGGACGGTGGCGGCTCCTCGGTTCCTACCACGTGAGCCAGCAGAACACGTTCACGGGTCGCCTGACGCGACCGATGCTCGACGCCGTGTTCGCGCGTGGCGTCGAGCTTGCCGCTCAGGCCCCGGACGCCTCGAGGTAGCGGTCCAGCCGATCGAACACGACGCCATCGAGCGTCCGGCACTCCGCGATGAATGCCTCGAGCATCGCCATCCGATGACCCCGCCCGATGCACTCGGGATGCATCGTGACCGTCAGGAGGCCGCCCGGCGCGTGCGCGTGGGCGTACCGAAGCTCGGCGAGCCAGATCTCGAGCACCTTCGACGGTGCGGACATGCCGTCGCGGCCGCGAGCGCCGTCGGGCTCGAACTGCGGCCAGTCGTCGAGGGTCCAGTAGACCGGGACCTCGCGAAGGTCACTCTCCTCGCTGAAGGTGGAGCCGCGCTCGACGGAGTGCTCGTCGTACAGCCGGACCCGGTAGGTCCGGTAGTCGTCCGCCATGAGGGACGAGTCATACGTGAAGCCCGCGGCGAGCACGTGATCGAGCGTCAGCCGCCCGAGCGACCAGTACGGCGCCCGGAACCCTTTCGGGGCGACGCCGGACGTCGACCTGGCTGCCTCGACCCAGCGCTCCAGCACGCCCTGCTGGGCCGGGTCGTTCAGCTCGGCGAAGTCCTCGTGGAACCAGCCGTGGCAGGCGAGCTCGTGGCCACCCGAGAGGATGGCCTCCGTGTCGTCCTTGTACGTGGTCATCGTCCAGCCGGGCACGAACCAGGTCGACGCGATCTGCTCGCGCGCAAGCAGCTCGAGAATCCGCGGCACGCCCACGCGATGGCCGAACTCCGCGTGCGAGAGCTTCACGACGGTGTCCTTGCGGCGGATGCCGTCGGAGAGCGAGTCGTGGTCGAAGGTCAGCGCGACGGTCAGGCGTGACGTCGTCATCGCGAGGCATCGTACGCCCGCCGGGAGGCTGGAACGCGCCGCCCGTATCCTTCGCACCGATGGCAATCGGTGACCTGTACGAAACCCTCGGCGTCGAACGTTCGGCGACCGAGGCAGAGATCAAAAAGGCGTACCGCAAGCTCGCCCAGCGCTGGCATCCCGACGTCAGCCAGGAGGCGGAGGCGGCGACGAAGTTCAAGGAGATCAGCGAGGCCTACCAGGTCCTCTCGGATCCCGAGCGGCGGCAGCGGTACGACCTGTTCGGCACGACCGGGAGCGAGGGCGCGCCGGGTGCCGGGTTCGGTGGCTTCGCCGACATCTTCGACGCGTTTTTCGGCGCAGCAGCGGCCGGCGGGCCACGCCGCGGTCGACCGGCGTCCGGCTCCGACCTGCGATACGACCTCCGGATCACGTTCGAGGAGGCCATCGAAGGCACCCAGAAGGAGATCGAGTTCCCCGTGCTCGCGCGTTGCGAGACGTGCTCCGGCAGTGGCGCCGCGCCCGGCACCCAACCGATCACGTGTCCGCAGTGCAACGGGCGCGGCGAGATCCGCGGCGTCCGGAACACGATGCTCGGCCAGATGATCAACGTCACGACCTGCCCGAGGTGCAAGGGCGACGGGCGGATCGTCGAGACGGCCTGCGAGACGTGCAAGGGCGAGGGACGTGTGGAGCGCAAGCGGACGCTGCAGGTCACGATCCCGGCCGGAATCGACGAGGGCCACCAGATCCGCCTGTCGAACGAGGGCGAGGCGGGTCCCCGCGGCGGGCCGGCGGGCTCGCTGTACGTGGCGGTGCACGTGACGCCGCATCCGTCGCTCCGCCGAGACGGCACGGAGCTCTTCTACGAGACGAGCGTCGGCGTGGCCCAGGCCGCGCTCGGGACGACGATCCTCGTGCCGACGGTGAGCGGCGAGGAGGCGGTCGAGGTCAAGGCGGGCACGCAGCCCGGCACCGAGATCCGGCTGCGCGGCAAGGGCGTGCCCTACCTCCGTCGGCCGGGCCAGCGCGGCGACCTCCACGTGATCGTCGATGTCGCGATCCCGAACCACCTCTCGAAGGCGCAGCGCGAGGCGCTCGAGGCATACGCCGACGCCTCCGGCGAGATCGTGAACGAGACAACCAGCCTGCTCGATCGGGTGCGCGGCAAGAAGACCTCGTGACGCCCCCGCGGCCCTCGCCGGCGTCCAGCTCGGGAGCCGCGGCGTGACACGCTGGCTCGAGCTCTCGGTCGAGGCGGACATCGAAGCCGCGGAGGCGGTCTCGGAGATCCTCTCTCGCGTGGCGCCCGGCGGAACGAGCGTCGAGCCCGGGTTCGAGCTGGTGGATGAGGGCCTCGGCGCCCGCGTCGACACGTCCCGGCCCGCGACGATTCGCGCCTACGTGCCGGCCAAGGACCGGGCCGAGGCGGATCGCGCCGTCGCCTCGGCAACCGAAGCCCTGGGCCATCTCCAGGCGTTCGGGCTGCGGCCGATCGGCGACATCAGGACCCGCATCGTCGATGAGGCCGACTGGGCGGAATCGTGGAAGGAGCACTTCCACGTCATGCGGATCGGCGAGCGCCTCGTGATCAAGCCCTCGTGGCGGAAGCACCACCGATCGGCGGACGAGGTCGTCATCGACCTGGATCCCGGCATGGCCTTCGGCACCGGGCTGCACCCGACGACCCGGCTCTGCCTCGAGCTCATCGACGACTTCGCGCGTCGGTCGGAGTTCGGGCGCACGCTCGACGTGGGTTGCGGCTCCGGGATCCTCGCCATCGCCGCGGTCAAGCTCGGGGCGACGCGCGTGCTCGGTGTCGACATCGATCCCATCGCCGTCGAGGCGACGGCGGCCAACGCGCGGCACAACCGGGTTGGAAAGCGGATCCGCTCCCGCGAGGGCTCGATCCCGACGGAGGAGACGCCGTTCGACACGGTCCTCGCGAACCTCATCGCCGCGCTGCACATCCAGCACGCGTCGAACCTGTTCGAGGAGCTGGTCCCGGGCGGCACGCTGCTGGCGTCCGGGATCTTCAGGGATCGCGAACCGGAGGTGCGCGCCGCGTTCGAGCGGGTCGGGTTCCGGCTGGGTCTTCGACGCGAGGAAGGCGACTGGGTCGCGATCGAGGCGCTCCGACCGGCCGACTGAACGGGCGCTCCTACAATTCGAGCGTGCTCGCGTCCCTGTTCCCGCTGGTCCTGATCGCCCACATCGCACTCGCGGTGAGCCTGTTCGTGCCGTCCGTGCTGCTGCCGTTCGCATTTCGGGCACAGCGCGGCCCCCGGGGGAGTGCCGTTGCCGTCGGCGAGGCACCGCGTGACGGCTCGAACCGCTTCGTGCGGTTCATGCTGGCCCTGCAGTCGCGTGGCACGCTCTGGCTCGGTCTCGGGCTGGCGATCACGGGCGTCGGGTTGATCGCGTCCCTCGGCACGCAGACGCTGCAGCAGCCGTGGCTGCTCGTCGCGCTCGTGATCTACGCCGCGAACCTGGCGCTCGCGTACTTCGTGCAGGTGCCGCGACTCAGGCGGCTCATCGGCCTTCGAGAGGGCAGCGATCCGAAGTGGGCGGACCTGGCCCGTCGCCAGCGCTATGTCTCGTATGTCATGGCCGGGCTCGTCGGTACCATCGGGTTCCTGATGAGCACGAAGCCGGCGCTCTGGTAGGGCGGCGATGGTGAGCGCTCGCGACCGCGACCCCGAGTGCATCTTCTGCCGGATCATCGCTGACGAGCTGCCATCGACCCGCGTCACCGAGGATGACCTCGCCGTCGCGTTCCGGGACATCGCGCCGCAGGCGCCGACCCACATCCTCGTCGTGCCTCGGGTGCACATCCCGTCCGCTGCGAACCTGACGGACGACGACGCCGCGCTCTCCGGCCACCTGCTGGCGCTGTGCGCCGACATCGCCCGCCGCGAGGGCATCGAGGCCGGCGGCTACCGCATCTCGACGGCGATCGGGAAGTGGGCAGGCCAGACGGTTGATCACCTGCACTTCCATGTCATGGGGGGCCGCCCGAACCGCGACACGACGGCGTGATGCGCCCGCGCTGGCCGGCGGTCCTCGTCATCCTCATCGCGCTTGCGGTCAGCGCCTGCGCGCCGGTCTACAACCCTCGCTCGACCTACCCGGCGCCCGGCTCGACGCCGCAGGCCGCCGGCGACTCCACGAGCGCCGCGACGCAGGCGGTCCTCGGCGCCCTCGCCACCGCCGATCTCCAGGGCACCGTGTCCGCCGCGGCCTACCGGCCGCCCGAGGGCCCGCTGCTCGCCGCGGCGCCCCGCACCGTCCTCCAGGTGACCGAGCCGGACGATCCTGCGCATGGCTTCATCGTGATCTACGCGCTCGACTCCCCGAACGCGGCGCTTGCTGCTGCGAACGACCACGCGACCTGGGTCGCGGCCCCCGTGGGCAAGATCAACTTCGCGCCGGGCACGCGCTTCGAGCTCCGCGTTCTCGGCTCGAACGTGATCTGGTTCAGCTGGCTGCCTGCCTCGTCACCAGATGCCCGGAACGACCAGATCGGGCCGGCGCTTGAGACCCTTGGCGAGGCCGTCACCATCCCGAGCTAGCGCGGGTCGCGGATCCATGCGCGCACCGCGTCGCGCTTGACCTTGAGCGTGTGCGTGCGCGGGAAGTCCATCTCGGGCCAGAGCCGCCAGCCGGAGATGTGCTGGTTCCCGCCGAGGGTCGCATTGGCCGCCTTGATGGCCGCATCGAGCGACGCCCGAAGCTCCACGGGCGGCTCGCTCGGCTCGAACGCCAGGCGCTCGCCGGCCGCGCGGATCGGCGAATCGGAAGGGACCAGGAGGATCGCCTCGATGCGACCGGGCTTGGTCTCCAGCACAACCGAATCCCGGAGGCCGGCGATCCGCAGCGCGTTCTCGAGGTCCTCCGGGTAGACGTTGAACCCGTTCGGCAGCACGATCATGTCGCGCTTCCGGCCGGACAGGATGAGGCGGCCCTGCGGGTCGAGGTGCCCGATATCGCCGGTCATGTACCAGCCGTCCTCAGTGAAGGACGACGCCGTGAGGTCCGGCCTGCCCCAGTAGCCCTTGAACAGGGTCGGGCCGCGGAACTGGACCTCGCCATCGGACGCGAGTCGCATCTCGATGCCCTCCGGCGGCCGACCGACCGTCCCGAGCCCGTGATCCCACAGCGTCGTGCACGAGCCCGTGCCGGTCTCGGTCGCGCCGTAGCCCTGGAGGACGATCACGCCCATGTCCTCCCATGCCTGCTGCAGCGCCGGCGGCAGGAATGCGCCGGCCGACACGAAGATCCGGAACGCGCCGCCGAGCGATGCGTGGACCCGCCGGAAGAGCAGCCGCCGGATCGACATCGGCAGCCGCCGGCCGATCGATCGAAGCCGGTCGAACAGCCGGGTCCGCCCGGTCTTCTCGACCTCGCGCTCGATCGCGCTCCAGAACAGGTCCAGGACCTGGGGCACGACGACCATCGACGTCACCCGGTGGTCGCGCAGCGCATCGAAGATCACGCGTGGGTTGCGGCTCCGCACATAGAGGATCGAGGCGCCGACGGACATCGCGTAGAACAACCCGACCGCCTGCTCGAGCAGGTGCGACAGCGGCAGGAGCGACACGATCCGGTGCTCCATCGGCGGGATGATCCGGTGGAACGTCTGGTTCGAGGCGAGCAGATTGTCGTGGGCAAGCATCACGCCCTTGGGCGTGCCGGTCGTCCCCGAGGTGAAGACCAGCTGGACCAGGTCCTCGGGTTGCGGGCGCGGCCATCCGTCGACCTCGCCGAGCCTTGCCTCGAGCGCCGCATCCGGCGCAGCCCCGATCGCATCGACCGGCGTCGTCGGGAAGTCCGC
Source organism: Candidatus Limnocylindrales bacterium (assembly GCA_035248345.1). Classification (GTDB taxonomy): domain Bacteria; phylum Chloroflexota; class Limnocylindria; order Limnocylindrales; family CSP1-4; genus UBA5189. Next base: position 13,609 of record DATFHO010000071.1, read on the forward strand.
GAGTCCGGACGCAGCCGGGTCCGGCGCATCGCGGCCGGTGCCGATCGCCAGGTGCTTCGCGCCAGACGCCTCGACGATGCCGGCGACCGCGTCGGCAGACATCCGAAGGTCGAGCGGCACGTACACGATCCGGGCGCGCATCGCGCCCAGGTACGTGGCCACGAGCTCCGGCGCCGATGGCGACCACGTCAGCAGTCGATCGCCGGGCTCGAGGCCGAGGCCGCGCAGGCGCAGCGCGGCGGCTCGCGACCGTCGATCCAGCTCGCGATACGTCCAACCTGACGTGGTCCCGTCTTCGTTTCGCATCGCGACGCACGGTTGGTCGGCGAATCGCGCCACCGCATCGTCGACGAGGTCGGGCAGCGTCTGCATCGTGGGGGCCGCGGATTCCATCGCGCGGAAGCCTAGCCCGGCAACCCGGGCCGATGCGCCCCTCGATCGAGGGCCCGCGGCCCTGTGCGTCCTCGCGCGGGGGCGGGAGAGTTGGGGACGATGGCGGCGGTCCGTCCCGCCGCGCGCCCGACAAGGAGGATGCGAGATGCGTGCGATCGTGGTCTACGAATCCCACTGGGGCAACACGGCAGAGGTTGCCCGGGCGATTGCCGAAGGGATCGGTCCGGACGCCGAGGTGCTGAACACCGACGAGGCGACGCCGGGGATCGTCGCGGCGGCTGACCTGGTCGTCGCGGGCGCGCCGCTCATGGCCTTCGGGCTGCCGTCCGACATGATGGTCGCGAACGCAGGCAAGGACCCCAAGGCGCCTCGCCCGGCCGACGTCTCGCACCCGACGCTTCGTCACTGGCTCGAGAAGCTGCCCGCCAGCCAGGCCGCTGCAGCGTCGTTCGAGACGAAGCTTCGCTGGTCTCCCGGTGGCGCGACCAGCGCGATCGACGAGCACTTCCGGAATGCCGGATTCCGGACGATCGCGAAGGGCGAGAAGTTCACGGTTGCCGGGTCCTACGGGCCGCTTCGCGAAGGCGAGCTGGAGCGTGCGCGCGCATGGGGGACGGAGCTCGCGGCCGCGATCCGCTGACGTCCCGGAGCGGGGAGCTGCGGCGTACCCTCGGCGCGTGGCCTATCGCCGCCTGCGTCTCGCCGAGGGGTTCGTCGAATACGTCGTCGACGGGCCCGAGGACGCCCGGCACCTCCTGATCTTCCATTCCGGGACGCCGAACGCGGCGGTCCACTGGGAGGGGCTGACCGCCGCCGCAGCGGCGGCGGGCATGCGGGTCGCGGTCTACTCCCGGGGCGGATACGGGACGTCGCCCCGCCGCCAGGGTCGAACCATCGCCGATGAGGCCGCGATCACCGGCGCGCTCGCCGACCGGCTCGGCGCGGATCGGTTCTTCGTGCTCGGCACGTCGGGTGGCGGCCCGCCGGCACTGGCGGCCGCCGCGCTCCTCGGTCATCGCGTGCTGGCATGCGGCGTCGCCGCCGGCCTGGCGCCGCGGGTCGAGGCCGGCGCGGCCTGGGAGGCCTTCTTCAACGCCGACGCGCTGGCGGAGTGGGATGCGCTCGCGGAGTGGGATGCGCTCGAGGCGGGCCGGATCGAACCGATGCTCGATGAATACCGGCAGACCATCGAGATCTTCGGGCACATGACGGCCTCGAAGCTGCGCGGCATCGGCGGCCCGCCGGACGCACGCGCGGTGGCCTTCGACCACCGGCACCAGTTCATCCCCGCGCTCGTCCGGTCGATGCGCCGGGCGGTTTCGAGCGGGTTCTACGGGTACCTGGACGACAACCTCGCCCAGGCGCGCGACTGGGGCTTTCGGGTCTCCGGCATCCGCGTGCCGGTGGTGATCCG
>DATFHO010000072.1:0-19933 GCA_035248345.1 Candidatus Limnocylindrales bacterium
GAAACGGCAAGGCGGCGGATCGCCGAAATCCGCCGCCTGCCCGGATGCGAGCGCGATCTGCGAGGTGGGCCGGCACGAGCCGGCGCGCGACCTACTTGAGCTGGAAGTTCGCCCGCAGCGAGCTGCCGTCCGCCGTGACGATCGCGACCTGCCAGCACGTATTGGCTGTCGACGGCGGATCCCACTTGGCCTGGAATTGCGACGCGAACTTCAGCGATGCCGCGGGCGAAGCGAGCGCCGACGTCGTCGGGCCGATTGCAACGAGCGTCGAGCACGAGATCTGCGTCTGGGTGAACGCGGCGACTGCGGCGAGCGAAGTTTGCTCGACCGAGCCCGCGAACACCTGAAACTTCAGGTTGACGCTCGAGCCGGCCTTCGCCTGGTTCATCGAGGTCATCGACGCGCCGGAGAACCCAACGAGCGTCCACGGCAGCACCGTGTAGCTGAGGGTCGTCGAGGCAGAGTTCCCGGCCACATCGGTCGCAACTGCGGTGATCGTGTGCGGGCCCACGACTGTCGAGTACCCGCTGACCACGCACGACGCGAGCCCGGACACCGCATCCGACGCCGTGCACGCGAAAGGCCCGGCCGGCACGGAACCGAAGACGTAGGACCCACCGTTCGTCAGCCCCCCGCCCGTGAAGGCGATCGACCCTGGCGCCGTGAGGTCGACGCGCACGTTCGACACCGTGGCCGACGCGCCGTTGCCCGCGACGTCGACGGCGAAGCCCGTCGCGCTCTGCCCGGAGCCCTGGCCGAACACGTGCGCCGGCGAGCAGCTCGCGACGCCCGATCCGTCATCGGAGCACAGATAGGCGGCGGTGGGCGCGCCGGTCGAGGCGTTCCACCAGCCGGTCGAAGCCGCCGCCGGTGAGACCGAGGCGGAGATCGTCGGCGCCGTCAGGTCCACCTGGACATTGGACACCGAAGCGCTCGCCGAGTTGCCGGCGTGGTCGACGACGGAGCCCGTGTCGCTCAGCCCGATGCCTTCGCCGAACTGGTGCGGCGACGCGCACGACGCGACGCCCGAGCCGGCATCCGCGCACAGATACGTGACCGTCGGCGCGCCGGTGGCGAGGTTCCACCAGCCGGAGCCGCCATCGGCGAGGGCGATCGATGGGGCGATCGACGGCGCGGTCAGGTCGACATCGATGTTCGTGACCGACGCGGTCGCGGCATTGCCGGCGACGTCAGTGGCAATCCCCGTGTCGCCCTGGTCGACGCCTTCCCCGAAAAGGTGCGCGGACGAGCACGTCGCGAGGCCGGAGCCGGCGTCGGAGCACGAGTAGGAGACGGTCGGCGCGCCGGTCGAGAGGTTCCACCAGCCGGAGTCGGCGGCGGCCACGTCGAGCGAGGCCGAGATCGAGGGTGCGATGGTGTCGACGTTCAGCCCCACGACGGACGTGGTCGCGGAATTGCCGGCGGCATCGATTGCCGTGCCCGTGTCCCCCTGGCCACTCCCCTCCCCGAACAGGTGCGGGTCGGAGCAGGTCGCGACGCCGGATACGTCGTCCGAGCACGAGTAGGTCACGGTCGGACCGCCCGTCGAGGCGTTCCACCAGCCGGTATCAGCGACATCGGGCGAGACCGACGACGTGATCGACGGGGCGGTCAGGTCGACATCGATGTCGGACACCGATGCCGACGCCGTGTTCCCAGCGGCGTCGAGCGCCGTCCCCGTGTCCGCCTGGTCGGCGCCCTCGCCGAAGAGATGCGGCGCGGAGCAGCTCACGAGGCCGGAGCCGGCATCGGAGCACGCATAAGTGACGGTCGGTGCGCCGGTCGCGGTGTTCCACCAGCCGGAGTCGGCCGCCGACGGCGAGATCGAAGCGGAGACCGACGGCGCCGTCTGATCGACGTCGAACGAGGCGCTGTCGGTGTGGTGATTGCCGGCGCCATCGGTCGCGGTGCACTCGACGACGTGCGAGCCATCGCCGATGGCGAACGAGCCGCCGGTCGGGGCGAGCACGCCGACGTCAGTGCCATCCACCGTACACATGAGCGACGTCACGCCGACCAGGTCGGACGTGATCGCCTGGACAGTGACACCGGCCACATCGTCGTTCGAGGCGATGTTGAACCAGCCGGATCCGTTGTCGTCCTCATCGGTGGTGACGTTCAGCACGGGATCAGTGGTGTCGGCGACGTGGATCGTGAACGAGTCGGAGTCGGAGAGGCCGCCGGAGTCCGTCACGGAGCAGGAAACGACGGTGTCGCCGATCGGAAAGAGGTCGCCCGAGGCGTGGTCGCAGGTCGGCGTCGGCGCGGGGCTGTCTTCCGCGTCGGTCGCCGAAACGGTGAACGTCCGATACGCGCCTGCGGGCGAGCTCGCCTCGGCGAAGACGGGCGACGCAGGAACCGTGAGCACGGGCGGCGTGTTCGACGCCGTCACGGTGACCGTGTCGAGGTCCGAGCTCGTCGTGTAGAAGCTGTTGCCCACGAAGGTCGTGCGGAGCTTGTAGCTGCCGCCCGCCGCGGGCAGGTGCAGGAGCGGCGAGCCGCTGGTGTTGCCGTTGCTCAGCACGATGGCGCTGACCGGGCCGGCGACGCTCGTCGTGTTGGTCGTGTCGAACAGCTCGAAGGTCATGAGGCCCGCGCCGAGCAGGTTCGTGTCTGGAGAGAAGACGCCCGTGCCGACCGCGAGGCCGAGGTCCGCATCGGAAACGTTCGCGGCGAGCGACATGTCGGCGCCGCCCTGGCCGGCGGTCGCGCCGGTATACGTGGTGTTCGTCGATTCCTTCGTGATCGTCACGGCCCTGGTGAGGACCTGCTGGCCCCCGGCGATCGTGGTCGTGAGGCCGATGTCGTACGTACCCGGCGGTGTCGTGGAGGATCCGGCGCGGCCGGCCTTCCAGGTGAGCTGGAAGTCGAACGTGCACATCGACGGGCAGCCAGCAGGATCCCCAACGAAGAAGAAGTTCGAGTTGATGGTCCCGACGTTCGTGAACGTGCTGCCGCCGCTCGGTCGGACGGAGAACGTCGCGGTGCGCGACTGCGAGGCGGTGCAGTCCGACGACGCGTCGTTGACGCACGTGTAGGAACCCTTGAGCACGACGAAGTCGCTGTACTGGACGGTCGACAGGCTCGGGGCATTGAGGGTGAATCCAAAGGTCGCCGCGGCCGCGGCCGACGGGACGATGAGCGCGCCCGCGAGCAGGCACAGCTGGATCAGTGCGGCGATCCGCGCGAGGGTGCGACCGCGCATGTCCTGCGCCTCCTCGACTCGCCCGAACCCCGCTGGCCCGGGTCCTGCCCGCAGTGGGCCATGACCAATGCGGTGCTGAAATGGATCGGAGGTACCCGGCAGTCCTCTGCGCGCACGCACCACCCCGCGTGCCTCCCGATGCCTCCAGGCCGGTACCAGGACTCCGATGGGCCCTTCGGCTGGGATACGATCAGAACAGGAGGCCCAGGACGATCGATCCTTCCGCGCCCGCGCGCGACCTGTTCATCAGCCACAGCTCCGACGACGCGGAATCCGCGCGTGACCTGCGGTCGATTCTCGAAGGCGCCGGCTACACCTGCTGGATGGCCCCGGACGACATCGTCGGCACGGACACCTGGACCGAGCAGATCCTCGCCGCGATCAAGGGCAGCACCGCGATGCTGGTGCTCATCTCGGCGGCATCGAACAAGTCGCCACACGTCTCACGCGAGGTCAACCTCGCCCTCGGGCACTCGCGCTCGGTCCTTCCGATCCGGATCGAGAACGTCCCGCCCGGCGGCTCGCTCGAGTACCTCCTCTCGCTCGTCCAGCGGCTCGACGCGTTCCCACCACCGATCTCGAACCATAAGGATCGAATACTCCGGCGGGTCGCCACCATCCTTGCACCCGCGCACCCGGCGGCCGCCGCCCCATTGGCGGCCGCACAGCCTCCAACCGCTCCGGTGCCGCCTCCGCCGATCGCCGTGCCCGAGCCCGCTCCCCCGCCACCGATCACCACGCCCGTCACGTCGACCGGGCCGGTCGCCGGGTCCGCGGCGGCTCGGCTCTCCAATCGAACGCTCGCCATCGGTGGCGGCGTCATCGGTGTCCTGATCATTGCCCTGCTCGGAGCGAACCTGCTGCTCAAGCCGGGCGCAACCCCGGGCCCGACGCAGGCCGCTGTCGTGACGGCCGCGCCGACGGAGCGGCCCGTCACCGAGCCCCCCGCGACGGACGCATCCGTCACCGAGCCGCCAACGGCCGCGCCCGAATCCGTCGACCCGAGCGACTTCCCGAACACAGCCGAGAGCCAGCTCATAGCCCTCCAGCCGTCGCCGCTCGTCGATTCATCGACGTGCACCAGGTTCACCCTCGAACGGCCGACCGCGCTCGCGACGATCGCGTGCGTTTCGAAGCCCAACGAGCAGTGGCGCGTCGTGTTCACGCTGTTTCCCGACAAGCCCAGCCTCGACGAGGCCTACCAGGCCTGGATGGACAGCATCCCGGTGGCCGTCACCACTACGCACTGCTGGGACTACGTCCAGAGCAACAGTGGCTGGTACTTCACCGGCACCGAGGACACGATCCGGGGCCAGCTCGGCTGCTACCCACACACCGAGGGTGCATACAAGGGAATCCAGATGGTCTGGACCTACGACGACGCGCTCATCCTCGGCTACTGGCTCTCGACCGATTTCGAGAACCCGTACAACTACTTCAAGGACTGGGTCAGCGGCGTCAACGACATCCTGTACTGACCTGCGACGCGCCGGGCGACCGGTGCGAGCCGGCGCCGAACGCACACCGGCCCTCAGCACAGGGTTGCGCCCAGCGCGAGCCGGCACTCAGCCCCAGCCGGCGCCTAGGCGACGACCTCGTGCTTCGAGTGGCCGCCGCCCTCGCCGCTCATCGCCGACAGGTATCCCTCGACGTTCTCGTTCAGCGTGTCCTCGACCCGCTCCGTGAAGACCGTGAACGCATCCGCGTGCGTCTTGTACCTGCGGAACTCGCCGTTCAGCAGCAGGTACTGCCAGCCCAGCGTCTTGAGCAGCTCGGACGTGCGCCGGTAGTGCCGCCAGCTGTCACCGAACTTGAGGACCTCCTCGATCCCCGCGCTCGCCGCAACGAGAAGGCTCGTCAGGAACGTGATGAGCCGCAGCGCGTCGACCGGCAGCCCGAACAGCCACGACACCTCCGACTTGCCCTCGGATGAGAGGAGGATCGTGATGAGGGCCGGCACGAGCGCGCCGCCGATGATGAGCGGGAGCCGGAGCCAGAGGTAGCGGCGCCGCGCGACGCGGGCCTTGCGGCTCATCCACTGCGCCTGGTCGAGCCAGCGCTCGCGCAGCAGGTTCTTCTGCAATGGCGTGATGTCGAGGCCGTCGAGGATCGTCGCCAGGCGCTCGTTCGAGCCTGCGTGCCCTGTCGCTGCTGCCGTCATCCGGCCAACACTCCTGCGAGTCCCGCTGCATCTGCGGTCAGCGGGATCGTGCGCAGTCTGCCCGATGCACGCAACTCGGGATCGTCATGCAGGGCGCTCGCCAGCTCGTCGGCGGCTCGTCCGCTGCCCTCGACGGCGATGACGACGCCACCCTCGGCAAGCCGCACGTTGGCCTCGTGCCGGGCGAGGTGGCCGCCGTTGACGACGAGCGCGGGCGCGACACCCCCGTGCAGCTCGTCGGCGGCGCTGAACAGCCACTCGGTCTCGTCACCGAATCGCTCGCCCGGAACCTTGAGGACGAGGTCGTGGTCGCGCGCAGGTTCGATCGGTGCACCCGTGCGCGTCAGCCGTCCGAATGCGCCGCGGGGTGCGACCCCCGCGAGCGGGAATGTCCCGGACGCCGCGGCGCGCGCTTCGGCAATGAGGCGCATCACGCCGGTGTCCGTGCCGCCATCGACGACCGCAACGGCCGTGGCCTCGCAATGCACTGCGACCTGCGCGAAGAACGCGCGAAGCTGGGACAGCATCTCGGGATCCGTGAAGTCGGCGCCACCGATGAGGATCAGCGCACCGCCGGCGGACCCGGCGCGGAGCGGCTCGAGCGCCGCGGCGAGCTCCTCGCGAGCATCGATGTCGAGGGTCCTCGTGAGCACGAGGCGAGGCTAGCGCCTGCGACGAGGCGGCCGGGTCCCCTGGCGTCGGCGGACGTTCGGCGTCACGGTGCGATCCCAGGTCGGGCGATCGAGCCAACGGACCTGCGTTCCGCCGGTGTCGTCGTCGTGCTCGTCGCGGATTCCCGGCAGCCAGTCCGAGGCGGTTCCCTCGGCCGCACCGCCGGGCTCGCCGGTCGACGGCTCGACGCCCGCGGACACCACCGTGACAGACGCCACTTCCAGCACGCCGGCGGGCGCCTCCACGGAGTCGACTCCGCGCCGGCCTCGCGGGCCCGCCTTCGATGGCGTTCGCTGCGCGGCGAGCTCTGCGGCGCGGGCGATGATCGCGGACTGGTCCTCGTCCAGGACCCGGAGCCGGATCTGCTGGATCTCGTCGCGGAGCGCGGCCGCGCGCTCGAACTCGAGCTCCTTCGCGGCGGCCTTCATCTCGGCCTCCATCCGCTTCACGAGCTCCTCGACCTTCTTGGTGTCGAGCTCGAGCAGCCGCGCCTCGCGGGCCTCTCGCTCCGAGACGTACATCGTCGTGCCTTCGGCGACCGTCCGGAGCTGATCGTTCAAGTCGCGGATGCCCTTGACGATCGTCGTGGGCTCGATGCCGTGCTCCTTGTTGTAGGCCTCCTGGATCGCGCGACGCCGGTTCGTCTCGTCGATCGCGGCGCGCATCGAGTCCGTGATCCGGTCGGCGTACATCACGACCTCGCCGCCGATGTTGCGCGCCGCCCGCCCGATCATCTGGATGAGCGACCAGGCAGACCGCAGGAACCCTTCCTTGTCGGCGTCGAGGATCGCGACGAGCGTCACCTCGGGCAGGTCGATGCCTTCGCGGAGCAGGTTGATGCCGACGACGACGTCGAAGACGCCCAGTCGCAGGTCCCTGAGGATCGCGACGCGCTCGAGCGTGTCCACCTCGGAGTGCAGGTACTGGACCTTGACCCCGAGCTCGCGCAGGTAGTCGGTCAGGTCCTCGGCCATCCGCTTCGTGAGCGTCGTCACGATGGCGCGCTCGCCGCGGTCGACGCGGACCTTGACCTCCTCCATGAGATCGTCGATCTGGCCCTCGGTCGGTCGGACGCTGATCGGCGGATCCACGATGCCGGTCGGGCGCACCAGCTGCTCCGCGATGCGCTCCGCCTTCTCGAGCTCGTACGGGCCCGGCGTCGCGGACATGTAGACCGTCTGGTTCACGGTCGACTCGAACTCCTCGAACGTCAGCGGCCGGTTGTCGAGCGCCGACGGCAGCCGGAACCCGAAGTCGACCAGGATCTCCTTGCGCGTCCGGTCGTTCTTGTACATCCCCACGACCTGGGGCACGGTCATGTGCGACTCGTCCACGACGAGCAGGAAGTCCGGCGGGAAGTAGTCGAGGAGCGTCCACGGGCGCGAGCCGGCCTCGCGGCGGCTCAGGTGTCGCGAGTAGTTCTCGACGCCGGAGCAGAACCCGAGCTCGCGGAGCATCTCCAGGTCGAACGTCGTGCGCTGGCGCAGCCGCGCGCCCTCGAGATCGCGGCCCTCGGCCTCGAGCTGCCCGACCCGCTCCTCCATCTCCGCCTCGATGTCGACGATCGCGGCCTTGAGCTTGTCGTTCGGGGTGACGTAGTGGGTCGCCGGGTAGACGTTGATGTCCTTGCGCTCTGCGAGCAGCTCGCCGGTCAGCGGGTCGATCTCGGTGATCCGCTCCACCTCGTCCCCAAAGAACTCGACGCGAACGATGCGCTCCTCGCTGGCCGGCCGGAACTCCAGGGTGTCGCCGCGGACGCGGAAGCGGGCGCGCGCGAGGTCAGCATCGTTGCGCTGGTACTGGAGGTCGACGAGGTGGCGGAGCACGCCGTCGCGCCGGTACGAGCCGCCCTGGCGGAGCTTGAGGACCGTCGCGCCGTAGTCGACCGGCGCCCCGATGCCGTAGATGCAGCTCACGCTCGCCACGACGATCGTGTCGCGACGCTCGAAGAGGGAGTGCGTCGCGGCGTGCCGGAGCCGGTCGATCTCGTCGTTCCGGCTGGAATCCTTCTCGATGTAGGTGTCGCTCCGGGGCAGGTACGCCTCGGGCTGGTAGTAGTCGAAGTAGCTCACGAAGTACTCGACCGCGTTGTCCGGGAAGAAGTCGCGGAACTCCGCGTACAGCTGGGCGGCGAGCGTCTTGTTGTGGGCGAGGACGAGGGTCGGGCGGTTCGCGGCCTCGATGGTCTTCGCGATCGTCAGCGTCTTGCCGGTGCCGGTGGCACCCAGCAGCACCTGGTGACGCATCCCCTTCTGGATGCCGTCGACGAGTCGCTCGATGGCCTGCGGCTGGTCCCCCGTGGGCTCGAACGGGGCGACGAACTTGAAGTCGGGCACGTTCGAATTCTACCACCGCACGATCGAAATCGAACGGCCGTTCGATCCATGCGCCGCGGCGCGCGAACGGATGGGTGGTGCGTATTGGTACCACCCGCCCATATCGACGCCGGTACCCCCTCCCGAGACTGGCGAACGCCACCAAACCGCCACTTCCACCCCAGCAACCCTGCACCTGGAGGCTCGCTCGACCTCGATGGAGATGGAGTACAAGGACAACAACCGGCGCGGCAAGTTCGTGATCATCGTGGGCGTCGTGCTCGCGGTGGTCGCCGGCGCCACGTCCTTCTACCTGATCAACCAGGCGCAGCAGACTGCCTCGCAGGGCCCCGCCGAGAAGGTCAAGGTCGTCGTCGCGGCCCAGATCATCCCGGCGCGCACCCCGATCCAGCCGGCCGCGATCGTGCTCCGCGAGCTGCCGCTGGACGAAGCCTCCCAGGTCGGGATCATCAAGGATCCGGCCGACCTCGCGGGCAAGGTGCTGGCGATCCCCGTGGCGGTCGGGCAGCCGATCTACTCGAACATGATCGCGTCGGCCTCCGGCCAGTCCGGGTTCGACATCCTCGGCCCCGACGAGACCGTCGCCCCGGACTCGCCGGCGTGGCGCGCCATCTCGATCACGATCCCGGACGACCGCGCCGTCGCAGGCCTGCTCGTCGCCGGCCAGACGATCGACATCTTCATGAGCGCCACGATGACGGTTCCGGTCACCCAGGAGCCGGTCGGCGTCTACTACTCCGACATGGTCACGAAGATCACGTACCAGGACATGGTCATCCTCGGCCGCGCGGGTTCGCAGTACATCCTGCGCACCACTGTTGCCGTCGCCGAGGAGATCAACCACATGATGGCCGCGGGCTCGGTCCAGTTCTCCGCGGCGCTCCGGCCGGACCAGGACGTTCGCTACGTCGACGTCTCGCAGCTCGGCGCCACCACGAACCGCATCATCCAGAAGTACGGCCTGCCCTTCCCGGCGATCTACCCGGCGCCGTCCGCGACGATCCCGGCCCAGCCGCCGATCGTCTTCCCGACCATCCCGCCCTCGCCCCCGCCGGCCACCCCGGAGCCCTCTCCCGCCGCTTCGTAGGCCGGGTCGTCGGGTTCCGCAACGGCTCCTCGTTCCTCGTGGCAAGCGCCGCCCACCCAGGCGGCGCTTCCGTTTCCGACTGCCGCGCACTCGCGCAGGTTCGTTGGTCACGACAGGGCCCCAACAGGACGAGGTTGGGATCGGAATGACCTCACCGCGTCCAAATCCGCCGCAATCTCCTGCGGTATGGTCCCTGTGGTGACCAAGATTCACAAGGTCAGGGCGGGACCACGTCATTTTCGGGCCCGCCGATGACCATCGAGCGGTAAGTCGCATTGCGGCCGAGCGAGGTCGACCGCGCCCTCGAGGCCGGGCGGCATCCGCCGACCGGGCTGCTATTCGTCTAGGTTGGAATGGTTGCAGTCCGGAGCGCCTCCGCGAATGCCTTCGCGACGGTCGAACGTGCCGTGTCGACCGAGCCGGAGGTGTCGATGACGCGGGTCGCGTGGGGGCGAAGTCGATCGGTCAAGCCCGCCTGCGCCGCGACCCGCGCGGTTGCATCCTTCGGGGATTGGCCCCGAGCGGCTGCGCGGGCACGGACGCGCGCAACCTGCGCGTAGGGAGCGCACGTCACGAGCCACACCTCGTCGCAGAGCCATGCGAGGCCGCCCTCGACGAGCTTGATCGCCTCGACCGCGACGGCCAAGGCCCCGGCAGCGCGCGCGGCTTCGATCTCGGCGAGGATCGCAGGCCGAACGGCCGGGTGGATGATCGACTCGAGGCGGCGGAGCGCCTCGGGATCCGCGAAGACGATCCGCCCCAACTCTGCCCGATCGAGCGACCCGTCCGCCGCGAGGACGCCGCTCCCGAACGCTTCGACGACCGCGGCAAGCGTGTCGCTCCCCGGAGGCGTCACGCTCCGGGCGACCCGATCGGCATCGATGACGAGGGCCCCGAGCCCGGCGAGCCAGCCGGCGACGGTGGACTTGCCACAGCCGATGGGGCCGGTGATACCGATCACGATGGTGGGGCGCGGCTCGTGAGCGCGGGCTTCCGGCGCGGACCTGGGATCGGGCGAGGGCTGAGGCTGGGGCTCGGTCGAGCGCGAGGTCACGGCGCGCGCTCCTCGAGCGCCAGCCACGCGTCCTCGGCGGCCGCGAGGGCAACGTCCACATCGGCGAGCTCGCTCGTGACCCGCCGGAGCTCGATGAAGTTCGCCTGGACGGCGGGCTTCGACAGCTCGAGCTCGAGGTGGTTCTTGCGCAGGCCGAGGCGCGTCAGGTCCACATCGAGAGCGTCCTTCTGCCGGCGGTAGGCATCCTTCGACAGCTTCGGCGCCTTCGCGCGGGCCGGCACGGCAGCCGCGGCCTGAACCGTCGCCGCGGACGCGGCGTGCCCGTTCCGCGGCGGCGCAGCGGCCCCCGACGGCGTCGCGGTCGCGATCGCACCTCGGGAGGAGCGCCGCGACAGCGCCTCGGCGCCCGAGGGGATCGTTGCCGGCTGCATCCGATTCGCCTGGCGGTGCAGCTCGGCCTCGACGGTCCAGCCGTCGGCGACCGCGGCACGCCACGCCCGATACCCGCCATCGAACGGCGCCACGGCGCCGTCATCGACCACCCACAGGCGCTCGCACACGGTGTCGAGGAAGCGCCGGTCGTGCGAGACGACCAGCATCGTGGCCGGTGTTTCGGTGAGGAACGTCTCGATCGCCTCGCGGGCGACCACGTCGAGGTGGTTCGTCGGCTCGTCCAGGAGGTAGACGTTCGATGGCATGACGCCGAGCAGCGCGAGCTCGAGCCGGGATCGCTCGCCGCCCGACAGCAGGCGAACCTCCTTGAGCACGTCGTCGCCTCGAAACAGGAACCGCGCGAGGTAGCCACGCGCCTCACCGGGCGTGACCGGCACGGACTCCAGCAACGCGTCGAGCACCGTCGCGCCCGGGATCGCGGCGGCTCGCAGCTGCGCGAGGTAGCCGAGCTGCACCTGGTGCCCGAACGACACCGCGCCATCGAGCGGCGGTAGCTCGCCGGCGATCGTCCGCAGGAGCGTCGTCTTGCCGGCGCCGTTGGGGCCGACGATGCCGATTCGGTCGCCGCGGCGAGCCGCCAGGAACGGCGCGCGGGCGACACGCACGGGTGCAGCCGGCGCGCCGCTGTCGTCTACGGCGCCGGGAGCCGGCAGGTACCCGACGACAAGCTCCTCGACGCGAACCACGATCTCGCCCGATCGAACCGGTCCGCCACCCACGAGGCCCATGCCGGGCAGGCGGAGCTTCTTCGTCGCCTTCGGAACGTCGACGCGCTGCTCGAGCAGGCGGTCCAGTCGCGCCTCGTGCTCGTGCATCTTCGACATCTTCCGGTGGCTTCGGTACGTCTGGACGAGCTCGCGCTCGCGAGTCACGAGCTGCTCATGGCTCTCCGCCGACTTCATCGCGAGCGCGTCGCGCTCCTCGCGCTGGCGGTGGTACGAGCTGTAGTCCCCGCGGAACGCCGTGAGCTTCCGATCGCGCAGCTCCCAGATCCGCGTCACCGTCGCATCGAGGAACGCGCGGTCGTGGGAAGCCACGAGCAACGAGCCGGCACGACGACGCAGGTGGTCCTCGAGCCACTCCAGCGCCCCGAGATCCAGGTGGTTCGTCGGCTCGTCGAGGAACAGCAGGTCCGGCGCCTGGATCACCAGCCGAGCGAGCGTGGCCCGTGTCTGCTCGCCGCCCGACAGCGACGACGGCGGTCGAACGAGATCCGCATCGGTGAACCCGAGCCCGGAGAGCGCCTCGTCGACCCGCTGGTCGAGCGTGTACCCGCCGAGCGCTTCGAAGCGATGCTGGAGCGCCTCGTACTCCGGCTCGGCGGCGCGGTGCGCCACCTCGAGCGCCTCGAGCTCCGCGGCCATGGCCTCGAGATGTCCAGCTCCGTGCCGCACCGCCACGCGCAGGTTCGGGGAAGCCATGAAGCGCTCGTCGAAATGCGCCTCCTGCGACAGCATGCCGATGGTCAGGTCGCGCTTTCGGGACACCTTCCCGGCATCCGGCTCATCGATGCCGGAGGCGATCCGGAGTAGCGTCGTCTTGCCGGCGCCGTTCGGGCCGACCAGACCGACGCGATCGCCGAGCGCGATCGCCGCATCGATCCGGTCCAGGATCACGAACGTCCCGACCTCGCGATGGACGCCTTCGAGTCGCAGGATCGACATCAGCCGGCCTCGCCGCGGGTGCCCGAACCACCCGCATCGCGAACGGCGCGCGCCTTCGCGCGCCTGGTGGCCGCCGCCGCGCGTGTCGCCTCGGCGCGCCGTGCCCGCTCGGCGGGCGAGACAGCTGCGGCCCGTCGTGACGACCCGGTCTTGCCGATCGCGCCAGCGAGCCCGCCGATCTCGGTCCACCGTGGCCCGGTTCGGATCGGCGCGGTGGGCTCCGCACCGGCCGGGGCGGCCGCATCGGCCGCGGCGCGTGACCAACGCTCCGGCCGCGGCTCCATCCCGCCCAGGATCTTCGCGGCGCCGGACCGGTCGGCCACGGGCAGCCGCTGGCACCACGAGCAGAAGTGTGTCGATCGCGCCCCGATCACGATCCGCCGGATCGGCCGGCCGCAGCGCGCGCACGGCTCGCCCGCGCGCTGGTACACGAGCAGGCGCTCCTGCATGGAGCCGTCGCCGTCGGGCGCCGTGTAGTCGTCGATCGACGAGCCGCGCCGCTCCACCGCCTCGGCGAGGATGCGCACGATCTGCCGGTACAGCCGGCCCTCGTCGGCCGGCCGCAAGGACTGGGCGGACCGAAGCGGATGCAGCCGCGCGGCCCAGAGCGCCTCGTCGGCGTAGATGTTGCCGACGCCGGCAAGGAATCCCTGGTCGAGGAGGAGCGGCTTCAGGCGACCGCGGCGGCCGCGGATGCCCGCTCGGAACCGCCGCACGGTGAATGCAGGATCGAGGGGCTCCGGCCCGAAGCCCTTGAACCCCTTCGCTCCGCCGAGCTCACCCACGAGATCGCCGCCCACCCCCGCGCGGCGCGCCACGCCGACCCGGCCGAACTTTCGGATGTCCCGGAACCACAGCTCGCGGCCGTCCTCGAAGGTGAGCACGAGCCGAAGGTACGGATCTTCCATCGACCCATCGCGCACCACGAAGAGCTGGCCGGTCATCTTCAGGTGGATAGTGATCGCCGAGCCATCGTCGAGATCGAGCACGACGAGCTTCGCCCGCCGCGACGTCCCGATGATCGTGCGACCCTCGACAGCGGCCGAGAACGCCGCCGGGTCCTGCGACCGCAGCGTCTTGAGCCAGTACACGCGGACGCCCGTGATCCGGGCGCCCACGACGAGCCCGCGCAGGTCGCGGGCGACGGTTTCGACCTCAGGCAGCTCCGGCATCAGTCGTCGTCGGGCTCCCGACGAAGCAGGAGGTCCGGGATGAAGGCGCCCCAAAGGCCGGCCTCGAGACCGCGGTTGAATGTGCCGCTCGCGCCCTTCGGCTCGTCCGGGAACACCGCGACCAACCGAAACGACAGGGACCCCCCGTTCGCCGCCGCGAGGGCAACGAGCTCGGGCGTCGGCGAGACGTGGAGCGCGAAGGTTCCATCGAAGTTCGACGTGAACCGGCGGAGGAACCGGATCGGACTGCCGCCCGTAGCCTCGGGCCGCGGATCGACGACATGGAGCTCGAGCGTGGCCCCGGCGTACGGCACACCGAGCTTGTTGAGCACGAGACCCTTGACGAGCACCGGATCGATGGCGTCCCCCTGGTTCCCTGGATACCCGGCGCAGCCAGCGACGACCACCGTGAGGGTCGCCGCTGTCAGAAACGTTCGCAGGGCTCGCACCGGCAGTGTCGCGTTCACCCCGCTGCCGGCACCTCGGCCGGCGCCTCGTCAGCCTCGGCGAGCGCGGCGTCCTGGCGCGTGAGCGGCGTCATGCCTTCCCAGTCGGTGCCGACCTTGACGTCGACCGTGAGCGGGACCGTCAGCGGGAGCGCCCCCTCCATCGTCTCGCGCAGCAGCGGCACGAGCCGATCGACCTCGTCGCGCGGCACCTCCAGCAGGAGCTCGTCGTGCACCTGGAGCAGCATCCGGGCGCGGAACCCACCCTCGGCGAGCCGGTCCGCGAGCCGGATCATCGCGATCTTCACGATGTCCGCGGCGGTGCCCTGGATCGGCATGTTGATCGCCATTCGCTCCCCTGCCCCGCGCAGGGCCGCGTTGGCAGCATGCAGCTCGGGAATGGAGCGCTTGCGACCGAGCAACGTGGTGACGAACCCTTGCCGCCGGGCCTGGTCCTTGATGTGGAGCATGTAGTATGAGATCCCGGAGTACGCCGCGAAGTACGCGTTGATGAACTCCTGCGCCTCCTGCCGGCTGATTCCCGCGCGCGACGACAGCCCGAAGTCGCTCATCCCGTACGCGAGCCCGAAATTGACCATCTTCGCCATCGATCGCTCGTCGGGGGTGATCTCAGCCGGATCCTTGTGGAGCACGCGCGCCGCGGTCTCGCGGTGGATGTCCGCCTTGCGCTCGAACGCCTCCTTCAGGTGCACGTCCGACGCCACGTGGGCGATGATCCGCAGCTCGATCTGCGAGTAGTCGGCGGCGACCAGCACGGTATCCGGCGCCCCGGCGACGAACGCACGCCGGATGCGCCGACCGAGCGGCGTGCGGATCGGGATGTTCTGCAGGTTCGGGTCCGATGACGACAGGCGCCCCGTCGCCGCAACGGCCTGGTGGAACGTCGTGTGCAGGCGGCCGTCGTCCGCGATCAGCGTCGGCAGCGCCTCGACATAGGTCGAGCGCAGCTTCGTGTAGATCCGCCAGTCGAGGATCGGCTGGATCACGGGATGCACGCCGACGAGCTCCTCGAGCACCGACGCATCGGTCGAGTAGCCCGTCTTCGTTCGCTTGCCCTTCGGGAGCTGGAGCTCGACGAACAGGATGTCGCCGAGCTGCTTCGGCGAGCCGATCGTGAACTGGTGGCCGACCGCGCCGTAGATCTCTTCCTCGAGGCGCGCGATCTCCGTCGCGAACTCGCGATCGAGGACGGCGAGCGCATCGAGGTCGACCGCGATTCCGTCCGCCTCCATCCGTGCCAGCACGGGGATCAGCGGCAGCTCCATCTCGCGATAGAGCCGCTCCAGCCCTTCTTCCTGCAAGGACCGCGCGAGCGGGTCGCGAACGGCGAGCGCGGCGAGCGCCTCCAGCCCGGCGCGATGGACCGGCGGCAGCTCCTTCGGCGGCGGCAGGACCAGGTCGAGCCGCTCCGCGACGACGTCTGCGATCGACTGTGAGCGGAGGGCGGCATTCAGGACATACGCGGCGACCTGGGTGTCGAAATCGACGCGCGTCGGCTTCGACCCCGCCTCGGAAGCGAAGCGCGTGACGAGGATCGGCTTCGCCTCGTGGGCAACGATCGGGATGTCGCGCGCTTCGACCATGCGGCGCAAGCCGTCGGCGGCCTCCGACCCAAAGCCGACGGCGACCCGGCCGTCGCGACCCGCGACGGCAAAGGCCTGCGCGGTCCCCCGCCGCGGCCGTGGGTCGTCCGCCACGAACGACGCGCCGACGACCTTCTGCTCGTCGAGCCAACCCTCGAGCGAGGGCAGCTGCTCGGCCTCGAAAACGCCGATCAGGTTGAGGTTCTCGATCGTCGCCGCCAGCGCGGTGGCGAGGTCGTCGAAGCGCTCCGGCGCTCGCGCCGCAACATCGGCACCGTCGGTGCTCGCACCCGAGGGGTCGGTTGCGCGTGGCGCGCCGCCCCCGACCGTGTCGAAGTCGAGCGAAAGCTGCAGCCCGTCGCCGCCCATCGAGCCCGCGCGGATCGGACGCCCCGAGCCCCAGCCCGCGGGTCGATCGGTCCCGACGCGGGCGGCCGGGACATTCCCGCTCTGTGCCACCTCGCGCAGCGCCTGCACCTTCTCGACCGCGCTCTCGCCCGACATGGCCGGAAGCCGCTCGATGAGCGTGCGGAACTCGTACTCGCGGAAGAGCCGGATGACGGTCTCGCGGTCGTAGTCGGCGAGGCGCGCCGCGTCGAGGTCGAGCGAGATGTTCGGCACGTCGCGGACGATCGTCGTCAGCTCCTTGCCGCGGTACACACCGTCGCGGTGCTCCCGGAGCTTCTCGCGGAGCTTCTCGGGCTTCACCACGTCGATGTGCGCGTAGAGGTTGTCGAGGTCGTTCCACTCGTGGACGAGCTTCGCGGCCGTCTTCTCACCCACGCCGGGCACCCCCGGAATGTTGTCCGTGGGATCACCCTTGAGGGCCTTGTAGTCGATCATCTGATCGGGCCGGAGCTGGTAGCGCTCCCAGATTCGCGCCGGGTCGTAGATCACGGTGTTCTCGACACCCGAGCGGGTCGTCATGAGCCGGGTCTTGTCGGTGACGAGCTGGAGCATGTCGAGGTCGACCGTGACGATCGTCGTCTCGACGTCCTTCGTCTCGGCCTGGAGCGTCAGCGCGCCGATCACGTCGTCGGCCTCGAAGCCCTGCTGCTCGTAGACCGGGATGCGGAGCGCCTTCACGACCTCGCGAACCTTCGGAAACTGGGCGGCAAGGTCGTCGGGCATGCGCGAACGCGTCGCCTTGTACTCGGCGTACTGCTCGTGCCGGAACGTCGGCCCGGACAGGTCGAAGCAGACCGCGACGTAATCCGGTTTCAGGTCCGCGAAACCGCGCAGGACGATGCTGCAGAAGCCGAAGACGCCGTTGACCAGCTCACCCCTGGACGTCGTGAGTGGCGGGAGGGCGTAGTAGCCGCGGTACACGAGCCCGAAGCCGTCGAGCAGCATCAGGCGTTCCATCTCGGTTCGAGTGTACCGACCCGAGGTTCGCGACCACCGTTGCCGGCGGCTCGGAATCAGCGCAGGCGGCGACCCGCGAATCGAAGCGCATAGAGCATCAGGCCGACGCCGAGGACCGTGACCGAGCCCCACAGGAGGAGGTTCACCGGTTGCGTGTCGGCAACGCGGCCGAGATCGCGCGTGCTCGCAGTCGAACCGTCCGTGGTGATGCCCGTTGGGCCGGCGACGTTGCCACCGCCGGCCTGGACGTACGCCGGCGCGTCGGAGGCCGCCGCGTTGTCCTTGGCGCCGAAGCCCTGGTCGACCGGGCCGGCGCTTGCGGCCGCGGGACCGGTCACGCCGCCGCCGAGCGCCGCCGGGGCGGACGTCGGGGTGGTGCCGCCGCCGGCTGATTCAGGTGCCGCGGACGAGGCGCCTGCGCCAACCAGGCCCGGGAGTGCGGCGGCCACGAATACGCCGATCAGCCCGAGGGTCGTGAACGTTGCCGCGAGCGGCCGAGCGATCGAACCGGCGCGGACGAATGGGCCGAGCAGCCTCGTCACCCAGCTCGTCCGACGGAGGCCGGCCGCCTGCTCGGCAGTGATCCGGAAGTCGCGCGGCGCCGGGCTCGCGGGGAGGGTTCGCGTCGCGGCCGCGATGGCGAGGAGATCGTCGCGGAGCGCGCTGCACCGGTCGCATTCGTTGACCTGCGCGCGGGCCCGGAGCTGCTCTGTCGCGCTGAGACCGTCGGCAGCGAGGCCGGCGACGAGGTCGAGATCGTGGTGAGCGTGATCGAGATCGTGGCGCATCGTGCCCGTCCGACGCCCCGGTTCCGGAATTGGTTCCCTCGTCAAGGAGCTTCGGCGCGCGATCCCCCGCGGCGACCGGCCATCACGCCGTACACGAACAGGGCCAGCCCGAGCACGACGGCGATCCCCGAGACCAGCAGGATCCAGCTCGCCGGTGCCGCTGTCGCATCATCCCCGGCGTTCGAGGTGACAAACGGCGCGTCCGTCGACTTGAGCGTGTCGTCGGGGCCTGCCTCGATCTGGAGGCTCGAGGGTGCGGCTGCGGGTGCGCCCGACGCCGCGGCGCCGCCGCTCGTCGTCCCAGCATCGCTGGCCTGGCGCTGGGTGACGCCGGTCGCACCGAGCACGGCCGACCCGACGAGCACGCCCACGAGGCCCAGCGCCGCAACGGACGCACCCAGCGGTCGCGCGAAGCTCGCCACCATCCTGCCGAGGGCCGCCACCGGCCCGCGCGTGATCACGGTGCCGCCAAGTCGGTGCGCATCGTCCACCGTCAGCCGGTAGTCGCGCGGCGCCTTCGCGGTGAACTGGGCGGCGTTCCGCGTCGCGCCGACGATGGCCGCAACGTCGTCATGCACGGCTCGACAGGCCGGGCATCGGTCGACAAGGCCTCGGGCGCGAGCTCGATCGTCTGCGTCGTCGTCGTTGTCGAGCGCTCCCGCCGCGAGCGCCGCGACGAGCTCCTCTTCGTGCAGCGCGTGGCGTGCCACGATCGCGAGGGCGGCCTCGTCCGCGGCGCCCTCGCCGCCGTCGAGGCCGTCCGGGTCCGGTGGCCGCTTGCGATCAGGCACGGAACAGGTCCATCCGCTCGACGAGCAGGCCGCGCAGCGCGAGGCGGCCTCGGTGGATGCGCGACTTCACGGTCCCGACGGACACGTTCGTCAGCTCGGCGATCTCGGCGTAGTCGTAGCCCTCGACGTCGTACAGCACGATCGCGGTTCGCTGGTCGTTCGTGATCTGGGCGAGCGCGTGGTTGAGCGCGCGGTGCCGCTCCGTGGTGAGCGCCGTGCTGACCGGGTCCGCGGACGCGTCAGCCGGCGGCTGCCAGGTGTCGTCCTCGAGCTCGGGATACGGGTCGGCCGGACGGCGCTTCTTGAGTCGCTGCGCATCCATCGCGGCGTTGATCGCGATCCGGCTGAGCCACGACTTCACGCTCCCGCCGCGGAAGCCGGACATGTTCCGGTAGGCGCTGAAGAAGGCTTCCTGCACCGCATCGGATGCCTGGTCCCGATCGGGAACCATCCGCACAACGAGCGCGAACAGCATGTCCTGGTACGCGACCACGAGGTCGTTGAAGGCGGCGAGGTCGCCCGCGCGCGCGCGATCGAGCAGGATCAGGTCTCTGCGCTGGACGGGGTCCTCGGTGACCGTCGTCGCGCGAAGGTCCTCCAACGTCGGGGGTGTCCTCCGGACGGCGTGTGGGAAGGGCCGCGAGTCTAGCATCGGTCGCCCGCCAGACGACCATCGAAGCCTGTCGGTTCCCGTCATCGGACGGGGTAGGATTGCCGCCGCGCCGGGGTGGCGAAACGGCAAACGCAGCACACTCAAAATGTGCCGAGGGCAACCTCATGAGGGTTCGATTCCCTCCCCCGGTACCACTCCTACACTCGAATTCGTGGATGGTCCTTCGCTGCAGGAGCTCTTCGCGCCCGAGGGCACCTGCTTCGGCTGCGGCCCGAAGAACGCGAAGGGCCTGCGGGTCCGGAGCTTCGACGCGGGCGACGGCACCGTCGTTGCCGAGTGGCAGCCTCGACCGGAGCACGAGGCGTTTGAGGGCTACGTCAACGGCGGGATCCTCGGCACGCTGATCGATTGCCACTCCAACTGGACCGCGATCGCCGCGCTCCAGCATGCCGGCTGGGCAAGCGAGGCGCCATCGACCGTCACGTCGGAGATGAGCGTCCGCTATCGGCGACCGACGCCTTCCGGCGCGCCGTTGCGGCTGGTGGGGCGCGCAGTCGAGGT
>DATFHO010000073.1:0-3107 GCA_035248345.1 Candidatus Limnocylindrales bacterium
GCGTAGCGCGGGATCGACTACGCCGGGCGGCTGCCGTGGCGCCGGCCGCAGCAGCCCTAGCGGGCGATCCCGCAGGCCGCAGCCGTGGCGGGAGGAGCCCGCGAAGGCGCAAGGCAGGCGACGGGGCAGCCGACAGGCGGACAGCAGGTGCGGTCCGGTGCGCATTGGTGGCGTGCGCGCCCAATCGTGGCCCAGGTGGGGCAGTACGAAGGGGTGTTGCCGCTCCGAACCAATGGCAAGGTGACGGGAAAGGTGCCCTCCGAAGACTCTTCCATGCGATGGAGATCACCCCGACAACCGCGACGAATCGCGCCCCGACGCGCTTCCTGACCGCCCTCGGCAGGCGCCTGCCGTTGCTCCCCGGCCGCTCGAAGAAGAGCCTGGGCCAGAGCATGGCCGAGTTCGCGCTGACGCTTCCGCTCGCCCTGTTCATGGTCCTGTTCGGCCTCGACTTCGGCCGGGTGTTCCTCGGCTGGGTCTCACTGAACCAGGCGGCTCGCGAAGCCGCGAACTACGCCGCGATGAATCCAACCGCGTGGACCGTGCCCTACGACCTCGGCGTCCTGTCGGAGTACAGCCGGCTGGTCCAGACCGAGACCGCGAACATGAACTGCACGATGGGCAGCGTGCCCGCGCCGACCTTCGCAAGTGGGACCAGCATCGCGGCGCCGGCCAAGGTGACGCTGGTCTGCTCGTTCCGTCTGATCACGCCGATCATCTCCAACATCCTCGGCAACTCGATCTCCGTGTCCGCGTCGTCCGCGTTCCCGATCCGGGCCGGCACGATCGAGGGCATCCCGATCGCCACGACGGCGCCGACGGCGTCACCCGCGCCAACGGCCGCGCCGACCGCAACGCCCGGCCCGAC
Source organism: Candidatus Limnocylindrales bacterium (assembly GCA_035248345.1). Classification (GTDB taxonomy): domain Bacteria; phylum Chloroflexota; class Limnocylindria; order Limnocylindrales; family CSP1-4; genus UBA5189. Next base: position 869 of record DATFHO010000073.1, read on the forward strand.
GCCCACGCCGGCACCCACGCTCCCGCCGGGCGCAACGCCGACGCCCGTGCCGTCCCCGACGCCGACACCCACACCAACGGCGACCCCGAGCCAATGCACGGTCGTCTCGTTGCTCGGGACCAAGACGAACAAGGCCGCCACCAAGTGGAAGGCCGCCGGGTTCACGGGAAGCGTGGTCTTCTCGCCGCTCACGCCACCGGCCTACACGATCAACTGGCAGAGCCTCACCGTTGGGACGACGGTCGCGTGCACCAGCGGCATCACGGTCCGGAGCAGCGCGCCGTGACCATGATTCGCCGCGCATCGGCCCGTGAGCGCTCGAGGGGTCAGAGCCTCGTCGAGTTCTCGCTCGTCTTCCCGATCATCGTGCTGCTGATCGTCGGCTTCTTCGAGATCGGTCGAGCGGTCTTTGCCTACAACATGATCGCCAACGCCGCCCGCCAGGGCGTCCGGGTCGCGACCGTCAACCAGCTGTCGGACGTGACGGACTGCGATGCGACCCGCCCCGTCGAGGACCCGTACGAACCCCATTGGTCGATCCGAGGCTGCGCGATCGCGGCAGGCACCGTGATTGGCATCAAGACCGCCAACGTCTCGGTGGCGTACGCCGCACCGCCCGGCACGACGCTCGCATGCGACCCAACCCTCCACGTCGGCTGCATCGCCACCGTCACCGTTACCTACAACTTCACGATCGCGACCCCGTTCATCAACAAGCTCATCGGCCCGTTCACGATGAGCCAGAGCTCCTCGATGCCGATCGAAAGGGTGTTCCCATGAGCCAGCTCCTTCGCCGGTATGCCGCGCACCGCGACGCGGAATCCGGGCAGGCGATCATCGTGATGGTCGGCGCGATCCTGCTCGCCGTCGCGCTCGTCGCGACGATCGTCGACGGCGGCAATGTGCTCGCGCAGCAGCGCGTGACCCAGAACGGCGTCGATGCAGCCGCGGAGGCGGGCGCCGTGCTCCTCGCCGAGCGGCTGGCCGGGCAGTCGGACCCCAGCGGCGGCTGGGACAACAACATCAGCGCCCGGATCACCCAGGTTGCTGCCGCGAACAACATGACGGTCGACGCCGCGTACTACACGGACATCTGCGGCATCCCGCTGCAGGCGGACGGCACGGGCGCGATCAACGCGGACCGCACGGAGAACCTGGCCGTCGCGCTCAAGGTCGGGAACAGCTCGCACATCCTGCCGGGCGGCACGTCCGTCGCCCCGGACTGCCCGAACCGGCTGGTCGGCCCAGTAGCCGGCGTGCTCGTGATGGGCCGCAAGAACGTGCCCGCGTACGTCGCGGGCGCGATCGGCATCAACCAGTTTCAGATCACGACGCGCGCGACCGCGGTCGCGGGCTACCTCCAGGGCTACTGCGACGCGACGGAGGGCAACTACTGCGCCCTCCTCCCGATCGCGTTTCCCGTGGACATCATCAAGTGCGACGGCAGCAACAAGCCCATCGACACGGGCGACGAGTGGGAGTTCAACGTCGTCTACAAGATCCCGCTGTGTCAGAGCAGCCCGGGCAACGTCGGCTACCTGGACTGGGATCCGCCTGCCGGCGGCACCGGCGAGGTGGTGTGCTCGATCCTCACGGCGGACAACCCGGCGATCGATCTGCCGTCGTGGCAGTACGTGACCGCGACCGGCAACTCGAACGGCGGCGGCGGTGCGTGCGGCATGTCGATCGAAGACGCGCTCCGCACGTACGAGGGCCAGATCGTCCTCGCGCCGCAGTTCGACCTGACGTGCAACCCGAGCCACGGCGACAGCGTGGACAACACGTCTCCGGCCGTCATCACGGACCCGAACTACGGCTGCCCGGCTGGCGATCTCGGCGGCAACGGTTCGAACCAGTGGTACCGGATGCCGAGCTTCGCGTTCATGCAGCTCTGCGGCCCGACGGTTGCTGGATGCGGCGGGCTGCATGCCGCGTACATCTCGGGGTCGAACTCCGCGGTGTGCGACACGGGCAACGGCGCCAGCTCGTGCATCGTCGCGATCTTCAAGCACATCATGGCCACGGGGACCGTTGGCGCGGGCGTGGGCTCCGGCACCGGTTCGAAGGCCGTCGGAGTGCAGCTCATCAAGTAGGTTCCGGCTCGGCGCCGCCGACCGGCCGCTACCCTCTCGGGATGCCGAGCCGCGAGGACGCCTGGAACCTGCTCTGCGAGTGGACCCACACCGACGCGCTGCGCCGCCACGGGCTCGCCGTCGAGGCGGCCGTCGCGTGGTACGGC
>DATFHO010000074.1:0-114562 GCA_035248345.1 Candidatus Limnocylindrales bacterium
CCACGGCGGCGCCGGCGGCTTTCGCTCCAGGTGGGCGACGATCGAGCGACCGAGCGCGAGCGCGTGCTCGTCATCGAGCGCCTCGTGGTCCGCGACTCCGGAGCGTCTCGCATGGACCTCGGCGCCACCGAGGTCCTCCGCCGAGACCTCCTCGCCCGTCGCGGCCTTCACGAGCGGCGGCCCGCCGAGGAAGATCGTGCCGGTCCCCTTGACGATCACGGTCTCGTCGGACATCGCCGGCACGTAGGCGCCGCCCGCGGTGGAGGAGCCCATCACCAGGGCTATCTGCGGGATGCCTGCCGCCGACATCCGCGCCTGGTTGTAGAAGATGCGCCCGAAGTGCTCCCGATCGGGGAACACGTCGGACTGGAGCGGCAGGAACGCGCCGCCGGAGTCGACGAGATAGACGCATGGCAGGTGGTTCTCGAGCGCGACCTCCTGCGCGCGGAGGTGCTTCTTGACGGTCATCGGGTAGTACGTGCCGCCCTTGACGGTGGCGTCGTTGGCGACGATCACGCAGGTCGTGCCCTCGACCCTGCCGATGCCGGTGACGATGCCCGCGCTCGGCGCGTCGTCGTCGTACAAGCCGCCGGCAGCAAGGGCGCTCAGCTCCAGGAACGCCGCGCCGGGATCGAGCAGGCGGTCGATGCGCTCGCGAACCGGGATCTTGCCGCGCTCGCGATGGCGAGCGATCGACTTGTCGTCACCGCCGGCGCCCCTCGCCGCGACCGCCGCGGTTCGGGCCCGGAGCTCGTCCACCTGCGCGGTCATCCGCTCGATGTTCGTGCGTGACTCGGCGCTCGCGAGATCCAGGCGCGATCGCAGCACGGGCATGCCGGGAGTGTAGGGAACCTGATCCCGGCGACCGCCGTCTCGCGGCCATGCCAGCCGGTCGCCGCGTGCTCATCCTCGCCGCATCGCTCGTGGGCGCGCTCGCGCTCGCCGCCTGCCAGGGTTCACCGGTCCAGCTCCCGGGTTCGGGGCCGTTGCTCACCGTGACGATGCGAGGTGGCGAATGTCCTGCGGGCGCCTGCGAGCAGTCGGTGATCGTCGAGCGCGACGGTCGCGTCCATGCGGCCGCCAAGCCTCCGAACGACCTCGGTCAGGTCCCGCCCGAGACGATGGCCGCCCTCACCGCAGCGGTCAATCAGACGGACTTCGCCGCCGTGAAGTCGCATCCGTTCACCGGCCAGTGCCCCACCGTGGTCGATGGGCAGGAGCTCGTCTTCGAGTTCAACGTCGGAACGACGACGCAGCGCATCGCTTCGTGCGAGGTCGACATTCGCTGGGGGAGCCCGTTGTTCGTGGCCATCGGCACGGCGCTCGGGGAGTGGATCCCAATCCCGTTGACGTAGCCAGCACCGCGCGTCAACGAAACAACGTGCTAGCGGTAGGTGGCAAGATTTCGCGATCGCGCTAGGATTCGCACGTGGCAAGCCTTCCGAAGCTCGCGCCGGCCGACGCGACGGCCGCCGAAGCCATCCGACTGCGCCTTGCCGATGCATGGGGTGAGATGGGCGCAGCCTGGGGCGTCGCGCCGGCCATTGCCCGCGTCCAGGCGTACCTGCTCACGCGCCAGGAGGCGCTGACGGAGCGCGAGGTCCGCGAGGCGCTCGGCCTGTCGCACCGTGCTGCCAGCCTTGCCCTTGCCGAGGCGGAGGCGTGGGGGCTCGTCGAAAAAGTCTCCGAACCGCGGCGCGTCGGGCGGCGCGGACCGGCCGGCACCGCGTACCAGGCGGTGGGTGACCACTGGCGGTGGTTCGGCAACGTCATCGCCGAGCGCAAGACGCGCGAAGGCGACCCGATCATCGCGCTGCTCGAGCAGGCGGCCGCGGACGCCCAGGCCGAGCTTCGTGCGCACCCGGGTGATCCGGAGCTGACCGCGCTGCTCGAGTGGCTCCGGACGTTCCTCGTGTTCGTGCGCCTGTTCGACCGAGCCGTCGGGCTCGTGCCGCGCCTGAAGCCGAGCGAGCTGGAACGCGGCCTGCGCCTGCTCGGCGATGTGAACGACGACACGTTCCTGCGGCTCGTCGGCCTGCTCGAAGGCCTCGAGGACAAGGACGTGCTCGATCTGGTCGATGCGCTTTCGCGACTCTCGCCGACCACCGCCCGCCGCGCCACGAAGCTGATGTCCGGAGTGGTCCGCACCGTCGTCCGCTAGGGGCCGTGACCGAATCCGCACCGTTGCGGTCCGAATGCGCTACCGGAGTGGTCCAAGTCGGCGTGCGATAATCCCGGCGGGCGCGTGCGCCCGAGTCCCGAACGGAGGTTCCACCCGAACATGAGCCCAGAGACGTCCACCTGGACGACCAAGAAGGGCCTGGCCCAGATGCTCAAGGGCGGCGTCATCATGGACGTCGTCACTGCCGAACACGCCAAGATCGCGGAGGACGCGGGCGCGGTGGCCGTGATGGCCCTCGAGCGCGTGCCGTCGGACATCCGCGCCGCCGGCGGGGTCGCCCGCATGAGCGATCCCTCGATGATCGAGGGGATCATGAACGCCGTCACGATCCCGGTGATGGCGAAGGCGCGCATCGGCCACTTCGTCGAGGCCCAGATCCTCGAAGCCCTCGGCGTCGACTACATCGACGAGTCCGAGGTCCTCACGCCCGCGGACGAACACAACCACATCGACAAGCACGCCTTCAAGGTCCCGTTCGTGTGCGGCTGCCGAAACCTCGGGGAAGCGCTGCGAAGGATCAACGAAGGCGCCGCGATGATCCGAACGAAGGGCGAGGCCGGCACGGGCAACGTCGTCTCGGCGGTGCAGCAGCTCCGGTCGGTCCTCTCGGAGATCCGACGGCTCCAGGGCATGCGCGAGGACGAGCTCTTCGTCGCCGCGAAGGAGCTGCAGGCGCCCTATGAGCTCGTCAAGGACGTGGCCGCCGCCGGCAAGCTGCCGGTCGTGAACTTCGTCGCGGGTGGTATCTCGACCCCCGCCGATGCCGCGCTCGTGATGCAGCTCGGCGCGGAAGGCGTCTTCGTCGGCTCGGGCATCTTCAAGAGCGAGGAGCCGGCCCGGATGGCGAACGCCATCGTCCAGGCGACGACCCATTTCGACGACGCCAAGATCCTCGCCGACGTCTCCAAGGGCCTCGGCGCGCCGATGCGCGGCATCTCGATGGAAGCCATTCCAGAGGGTGAGAGGCTCGCTGTCCGGGGCTGGTAGGGCGCGGGGGAGCGCCACACCATGACTCGAGCGATGCGCTGCCGGGCGGCGCGCTGCCGCGGATGGTCCCAGGTGCACGGCGGAGGACGCCGGGCGAAGGGACAGTCGCACGCGAGAACAGGGTTCGAGCGGGCGTGGGTCCCGAGACCGGCAGCCGCAGTCGGGCACCTGGAGGTCGTCCGATGAAGATCGGGGTCCTCGCGGTCCAGGGCGACTTCGCCGAGCATGCGGCGATGCTCGACGCGATCGGTGTCGAGCTGGTCGAGGTGCGACTGCCGTCCGACCTCGAGTCGATCAGCGGCCTGTGCCTGCCCGGTGGCGAGTCCACGGCGATGCGCAAGCTCATCGACCGCTGGGAGCTGCGCCAGCCGCTCATGGACTTCGCCGCGACCGGTGCGCCGATGTTCGGGACGTGCGCCGGGATGATCATCATGTCGAAGGAGATCGCCGACGGCGACGAGCCCGTGCTGCCCCTCCTGGACGTGACGGTCCGGCGCAATGCGTTCGGGCGCCAGCTCGACTCGTTCGAGGGCGAGCTGCCGGTGCCGCTCGTCGGCGACACGCCGGTCCGCGGCGTGTTCATCCGTGCGCCCGTGATCGAGCGCGTCGGGCCGAACGTCGATGTCCTCGCGAGACTCGACGACGGGCGGATCGTCGCGGTTCGCGAGCGCAACGTGATCGCCACCGCGTTCCATCCGGAGCTCGCCGGCGAGACGCGCTTCCACCGGCTCGTGGCGACGATGGCCGCGGAGCATGACGACCCGGGCGAGGGGTCCGGGCGGCGGCATCATCCGACACGGCGCGCGGGCACGTCCCGATGACCCTCGGCAGTCGGCAGGCGAAGCCGTCCGGGAAGGTCCGCGCTGCGCGCCTGACCGACCTCGCGGCACTCGGTGAGCTCTCGCGCATCGCCCAGAGCGAAGGTTCCGGCAGTCGCACGCTGGGGCTGCCCGTGAACGGGCCGCCGATCGGCGTGTTCAGCCTGTTCCGGCTCCCGCTCGTCGCGTTCCGGCCGCATGACCTCCTGTTCGTCTACGAGTCGGAGCGGCACGTCGCCGGCCTCGTTCGCGTCGAGCGCGAGAACTCGCGGGACGAGTGGACCATCGTGGAGCTCGATGCGATCGCCTCCGGCGGCCCGGGCCAGCCCGGTGAGATCCGCCATCGTCTCGTGCAGCACGCCCTGCGCGAAGGGCAGAAGCGCGGCGCGGCGCGCTTCCACGTCGCCTGCGCCGACGACCACGACAACGTCGAGCTGTTCATGCAGGCAGGCTTCGTTCGGTACGGCGAAGAGCGCGTCATGTACCGGCCGCCCGATCAGCCGCTGCCGACCCCGTGGTCGGATGCGCGCGCGGCGAAGGCCCGGATCCGCCCGGCGCGACCGATCGATGCGGTGGCGCTCATGCAGCTGTACGCAGCCGTGACGCCGGCGCCGGTCCAGCGCCTCGAAGGCCTGCGCATGAGCGACTGGGAGCGCCAGGGCTCGAACTGGCGCGTGCCCCGGAGCTCGCTCGCGCCGATCCTTCGCTTCGCCGACATCGACGGGTTCGTCCAGGAGAGCGCGGATGGGATGCGCCTCGATGCATTCATCCAGACCGGTGTTGCGCGCGAGGACCAGCCGCACTACCTGCGGCCGCTCGGCCGGCCCGAGACCGACCTCGGGCCGCTGATCGACTACGGGCTCGGCACGATCTCGTTGCTCGCCGAGAAAGGCGGCAACGCCCGGACGAATCACGGCGTCCTTGCGCCCGTGCGAACCTACGAATCACCCGCCGACCGGCGGCTGGAGGAATCAGGCTTCGGTGAGATCGCGATCGTGACCGTGCTGCTGAAGGAGACGCTCGTCCGCGTGGCGGAGCCGAGCCTGGTCCCGTCTGCCGTTCGACACCTGGAGGTCACCCGTGGCTCCTGAGCGCTCGAAGGCCGCGACCGGCCCCAAGGCCGCCGCGCGCCCGAAGGAGTCCGCCGACGACCTCGATGTCCTGCTGGCGGCGCTGCCCCCGGAGATCGTGGCCGCCATCGACGCGCTCCCGGATCGCGAGCAGCTGATCGAGGTCGTCATGGACCTCGGCCGCCGGCCGGAAGCGCGCTACCCGGATTCGGAGGTCGCGCTGCTCGAGCGCGAGATCGCCGAGGCCGACATCCAGTACGTCGTCGACCACATCGGCAGCTTCGGCGACGACAACCGCGCGGGCATCGAGCGGACGCTCCACCGCATCTCGGCCATCCGCAACCGGAACGGCAAGGTGGTGGGCCTCACCTGCCGCATCGGCAAGGCCGTGTTCGGGACGATCGAGATCATCGCCGACTTCATCGAGACCGGGAAGTCGCTCCTGATCATGGGCCGGCCCGGCGTCGGCAAGACCACCATGCTTCGCGAGGCGGCGCGCGTCCTCGCCGACGACCTCGACAAGCGCGTCGTCGTGGTCGATACCTCGAACGAGATCGCCGGCGATGGCGACATCCCGCACCCGGCGATCGGGAAGGCGCGCCGGATGCAGGTGCGCACGCCGTCGCTCCAGCACGAGGTGATGATCGAGGCGGTCGAGAACCACATGCCCCAGGTCATCGTCATCGACGAGATCGGGACGGAGCTCGAGGCCACGGCCGCCCGGACGATCGCCGAACGCGGCGTCCAGCTCATCGGCACGGCCCACGGCAACACGCTCGACAACCTAATGCTGAACCCGACACTGTCCGACCTGATCGGTGGCATCCAGTCGGTCACCCTCGGCGACGAGGAGGCCCGGCGCCGCCGCTCCCAGAAGAGCGTGCTCGAGCGCAAGGCGCCGCCGACGTTCGACGTGATCATCGAGATCCAGGACCGCGAGAAGGTGCTGGTCCACGCGGACGTGGCTGACACGGTCGACGCGATGCTCCGCGGCGATCCGGTTGCCCCGGAGCTGCGCTGGCGCGACGACGAAGGCGTGCACCGGTCCGCCTCGCGGCCGCGGCCCTCGCCTCGTGAGCAGATCGCGCCGGCGGATCGGTTCTCCGGGCTGATCGGCGCGGGCGGCTCAGGCTGGCGCACGGAACCGGGCTGGCGCGGCGATGGCGGCGGCTATCGCGGCGGCTCCGGATCGTCGTACCTCGGCGGCGGCGAGCGCGGCACCCGCCCCGGCTTCCGCCCCGGCGCATCCGGGTCGTGGCGACCCGGGCGATCGGGCGGCGCGGGCGCGCCTGGTGGCACCGGTGGCGGCGGCCTGGCTGGCGGCGCCAGGGGCGGCGGTTCCGAGGCCGGACCCCGCAACGAGGGCCCGTTCATCGCGGGCGAGATTGCCGATCGCGGGCCGATGGAACGCGGCGCCGCGCCGCTGCCGGAGCCGCGCGCGCGGGAAGCGCGGGAGCTCTCCCGCCAGCGCGAGTGGCGTGACTCGGCGACCAAGGCCATCACGACGCTCCGCGCCGAGGAGGGGACCGGCCCGGTGAACGTGGCCGCGCTCGAGGCGCGCGCCGATCGCGACGACGCCGACGACGAAGCCGTGATGGGCCGTGCGATCGCCGGAAACGGCAATGGCACGAGCAACGACAGCGGCGACAGCGGCGATGAGGACCTTCCCGGGGTGCGGATGCCGGAGATGGAAACGCTGCCGACCCTCCGCCTGCTGCCCCAGGGCATCAGCCGCAAACGGCTCGAGCAGGCGATCCGGGAGCTGCAGCTCCCCGTGATCCTCGCCCACGACGTGGACGAAGCCGACGTCGTCATGACGATCCGCAGCGAGTACAAGCAGAAGACGCCGATGGTGCGCGAGGCCGAAGAGCGGGCGATGCCGATCTACGTGCTCAAGGCGAACACGGTGCCCCAGATGCAGTCGTCGCTCACGTCGATCTTCGCCCTCGAGATCGACCCGCGCGACGCCGCGCTGCGCGAGACGGAGGAAGCAATCGGCATGGTCCTCAACCGCGCCGAGGCGGTGGAGCTGTCGCCGCAGAACGCCTACATCCGGCGCCTCCAGCACCAGCTCGCGGAACGGGCCAATCTGGTCTCCCGCTCCCGAGGCCGCGAGCCATACCGGCGCGTCCGCCTCTACCCGGATCCTGCGCGCAGCCCCTGGCGCTGACCGCAGGCTCAGGCCGCGATGACGACCCTCGAGGCTGACGGGACGCGCGCGCCGGCCGGAGGCGAGTCGTCACGACGAGCCGATCGCGCCGCGACGCGCGCGATCGCGTGGATCGTTCTCGTCGCGTTCATCGTCGCGACGGCGAATGCCATCCTCTTCTCGCATCAGCATCTGCTGGACGTCCGGCTCCCGATGCTCGGGCTCGGGACGCTCCTCTCGTCGCCGGGCTGGCTGCTGCTCCTTCTCGCAGCTCGGAACCGCGGCGCACCCTGGCGATGGCTCGCCGTCGCGATTGCATGGGGCCTCTTCGTGGCCGCGTTCCTCGCGTACATCGCCGAGGACCGGCTGCAGCCCCTCATGGCGGACATCGGCCGCGCATTGATGCCCCTGGGAGAGCGGGTCGCGTATCTCGGCCCCGCGGCGATCATCGCGCCGATCGTCGAGGAGCCCGCGAAAGCCATCGGCGTCCTGATCGTGCTCCTCGCCATCCGTCGTGCCGGCACGATGCTCACGCTCGGGCTTGGTGCTGCGCTCGGGGCCCTGACGGGCCTTGCGTTCAGCCTGGCGGAGATCAGCCTCCGGATGGGCGAGATGGTGGCGAACGTCGGCTACATCGATCTGGACGGCGTCTTCCGGATCGACTGGGACAACATCTGGAACGCGGAACAGCTGCAGCTCGTCAACCGCCTGTTCCTGTTCGGACTGAGCGACCATGCTCTGAACTCGGCGCTCGCCGGCGTGGGGCTCGTGCAGCTGCTGCGCGGCCAACGGGGCTCGGCGCTGGGCTGGTTCGTCGCGGCGCTCGCCTGTCATGCGCTGATCAACTCGATCGGCCTCACCGTCGGCGGGTGGGCCTTCGACACGGCCATGGGCGTCCTCGCCGGGCCCTCCGGTGGGACCGCCGCCCTCCTGGTCGCTGGCTGGCTGGCCGCGGTCGCCGGATTCCTGATCGGCCAGGCATGGGCCGCCATCGTGCTGCGACGCGGGACGCGGCGGACGAGTTTGCCGGTTCGCGCCAGCCCAGAGCCTGCTTCGGTGATGCCGATGTGAGGTCCGGTTCGGCACGCTCGCCCGAGCCATGGAATCTCCCACCGGGCACCAAGCACCTCGCGGATCCCGCCACGGATCCCGCCACGAGTCCCGCGACAGCATCAAGGACGTCTGGGGCCCTCGCACCTCGATCGCCAAGGGCGGCGCGTGGCCGGTTCGGCAGGACCTCCGCGTCGTCGAAGAGCCCCAGGAATGGATCCAGTCCGTCTGTGTGCTCTGCTCGACCGGCTGTGGCATGGACGTCGGCGTCCGCGACGGCCGCATCGTCGGGGTCCGCGGACGCCCGAATGATCGCGTCAACCACGGCCGCCTCGGGCCCAAGGGCATGCATGCCTGGGAGGCGAACCACGCCGCGGATCGCCTGACGACGCCGCTGATCCGCCGCGACGGTGAGCTCCAGCCAGCCTCGTGGGACGAGGCGATGGATCTCATCGCCGGCCGGTCCCGGGAGCTGAAGGCCGAGTACGGGCCGTGCTCCATCGGCTTCTACAACAGCGGCCAGCTCTTCCTCGAGGAGTACTACACCCTCGCGATGGTCGCGGAGGGCGGCATCGGCACGTCGCACCTCGATGGCAACACCCGCCTGTGCACCGCGACCGCGGCCGCCGCACTGATCGAATCGTTCGGGACCGATGGCGCGCCCGGGTCGTACGCGGACTTCGACCTGACCGACGCGATCTTCATGGTCGGCCACAACATGGCCTCGACCCAGACGGTGCTGTGGGCACGCGTCCTCGACCGCCTGGACGGTCCGAATCCGCCGCGACTCGTGGTCGTCGATCCGCGCGAGACGATGCCGGCCCGTCGCGCGACCGTGCACCTCGCACCCCGACCCGGCACGAACCTGCCGCTCATGAACGGGCTGCTGCACCGGATCCTCGAGCGCGGCTGGATCGACAGCGACTTCATCGAGCAGCACACGACCGGTGTCGCCGACCTCACCCGCACGACCGACCCATGGCCGCTCGCGCGGACGTCGGACGTCACCGGCGTCCCGATCGAACGCCTCGAAGCGGCTGCGGAGATCCTCGGCACCAGCCCGAGCCTCGTCTCGACGTGCCTGCAAGGCGTCTACCAGTCCCTGCAGGCGACCGCCACCGCCGTCCAGGTGAACAACCTCCACCTCGTCCGTGGCCTGATCGGCAAGCCCGGATCGACGGTGTTCCAGATGAACGGCCAGCCGACGGCGCAGAACACGCGCGAATGCGGCGCCAACGGCGAGTTCATCGCATTCCGCAACTGGAACAACCCGGACCACATCAAGGACACGGCCAAGGTGTGGAACGTGGATCCAGCGACGCTCCCGACATGGACCCCGCCGACCGATGCCATGACGATGTGGCGGTACGCCGAGATGGGCACGATCCGGATGCTCTGGATCATGGGCACGAACCCGGCGGTATCCCTGCCGGAGCTGAGCCGGATCCACAGGATCCTCGAGAGCCCGGACGTGCTCGTCGTCGTCTCGGACGCCTTCCTGACCGAAACCGCGCGCCGCGCCGACGTGGTCCTGCCCGCCGCCCTGTGGGCCGAGAAGACCGGCTGCACGACGAACGCGGATCGAACCGTGCACCTGTCAAAGAAGGCCATCGAGCCCCCCGGCGATGCCCGATCCGATCTGGAGATCCTGCTCGACTACGCCCGGCGGATGGATTTCCGCGACATGGATGGGCAGCCTCTGGTCAAGTACGGAGATTCCGAGGGTGCCTTCGAAGCGTGGAAGGCATGCAGCAAGGGCCGGCCGTGCGACTACTCCGGCATGAGCTACGCGAAGCTCACCGGCAGCGGCGGCATCCAGTGGCCGTGCAACGACGAGTACCCCGACGGCCGCGAGCGCCAATACGAGGACGGTGTCTTCAACACGTCCATGGCCTACTGCGAGACGTACGGCCACGACCTGGTCACGGGCGCGGCGAACGAGTCCTTCGAGTACGCCGCGATCGACCCGAAGGGCCGGGCGTTCATCAAGGGCGCCGAGTGGGTGCCGCCGCCGGAGGAGCCAGATGACGAGTACCCGCTCTTCCTGACGACGGGGCGCGTGACGTACCACTTCCACACGCGCACCAAGACCGGTCGGGCGCCGGCCCTGAACGAGGCCGCTCCCGAGCCCATCGTCGAGCTCCATCGATCGGACGCCGAGGCCGCGGGGATCGCCGAGGGCGACCTCGTGGAGGTCCGGTCCCGGCGCGGCAGCGCGAAAGGCATCGCCCGGCTCAGCGGCATCGAGCCGCGGGTCGCGTTCATGCCCTTCCACTACGGCGACTGGGACGATCCGGAGCGACAGGGCGCCGCGAACTCGCTCACGCTGAGCGGCTGGGACGCCGTGAGCAAGCAACCGTTCTTCAAGTACGCGGCGGTCAGCGTTCGCCGCGCGACCGTCGACCAGGAGCCGACCGGCGAGCCGCCCCAGATGGAACAGGCGGACGATCCGGGCGCACCCCTGCCGCAGGATGGCGACCAAGCGCCCGACGGCGCGCTCGAACAGGACGGCGAAGCCGAGCGCGTCCCTGCGGGGCGCCCGAGATGACCGCACGATCGGCAACGAAGACCGGGCGGGCCGGCCCCGAGGCCGCCAGGGGCCAGGCGGCCCGATCGCTCGGTGTCGTCCATGCAGCGCTCGACGAGCTGGCGGACGCCTTCATCCTCGTCGCGGAGCGGCACGAGCGCAACTACGAGATCTGGGGAACGGCGACGGTGCTCGCGGGATGGGCACGGGAGGACCTCGTCGCCCTTCGGCCGTTCCTGGATGCATATGGCCGGGTCGAGAGCGAGGAGCCGCACAAGCTGCGCGCCGCGGTGCTCGGCGGGGTGCGGGCAGGCCTGCACGGACAGCTCGCGGACCTGACCGACCTGTTCCTCCTCGCGCAACAGGTCCACATCTCGTGGACCGTCGTGAATCAGGGCGCGAAGGAGCTCCACGACGCGAAGCTCGGCGAGGTGGCGGGGATCGGCATGAACCATGCCGAGCGCTCCATCCGCTGGATCCGCACCCAGATCGACCACACGGCGCCGGAGGCCGTCACCGTGGCGGAGGATCTCGCGGGCTCGGCGGCGGCGGCCCTCCCGAAGGGCCCCGACCGCGTTGCCGCGCTTCCCGAGCCGATCTGGGGCCCGCTGGCCTCGGGGTTCCTCGTCCTCGTCGTCGGTGCGATCGGCCTGCTGGTCGGGCGGCCGTGGCTCCTACCCAGCCTCGGCCCGACGGCCGTGCTCGTCGGCGAGATGCCCGCGCACCCGGCCACGCGGCCGTGGAACACGATCGTCGGGCATCTGGGCGGGCTCATTGCTGGCTTCGTGGCCGTGTTCATCACCGGCGCGGCGAGCCAGCCGGCCGTGTTGACGGGCCACGTGCTGACGCCACAGCGCGTGATCGCAGCGGTCATCGCGATCGCCCTGACCGTGCTGGTCGGCACGTTGCTGGACGCGTCGCATCCGCCGGCCGCCGCGACGACGCTGCTGGTCGCGCTCGGGTCCATCGCGACGCTCGAGGATGCGTTCAACCTGATGCTTGGCGTCCTGGTCATCACGGCTGCGGCGATCGTGCTGCGCGACGTTCGCCTCCACCGGGTCACGCCGGGCGAGCGGATGGCGCCACGCGACTCGATCGCCCGGCGGTTCCTCCGACCGGAGCGCCCCGAACCGGCGCACGGCCGGGAGTAGCGAGGGGACGCCTCAGTGCGCGGCGAGCTGCTCCCGGTCGATGAAGATCTGCTCGCCCTGGAATCGCTGGCTTCCTGGATCCCAGGGAAACAGGATCGCGAGCTCGAGGCGGACGCGGCGTCCGCTCGCTGCGAGGCCGGCGAACGGCCCCAGGTGGGTCGCTTCGAGCACGACCGCTTCGAACACGCCTTGCGGGCCGATGACGATGTCCGTCAGCCCGAACACGTTGTCCGGGAACGCCGCGAACAGCTCCGTGTAGAACGCACGAGCGCCATCGTGGCCTTCCCAGCGAAGGCCGGTGCCCACGATCTCGTAGACACACGTGGGCGCCAGCGTGGCGATGAGGCCATCGATGTCGCGTCGGTCCTCGGCGATCGAGTGGCGCTGCCACAGCCGCCGGATCTTCCGGTGCGTCCCCGGATCGGCAGGCCAGCCGAGCCGATCGCGAATGCGTGCCCGATTATCGGTGTTCGTCATTCGCGGAGCGTACGTTGCTACAGCACGACGATCCCGCTGGCTCCCGGCGCGTCCCCTGCCCGCAGCGCCGCCAGCACGGCCCGCGTGTCCAACGGAAACGAGGCCCGCAGTGCTGCCCGATGCTGTTCGAGCATTCCGCGATTGTGTGGGGTGTCAGCCACAAGCAGGACCAAGCGGTCGTACGGGCTGTCACGAAGCTTGAGGATTGCGCGGCGATCGAGCGCCTGGATGTCGCGCAGCCTCGTCTCGGCTTCCACAGGAGTCTCCTCAGGTTTCGTGCCGAGGACGGCATCCCAGGCCCTTCGATCACCAGTAAGCGGAAGCGGCACCTCCGTGGCGACCAGCATCGCAACGGGCAACCGTGTTCGTAGTCGACCGATGAGCGCAAGCTGTCCTGCGTCGAGCGCCGCGCCACTGCCTGGAACCGCGCGAGCGTGCAGGCGCAGCCCGACCGCCGCGCACGTCGTGGCCCCCTGCTCGAACGTCAGGCGCTCTACGAGGCCGAGCTCGATGCGCCGAAGTTGTGTGTGGGAAATGCCGGCCCGTGCCGCCGCCGAGCGGAGGCTCGATCCGGCGTCGAGGCGCGCGTTTCGAATTTCGCGGCCCAGCTCGAACCGCATCCTCGCCGCATCCGCGATGGATTCCTGGATGGCGCTTGAGGTTCGAGGCATGTCAGGATGGTGCGCCGCGCCGCTGCACCGGGACTTATGCGCAGCTTGCCTGGAAATTCATTTGTTCCATGCGTCGCGGGAGCGCAAGCCCATCGCCCGGTCGTTCGCGGATTGGAACGACAGGTGGTTCCACGCGTCGTCGGAGCGGCCCTCCGGGTGGCTCCGCCGAGCGTCCCTTCGACGCATGGAACAAGCCTTGTTCCGCACCGGCCGAGTGAGGGAGTCACGCCCGCCGGTCAGTGCTCGGTGACGCCCGTGAACGTCCAACTGTCGATCCTGAGGGCCGGCACGACGGCCGCGCCCAGGAAGCCGCGGATCGCCTTGCGCTCACGGCTCACCGCGCTCACGCCAGCCAACGCGTCGAGGTACGACTGCGTGTAGCGGAGGTTCCGTACCGGCCCGACGATCTTCCCGCCCTCGACCAGGAACGTGCCGTCGCGGGTCATGCCCGTGATGATCGCGAGCTTCGGGTGGACGACGTTCGTGTAGTGGAAGCGGGTCACGAGGAGCCCGCGGTCGAGACCGCCGATCAGGTCTTCGCGGGGCACATCGCCCGCGGACATCACGGCGTTCAGGGGGAAGGGACCCCATGGGTTCGGTGCCGGCAGGCCGTGGCCGGTGGACGCGCGCCCTTCGCGCGCCGCCGTCTGCGAGTCGTAGACGACCTCCCGGCAGACGCCCCGCTCGACGAGCGGCACGCGCTGCTTGCGGACGCCCTCGTAGTCGAACGTCATCGGGAGACCGTCGAGCTCTGCGCCGTCGTCGATGATCGTCACGAGGTCCGACCCGATCCGCCGACCCGGCTCTGCGAACGAGCGCTCCTCCTGGACGGCGAGCGCCGAGAAGCCGAGATACCCGAGCTGGTCCGTGATGTCGACGACCGCGTATTCCTCGAGGACGACGGGGTAGTCACCCGCCTCGATCGTGACGGCGTTGTCGCTCGCGCGAGCCTTCGTGGCCGCCTCGCGCCCGATCGCCGCAGCGTCGATCGTCGTCGCGTCACGACTCACGCCCTCGGCATAGCCGGTGCCGCCGTCGGGCGACATGTGGACGGTCAGCAGCTGCGACGAGGTCCGCCGCTCCGCCGAGCGGATGCCCGCGGAGTTCGCGACTGCCACCGACTCCGCGTCGTTCGAGAAGGCGCCGTAGGCCATGACCCCGGCCGCATCCGCCGCGGCGATGACGGCGCGCACGCCCTCGGCGCGGAACTCCGGGGTCAGCGATGCGGTGGCCTCCGACCAGCCGTTGCTGGATGGCTCGACCGCGGCGCCAGCGCCTGCGGCGGCTGCCGCCCGGGCAGCCGGGTCGAGCGCGCCCGCCGGCGCCGTCGCGAGGCCGGTCGGGCCCGGCAGGCCGGCCCAATCCGGCAGCTCCTCACACGAGCGCGCAATCCCCGCGGCGCGGTGGACGAGCGTCCGCAGCCCCTCGGGATCGATCTTGCCGGTCGAGACGACCGCGATTCGCTTCCCGACGACATAGCGGAGGTTCACGTTCACGGCCCGCTCGGCGACGTTCTGGTGGATCTCGCTGTTCGCGAATCTGGTCAATGCGGAATCGCCCGCGGTGACGAGCACCTCGGCCTCCGTCGCGCCGATGCGCAGCGCGCGGCCGAGCACTTCCTCCGCGAGCTGGAGCGCGGAGCCGGGATCCTCGGCGTGGACTACCACGGGATCACCACCGGGCCTACCACTTGCCGACGCCCACCTGCACGTTGCGGAAGCGCGCGCCCGGCACGGCATGACCCACCCGTGCCGTCTGGCTCGGCTCGCCCTTCCCGCAGTTCGGGGTGCCGAGCATCACGAATGACCGGTCGTCGCCGACCGCGTCGCACGACCGCCAGAACTCGTACGTGATCCCGGTGTACGTGCAGTTCTTGTAGAGCTGCCCGAGCTTGCCGCCTTTGATCTCGTAGGCGACCTCGGTCGCGAACTGGAAGTTCAGGCGCCGGTCATCGATCGACCAGGAGCGGTTGTTCGCGAGGTACAGGCCGTCGTCGGTGTCCTGGACGATCTCGTCGAGGCTCATGCCCGGCACGGGCAGCATGTTGATGTTGGTCATGCGGATGAGCGGGATCCGGTTTGAGCCGTCCGCCCGCATGCCACCAGAGGACATCCTTCCGATGCGCGGCGCCGTCTCGCGCGACGTCTGGTAGCCCACGAGCTTGCCGTTCTGGATGAGTGGCACGGACTGCGCCGCGACGCCCTCGTCGTCCCAGCCGAACGTGCCGAGGCCACCTGCCGCGGTCGCGTCGGCCACGATCGTGACCAGCTCCGAGCCGTACATGAAGCCTTCGTCGAGCTTGTCGGTCGTCAGGAAGCTCGTGCCGGCATACGAGGCCTCAGTGCCGAACACGCGGTCGAGCTCGGTCGGGTGGCCGCAGCTCTCGTGGATCTGCAGGTACAGCATCGACGGGTCGAGGACGAGCGTCCGCCGTCCGGGCGGGGTCTGCGGCGCCGTCAGCAGCGCGACCGCCTCGTTCCCGACGCGCTCCGCATGACCCTTGAGATCGACGCCGCGAACGTATTCGTAGCCGGCCGCCTGGTAGCCGCCGCCCTGGTCCGGGTAGCTCCGGCGCTGGTGCTCGTCGCCCTCGATCGCGTTCGCCTCGACCGCCGTCCCCACCTGGGTGATCGTCTGCTCCGTGAAGGAGCCGTCCGACGCCGCGAAGGTGCGCCACTCCCGATGCGCGGCGTACATCGACTCGGTGAAGGTGACGCCCTTGACCGCGCCGGCGATCCTGTCCGCTTCGACGAGGTCGTTGATCTTCGTCTCGAGCGCGATCTTGAACGGGTCTTCCTCGATCGGCGTCTCGTAGGTACCGTTCGCGGGCGGACGGCTGTCCAGCTGGACGCGGTTGCGGAGCGTCGTCGCGGACGCCTTCGCGATGCGCACGGCGAGGGCGCCGACACGGTCCGCCTCGTCGAGCTCGAGGGTGTCGCTCGCGGCGAAGCCCCATGCGCCGTCGACGAGGACGCGCACGCCGAAGCCCTCGCTGTCGCCGAGCGCCACGCCCTCGACGAGCCCCGACTTCACCTGGATCGACTCGTCGCGCCGGCGCACGACGCGCACGTCCGCGTAGCTCGCCCCGAGCTGGGCAGCCGTATCGAGCGCGCGGTCGGTCAGGTCTCGCATCGTCTGGGGGGCCGAGCATACGGCGGCAGGCGCGCGGGTGCCGCCCGCCTCGCGACGGCGAACGGCCTACCGCAGCCATCGCCGGCCAAGCGGGCCCTCCGAATCCGCGCACGGCCGTTCGAGTGTCGCCGCGGCGGGCATCCCCCACGCGTCCGCCACCGAGGGCAGCTTCGCCCCACTCATACACTCCCCAGCCATGGCGAGAGGGACATTCATCACGTTCGAGGGGCCCGAGGGCGGCGGCAAGACCGTGCTCGCGCGCAAGCTCGCGGAGGAGCTCCAGCGCCGTGGTCACACGGTCCGCAACGTCCGCGAGCCGGGCGGCACGCCGGTCGGCGAGCGACTCCGCGCAATCCTGCTCGAGAAGGCCGGGCCGAATGCGCTCGTGATCGATCGGCGCGCCGACGCCTTGATGTTCAGCGCCGGCCGGGCGCAGCTCGTCGGCGAGGTGATCCGGCCCGCCATCGAGCGCGGCGAGGTCGTGATCGATGCGCGACACGCCGACTCAACGCTCGCATACCAGGGCTACGGGATGGGCCTGCCGATCGACGAGCTGCGCTCGATCCAGCGGTTCGCCACGGGTGGCCTCGTGCCCGACCTGACCATCCTGCTCGACGTCCCCGTGCATGTCGGGCTCGGACGGAAGTCGGGCGAGGGCGTCAACCGGTTCGAATCGACGTTCGACCTTGCGTTCCATGAACGCGTGCGCGCCGGCTACCTCGCGATGGCGGAAGCCGAGCCGGGCCGGTACCGGGTCATCGACTCGTCGCGGCCGCTCGATCGCGTGCTGCCGGACGTCCTTGCCGCCGGCCTGTCGGCGGTCGCGGCGGTTGGCCAGCGCGCCTAGAGGACCTGCGTCAGCGCCTGCCCAGTGAGGACGATGCCCAGCACTACGACCAGGGACGCGGTCGCGAGCTGGATCGGCACCGTGAAGCGGCGAAGGCGATCGATGGATGGACGACGATCCACGATCGACTTTGCCCGCACGACCACCAGGCCGATGCCCGCGAGCACGACCGCCATCCCCAGCCCGAACCCGAGCACGAGCACGAGGCCATAGGCAACGCGTCCGGCGGCAATCGAGCCCAGGAGGAGGATCAGCGCCGACGCTGATGGGACGAGCCCGCCCGACAACCCGAGGGCGATGAGGCCCCGGCGCGAGATGCCGGCGTCGGCGTCGATCGGCGCGTGCGAATGGCCGTGGTCGTGATCGTGGCCATGCGGGTGCGCGTGCCCGTGGTCGTGGTCATGTCCGTGGGCCTGGCTGGGCACCTGGCTCGACCACCGGAACGTCGGCGGCGCCATCCGTGAGCGGCGGGCCGCGAGCACGGCACGGAAGCGCGACCACAGCAGCGACGCGCCGATGGCGATCACGAGCGCGCCCGAGGTGACACCGAGGATCGGGTAGAGCCGCTCCGGCGGCAGGATGCTCGAGGCCGCGAGCGTGATCAGTGCCAGCACAAGGACGCCGAGCGTGTGCGACACCGTCACGGCGAGCCCGAGGACGATCGCCTGCCGGCTGGAGCCACGGGCGCCGACGAGGTATGCGGCCATGATGGTCTTGCCGTGGCCCGGCGAGACGGCGTGAACCACGCCCAACCCGAACGCGACCGCGAGCGAGGCGAGGATCGCGAGCGGCGTCAGGTCCTGGATGTCGATGATGCTCGCAAGGTTCTCGGCGACGCCGCCGGGTACGGCGCCGACGACGGCCGCCGGGGTTCCGGTGTCGGAGGCCGGCGCTGCCGCCGGCGTGCCACCACCGAGGGCAGTCGCATCCGGTGCGGACCACGCGGGCAGCCTCGAGCCACCGGAATGGACGGAGACCGTGCTCGATCGCTGGTCGAGCGGCTGGGTCAGGAGATCCTTCGGGTACGCGGTCAGCCGAGCTGATACGCCGGCGCCATCGAGGCGCGCGTCCGCGGCCTGCCCGGCGATCGTGAGCCCGTCGCCGACGACCACGATCTCGCGCCAGCCGATCCGCTCCGCGAACGAGCGGTCCTCGAACGCGACGGATGCGACGTCTCGCAACGGCGTGGCGAGTGCGGCCTGGAATTCACAGACCAGGCGCATCGTCGACAGGCCACCGGCGCCTGGCGGCGTCGACAGGCCGGCCGCCTCGAGCGTCGGGTGCAGCGCGGCGCCGTCGACCGTGAGCGACAGCTGCGCGGCGAGCTCGTTGCACTCCACGACTCGCGCGGCGGCCAGCTCCGCGGTGGACAGCGTGCCGTCGCCGTCCGCGTCGAGCCGCTGCGTCTCCTGGAACGCGGGGATCTCTGCGCGGTCGATCACCACATCGAGGGAGACGTGATCGGGCGCAACCCGGATCGCGGCGAAGTGATTGATCGTGAAGTTGCCGAGTGGGTGAGCGAGCGCGATCGCGGGAACGAGCAGCGCCAGCCCCACCGCCGCCGCAGCCGAGAGGAGCCGCCGACGAACCCGCCCGCGCTTCATCGGGCGCCACCCAGCGTGTCGAGCGAGTCCTGCGCGCGGGAGGCGGCAAGCGGATCGAGCGCGCCCCGGATCGCGAGCGCCTCCGAGAGGTATGTCCGCGCGGCCTCGCGATCCCCGAGTGCGAGCTTGATCTCGCCCGCGTGGTACAGGAGCATTGCATCGCGCACGCCACCTGCGAGCGCCTTCGTGATCGCCGCGTCGGCATCGGCGGCACGGCCGTTGGCGAGCAGCGCCCAGGCATCGGCGTCGTAGCCGTACACGTCCTTCCGGACGGCCAGCTCCTGGTCGGCCAGCGTGAGCGCGGTCGCGACGTCGCGGCCGTGGTTCACATCGAACAGGGCGAGCTGCCGGTTGTAGATGAGGCCGCCGCCGGCGCCCTGGAGCTTCGCGATCGCGAGCACCGTCGCGTACTGCGCATCGGCGCCTGCCTGGTCGCCGCGCATCGCGAGGAGGTCGCCGAGCGCGGTCAGGGCATCCGGCTGCGGCGCCACCGCGATGGCGGCGCGGAACCCAGCGATGGCGGCGTCGGTGTCGCCGAGGGCCGCATCGGCCCGGGCGCGTCCCGCCAGCGCCAGGTACGAACCCGGCCACGCATCGAGCGCCTGGTCGAACCACGTCGCAGCGTCGCTCGGAGCGCCAGTCGCGAGCGACATCGTGCCGGCGAGGTACGCGTACCAGCTCAGCGAGGGGCCGGTCGTGCCCAAATCCTTCGCCGCCGTAAACGCGGCCTCGGCCTGGGAGACCGCCGCCGCGCCGTCGCCGTTCAGGAACGAGATCCGGGCGAGGCGGGCGGAGATGGCGGGACCCGGTGCCGCCGCTTCGACGCGGGCGTACATCGCGGCAGCGCCTTCGACGTCGCCGAGCTCGAGCGTGGCGTCCGCGAGGATGGACAGGACCGCGGGCTGGTTGGGCGCCTGCGCATCGATCGCCTGCGCCTCGCGCAGCGCGCCCTGGAAATCGTGCGTGGCGAACAGGAGTCGGGCGTGCAGCGCCTGGACGTCGAGCTGGCGGGACTCGATGGCAAGCGAGCGGTTGGCCGCCTCGAGCGCCCGGTTGTAGTCGGAGACGTCGCCGCTCAGGCGAGCTCGAGCCTCGTACAGCAGGCCGAGGTTCGCCGCGGACAGGAAGTCGCGATCGTTGGCAGCGACGTTCTTCGTCCACGCGGCGATCGAGTGGTCGATGGTGAGGAGGTCTGCCGGCGCGCCGGCGACGGGCGCCTCGGGCGCGGTGACGGGGCCGGAGACGGTCGCGGGCTCCGCGACGGCGGGCGCGACAGGGTGGGCCGGCGCGGCAGGAGCCGCGGGTCGGAGGAGGTTCACGGCCTGCGACGCCGCAACGAGCACCAGCGACGCGCCGAGGATCGCGAGGGGTCGGACGGGGCGCGTTCGAGGCAGGCGCAGGGCGGTCATCGCAGTCGAGCTCCGGAGGTCAGGGTGAGGTGGTCGGTGGGTGGGCTGGACGTGCGGGGAGCGCCGCTCGCGCGACGCTCCCCGGGATCCCCCGTCGGTCAGTGCGGAACACCGAGGTAGGGGAAGGACGACAGGTAGTCCGAGTGCGCCGGCACGCCGTCGCTCGTCACGCAGCCGTTGGTCGTGAGACCCAGCTCGATGTCGATGACGTCGTCCGAGAGCGCTCGGCCGTTGAGGGGGCCTGCCGCGGCCGTCGTCGTGTCGTACGTGATGACGTCGGGCAGGAGGATGTCGGCGATGGCGCCGGCGGTGCCGGCGTCGTAGTCATCGCAGCCAGTCCCAAGGGCGGCGTTGATGTTCGTCAGCGTGGTGACGATGTTGTTCTTGAACAGCCCTCCGTAGGCAGTTCGCTGCTTGTCCGGGTTGGTCACGTTGAACCGGTTCTTCGTCTGGCCGGCATTCGGGTCGACCAGGCCGTTGTTGAACACGGTGTTGATCGCAGGACGGCCCATCTGGTCCGCCTTGTTCCACGTGCCGTCCGCCGAGTACCACGTCGAGCCCCAGACGCCGATGTGCGTCGAGCCGAGGGCGTCGTCCGGGACTTCGATGACGACGGCGTTGGTGTTGAGCGGGGCGAAGAAGTCGGTCGGGTTGTTCCCGAGCCCGTCGTCGCCGATTCCGAAGACCGTGCCGATGAAACCGGTGAGGTCGAAGAAGAATGGGTCGCTCCGGACGCCGGCGAAGACCTTCGCGCCGCCCTTCGCGGTCCCGACGCCATTCCCGCCGGTCCAGCCCCAGCCGACCTTCACGCCGGTCTTGAAGGACGTGGCGTTGTAGCCGGTGTAGCGGGTGACGGAGTACGGCTGGCCGTTGTCACCCTGAGCAGCGCCGAAGGTGAACACATAGGCCAGGTCGACCAGGTTGTTGCCGTTCCGGTCGACGTTGATGACGTACCGGACGTTCGTGCCGAACGATCCACCGAACAGGTTGATCGCCGGGTTGGTGGTCATCGCCAGCACGGTCCGCGACGCGTTGCTGCCCTGGAACACGTAGACGTCGTTGATGTCACGATCGCCGTGCTCCGAGTGCGGCGCGAAGTCGCCGGACATGTTGGTGAGGCCGCCGAGGGCCGGCGCGTCGAGGTGATCCGCTCCCGAAACCAGGAGCGGCGCGCCACCGACCGCCAGGGTCAGGGCTGCTGCCGCGAGCAGCGTCCCGCTGCGCAGGGAAGGCCGTTGCATCCGATGCTTCCTCCAGGCCAACGGCTCGAGGCTCGCCGGGTCGACGCGTCCTGACCCAGGCATTGATCGAGCTGTTGGAAGTGCTCCCGGCGGGCATTGGCGTCCGCCGTCGACCCTGCTACGCGGCGGGGGAAGTGGCGGATCAATGCTCGAATCGATCGCGGAATCCAGCTCGTCGCTGGCTACACTTCCGACGTGCGGATGCGGCTGCAGAGCGGGATTGAACCGACGACGCCTGCGCTGCGAACAACCCGATGAGCGAGCCCGAGATCGGCGCACGCGGCGGACCCGGCCCCGATGTCGACCGGACCGATCGGGAGACCATGGAACGCCTGGCGAGTGGCGATCTCGGGTCGCTCGAACGACTCTATGACCAGTACGGAGCCATGAGCTTTTCGATCGCCTACCGAATCACGGGTGACCGCGCGAGCGCCGAGGACGTCGTCCAGGAGGCCTTCCTGGGCGCGTGGCGGAACGCCGCGCGGTATGCCGATGCGCGTGGCAGCGTGAAGACGTGGCTCCTGTCGATCGTCCACCACCGGGCGATCGATGCCGTCCGCCGCCGTCGCCCCACCGCGGAGCTGCCCGAGAACGAAGGGGCCGTGCCGGCGCCCCTCGTCCTGCCCGACACGTGGACCGAGATCTCCGCCTCGCTCGACCGCGATTCCGTTCGCGCGGCGCTCGACACGTTGCCGGCCGTCCAGCGGAACGCGATCGAGCTCGCCTACTTCGGCGGCCTGACGCAATCCGAGATCGCAGCCCGCACCGGCGTGCCGCTCGGGACCGTCAAGGGCCGGATGCGCCTCGGCCTCGATGCGCTGCGCGCTGCCATGCTGGCGATGGGGATCGAACGTGGCTGACCAGCTGTTCGGCGGGCTGCACTGCGCGGACGTCCGCGAGCTGGCCGCGGGCTTCGTGCTCGGGGCGCTCGAGCCGGACGAGGCCCTGGCCGTGCGGGCGCACCTCGCCGCGTGCCCGGACCCGCATCCCGAGATGGCCGAGCTCGGCTCGGTCGTGCCGGCGCTCTTCGAATCCGTCGAGCCCGTGGCACCGCCGCCGGCCCTGAAGGCGCGGATCCTGTCGGCGGCTGCCGCGGAGCGCGAGCGCCCGCCGGCAGCGCACGTGGAGCGAGCCACTGACACGCCGCGCGACTCGGAGCGCGCCTCGGAGCGGGACACCCAGCGGGACAGCCTGCCCGGCGGCTGGGCGAGCCTGCTGCGCCGGCCAGTCTGGGCCGGTGTCGCGATGGCGGCCGTCATCGCCGCGGTCGCGATCGGTGTCGGCTACCTCGGGCTGCGCCAGCAGGTGGACGACCTCACCGCATATCGGAACGCCGTGGCCGCGGTCCTCGCGGATGCGAGCAAGCCCGGCGCCCAGCTCGCGGTCCTCTCGGCGGGCGACGGATCGACCGGCCCAGGCGGCTTTGCGGCTGTGGCTTCAGACGGTGCGGTCACGCTGGTCATGCACGACCTTGCGCCGACCACCGGCTCACAGGTCTACGTGGCCTGGGTGATCGAAGGTCAGAACGCCCCGGTGCCGATCGGCGGCTTCGAGGTCGGGGCGGACGGCACGGCCTCATTTGCGACGACGCACGCTCCGAGCGCTGCTGGAGTCACCGTCGCCCTGACGCTCGAGACGAGCAGGGCGGTCACGGCGCCGACCATGCCGATCATCGCTGCTGGAGCCGCGAAAGCCTAGGAAGCGGCCTTCGTGGCCTCCGCGATCGTGCCCGGGCCGGCTTCCTTCGCGGTGCGAACCGCGGCCTTCGCCGCGACGAGGAGCTCGTCGCCGTGCGTGCCGTCGTCGGGGAAGCGCGCCAGCCCCGCTGAGACGGTTGCGCGCAGCTCGCCGCGCAGTGGCTTCGCAGCCACCGCATCAACGATGCGCTGCACCACGGTCGTGCCCTTCGCGCCCGGTGCCACGAGCATGAACTCGTCGCCGCCCCAGCGCGCGGCGGTGTCCACGAACCGGATGGTCTCGGTGATCCTCGCCGCGACCTCGCGCAGCACGTCGTCGCCGGCGGGCCGGCCGTTGGTCTCGTTGAACGCATCCATCTGGTCGACGTCGAACAGCGCGACCGAGAGGTCCGAGCCCTGGCGCGCAGCCCGCGCCACTTCGAGCTCGAGCACGCGCGTGAGCGTGTGGGCATTCGCGAGTCCCGTGAGCTGATCCGAGTTCGCGACCCGCTCCGCCCAGTCGATGCGCTCTGCCGCGCTCTCGGCCATGCGCGCCCGATCGACCACGATCGCGACCAGGTCCGCCATTGCGGCGACGCGCTCGCCGGCCTCGGCGTTCGGCGGGGCATCGACCTCGAGCGCCAGCGCTCCGATCGGCTCCTCGATCCCGTCGCGGCCGACCACGATCGGCCAGGCCGCCGTGAGCCGATGACCGTTGTCGGGCTGGCTGGTCGTCTGGATGCGTTCCTGCGCGGCGAGCTGGACCGGATGATCGGCCGCGGCGACGGCCGCTTCGAATGCTTCGAGCTCACCCTCGGCGTAGCCACGGGCGCCCGCGGCGGCGAGGCCGCCACGCGCTGCATCCCAGAGGAACGCGGCGCCGCGCTCGGCACCACCGGCGCGCAGGCAGATCTCGAGCAGCTCGTCCAGCGTGGCGTCCGGGTCGCCGCTGCGCGCGACGGCGCGGATGGCGGCGAGGAGGAGTGGGTCGGGCGTCACGGGAACCGATCCTACAGCACGACGAACCCTCGTCAATCGAACGCCCTTTCGAGGGTGGTCTGGGGCTGTCGCGAGCGGTCGCCGAACGGGCGATGCCTATACTCCGGCGCGTGAAGCTCGTCGTCGCCATCATCCACAACGAGGATGCCGGCGCCCTCGTCGATGGCCTGCTGGAGAAGGACTACCGCGCGACGCGGCTGCACTCGTCGGGCGGCTTCCTCAAGCAGTCGAACGCCACGATCGTGCTCGGCGTCGAGGACGCCCAGGTGGACGACGTGATGTCGATCATCGCGGAGCACTGCACGTCGCGGACGCAGGTGGTGAACCCGATGCCGCCGATCATGGAGCCGGGCGAGTTCTTCATGCCCTATCCGCTCGAGGTCGAAGTCGGTGGCGCGACCGTGTTCGTGCTGCCCGTCGACCGCTTCGAACGCCTCTAGCTCCAGCACCTTCCGATCGACCAGTCGATGCCGGGCGCAGGCAGCCGCTCCGCGCTCCTGCTCGACGTCGTCGTCAAGCTCGGCACGATCGCGCTGCTCGCGCTCGCGCTCACCGCGCCGAACCTGCCCCAGTTCGCGGGCAAGGCGTTCCTCGGCCGGGCGATCGCGTATCCGTTCGCGCTGGCCATCCTCCCCGCGATCTGGGTGCTGTTCTGGCGGCGGCGGTATCCGTTCCCGGTCCTGTCCGACATCCTGCTCGGGCTGCCGTTCCTGATCGACATGGCGGGGAACTCGCTCAACCTGCACGACACCGTCTGGTGGTGGGGCGACGCGAACCATCTCGTGACCTGGGCGCTGCACACCGCGGCGATCGCGTTCCTGCTCCGGATGTTCGGGCTGCCGAGGTGGATTCGCGCCGGCCTCGGCATCGGCTGGGCAGCGACCACGGCGATCCTGTGGGAGCTCGGCCAGTACGTCGCCGTCGTCGCAACCGCGCCGGAGACCGCGCCGACGTCCACCGAGACGCTCGGTCGATTGGGGCTCGCGCTGCTCGGCGGCGCGCTGACCGCGCTCGCCGTTGCCTGGTGGCGCCCGCACGGCGAGGCCCCTCGCTCCGGCGCCGGCTGGTCCCGATGACGGGCTGGCTCGACGCCCTGGAGCCCGCGGCGCCAGACGTGGTGGGGGCCTTCCGGAACGTCGAAGCGGGGAGGTTCATCGCCGTGCGCCGGGACATCCGCAAGCGGATGGCCGTGGGCGCCGCACCATTCGTGGTGCCGCAGCTGGGAGCGATCGCGGCGGCGCTCGATGCGATGGTGGTCTCGCTACCCGAGGCGGCGTTCACGGAGCCGGGTGGCGAGGGCGACTGGAATGTCGCGGAGGCGATCGGACACGTTGCGCATGCACGCGCCGGCCTGACGACGGCAGGCGCCCTCGCGGCGTCAGGTCGATTCCCCGAGGACGCTCCCCAGGTCGTGCCGAGCATTCCCGGTGACGCAGCATCCACCCGCGACGAGCTGCGACGGCGCATCGCGCTGAGCCAGCGCATCGTCGAGCGATCGGCCCGGGCGATCGAGGGCCACGAGACGGACCCATGCCCGCTCGACCACCCGCTCGTGGGACGGCTTCGATGCGGCGAGTGGCTGCTCTTTTCGGGGGTCCACGACCTCATGCACCTGGAGCAGCTCCACGAGATCGAGGCGCGGCACCGGTCCCTGATATCGGCGCGCAATCGATGACCGGCAGGTTTGGGTCATCTCGTCGCCGGGCGACTGCTCTTCCGCAGCAAACGGCCCGCTGCCCGGATCTCGTGCACGGCCACCGGCAGAGACTCTGTCATCGAGTCGCCCCAAGACTGGCTGACACGATTGGTGTGACGAGTAGTACGTGGACGACTAGATGACAGAAACGCCCCGCTGGGTCGCCCAAACGAGGGACCGATGAGCTTCCGTCCCGACCTCGTCTCGTGCTGGGCGTTCCGCGTCGATGCGGACGGGCGGCTGCGGATCCTGCTGCTCCATCGGTCGCCCGGACGGATCTTCGAGGGCATCTGGCAGCCCGTCACCGGCGGCCTCGAGGTCGGCGAACGGATCATCGAGGGCGCGCTGCGCGAGCTGGTCGAGGAGACCGGCATCGGGCCGGACGGCATCGCCACGCTCTACGGCATTGACCAGGTGAATCTCTTCCACGCGGAGCATGTCGACGCCATCCAGGCCGAGGCGGTGTTCGCCGCGGACCTCGAGCCCGGCATCGAGGCAGTCCTCTCGGAGGAGCACGACGACCAGCGCTGGGTGACACCAGCCGAAGGGTCCGAGATGGTCCTCTGGCCTGCCTATCGCGAGGCGATCCGACAGATCGAATGGATCGCGACGCACCGCGAGATGGCGACGCTGATGCAGGCCGGCGCCTGGGCGGTCGATGCCAGCAAGCCGCCCTCGAAGCCCTAGACTTCGACCATGATCGAGCAGGCTCCAGCGAAGCGGCTTCCGGCCTTCACCTCGAAGGTCGACACCATCCGTCCGACATACGGCTTCGAGGACGTCTCCCTCGCTCCCGGCATCGAGACGGTGGAGCCGAACGACGTCGAGCTCGGCCAGCAGTTCTGCGGCATCGACCTTCCCATCCCGATCCTCGCGGCGGCCATGGATGCCGTCGTCGACCCCGCGTTCGCCGGGGCGCTCGCGAAGCTCGGTGGGCTTGCCGTCCTGAACCTCGAAGGCGTCCAGGCGCGCTACGACGACCCGTCGTCCGTGCTCGAGCAGATCGCCACCGCGCCCGACGACCAGGTCCAGCACGTGCTCACCGAGGCGTACCGGGCGCCCATCCGCGAGGAGCTCGTCGCGAAGCGGCTGGAGGAGATCCACGCCGCGGGCTCGAAGGCCGTGGTCTCGGCCACGCCGGGCGCAGCACGGAAGTGGGGCCCGTTCTGCGCCGAGCACGGCGCGGACCTGTTCCTCGTCCAGTCGCAGGTGTCGTCCGCGCGTCACCTCGCCACCGGGTACGACCCCCTGTCGCTCGCGGACTTCACGACGTTCATGCCGATCCCCGTCGCGGTCGGGAACACCACCAGCGCCGAAGCCGCGTACCTGCTGATGGAGCAGGGCGCCGCCGCGGTCTTCGTGGGCGTGGGTCCGGGCGCCGCCTGCACCACCCGTGAGGTGCTCGGCATCGGCATCCCGCAGGTCACCGCGATCTCCGACGTCGCCGGCGCGCGGGACGCATACCTGCGCGAGCACGGCCGCTACGTGCCCATCGTTGCCGACGGCGGCATGCGCCGGGGCGGCGAGCTGGCCAAGGCGATCGCCGCGGGCGCGGATGTCCTGATGATCGGATCGCCGCTGGCGCGCGCCACCGAAGCGCCGGGCCGCGGTGTCAACTGGGGCATGGCGGCGCCGTCCGCCGTGCTGCCGCGCGGTACGCGCATCAAGGTCGGCACGGTCGGGCCGCTCGACAAGATCCTCAACGGCCCCGCGACCGTCACCGACGGCTCGCAGAACCTCATCGGCGCGCTGCGCCAGTCGATGGCGGCGCTCGGCGCACGCACCATCGCCGACATGCAGCAGGTCGAGCTGGTCTACGCGCCTTCGGTGCAGACCGAAGGCAAGTCCTGGCAGCGAGCCCGCTGATCCGGCCACGGCGCTGCGTTGGCGCCAGCGCTCCGCGCTCACGCACGTCGACGTGCGCTCGCTTTCGGTGCTCGGCACCGCCTTGCGCCGCAGCCGGCTGAGCGGTCTCGGAGATCGCGTCGATGGATGAGCTCGGTGAGCAGCTTGCCGGCTGGGGCAAGGTCCTCCGACTCGAGACGCGAGGTCGATCGACCGGAGGGTCGATCGAGGTTGCGGTCGGCTACGTCGAGGAGCCGGACGGCTCGTTCCTCGTCGCCGCCGGGTCACCCGATACCGCCTGGGGTCGCAACCTGGGCGCGGATCCGACGTGCCGCCTGGCGATCGGCGACGTGCTGCGCTCGGCCGTCGCGCTGCCGCTCGACGGCGCCGACGCCAACCGCGCGGTTCGCGAGCTGATCCTCAAATACGGCACACCCGCGGAGCGGCTGGGTCGGGGGCCGGTGTTCCGGCTCAGGCCGGTGACGATCGATGGCTGAGGCCGATTCGGTCTACGAGGCGGCCGGTGGTCGGCCGTTCTTCGAAGCCCTTGCCGCGCGCTTCTACGAGGGCGTCGCCGCGGACCCGATCCTCCGTGCGGTCTATCCGGAGAGCGACCTCGCCGGTGCGGAGCGGCGGCTCGGCATGTTCCTGATCCAGTACTGGGGCGGACCGACGACGTACAGCGACGAGCGCGGGCACCCGAGGCTCCGGATGCGCCACAACCCGTTCCGGATCGGACCGGGCGAACGCGACGCCTGGCTCCTTCGCATGCGTGAGGCGGTCGCATCGCTCGCTCCGCCGCCGGCCGTGGCGGAGCGGTTGCGCACCTACTTCGAGATGGCCGCCGAGGCGATGCGCAACCGCGACTGAGGCGGGCGCCTCGTCAGGCCTTGGGCGCCCAGGCGGTGCCGCTCAGCACCGGAGGCGCGTCCTGGTGGACGCACGGCGGCAGGTTGTCCGGATCGGGGAACGAGTCGCCGGTCACGACGATCGACGCGCCGTCGTGCGCGATCCGGATCGCGACGGGTGGCGCGACGTCGATGCACCAGTTCGAGACCCTGACCTCCGTCGTGTACGCGACGCCGCCCACCAGGTCGATCGCGCCGGCGCCCGCAGCGTCGGCTTGCGCGACCACGTGGCCCTTCGAGTCCGCGAGCGACAGCTCCGGGTACGCATCGATGGAGCAGGTGTCGGCGGCAACGAGCACGACCTCGGTCGTTCGGTCGTCGCCGTCGCTGTCGATGAGGCCGTGCGAGGCCTTCACCGCGTCGATGTCGCAGGGCGGGGTTCCCGGGCTGCCGGTGTCGGTGTCGGTCGGCTCGGGCGGGTCCGTCTCGGGCGTGAACGAGGGGATGTCGAAGGTGTCCGGCACGTCCGTGGGCGTCGCCGCGGGTGCCGGTGGCAGCGACGGCAGCGGGCTCGGCGAGGGGGCGGTCGTGCTGCACGCGACCAGAAGCGTGGCGACGACGGCAAGCCCGAGGAGCAGGCGCGGGCCCGGCGTTCCGCGTCGATCGGTCATCTGCGGTCGAGGATAGGGGCGCGTCGGGTTGCAATGCGCGTTCGGCCGCATTTCGTACCCTTCGTCGCCTCATCAGCCACGGAGGAACGATGCGCCACGATCACGCTTCTCCCCACGCCCTGCGCGCTGCCGCGCTCCTGCTCGTGCCCGTGCTCGCCGCATGCGGCGGCGGTGGTTCGGCCGCGACGTCCAACCCGGGTGGCGCGACGAGTGCGCCGGGCGGCGCGACGAGCGCTCCCGTCGCGACTGCGGCGGCACCGAGCACGGCAGGCGGCGGAGGCGGAGGCGGCGCAGGCGCCACGGGTGGTCCGGTGACCGACGTCACGAAGCTGTGCGATCTCCTCGGCGCAGGGGACTTCAGCAGCGTCGCGATCGAGGGCGCCGGTGCGGCGACCGTCAACAGCGACGGCCCGGGCTCGGCGTACTGCTCGTTCACGGCGGCTTCGGCGGCGCAGGGTGGGATCGAGTTCGACGCCTTCGTCGGCGACGATCCGAACGGGACCTACAACACGGTCCTGGCCGAGACGACCGGGCTCGCGCCGACCACGATGGCCGTCGCCGACAAGGCAGCCATGACGGCGGGCGTGCAGGGACAGGCGGACAAGCCCGCCGCGGTGCTCGTCCAGAAGGGCAAGCTCGTGTTCACGATCGCCGTGCCTGCCGGCCTCTATCGGGAGGCCGCGCTCAATGCGCTCGCGCTCATCGTGCTCTCCCGGAGCACCGGCCTCACCGGCTAGACTCCGGCTCGACGGCTGGTCGGCCGTCGAGGGCGCAGCGAGGGTGCGGATCGAGCGTGGCGGGCAAGGGCAAGACGGTCCATGGTGAGGCCGCGAATGCGGGTCACCGTGTCCTTGCCCCGGACGACGCGGAGGTCGAGGCCTACCTCGAGACCGCGCTCAACGCCCCGGCTCCCGAGCGCGCGGCCACGGATGCGCCGGCCGGCGATCCCGCAGGGGCCAAGCGCGGCGTCGTCGCCGTCCTCGATTTCGGCAGCCAGTTCGCGCAGCTGATCGCGCGCCGCGTGCGCGAGCTCAACGTCTACTCGGAGCTGCTGCCGCACGACACGCCGCTCGAGGAGCTGGAGCGCCGCGGCGCGAGCGCGGTGATCCTGTCCGGCGGCCCCAACTCGGTATACGACGAGGGCGCACCCAAGCCCGATCCGGCGATCTGGAGCGGCCGCCTGCCGGTCCTGGGCATCTGCTACGGCGCGCAGCTCATGGCCCACGAGCTCGGTGGGGACGTCCAGTCCACGACGAAGCGCGAGTACGGCCCGGCAACCGTCACGATCGGGACCGAGGACGGCCTCTTCCGCGGCCTCGATCGATCACAGCCCGTCTGGATGAGTCACGGCGACTCCATCACGGCGCTGCCCGAGGGCTTCTCGGCCACCGCCCAGACGGATTCCACGCCGTTCGCCGGCCTTGCCGACCCGTCGCGCCACCTGTACGGCATCCAGTTCCACCCCGAAGTCGCGCACACCCCGCACGGGCGCGACGTGCTCCGGAACTTCGTCGTCGGCCTCGCGGGGGTGATTCCGAACTGGACGCCGGCGTCGTTCATCGAGTCCACGGTCACGGAGATCGGGCGACGCGTCGACGAGCACGCACGCGAAACGGGCTCCGATGGCGCCGTGATCTGCGCGCTGTCAGGCGGGGTGGACTCGGCCGTGGCGGCGGCGCTTGTCCACCGAGCGGTTGGCGACAAGCTGACCTGCATCTACGTCGATCACGGCCTGATGCGGAAGAAGGAATCCGAGCTCCTTCGCGTGACCTTCGAGCAGAACCTCGGCATGCGCCTCGTGATGGTCGACGCACGGGAGCGGTTCCTGGCGCGCCTCGCCGGCGTCATCGATCCTGAGCAGAAGCGCCGGATCATCGGCGACGAGTTCATCCGGGTGTTCGAAGAGGAATCGGAGAAGCTCGGCCGGATCGACTTCCTGACCCAGGGCACGCTCTACCCGGACGTCATCGAGAGCGCGACGGCCGAGACGAAGGCCGCCCAGAAGATCAAGACCCACCACAACGTGGGCGGCCTGCCCGCGGACCTGCGGTTCAAGCTCATCGAGCCGCTGCGCTACCTGTTCAAGGACGAGGTGCGCGCGGTCGGGCTGGAGCTCGGCCTGCCGGAGGCGATGGTCCACCGCCAGCCGTTCCCCGGGCCCGGCCTCGCGATCCGGATCATCGGCGAGGTCACGGCCGAACGGCTCGACACGCTGCGGGACGCCGACTGGATCGTGATCGACGAGATCAAGGCGGCCGGCCTGTATCGCCACGTCTGGCAGTCGTTCGCGATCCTGACGCCCGTGCGGTCCGTGGGCGTGATGGGGGATGGTCGGACGTACGCGAACGTGGTAGCAATTCGCGCGGTGACTTCGGAGGACGGCATGACGGCCGATTGGGCCAAGCTGCCGTACGAGGTCCTCGGCAAGATCAGCAGCCGAATCGTGAACGAGGTCGCGGGGGTCAATCGCGTCGTCTATGACATCTCCTCGAAGCCGCCGGCAACCATCGAATGGGAGTGAAGCCGTGACCGCCGACAGCGGGGGCGCCGAGTCCGCCACCTGTCCGTGGTGCTCCGCGACCGTGCCGGTCGCGGCGACGACGTGCCCGAGCTGCGGCGCGGCGCTTCGCGACTCCGCTGACGGGGACATTGCCGGCGTGACCCAGCTCGACCCGACCGCGATGCTCCGCACGAAGCGCGTGAAGCCGCGCGGCATCGCGGCCTGGCTCGTCGGCGAGCGGGAGCAGGAGGTCGACTCGGGCGGCAAGGTGGAGCCGCCGTCCGACGCCGTTCGGCAGGAGATGCGCCGACTCGAGCTCGCAGCCATCGAAGCGGAGCTGGATGCCAAGACCGCGGCCGCGGCCGCGAATCGCGAGCTGGGCATCGACGCGGAGGCGCCCGCGAGCGCCGACCTCGACGCCCCGACCATCCCGGCCGGCACCGATGCCCCCGGCCCGGCGGACGCGGCGGACCCGTCGGCCGGCCAGGACCAGCCCGCCTGAACGACCGGCTCCCGGCACCCGGCCCGTCCTACCTCAAGGAGCAGGAGCTCCGGATCGGCGACCGCGTGCTCACGGTCGGCATGAGCAAGCCGGTCACCATGGACGAGTGGTGGACCGCGATCCTGTGGGTGGCGGACGGCGATCGACTCGTGCAGCTCGTGGACCTCGCGCCCGCGGCAGGTCCGCCGCCCGAGCCGCCACTCGCTCGACTCGGCCCGTCGCTCGCGGGCGGCCTTTCCGGCCTCATCCTCGAGGATGCGGGCCGGCTCCAGATCCGGCTCGGACCGGCAGTTCCGCCGCCGGACCCGGAGCGACCGTGGCGAACTCCGGCGGTCGTCCGCGCCGCGTTCCGCTGGGAGCCCGCGAGGGCCGCCGCGATGCGCGAGAACGCGCTCGCCCAGGAGGTGCTGACCGCGTTCCGCCGAGCCGTCGAGGGCCTCGGCCGCCGCTGATCCTATGCTCGGCGACGTGCGCGCCAGCTGGCCCGGTTCGATGCAGTCCGCCCTCGCTGCGACGCTCACGACCCCGGAATGGTGGGCGATGGCCCTCGCCGCCTTCCTGATCCGCGGCGGCATCATCGTCCTGCTCCTGCCGATCATCGCCCTCCCGAGCGTGGCCGGGCTGATCACCACCCTCAGCCCCGGGTTCGAAGCCCTGGTGCTCGGCACGCCGACGCTGGGCGGCGCGATCGCCGGTGCCGCGGTGCTGACCCTCCTGTTCCTGCTGCTGGCGTGGGCGGGCCTGGCGGGCTCGTGGATCGACCTCGCGCTCGTTCGCGATGCGGTCTCGTCCGATGAGCTGGATCTGCCCTGGCGGCCCGTTGCGATCTCGTCCTGGCACGGCTTCGCGCTCCGCCTGACGGCCCACATCCCCACGCTGCTGGCGCTCGGGTACGCGACCGTCCGAGTCGTCGTCGTGTCCTACGCCCAGCTCACGTCGCCGAGTGAAGCCGGCATCCCCGTGGCTGATCGGGTGATCGCGCGCGTGCCCGACGCGGTCCTCGTCGTCCTTGCGGCCTGGCTCGTCGGCGAGGCCGTCGGAGGTCTCGCGGTCCGGCGAGCTTCCGCCGGCCTGGGGACGCGGGCGGCGCTCCTTGGCGCACTCCGGCACCTCCTGAGCCCGCGGGGTCTCGCGACGTTCGCCGTGACGTCGGTCGCGTTGCTCGCGGTCGGAATCCCCTTCGCACTCGCGGCACAGCGTGCGTGGGAGCACGTCCGGAGCTACCTGTTGTCGGGCGTCGATGCGGTCCCGCTTGGAGCCGCGATCGTGGTGCTCGTCGCAACGTGGGTCCTCGGGCTCTCGATCATCGGCGCCGCGCTCGCCTGGCGTGCGACCGCGTGGACGGCGGAAGTGGCCGCGGAGCAACCATCGTCCTGATCCGGCCCGGACGAATCGCCGCGCTGAATTTCGTCACGCGGTCGTTGCGTGCATCGTCGTTGTGCGTGCTCGGGGCCCGGGAGGCCTCGTGGTACAGTGCCCGCCGGCCGCCCAGCATGCGCTGGCGCCGGCACCTGACGGAGGCCACGGCTCGCCGGAATGGAAGACATCTTCAACACGATCGGCGATGCCATCGGCTCGGTCTTCGACAACCCCGTCATCAAGCTCGGCATCCAGCTCGCGGTCATCTACTGGATCATCCTCTGGCTCGCCGCGGCGTACTGGGCCTTCCGGGACATGCAGTCCCGCTCGGACAACCCGCTGGCGCCCTATCTCGCCGCCGGCTTCGTCATCCTCTTCACCCCGCTGCTGTTCCCCTTGGCCGTCTTCACGTACCGCGTCATCCGGCCGCAGGAGAAGATCGGCGAGGTCTACGAGCGCAACCTGGCCGAGGAGGCCATGCTCGCGGAGATCGAGGCGATCCCGCATTGCCCGACCTGCGATCGCCGCGTCGAGGCCGCCTGGATCATCTGCCCGACCTGCCGGACGCGCCTCAACCGCGTCTGCCCGAACTGCACCCGGCTCGTCGGGCTCGACTGGACGCTGTGCGCCTGGTGCGGCCGGGAGTTCGAGCGCCACGACCAGCTCGCCGCGAGCACGGCGTCGCCCGTGGTCTCGATGCCGGCGCGCGAGGCGCTGCCGTCGGGTGAGCAGCTCGAGACCGTGAACGAGCGCATCCGCGCCACCGTTCGCGGCTCGCGACGGCCCGCATCCGACGCCGCCGCGGAGCGTTGACCGACCCCTCGCGACCTGACGGTCCGGCAGGGCCGGACGCTCCCGAGGATTCTCCAGACCCCGAAACGGAGCGCGAGCCCGAAACCGAACCCGGGCGCGCCCTCGGCCTGACGGCGTTCACGATGGAGGGCCGCCAGGCGCCCGCCCTGTTCGTCGTCGGCTGGCTCGCGACGCTGGTGGGCGGCGGGTTCGTCGCGCTCCGGTTCCTCGGGGTCGCCGGATTCCCGGGCGTCTTCCTGTTCTACGCGGGCCTCGCCGTCCTCGTGGTCGGGCTGGTGCTGCTCGGCGGCTCCCAGGCAGTGGAACGCAGGGCGGCGGGTCTCGCCTACGCCGGCCCGTCGCCGATGCTCGTCCTGCTCGCCGTCCTTGCCGCCACCCAGGTTGCCGGCCTGATCGTGGGGCTGCCGCTGGAGCTGATCGGCGGGTCGATCCCTCGGCCGCTCGGCGACCTCATCGCCGTCACCCTGCAGGCGCTCGTCACGGTGGGCGTGATCCGGCTGATGGTCATCGGTGCGGACGCCCTCTCATGGCGGGACATGGGCATCCGGTTCGACCGGGAGCAGGTCCTTCGCGGGCTTGCGACCGGCGCGGCCTACACGCCCGTCGTCGTCGCCGTGGTTTGGATCCTCGGCGCCGTGTTGGCTCAGTTCGTGACCCAGGTGCCCGAGAGCCCGCTGCCGCCCACCGGCAACGCCGTCGGCGTCCTCCTGCACCTCCTCGCCGGCGCGGTGATCGCACCAGTTGCCGAGGAGCTGCTGTTCCGCGGCTTCGCCCTGACCGCGTGGAGCCGCTCCGTCGGCGACCGGCCCGCGCTCATCAGGGTCACGATCGTGTTCGTCCTCGCACACGTGCTCACGGTCGGCGGCGACACGTTCGGGGACGCGGCACAGCTGGCGTTCGTGGCCGCTGTGGGACGCGTGCCGGTCGCGATCGCGCTTGGCTGGCTGTTCATCCGAACCCGGTCGCTGTGGGCACCGATCGGCCTCCATGCCGCGTACAACGCAGTACTCATCCTGCTCGCCGAGGCATACGCAAGCGGCGCGCTGGGAGCGGTCGCGCCGAGCTGAGCCCGTCGGGACCACGGGTGAGCCGCGGATAAGGCCGGGGTGACCGGCCGGTGAGCGTCGCCGCGTAGCCTCCGTCGTGTCCTCGGGTCCGGATGGCGGGGGGAATCGGCGGGCTCCCGTCGCCCGGGCTCGAGGGCGCCGCTTCGGCGGCGCACCCAGCTGCAACCCGCCCGAGGGACCCGATGCGCGTCCGCGAGCAGCTGATCCCATTCCCGGCGGGGCATGTCCTTCGGGAGCTGCCGCCGGCGGAGCGCCCGCGTGAGCGACTGCAGCTCCGTGGCGCCGCCGGCCTGACAGCCGCCGAGCTCATCGGGCTGCTGTGGGGATCAGGAACCGCGGGCCGGTCCGCCGTGGACGTTGCCACGGATGCCATCGCCCGGTTCGACGGCCTGAGCGGCCTGGCGCGCGCCAGCGGACCGGAGCTCGAGGCGCTCCCCGGCATCGGTGCGGCCAAGGCAGCGCAACTGCAGGCCGCTTTCGAGCTGGGGCGACGCCTGCTGGCCGATTGGCCCGCGGGCCGCTGGTCCATCCGGTCACCGCGCGATGTCGCGGATCGGCTCGTCCTCCAGATGGGGCGCCTGGAGCGGGAGGAGCTGCGGGTCGTGATCCTGAACACGAAGAACGCGGTGCTGCGCGTCGTGACCGCGTACCAGGGCAACGTCTCGGCCTCGCTGGTGCGCGTCGGCGAGCTGTTCCGTGACGCGGTGCGGCTGGACGCGGCGGGCGTGATCCTCGTCCACAACCATCCGTCGGGCGATCCCACGCCATCGCCGGACGACCTCCACCTCACTGCCGAAGCGCTGGCGGCCGGCCGCCTCCTCGACATCGACCTGCTGGATCACCTCGTGATCGGGCACGACGCGTACGTGTCGCTGCGCGACCGGGGCATCGCCTTCGACCGGGGAGGCACGAGGCCGCCGAGCGCGGCGTGAAGCGCTCGAAGCGAGGAAGGGGAGGATCGGAACGGCGCGGGTATACTCCCGTTCCCGCGCTCAACTCCGCGCGGACGCGCTCGCACGACCAGCCCTCGCGCGCTTCCACAGGGGACTCCTCACCGAATGCTCGACCGTCTGCTCGGCCTGTTCTCCCGCGACATCGGGATCGACCTGGGAACCGCCAACACGCTGGTCCACGTTCGTGATCGCGGCATCGTGATCAGCGAGCCGTCGGTGGTGGCCATCGAGGCGAAGTCGAAGCGGGTGCTCGCGATCGGCGCGGAGGCCAAGCGCATGGTCGGCCGCACGCCCGCGAACATCATCGCGATCCGGCCGCTGCGCGACGGCGTCATCAGCGACTTCGACGTGACCGAGCAGATGATCCGGTACTTCGTGGACAAGGTCCACGATCGGATCGGGCTCCTGCCGCGGCCGCGGATGATCATCGGCAT
Source organism: Candidatus Limnocylindrales bacterium (assembly GCA_035248345.1). Taxonomy (GTDB): domain Bacteria; phylum Chloroflexota; class Limnocylindria; order Limnocylindrales; family CSP1-4; genus UBA5189. The sequence continues at coordinate 36,679 of DATFHO010000074.1, forward strand.
CCCGTCGGGCGTCACCGAGGTGGAGAAGCGCGCTGTGCTCGACGCGGCGCTCAACGCCGGCGCCCGCTGGGCGCGCCTCATCGAGGAGCCCATGGCCGCCGCGATCGGTGCGGGCCTGCCGGTCTCGGAGCCCTCGGGCTCACTGATCGTCGACATCGGTGGCGGCACGACCGAGGTCGCTGTCATCAGCCTCGGCGGCATCGTCGTCAGCCGCTCGATCCGCATCGGCGGCGACGAGATGGACGTCGACATCGTCAACTTCGCCCGCCGGGAGTACAACCTGTTCCTCGGGGAGCGCACCGCGGAGGACATCAAGATCGCGATCGGGTCCGCGTACCCCGGTGAGTGGGATGCGGGCCGCGTCAACCTTCGCGGCCGCGACCTGCTGACGGGCCTCCCGCGCAGCGTCGAGGTCGGCGCGGATCAGATCCGCGAGGCCATCGAGCCGTCCGTCCAGCAGATCGTCGACACGATCCGCGACACGATCGAGGAGACGCCGCCGGAGCTCGTCGCGGACATCATGGACCAGGGCATCGTGCTGGCCGGTGGCGGCGCGCTGCTCGCGGGCCTCGACCGGCGCGTCGCCGAAGCGACCCAGATGCCCGTCCACGTCGCCGACGATCCGCTGACATGCGTGGTCCGCGGCACCGGCTCCGTCCTGCAGGACCTCGACCGCCTCAACCGCGTCCTGGTCACCGAGACCTACACCCGACCGCTCCGGTAAGACCTTTCCACCGGGTCGGACAATCTCGGCATGAGCGCGCTCCTCGCCAGCAGGACGGTCCGCCGCAAGGGCGCCGCCTACGTCGCGCTCCTGGTCGCATCGCTCATCCTGCTCACCATCTCCTCGAACCCGGTCGTGCGTGACATCCAGCACGGCGTGGCGTTCGCGTTTCGCCCGATCCAGCTCGCGGTCGACGGGTTCGCCAAGAACCTCGGGTCGATCGCCTCGACCATCGCCGAGATCGACCAGCTCCGCCAGGAGAACGCGGCGCTCAAGTCGGAGAACCAGACGCTCGAGGAGCTCGCGCGACAGGCGCAGGAGCTGCGGCGTGAGAACGAGCTGCTGACCGGGCTGCTCCAGCTCCGCAACGGGCTCGAGTTCCAGACGCGGCCCGTGTCCGTGATCGCGCGCGAGTCATCGGAGGCGCGGCGCGCCATCGTCATCGACCGGGGCACCGAGGACGGCATCAAGGTCGGGCAGGTCGTGATCTCGACCGGCGGCGCCCTCGTCGGGCGGGTGAGCGACGTCGGCACGAACTTCGCGCACGTCGTGCTCATCAGCGACACGAGCTCCACGGTCATCGGCCAGATGTCGACCAGCATCGCCACGGGCAAGGTGGTCGGGCAGCTCGGGACCCTCGTGATGACCGACGTGAACGCCGCGGCGGTGATCCAGAACGGCGAGGAGGTCTACACGGCGGGCATCGAGCTCGGTGCCGGGATCCGTTCGCCCTATCCGAAGGGCCTGCTGATCGGCCGCGTGATCGACATCACCCGCGATCCGAACGAGGTCGTCCAGACGGCGTTCCTCGACCCCGCCGCGCCGCTGGACCGCCTGGAGTTCCTGCTCGTCATCACGGACTACGAGGGTGGGATCGTGGGGCCCATCGAGACCGACGTGCCGTGCACCGAGACCGACGGCGGGACGCTGCCCGATTCGGACCAGCCGTGCGCCAGCGGCAACCCCAGCGCGGTGCCTGCGAGCACCACCAAGCCGTAGCGCGGCGGGCGCCCGAACCAGCGCGCGATCAGGTACCGGGACCATTTCGGCATTGAGGCGGCGGCCTCGAGCAGGGACGCTGCGGGAGCACTCATCCCGCAGCTGATCCATCCGCTCACCGGAGTTCCCGTTCATGCGCTTTCGTGGAGGCCCCGCGGCCGCTCTGGCCGCCCTGCTCGTCCTCGGCTCGTCCATCGCCATGCCCGTCGCGGCGCTGGCGGCATCGACAGCCCCGGTCTCGAACACCAGCGTTGCCACTGCCTACGTGAGCAACGCCAAGGTCGTCATCGTCGTCGGCGCAGTCGAGAGCAACACAACCTCGTACCGAGCGAAGGGCGACGCGATCTACGCCGAGGCGATCAAGTACACGCCCAACGTCACGAAGATCTACAGCCCGAACGCGACCTGGGCCGTCGTCAAGGCCGCGGCGCAGGGCGCCAACATCTTCGTGTACGCGGGCCACGGCTACGGCTTCCCGAGCCCATATCGACCGGTCCTCAGCCCGTCCGTCCAGGACGGCATGGGCCTGAACGAGATCGGCGGCATCGACGACAACGACAAGAAGTACTACGGCGAGACGTCGATCGCGAACGAGATCCGGCTCGCGAAGAACGCGGTCGTCCTGCTGAACGGCCTCTGCTACTCCGCCGGCGCGTCCGAGGACGGCGACCCCGAGCCGACCATGCCGGTCGCCCGCCAGCGCGTCGACAACTTCGCCTCCGGGTTCATCAAGGCCGGCGCCCGTGTCGTGGTCGCGCAGTCGTGGACGAGCGGCGTCACGTACATGATCCGGAGCATCTTCACGACCAACCAGACCATCGAGCAGATGTGGGAGAACGCCCCGAACGCCCAGGGCCACGATCAGTCGTTCACGCCGGTTCGCAACCCGCAGTTCGAGGGCCGGGTCGACCCGGACACTTGGACGACGGGCTTCCACCGCTCGATTGTCGGCGCCATGAGCATGCGCACCACCGACGTCATCGCGGGCGCCGGCTCTGCCTCGACCGCGTCGACGACCGGTGACACGGCGCCGCCGGAGCTCTGGTCCGTCGACGGCCCCACCGCGCTGACGCCGAACTTCGACGGCGTGGCGGACAAGCTCAACCTCCTCGCCCGCCTCTCCGAGACCGCGAGCTGGACCGCCAGGATGAAGAACAGCGACGGCGACGTCCTCCGCACGCAGACCGGCAGCGGCCATCAGCCGAACATGACCTGGGACCTGCAGTCGAACGGGACGCCCGTCCCCGACGGCGAGTACACGTGGAACCTGTCCGCGACCGACCCGTCGGGCAATGCCATGACCGACGCGAGCGGCACGTTCACGGTCGCGGGCAGCCCGACCCCGGACACGGGCGTCCCCTCATTCGCTCCGACGACGCCGCTCATGACCACGGTCGGCACGATCAGCTATGCGCTCCACTTCGCCGCGCCGGTCACCGGCCTGTCCGTTGCCGACTTCACGCGCACGGGCAGCTCGCCCGGCTGTGTCGTCGGTGCCCCGATCGGCAGCGGCGCGGATTACACGATCACGCTCACGAGCTGCAAGAGCGGCTCGGTCGGCCTGTACCTGAACCAGGGGACCGTCACGGATGCGGCCATGCACGCCGGGCCCGCCGGCCCCATCGTGGCCCCGACCGTGAAGGTCGACAACACGGTGCCCAAGGCCACGACGCCGAAGGCGGTCCTGCGCACCGGGATCCCGCTCGAGACCACGTCGACCACGCAGCGCCTGCTCATGCGGATCTCGTGGACCGGCACGGATGCCGACTCCGGCATCGCGAGCTACGACGTCCAGCGCTCGTACGACGGGGCTGCATACGCGACCATCGCAAGCGCGACCACGGCCACGTCGCTCGACTGGACCATGACCCCCGGGCATACCTACAAGTTCCGCGTGCGCGCCCGGGACAAGGCGGGCAACGTCGGCGCCTGGACGACTGCGTACTCGTGGCATGCGTACCTGCGCCAGAACTCGTACTCGTCGATCGCGTACTCCACGGGCTGGACGACGGCCACCTCGGCAACCGCCAGCGGCGGTTCCGTGAAGACCTCCTCGACGGCAGGGGCCACCGCGACGCTCACGTTCAGCGGCCGTGCCGTCGGGCTCGTCACGACGCTCGGGCCGACGCATGGCGCGGTCCAGGTGTGGGTCGACGGCGTGCTCTCGGCGACGATCGACACCTACGCCGACACGGCCGCCTCGAAGCAGGTCGTGTTCAGCAAGGGCTGGTCGAGCTACGCATCGCACACGATCAAGCTGGTGGTCGTCGGGACGGCCGGCCATCCGGCGTTCGACCTGGACGCGCTCGAGGTCATCGGCTGAGGTCCGCTCCGGACCACACCGGACCCCCCGGTACCACCCGGATCGGGACATTCGTAGGGTTGGGCCGAGGGCATGCCCGCCCGTACCGTCGAACGTCCATGCAGGACCGCCACGCGCATCGCAGGAATCGCCCGCTGCTCGCGGCCGCGCTCGCGCTGCTCTGTGCCGCACCGGGCGCGCTCAACCCCGTGGCTGCATCGGCCGCGGCGAAGTCCGAGACGCCCGAGACGCCGTCGATCCAGTACGAGCAGGCGATGGAGCACGCCGGCGACGTCATCGACTTCGAGCCGGGCGACCGGGTCACGATCCCGTTCACGCCGCGCGCCGGCGACCATTGGGAGGTCGACGGCAAGGCGCCGCGCGCCCTCCCGCCGGGCCAGGCGAACGGCCTCCAGCTCCGCAAGGCCTCTGCCGACTCGATCTGGGCGAACGGCCTCCCACCGGGGCTCTCGAAGCAGGACGAGACCGGCCCCGCGGCGCCCACCACCATCGAGCCCGCCGCATACATCACGACCGGCCTCGGCGATGACGCGACGGCCGCCGCGCCGATCGGCGCAAGCGGCCTGCGGCGCGAGGTGTTCGGGTTCCTCCCGTACTGGGAGGTCAGCGACACGAGCACCACGCTCGACTGGCGGACCCTCTCGACCGTCGCCTACTTCAGCGTCGGCTGCCTGAGCTCCGGCTACCTCGACAAGTACAACTCGAACGGGTCCTCGACCACCGGCTGGGCGGGCTGGACGAGCTCGAAGATGACCTCGATCATCAACACGGCACACCAGAACCAGACGCGCGTCGTCCTCACCGTCTCGTGCTTCGCGTGGAGCGGCGGCGGGGCTGATCGCCAGGCTGCGCTCCTCGGCAGCGCGACCGCCCGTTCCCGCCTCGCGAAGGCCGCGGCGGCCGCGGTTCGCGACCGTGGCGCCGATGGCATCAACCTCGACTTCGAACCGATCGTTCCCGGCTATGCCGACGAGTACACGGCGCTCGTGCGCCAGGTCCGTGCCGAGCTCAACCGCATCGCCCCCGGCTACCAGCTCACCTTCGACACCATGGGCTCGATCGGCAACCAGCCGATCGCCGACGCGACCGCCCCGGGCGGCGCCGACGCCGTCTTCGTGATGGGCTACGACTACCGCACCGACGGCTCGTCGAACGCCGGCTCGATCGACCCGCTCGCCGGCCCGAAGTACGACCTCACCGACACGATCAAGGCGTACACCTCGAGGATCTCGCCTTCGAAGGTGATCCTCGGCGTGCCGTACTACGGCCGCGCGTGGTCGACATCGTCGGACCGGCTCAATGCCGCGACGCTGTCGGGCGCCAAGTACGGCTATCCCTCATCGCCGACGTACGGCCAGGCACTGGACCTCGTCAACGCGCATGGCCGTCGATATGACTCGGTCGAGCAGTCGCCGTGGACCGCGTACCGGAAGCAGACCTGCACGTCGACGTATGGCTGCGTGACGGCCTGGCGCGAGCTCTATTACGACGACGCGACGTCGCTCCGCGCCCGGTACGACCTCGTGAACCGCACGGAGCTGCGGGGCGTCGGCATCTGGGCGCTCGGCTACGAGGGCACGCGCACGGAGCTGCGGAACGCGCTGGCCGACAAGTTCCTGTCCGACAAGACGCCGCCGCTCGTCGGCGTGGCCACGCTCGGCCAGACGCAACGGGACGAGGGCTTCCGCGTCAGCTGGAGCTCGTGGGACGACAGCGCGGTCACCGGCTATGACGTCCAGGCATCCGTCGATGGCGGTGCGTGGGCGACCTGGCTGTCCGGGACCACGCTCTTGAGCTCGATCTACCCCGGCCACGATGGGCATACGTATGCCTTCCGGGTCCGTGCCACGGACCAGCACGGCAACGTGTCGGCCTGGCGCTCGATCGACCTCGGGGCGCTCGGCACGCCCGGCGACATCAGCGTCGGTGGCTTCGCCAGCGTCCTCGTCGACGGGCTGAAGATGCGCGCCGCGCCGACGACCTCGGACGCGATCATGACGACCCTCTCGGCGGGCGACGCCGTCCAGGTGATCGGCGGGCCCGTGTCCGGCGAGGGCTACACGTGGTGGCAGGTCTCGGGACCCGTGCGGCAGTGGTCGCCCGTCGACCTGATGCAGATCGGTGGCTGGATCGCCGCCGAGGGCAACGGCGCCACGAACGCCGGTCCGCGTCGGCCGGTGTACGCCACTCGCGTCGACGCGGGGATCACGGGCCTGCAGCTGGCCAACGGCGGTGAGCGCTCGATCGCGCCCTCGGACGCCAACCACGACACGCTCCGCATCGAATGGACGAACACGGTCGCCTTCGACTCGCTGACGTTGCGCATCTTCCGGACCGACGGCACGTTCGTCGATTCGCAGGGCCTCGCTGGCACGGGGGCGGGCGGCCACGTCTACAACTGGGACGGCCGGATCGGCGGCAGCCTCCTGCCGAGCGGCGCATATGTCGTCCAGCTCCAGGGTCTGCGCGGATCGACCGCCTCCTACGCCCCGTCGGTGAGCCCGGTCAGCGAGACGCAGATCGCCCGCTTCGGGGTCATCGTGGGACCGGCGGTGCCCACGTCCGTCGTGCACTTCCAGGGACCCATCTCCCCGAATCGAGCGTCATCGCTCACGTGGACAGTGACCTTCGGCGGCTCGATCGCCGGCCTGCGATCCACCGACTTCGCCCGATCCGGGACCGCGACCGGGTGCGTCATCGGTACGCCCGTCGGTGCGGGCGCGATCTGGAAGGTCACGCTGACGGGCTGCAGCGCCGGCACGGTCACGCTCGGCGTGAAGGCCGATGCGGTCGTGGACGCGGTGCGCAACTGGGGACCGGACAGCCAGGTCAACGCGGCGCAGCTGCTCATCGACCGGTCCAAGCCCGTGGCGACGGGCCCGAAGCTGGCCCTCCGCAGCGGCGTCGCCCTCGCTTCGACCTCGGCATCGGCCCTCCTGCCCGCGACCCTCTCGTGGTCCGCATCGGATCCGGGCGGTGCCGGCATCCGCAGCTACGAGCTCCGTCGAAGCGTCGACGGCGGCGCGTTCCAGGACTATGCGCTCGGCGTGACCGGAACGTCGATGTCCGTGGGCCTCACGCCCGGCCACTCGTACCGCTTCGAGGTCCGCGCCATCGACCGTGCCGGCAATGTCGGCGGCTGGGTCGCCGGTCCCACGTTCCACGCAGCCCTCACCCAGCAGTCCACCACCTCGATCACCTGGGCGGGCGGCTGGGCCAGCGTCAATGACGATCGGTTCTCGGGCGGCTCGGCGCGGTTCGCAACCGCGGCCGGCGCCAGGGCGACGTACGCCTTCACCGGGCGCTCGATCGCGTGGGTCACGACGTTCGCCCCGAACCGGGGTGTCGCGAAGGTCTACCTGGATGGTGTCCTCGTCGCGACGGTCGACACGGTGTCCGCGACCCCGGCGTTCCACCGCGTGGCGTTCGCGAAGACGTGGTCCGCGAGCGGCTTCCACACGATCCGGATCGTGGTCGTCGGGACCGCCGGCCGGCCCCGTGTCGACGTCGACGGGCTCGAGATCCTGCGCTGACGATGACATCCACCGCCCGGCCGCCGCACCGGGCGCGCAAGCGCGCGCCCGTACACTCCGCGGACATGCCAGAGGACAGCGCGCCAGCCGCAGCCAGGTCGTCGGCGCCTGCCGTCGGCACCGGTGCATGGGTCGTGCTGCCGACGTATGAGGAGGCCGAGAACCTCCCCGGCATCGCGTTCGCGATCCTCGCCGCACTGCCCGGCGCGACCCTCCTCGTCGTGGATGACAACTCGCCCGACGGGACCGGCCGGATCGCCGACGAGCTCGCAGCGCACGAGCCGCGCATCCGGGTCGTGCACCGGCCCGGCAAGCAGGGCCTCGGGCGCGCATACCTCGGCGGCTTCCAGGTCGCGCTCGATGCAGGCGCCGCCGTGGTGTTCCAGATGGACGCCGACTGGTCCCACGACCCCACGATGCTGCCGCGGCTCCTCGCCCCGATCACCGACGACAGGGCGGACCTCGTGATCGGGAGCCGGTACGTCAAGGGCGGGCGGGTGCTCGACTGGGGCCTCGGCCGCCGGCTCATCTCGCGCTGCGGGAGCCTCTTCGCGCAGACGGTCCTCACGCTCCGGCCGCACGACCTCACCGGTGGCTTCAAGGCCTGGCGCGCATCGACGCTGGCCGCGATCCCATCCGACGGCGTGCACGCCGGCGGCTACGTCTTCCAGATCGAGATGACCTATCGCGCCGCACGGGCCGGCGCCCGCATCCGCGAGGTGCCGATCACGTTCCAGGATCGGCGTGTCGGGCGCTCGAAGATGTCGCGCCGGATCATCGTCGAGGCGCTGCTCGTCGTCGTCCGCCTGCGCTGGGACGAATTCCGAGGCCGCGGCCCCCGTTCGAAGGCGCGCGCCTAGCTCGACTCGCGCGAGGCGGCCGGCCTCAGCTCGGGTTCGGGGTTGCCTGCGCGCTTCCCGACGGGGCAGGCGAGGGTGCTCCGGGCATCGTGCCCGGGGTGATCGTGTAGCCGTAGCTCAGCGGCAGCACCTGCACGAATGTCTGGCCCGCTGTCAGCGTCACCGGCTCGCCGTCCGGCCCGAACAGCAGCGTCGGCGCGGTCTCCGACGCCTTCCGCCACGTGCCGTGGATGGTCACGCCGTTCGACGAGATCCACGCATCGCCGTGGCCGACGCCGGCGGCCTCGAGCCGGAACTTGTCCGGGTGGCCGTCGTTGAGCGGGCCGAAGTGCATCCGCAGGATCACCACGTTCGCGGGCGCGACGACGGAGTTGTCGTCCGCGTCCACCTGCGGCGTCTTCGAGCCGTTGATGTAGCGGACGTACCGGTTCGTGAGGTTGTCGTACCTGTACGTGACCGACTCGTACGGGTACACGACCTTGATCGTTCCGCCGGTCGGGCGGAGGCTCGGGTCCGCGTCGGGCGCGAACTGCCAGACGGGGGTCAGCGCCTCGTCGGGCACGTCGAGCTTCGCCGCGAGCGCGCGAAGGTGCTCGCCGTCCGTGTAGACGTTGTGCGGCGCGCGACGCTCCTTGATCCGCCACAGGTACTTCGGGCTCCAGCGGAAGCCGTCGGCGTTCCACACCCATTGCCCGTGGCCCTTCGCGAGGAGCGTCGCGAGGGCCTGCGGCGAGCCACCGTGGTGGACGTACATCGCGTCCCACTCCGCGGCCCATTCGATGAAGTACTCGCGTGAGCTACGGATCGGCCCGACGCCGGCGGGAATGTGGTCCTGGAAGATCATCATGTAGCGGGGGACGCCGCCCTCGGCCGGCGCGTGCCACACGATCGCCGCGCTGTTGAAGCCCGACTGCGGCCGGGCGGCGACGTGATCGTCGACCATCACCGCGATCGGGTGGTAGCGCGCCGATTCCGGGCTGATGAGGAGGCCTGTCAGCGCCGACGGCACGGTCGGCGGCGTCGGCTCCGGGGTCGGTGGCGCGGGTGTCGAGGACGGGCTCGGGGAAGGAACGACGGCCACGACGCTCGGGGCGGTGGTGCCGGTCGGGGGCACCGTCGCGACGGCGTTGCTCGACAGCAGCGGCGCTACTTGCCACACGACCAGCAGGGCCAACACGACGACGACGACGCCGACCACGGCGAACGCGCCGCGGCGCGACGAAGGACGCACCGGCGTCGAGGTCACGAAGCACTCTCCTCTGCCCGTGGGCGCCGGGCGCTGCGCAGAATACTCCGGCGGCGATCGGGCGCAATGGATGCCGATGCGTCCGCCGCTGCCCGCTCGGTCGCGTGCTCGCACGCGCCTTCGCCTCAGCGCATCCGCTGCGCCCTATAGTTCCGATGTGGCTGACGAACAGGCAGGCGAGCCCCTCGCGACGACACCGAAGCGGCGCACCACCACGCGCCGCCCGAAGGCAGGCGCGGAGGTGCCCGCGACGATCGAGCCGGAGGTCATCGAGCCGGACGTGATCGAAGCGTGGACGCAGGCCGGTGGCTCGGCGCCGACCGTGATCGAGGACGGCGCGTCGTTCGATGCCGAGCACGTCAACGTCCACCAGGGCGCCGTCGGACGCGTGGATGCCGCACAGGTATCGGTCGAGCAGGGTGCGATCGGCGCCGCCCGAGCGGAGCACCTCAAGCTCGAGCGCGGCGCGGTCGGCGCGGCGCTGGGCGAGCAGGTCGAGCTCAGCCGGAGCTACGCGCGCTCGATCCTCGCCCGCCAGGTCCAGCTGGACCGCGCCGCGGCACGGGTCGTCGTTGCCGCGGACGTGCGCACGAACCAGAGCGCCGTGATGGTCCTGATCGCGCGGAAGGTCGGCGGCGACGTCAAGGTGCTGCTCGACTGGCGCGGCGCCCTCGCGTTCGGCGCGGCCGCGGGCGTCGTGCTCGCGCTCATCGGCCGGAGGCGCTCGAAGAAGGCCTGACGGCCGGACGCTCGCGCAGGCCCGCGCGAGCCCCTTCCGGCCCTCGCGGAACCGCGCCCTACCGCGTTGGCCCGACGACCGGGTCGAGTCCCTTCAGGCGCGCGGCCTCCTGGCGTCGCGCCGTCTCCTCGGCGGTGCGCTGGAGGTGCAGCTCGACGACCTCGTCCGGCTTGCCCTCGCTGATCACCTGGCCGCGCTCGAGCAGCAGCGCGCGGTTGCAGTACTCGCGGACCCAGTCCATGTCGTGCGTCACGAGCACGACGCCCTTGGCCGACTTCACGAGCTCGATGACGCGCGCCTTCGACTTTGCCCGGAAGTTCGCGTCGCCGGTCGCCAGGACCTCGTCGAGCAGCAGGATGTCCGGATCGACGCACGTGGCGATGGCGAACCCGAGCCGCGCCCGCATGCCCTGCGAGTACGTCTTGAGCGGCGCATCGATGAACTGGCCGAGGTCCGCGAACTCGATGATCGACGGCAGCAGGTCGAGGATCCGCTTGCCGTCCAGCCCCAGGAAGGCGCCGCCGAGCAGGATGTTCTCCAGGCCGGAGAGCTCGACGTCGAACCCGACGCCGAGCCCGAGCAGGCCCGACACCTGGCCCTGGACGTCGACGGAGCCCTCGGTCGGGCGCATGATCCCGGCGAGCACCTGCAGCAGCGTGCTCTTGCCGGCGCCATTGGGGCCGATGACGCCGAGGGACTCACCGTGGGCGAGCTTCAGGTTCACGTGGCGCAGGGCCCAGAACCGCTCGGGCGGACGGCGAAGGACGACGTTGGCGAACGACTGGCGCAGCGTCGTCTTCCGGGTGAAGCGCAGGTTGTACTGGACGCCGAGGTTTTCCGACGCGATGGCGTACTCCGGCGTCTTTCGCATCGGCGGCGCCTTCGCGGTTCGTGCCATCACAGGACCTTCGCGAAGTCCGGCTCGACCCGCTTGAAGAACACGACGCACAGGCACAGGAAGACGGTGCTCGCGGCGAGCAGAACCATGAGGGCGACGAGGTCCGGCATGTGCGGCGGACCGCCGTCCGGCGAGCCCCAGATGACGGCGTGATATGCCTCGAAGAGCACGGAAAATGGGTTCAGGCTGGCGAGCGTCGCAAGCCACGGGTGGTCGGCGATGTACTTGACCTCGAGCAGCGACTGCATCGTGTACAGGCCGGGCGAGAGGAACCACCACAGCCGCAGCGCATGGCCGACGGCGTTGCCGAGGTCGCGGAAGAAGACGTTCGCGGCCGCGATCAGGATGGCCGAAGCAAGCGTGAACACGAACTGCACGCCGGCGATGAGCGGCAGCCAGAGGAGCTGGATCGACAACCGGTCGACCGTCGTGCGGTGGAGCAGCACCAGGACGAGGAGCGGAAGCAGCCCCCACGCGAAGCCGACGACACCGGCGACGGTGGTCGCCGTGGGCAGCACGAGCTTCGGGAATGCGATCTGCCGGATGAGCTTCTCCTGTCGGGCAACGGCGGTCGCCGCGTCGCTCAGGACGGACGAGTACCACTTCCACGGCACGATCGCGGCGAAGATGAACAGCGGGTAGTCCGGCGTCCGGTTGCGGCCGATGATCGTGATGAACACGACGTACACGACCATCTGGAGGATCGGGTCGAGGATCCACCACAGGTTGCCGAGGAAGGTGTCCGAGCCGCGCTTCTTCATCTCGGCCTGCACGAGATAGCGCACGAGCCGGCGGCGCGAGAGGAGCTCGATCACGCCCTGCCGCAGCAGGGTCAGGCTCGGAACTGGACCGGACGAGTGCCGGATGGAGGCGGCAGCCTCGCCCTGGGACATCGTGCGGAGATTACCAGAGGATCGGCGCATCTCAGGATCGGAGCCGCCCGTAGACGCCGCGGATGACGTCCTTGACCGGGACCGGCAGCTGCCGCGCCGCGGACATGACCCTCGCCCGCGCCCCATCGCCGGCCTCGCGCATGGACCAGCCGGCCCACGCCTGGAATCGCGCCAGCCGGTTCACGCCCCGGAGCCCGACGAGGAGCAGCTGGCCGTCGTCGCGCACGGACACCGCCCCGACCGGCAGCGGCGGCGCCACCGGTCCGCCCACGTGCCCGGTCAGCTCGTATCGGCCCCGAGGCACCTCGGAGGTGTCCGCGCCGGCGATGGTCTCGACGACGAGCTGGCCGAGCTCGCCCGAGAACGTGGCGGGCAGGTCGAACGAGCCACCCGGACCGCTGAGCCGGAGGACGCCGCCCGCGACCGTGCCGCTCCGATCGGTGGCGATCGGCAGCTCGACCGCCATGCCGGCGCCGTCGCGGATCCGGTAGCGGCCGTCCTCGTCGATCCGGGCCGGCGCGCGATCCGGACCGCCGAGCCCGATGCGGAGGGTGCCGTCGTGGCCTGCGCGCGGCACTGCCCACCGGATCGGCTGGCCGAGCAGCGCCGGCTGGATCACCGGCTGCGCGGCAGTCCTGGCACGGCGCGAGAGTCGCAGCGGGCCGGCTGCCTGCAGGCCCAATCCGGACCAGCGGATCTGCACGTCCCACGCACCGTCCTCGAGCGGCTGCTCGCCGGGCCCCACCCGCTGTGGATCGAGCTCCACGAACCCCGACAGCGTCGGCACCCGAAGCTCATCGTCCGGATCGCCCGCGGGACGGATCGTGAGCCCGGCGCCACCGGGGATGATCCATTCGAGCGAGGTCTCCCGGTCCACCACCGAGACCTGCGCGCGGATCGCGCCGAGCTCGCCGGTGACCTCCACCGGACCGACGAGGTCCTCCGCCAGCTCCGGGTCCAGCAGCAGCGCGCCGTCGCGCTCGACGAGGGCGAGCGGCCTGGCGTCCGGTCCGCGCGACAGGATCGCCCGGAAGTCGATGCCGAGCCGTCCGTTTGCCCAGGCGGCGCCGGACACGCGGGCATCGAGGGTGAACGCGGCGGCGCGTTCGGCCAGCGCGAACAGCGCATCCGGCGAGCCGTCCTGAAGCAGCTGCGATCTGACCCGTGCCACGGCGCCGAGACCGTCGGCCACCTCGGCGAACCGCTCGCGGGCGAGGGGCCGGAGCGCATCGAACAGCTCTGCGCGATAACTCGACGGCGCCGCGGTGAACTGCTCGCCGGCCAGCCGGGCGAGGATCTCCACGCGGTAGAAGCGCGCCAGGAACCGACGCCGAAGCGCGGGATCGTCGACGCCGCGATCGATCTCGTCCACGATCTCGCGAAGGTGCGCCGCGTGCGTCGCCGGGTCCACCAGCTCCGAGCTGATGTGGCCCTCATCCTCGCGCTTGTTGAAGAAGTAGCAGGGCTCGTCACCGAGGATCGAGATCACCCTCGCCGCGAGATACGCCCGGAGCGTGAAGAGCTGGTCCTCCATCTGGCGCCAGCCCTCGGGGAACGAGATCTCGTGCTCGCGGAGCAGCGCCGCCCGGAACAGCTTCGTGGGACCCATGCTCCCGTCCGCGAGCTGCGGCGTCTGTTCCAGGGTCGTCGCGCCGCGGGTGCGCGTGAACAGGTCCTGGCGGCGGGTCATGGTCTCGCTGGCGAACTTGCCGAGCACGATGTCCGAGTGATTCGTCCGGGCCATGCGCAGGAGTCGCTGCAGGGCCTTCGGCGCCAGCTCGTCGTCGGCGTCCAGGAACTGCACGTACTCGCCGAGCGCGGCTTCGAGCCCGACGTTCCGCGGGCGTCCCGGCGCGCCCGACGCGGCGATGTGGATCACGCGCACGTGCGGCTGCTCGCGGGCGAGGCGATCGAGCCGGGCGCCGGTGCCGTCGGTCGAGCCATCGTCGACGAACACCACCTCGAAGCGGTCGCGTGAGATCGACTGGCGGAGCAGCGATCGGATGCACGGCTCGATGTACCGGCCCGGGTTGTGGACGGGGATGACGACGCTCACGAACGGGCGCATGGCCTACTCGCCCGGCCCCTTCCATGGCCGGCTGAGCTCCTCGATCGCCGCGACCACGCGCGCGCTCGCGCCGCCGTCGCGGTTCGGGAAGGCCGCATCGATGCGGGCCTGGTAGATCGGTGCGGCCTGCGGCCCCGCGTCGATGGCGGCGACGATCGCGGCCTCGGCGGTGGCGAGGTCCTCCGCCACCGGGCCGTAGCCGTCGCGCTCGTACTCGAAGTAGCCCTTGCGCCCCATGTGTCCGCCGCGCTCCATCTCAGCCCGGTCGAACTGGAAATACACGAGCGGCCGGTCGAGGTACGCGATGTTGAACGCGACAGATGAATAGTCGGTGACGAGCAGGGCACACCTGGCGTACAGCCCCTGCACGTCCTCGCCCTCGAACGACATCGGCTCGACGTGCGTCGGCAACTCGATGAACCGCAGGATCGCCTGGAGGTTCGGATGGGGCATGAACGCGAGGCGACGACCGTTGCGCGCGCACGCCGCCGCGATCGCCTCGGACCGGAGAATCCCCATCCATGCGACGTGGTAGTCGGAGGTCCAGTAGGCGTCGTCCACGCCGCGCCGCTCGCCGGCGCCGGTGATCGGCAGCGTCAGCCGCGTGCGCCAGGTCGGCGCCACGATGACGAGGTCGCGCTCCTCGGGTGGGACCGCGCGGCCCTTCGCGAGCAGCCGGTCGAACCGCGGCAGCCCGGTGAGGCGCGTCTCCTTGTGCGTCACGGTGTACCCGGTGCCGTCGCCCGCCACGGACTCGAGCTCCGCTGCGGTGCTGACCACGAACATGTCGATGTCGCGATGGTTGAGCCACAGCGACAGGTCGTCCTTGATCACGCCGTGCTGGAGGAACGCGAACTTCCAGGGCCGGTTGCGCTCCTTGCCGACGATCTCGGGTGGGGCGACGAGCCCGCGATCCGCGTGCGATGAGACGAGCCAACTGGCGTTTCGGAGGAGCACCCGCCACTCGAACGAGCCCCACGCGATCAGGCGCCCCGTCCGCGCGGCGCGCAGACGCCGCCAATCCGGCGTCCCCGGTGCGAGGACGAACCAGGCATTGATGTCTCGCCGGGATGCGCGCAGGAGCTCGAACAGCCGCTCGCCGTTGTCATCGGCGTTGTGGACGCGGTCCATCACGACCCAGGCATGGCGGAATCGCGTTCCATAGCCGGGCACCTTCGCAGCGAAGCGCGCGAGCCGGCTTGCCCACCGTCGGCCCATCCGCCGCAGGCGCTCGACCACCTTGGACGCGACGAAGCCGGGCGGCAGGCGCCGGTAGACGGCGAGGCGCTCCGACCACTCGCGGCGCGGCACCTTGCCGCGTGGCGGGCGCCACTTGAGGGTGGTGGGCATCGCGACGCCGTCGAGCTCGACGTGGAGCTCCGTGCCCAGCGGGATCCACAGGATTCGGTCGTCGAGAACGGGCCGCCCGAAATACGACTGGCCGCGGGTCTTCGCCCACGCCGGGCGGACCTCGCGGCCGTCCACGAGGATCCGTTCCTGCGGCACGGCGCCCGTGAACCGGTAGCCGATCCGCTCGAGGCGCATCTGCCGATCGACCTTGCCGCGCACGACGAACGGGCTGTGCCACGGCTCCTCGCGATAGGCGTGGGCCAGCACGTCGGCCCAGACCGGGCGCAGGCGATGCACGGCGTGGGCGTGGACGACGCGCGGATCGAGGCGTCGGAGGATCCGCCCGAGCAGCTCGTGGAACCGCGGCTGGAGCTCCTCGGGCAGGACGATGTCCGAGGTGATCTTGTCGTCGGCCGAGAGGTACCAGGACAGCTCGTAGACGATGACCTGCTGGAGCCATTCCGGGATGTGGCCGTACCGCGCTTCCGCAGCGTCCATGGCCTCGAGATAGCCATGCTCGAGCACGTCGCCGAACCGGCCCGCGTGGGCGAGGCTCAGCTGGCTCGTCGACGTTCCGGCGGCGCGCCTCCGGTACAGGTACCGCGCGTCGCGCAGGATCCCCACCAGCGGCTTGTCCAGGGTCAGCAGGTAGTGGACGGCGAAGTGCCCGTCCTCGAAGTTGGGGCGGATTCGCGGATCGAACCGGACGCCGGTCTCGCGCAGGCGGTCGAGCCGGAAGAAGGACAGCGTCGCGCTCCCGGTGAACACCTGCGGGGATCGATCGAGGTCGACGACGCGGTTGCCGTGCCGGTACTGCATTCGGCGGGGGTGGATGTCGAGCACGACACCGAGGTCGTCGCGGTAGACGATCGGCTTGGCGGACATGACCTGGACGTCCGGATGGGCCCGAGCGAAGCGGTCCGCGACCCGCAGAAAGTCGGGATCGAGCATGTCGTCGGGGTCGGTGAACGTGACCCATTCGCCCGTCGCGTGCTCGAGGCCGCGGTTCCGTGCCCTGCCCTGGCCGCTGTTGGGCTGCGTGAAGACGTGGACCGCGTGCCGGCTCCGGGCCGCCCACGCCCGCAGCGCATCGAGCGAGCCGTCCGTCGACCCGTCGTCGACGCAGATGACCTCGAGGTCGCCGGTCCGCACCCGGAGCGTGTCGATCGAGTCCATGTAGTCCGCCAGGTAGGGCTCGACGTCGTAGACCGCGCTGACGATGGAGAAGCGCGGCCGCGCGGTCACGACGGCAGGAAGCGCTCGACGAAGCGCTCGCTCGCGTGCCCGTCGCAGGCATCGATGTGGCGGGTCACGAACGCGCGCCACGCAGCGTCGTCGACGGACGCGCGCTGGATGGCGGCGGGCAGCTCCGCCGCGCCGGCGATGTGCTCGCCGATCATGTCCGTGCGCATGTCGACATAGAGGCCGGGATCCTGTTCGTAGGTTTCGAGGTCGCCGAGGAGCAGGACGAGCGGCCGGTTCAGCAGCGCCCACTCGTAGATCGATGACGAGTAATCGGTCACGAGGACATCCGCGGCGGCCAGCGCGTCGTTGAGCTCCAGTGCGGGGTCGATCACCGCGTCGAAGCCCGCCTTGGCCACGAGCGCCGGGTCGAGGTTCGGGTGCGACTTCAGCGCGAGCACGTGACCCGGCGGGAGCGCGGCGCGGACCGCCGCCGCATCGAAGCCGGGCGCCGCGTACTTGCCCCGCCCGCGGCCGCGGAAGGTCGGTGCGTACAGCACGACGCGAGCGCCGAGGAGGGCCGGGTACGCGGCAAGCACCCGCTCGCGTGCCTCGGCCAGCGCGGTGGGATCGAAGAACACGTCCGTCCTCGGCGAGCCGAGTGGCAGCACCCGATCCTCCGGCGTTCGCAGCGCCGCGGCGTAGGGGCGGCGGGCCGCGCCGCCCGCGCAGACCACGTAGTCGTAGAAGTGATGCAGGAACGACCGCTCCGGCTCCGTCAGGCCCGTCGCGGTGTCCGCTCCGAAGCGCTTGAGCGCGCCCACGCCGTGCCAGACCTGGACCACCGTCGTGCGGCGGCGATGCGGCGCCACGTGGACAGGCAGGTAGGCGTTGTCGACGACGAACAGCGAGGACGTCCGGAGCAGGTACGTCCCTCGCACCAGGCGCAGCAGGTACGCCACCTTCGCGCGCAGGCCGTATCCGTAGGGCTC
Organism: Candidatus Limnocylindrales bacterium; assembly: GCA_035248345.1. Lineage (GTDB taxonomy): Bacteria > Chloroflexota > Limnocylindria > Limnocylindrales > CSP1-4 > UBA5189. The sequence continues at coordinate 54,486 of DATFHO010000074.1, forward strand.
GAGCAGGAGCGTGATGGGCATGTCCGGGCGCAGGCGCCGGATGGCGTCATGGATGAACGCGAGGTTTCCCTCGAGGTGGGTGACCCGCGCGGTCGCGAGCACGACGCGGCGGCGGACCGGCAGGAGGTCGAAGAAGAAGCCGAGGACCCGCAGGACCGCCGAGGCGAGGGCGTGCTCGAGCCGGCTCATCGGCCGCACCGGCGGCGCATCGGGGCGCTCAGATCTGCTGGCGAACGATGATGTTCTGGCCGTCGAGCGTGCGCTCGCCTTCGGCGACGAGCATCGCGATGACGTCCGCCACGGCATCGGGCTGCATGATCGTGCTCGGGTCCTCCTCGGGCGCCAGCTTGCGCCGAAGCTCCGTCGCGGTTCTGCCCGGGGAGATGGTGTAGATCTTCACGCCGGTCCCGGCCAGCTCCTCCGACAGCGTCTGCGACAGCGACACGACGGCCGCCTTCGATGACGCGTAGGCGACCCAGCCCGGACGCGCGGTGATCCCGGCCGTCGAGGCGATGTTCACGATCTTCGTCGGTCGGCCTTGCATATGGCGAACGACTTCGCGCGTGAGGATCAACATCGCGAACACGTTCACGGTGAACGTCGTCACGAGGTTCTGGGCCGTGGTGTCCAGGAGGGACTTCGGCTCTGCGTAGCCGGCGATGTTCAACAGCACGTCGATGGACCCGTGGCGGCCGTGGATGTCCTCGACGAGCCCCGGGATCGAGTCGAGGTTCGAGAGGTCCGCCGCAACCCGGTCGATCCGCGCCGTGCCACCTTCGCAGGCGGCCGCGGTCTCGTCGAGCGCCGAAGCGTTCCGGGCGACGAGCACCAGGTTCGAAACCGATGGCTCGCGGCTGAGCCGCACGGCGGTCGCCCGACCGATGCCCTGGCTCGCGCCGGTGACGAGCGCCGTCCGGCCTCCGGTCGCGCCCCCGTTCCCGACCACGCTCACGAGCCGCGGCCGAGGAAGTCCGCGTACAGCGCCTCGGCCATGACGATGTCCGCCGGAACGGTGATCTTCACGTTGCGCTCGTTGCCCGGCAGGATGCGGACCTTCTCGCCGGCGTGATGGACGAACAGGCTCGCGTCCTCGGTGAACTGCGTGCCGTCCGCTCGCGCCGCCTCGTGTGCGGCGAGGAGCTTCGCACGGTCGAACTTCTGCGGGAGCTGGACGTTGACCAGCTCTTCGCGGTCCAGCAGCCCCTCGACGTACTCGTGGCCACGCAGCACCGTGAACGAGATCGGGATGCCGAACATCGCGTTCTCGTCCGGCGCGGCGAGCAGCTCGCGGAACTCCTGCGCGGTGACCAGCGGCCGTACCGCCTCGTGGATCACCACGGAATCGACGCCCTCGAGCGCGAGCAGGCCGTTGTAGACGGATTCCTGGCGCGTCGAGCCGCCGACGATGCACCGGAACTTCGGGCCGAACGCGTGGTTCGCGAGGAGCTGCTGTGTCTCCTCGAGGTGCGCCTCGGGGCAGGTGATCACGACCTGCTCGATGTCGCGGATCGCGCGCGCCTTCTCGAGGACGTGGACGATCAACGGCTTGCCGCCGAGGAGCAGGAACTGCTTGGGGAACGGGCGGCCGATGCGGCGGCCGATCCCGCCTGCGAGCACCACCATGCCGAACGTCATGCGCCCCTCCACCATCGGTCGGCGCAAGGGTACCGGCCCGCAGCCGGTATCATCGCCAGCCGACTCACCCCAGCTCGTCGGAGGCGCTCGAATCTCCACCGTCCCATCGCGAGCGCGCGCCACCGCGCCCTCGCCAGACCAGCCCGCGCGGCCCCAGCGCCGCCGTCGAATCCTCCGCCTCCGCATCGCGCTCGTCCGACTCGGGTTCGGGCTGGGGCGACGGCTCCCGCTCCAGGGGCACGTCGTCTTCGCCTCGACCGCGGCGTCGGCGCCCAGCGGCAACCTCGCGTTCATCCGGGCCGGGCTGGATCGGCGCAACCCGCCCATCCCGTACCTGGTCCTCATGCTGCGACCCGCACCCGACTGGCGGAGCTGGCTCGCCACGTTCGTCTACAACCTGCGCGCCGGCTACCACCTCGGCCGGGCGAAGCTGTTCATCGTCGACGACTACTACTTCCCGATCTACGTGATCAAGCCGCGCAAGGGCACGACGATCGTCCAGACGTGGCACGCATCGGGCGCCTTCAAGAAGATCGGCTGGAGCGTGCTCGACAAGACGTTCGGGGCGGACGAAAGCCTCGTGGAGCACGTCGAGATCCATTCGAACTACGACATCTGCCTCATGGCCTCGACGTCGTCAGCCGTCCATTACGCGGACGCGTTCCACCAGCCCCTCGAGCGGTTCGTGACCGACATCGGCATGCCGCGGACGGACGTGCTGTTCGGGCCGGCGGTGCCGGGGATCGCGGCGGCGGTCCGCGCGAAGTACGGGCTCCCCGCGGGGAAGAAGGTGGTGCTCTACGCACCCACGTTCCGGGGCACCACGGTGCGCAAGGCGACATCGCCCCAGGACCTCGACTTCCGCGAGCTGCACCGCGTGCTCGGCGACGAGTTCGTGATCCTGCTGAAGCTCCATCCGTTCGTGCGCGAGGCGCAGCCCATCCCCGCGGAGCTGCGGTCGTTCGCCATCGACGCCTCGGACCATGCGGACATCCACGAGCTGATGCTCGTCAGCGACTACCTCGTGACCGACTACTCGAGCGCGATCTTCGAGTTCTCGCTGCTCGGCCGGCCGATGGCCTTCTTCGCACCGGACCAGGCGGAGTACCTCGACGAGCGCGGGTTCTACTGGGACTACCAGACGGGCGTGCCGGGTCCGGTGTTCGAGACCACCACCGAGCTCGCCGAGTGGCTCAAGGCGGGCACGTGGGACCAGGCGCGCATCGACGCGTTCCGCGCGGACGCGTTCGAGGTCGCCGACGGCCACGCCACCGAGCGGTTCGTGGACCGGATCGTGCTCCCGGCGCTCCGATGATCGTGCGCTACCATTCGGCCCCCGCTTCCGCGCCAGGCGAGATCGGCGCGCCCCACCCCGAACAGGACACTCCTTCCGAATGACGCTCCGAGCCAGGCCCGTCGCGCGACGCAAGGGTCGCGCCGGCTGGGATTCCGGCGACCGCCGGAACAGCTTGATCAACCTGGGCTTCTTCCTTGCGATCGGCGTCTCGATCCTCATCCTCGCCGGCTACGCCGCCTGGTCGTGGTACGCCGACCACTACGGCGCCGCGGCAACCGTGGACGGCACGACGATCACGAAGGACCAGCTGCGCAACCGGATCACGATCGAGCAGTTCGGCCTCGACTACATCGCGAGCCGGATCCAGACGCTCATGGCGCAGGGCAAGATCGACAGCGCGACCGGCCAGCAGCAGCTCCAGCTGATCAGCCAGCGCCAGGATCAGATCGTCGGGATCACGCTCGAGCGGCTCATCGACAACCAGCTCCAGGGCAAGCTCGCGGCCGACAAGGGCATCTCCGTGTCGGAGGAAGAGGTCGACAAGGAGCTCACGAACCGCGCCACGCAGGACGAGGAGCGGCACGTCTGGATGATCGAGGTCGAGCCGGCGGCGGACGCCGTGACCGGCGAGGTCACCGACGAGGACAAGCGCATCGCCCTCGGTGATGCCCAGCGCGCCCTCGCCCGGCTCAAGAACGGCGAGTCGTGGGACGACGTCGCGAAGACCGTCTCGACATCGGCCAATGCGCCGCAGGCCGGTGACGTCGGCTGGCTCACCAAGGACAGCGGCTACGACGAAGCGTTCATGAACGCCGTCTTCTCCGCGCAGATCAACACGCCGACGGATGTCATCACGGGCGACGACGGCGTGTACCGCATCGGCCGGTACACCGAAACGGAAGCGCCGAGCGTCGACGGGACGTTCCAGCAGCAGATCGAGGACGCGGGGATCACCCTCGCCGACTACCGCGCCGCCGCCATGGGCGACGTGCTGCGCACGAAGCTCTCCGATCAGGTCGTCGCGGACCTGTCCGCGCCGGGCAAGCAGCGCCACGTCCTCGAGATCTTCCTGCCGACGCCGAACGCGTCGCAGGCCGGCGTCACCGAGGGTGGCGTGAAGGTTCGCCAGATCGTCTTCGGCCCGAACGACTCCACGGTCGACACGCCGCCCGACACGGATCCCGCGTGGGCGAAGGCGAAGGCCGATGCGGAGGCCGCCTACAACGAGCTCAAGGCCCACCCGGAGAAGTTCGACGAGATGGCCCGGACGCTGTCCGACGAGCGCTCGGGCAAGCTCACCGGTGGCAAGCAGCCCTGGTACTACCCGGGCAGCACGGTCGACCTCGCGTTCAAGGACGCGATCCTCAATCCGAACCTCAAGCCGGGCGACCTCATCGCCCCGGTGAAGAGCTCCTTCGCCTGGCACGTGATCCAGTTCATGCGTCCGACCGGCGACGGTGACAAGGCGTTCCTCACGACCCTCAAGGGCACCCTCTCGAACGAGGCGGCATTCCGGACCGCGGCGATCAACAACAGCGAGAGCAAGGAAGCCAAGGATGGCGGCGACCTCGGCTGGATCGCGAGCGAGCAGGAATCGGACACCATCGACGCCGCGATCTTCGCGACCGCCGTGGGCTCGATCTCGGACGTGGTCAGCGTCGACGACGGGACCAGCGAGGACGGGCAGTACCTGTTCATGGTGCTGGCGGAGGAGCAGCGCGATCCGACGGCCGCGCAGCTGAAGATCTTCAAGGATTCCGGGTTCGACACGTGGTATTCGCGCCAGAAGGCCGATGCCAAGATCGACCGGTTCATCGTCTCCCAGTCGACGACCGGCTAGACCGGGCCGATGCTCGACGCGCTCGTCGCCGAGGCGCGTGATCGCTGGGGCCTCGACGTCAGCGGCGGCATCCAGGTGGTGCCGGCCGAGACGCTCACGACCGTCCCGATCGAGGCGTCGCGGCCGCTCCTGATCGTGCCGCCCGCGGTGCTCCGCGGTGGTACTCCGGAAGGCCCGTCCGGCGCTGCTGCGCCGTCCGCGGTCGCGGCCGCCGGCGCCGCCCAGCCGCTGCCCGGCCGCCATGGGCCGCAGGGCCGGGATCCGCTCGCCGTGCTTCGGCGCCTGTACCCGTCCGGCGCGACCGTCGCGCGGCTGGGCGCCGATCCTGGTGCGCCGCCCACCACCGTCGACCGGCTCACGGTCACGGACCTCGAGGGTGCCCTGTACGTGGCGCCCATCGCGCCGGAGCTCGCGTCCGCGGGCCCCTGGTCCATGCCGTACATCAGCCATCGCCTCCGCCAACCCGACGGCTGTCCGTGGGACCGAGAGCAGACCCATCAGTCGCTCCGCAAGCACCTCCTCGAGGAGACGTACGAGGTCTACGACGCGCTCGAGCACGGCGCGACGCCGGCGCTCGCCGAGGAGCTCGGCGACCTGCTGCTCCAGGTGGTCCTGCACGCGCAGCTCGCCGCGGAGGAAGGCGTCTTCGATCTCGCGGACGTCCAGGCCGCGCTCGCCCGGAAGATCGTCCGGCGGCATCCGCACGTCTTCGGCGACGCCGAAGCCAGGACCGCGGCGGACGTGAACCGGCAATGGGAACGCATCAAGGCGGGGGAGCGAGAAGCGGCCGCGGCCGAAGCCGGTGCCGCCGCGTCCGGCACCGGCGATCCGGCCTCTGAGGCGGCACCGAAGCCGCCCAAGGGCGCGCTCGACGGGATCAGCGCCTCCCTCCCGGCGCTCGCCGCCGGCCAGGAGATGCAGGAGCGTGCGGCGGCGATCGGCTACGACTGGCCATCGATCGACGGCGTGCTCGAAAAGGTGACGGAGGAGCTGGGTGAGCTTGCGCGCGCCGAGACCGCTGCCGACCGTACCGAGGAATTCGGCGACCTGCTGCTCGTGGCGGTGAACGTCGGGCGCAAGCTGGGCATCGAGGCCGAGGCGGCGCTTCGGGCAGCGAACTCGAAGTTCAGGTCGCGCTTCGGCCGGGTCGAGCGCATGGCGCGCGAGCGTGGCGTCGCGCTTCGGGACCTCGACTTCGCGGCCCTCGACGACCTGTGGGATGCTGCGAAGGTGGAAGAGCGAGCGGAGGCAGTTCGATGACCCTCGGTAACCGGCCGCCATCCGTGCGGAACGACGGGCGGCGCCCGACCGACCTGCGCCCGGTCACGATCACCCTCGGTGTCCTGAAGTGGGCGGAAGGCTCGTGCCGGATCCGCGCGGGCGACACCGAGGTCCTGTGCGCCGCGACCCTCAGCGACCGCGTGCCGCCGCACCTGCGCGGCAAGGGCACGGGCTGGGTGACCGCCGAGTACTCGATGCTGCCGCGCGCCACCGCCGAGCGCTCCGACCGCGAGTCGGTGAAGGGCAGGATCGGCGGCCGGACACACGAGATCCAGCGCCTCATCGGGCGCTCGCTGCGCGGTGTCGTGGATCTCGCGAAGCTCGGCGAGCGAACCATCACGGTCGACTGCGACGTGCTCCAGGCGGACGGCGGCACGCGCTGCGCGTCGATCACCGGCGGATACGTCGCCCTCGCGGCGGCGCTGATCGGCGCCGGGCTCGAGCGGACGCTCGTCGGCAAGGTCGCGGCAGTCTCCGTCGGCGTCGTCCGCGGGCTCACGATGCTGGACCTCGACTACTCCGAAGACTCGACCGCCGAGGTCGACATGAACGTCGTCGGCACGGACGCCGGGACGTACATCGAGCTCCAGGGCACGGCCGAAGGCCTGCCGTTCGACCGCGATCGCGTGACCAGCCTGCTCGACTCGGCGGACGCGGGGCTCGCCCGGCTCTTCGAGATCCAGGGCCAGGCGCTCGCGACGGTGCGCCGCTGACCGGAGCGGCAGCGCCCGGCGCCAACCGCCCGCGGCTCGTCATCGCCACGCACTCCGCGCACAAGCTCGGCGAGCTTCGCAAGCTCCTGCAGCTCGAGCGAGCGGACCTCCTCTCCCTTGACGAGCTCGGGATCATCGGCGAACCGATCGAGGACGGCCTGAGCTTCGAGACGAACGCGGCGATCAAGGCGCGGCATGCGGTCCGCGCGACGGGGTTGCCGTCCTTGGCGGATGACTCGGGCATCGAGGTGGAAGCGATCGGTGGCGCGCCGGGCGTCCGAACGCGCCGCTACGCGGGCCCGGACGCCACCGATGCGGACAACAACGAGAACCTCCTGCAGGAGCTCGCAGGCCTCGCGCCGGCTCAGCGTGGTGCGCGATACGTGTGCGTGCTGGCGCTCGGGTTGCCGGATGCGTCGGCGCCCGGCGGCGTGCGCCTGGTCTTCCGGCGCGGCACCTCGCGTGGCCGCGTGGCCGATGGACTCCGAGGCGACGGCGGGTTCGGCTACGACCCGCTGTTCGAGCCGGCCCGCGAACGCGTGGGCGGTCGCACGTTCGGGCAGTACGCAGCCGCGGAGAAGGATGCGATCTCGCATCGGGGCCGTGCGGCGCGGCGCATGACGCCGGTGCTCCGGGAGCTCGGCTTCTAGCGCGGTCGGGCGCGTCGCCGGAACGGGCATTGCCGCAAAAGGCGACGCCGGGTGGTTCCATCAGCCTGCCAGCTCCCACCCGGCGTCCAGCGCGAGACGCCGCCGATGGCTGTTCGGTTCCGTCGCAATTCGTGGGTGCCGAGACCCGGGCCGCCTATGATTGCGCCGCCGTCGGGGCGTAGCGCAGCCTGGTAGCGCACATGCTTTGGGAGCATGAGGCCGTCGGTTCGAATCCGACCGCCCCGACCATCCCGCCCGCGGCCACGCCGCGGGACCTCAGCGTCGTCACCTCCGCGGCACTGCGGGCGCGGTCCCTACGTAGTCGGAGGCGGCTCATTGGGACTTTCGTAGCGTTCCGGCGCTGACGGTCGACCCACAGACTGGCGCGCAGAAGCACCGGTCTGCGGGGGATCGAGTGAGCACTGCGTCCACAATCCGGGTCCTCGTCGTCGAGGACGATGCATCCAACCGGGCCCTTCTCGACGCGCTCCTGCGTCGAGCGGGGTATGACGTCGTGGCCATCGCCACAGGTGCGGACGCCGTTCGGGCTGCGCACGACGAAGGGCCCGACGTCGTCCTGCTCGACATCGAGCTTCCGGGCATGAACGGCCTCGATGTCTGTCGCGCCCTTCGTGCGGACGTGACGACTGTCGCCCTGCCCATCATCCTCCTGACGGGCCGGACCGAGACGAGCGACGTCGTCGCGGGTCTGGATGCCGGTGCGGACGACTTCCTTCGCAAGCCGTTCGAGCGCGCCGAGCTCCTGGCCCGGATCCGGAGCGTCCTTCGCCTTGCCGAGGCGATGGCGGAGGTCGACGGCGCCCATGGCGTGATCGTCGCCCTCGCGAACGCGGTCGAAGCGAAGGACGAGCTCACCGAACGGCACTGCCAGCGCCTCTCGACGATGGCGCGGCAGCTGGCGCTGGCCGCAGGCGTGGCCCGCCAGGACCTGCGGCCGATCGTGCTCGGGGCGATGCTGCACGACGTCGGCAAGATCGGGATCGCCGACACGCTGCTCAACAAGCCCGGTCCGCTCACGCCTGAGGAGTGGCAGGTCATGCAGCGCCATCCGCTGATCGGCGAGACGATCTGCGCGCCGCTGCGCGGCAGCCGGGTCTTCCTGCCCGTGATCCGCCATCACCACGAGCGCTGGGACGGCAGCGGTTATCCGGACCGGCTGCGAGGCGACGCGATCCCACTCGGCGCCCGCATCGTCGGGCTGGTCGATGCGTTCGACGCCATGGTCCACGACCGACCCTACCGGCTCGCCCGTTCGGTCGAGCAGGCGCTCGACGAGATCCGCCGCCTCGCCGGCAGGCAGTTCGATCCAGGACTGGTCAGCGCGTTCATTCCGCTCCTCGAGAGCGAGCCGCAGCTGCCCGATGAGCGCGCCTGGCTGAGCGCCCTCCGTCCCGTCGCGGCCGGGTTGTAGGGCGCAGCCGTGTCCGGCCTGGTCGTCACGGTCCTCGATCTCGTCTTCCTCGCCCTCTTCGCAGTCGCCGCGCGCGACTATCGGCGGCGCCCGGACACCGTCCGGCTCGCCGTGTTGTTCGTCTTCGGGTGCCTCGCGCTGGTGCTGATCGGCTCGGCCGTGGCGCGCCTCGTGCCCCCGTTGGGCCCGTTCTTCGGCCTTGCGTCGTCCATCGCGCTGATCGCCGAGCCCATCACCGCGCTGTGGCTCGTCGGGCACTTCTGGGCGCCGGCTCGGCGGTTCGTGACCGCGGCCCTCGTGCTGAGTGCCCTCATCGGGCTGTTCGTCGTCTACAGCGTCGTGTTCGGCCCAGCCGTGCTCCAGCCCATCATGGGCGGGCTCATCGTGCTCATCGGCGGGTACTTCGGCGTCTTCGAGATCGTCCCGGCCTTCGGCCTGGCGATCGAGGGCCGGCGGCGAGCGGGCACGTCGCGCGTCAGGATGCTCGTGGGCGCCTTTGCCACCCTTGCGCTGGGGGTTGCGCTGGTCGGCATCATCGTCGGCGGCGCGCTGCCGGCAACCCAGGGCAATGCCACGTACGAGTTCGGCATCGAGCTCCTCGCACTCGGCGCCGCATTCGGCTACCTCGTCGCGTTTGCGCCTCCGCGCCTGCTGCGACGGCTCAGCCAGCAGACGATCGCGTACGACTTCATCCGCGAGCTCAACGGCATTCCCGATGGCACCGGCAGCGGCCGCATCTGGTCCCTGCTCGCCCAGACGGCGGTCCGCTCCACCGGCGCGACGCGCGTCTCCGTCGTGATCGGGCGCGAGGTCGTGGCGACAGCCGAGTCACCCATGCCGTCGGGCTCGACGGTTCGGATGGACTTCGCACTGCACGGCATCGACACCCCGGCCCCTGCCCGGCTCGAGCTGAGCTTCCGGGGCCGGCCGCTGTTCGTCGAGGATGACGAGGAGCTGCTCCGGCTGCTCGCCGAACGAACGTGGCGAGCGGTCGAGCGCGACGATGCGATCCGCGAGCGAGAGCGACTCATCACCGAGCTGCGCGCTGCCAGCGCAGCCAAGAGCGACTTCCTCGCGGCGATGAGCCACGAGCTGCGCACGCCCCTGAACGCGATTATCGGATTCTCCGAGCTGCTGCTGGACGGCCCCGAGGTCGCCCAGCCCGATCGCGTCAAGGAGTTCTCCGGTCACATCCACGGGTCCGGGCTGCATCTCCTCGAGCTCATCAACGAGGTGCTCGACCTCGCGCGCGTCGAAGCCGGCCGGCCGGACCTCCGGCCGAGCGCATTCGACCTGGCGCCGCTCCTGGCCGAGACGATCGCCGCGATGCGCCCGCTCGCGGAGCGCAAGTCGCTGACGTTCACGCTCGAGACGCCCGGTGAGCTGCCGCTCGTGGCCGACCCGGCACGCATGCGCCAGGTCGTGTTCAACCTGGTCTCCAACGCGATCAAGTTCACCCCCTCCGGCGGTCGCGTGACCGTCCGTGGCTCCACGGCTGGTGAATTCGTCATGTTGTCCGTCGAGGACACGGGCGTCGGCATCGAGGACGTCGATCTGCAGCGCGTGTTCGAGGCCTTCGAGCAGGTGCGCACGGGGGGCTCGCAGGAGGGCACCGGCCTGGGCCTCGCCTTGACCCGGCGGCTCGTGGAGGCCCACGGCGGCACGATCGAGGTCGCGTCCCAGGTCGGCCGCGGCAGCCGCTTCACCGTCAGGCTCCCGTCGTCCGGCGCCGTTTCCGCTCCCGCTTCGGCGCCGATACCGGTCCTGGAAGCGGACCGGCCGACCGTCCTGGTGATCGAGGATGACCCGTCCGCGGCGGAGCTCCTGCGCGTCTACCTCGAGGGTGCCGGGTTCGGCGTCGCAAGCACGGCCAGCGGCCACGATGGGCTTCGGTGGGCCGAGGAGCTGCGGCCGAATGCGATCCTGCTCGACATCCTCCTGCCCGACATCGATGGCTGGGACGTGCTCCAGCGGCTGAAGCGCAGCGCCGGCACGCGCGCCATCCCGGTTCTCGTGGTGTCCGTGGTCGACGACCGATCGCTCGGCATGGCGCTCGGCGCGGTCGACTACTTCGTGAAGCCGATCGCACGGGATCCGCTCCTGCAGGCGCTCGGCCGCCTGACGTTCACGACGAAGGTGAAAACCCGGACGGTCGACGTCCTGGTGATCGATCCGGACGCTTCCGCGCACGAGCGGTATCGCGCCGTTCTCGAGCCCGAAGGCTTCCGGGTGGCAGGCGCGACCGACGGCGAGGCGGGTCGGCGGCTTGCCACCGAAACCGGGCCGGACCTGATCCTGCTCGACCTCCTCCAGCTGGACGGGTTCGAGCTGGTGAGCCGGCTCAAGGCGGATCCGTCGACATCGTCGATCCCGATCTGGGCGACAACGCCCGGTGAGCTCGCACCCGCCGACAAGGCGCGCCTCAACGGCAACGTGATCGGTGTCGCGACGCGCGGCGATGCGGCGCTTGACGCCCTGCGCGGCTGGCTCGCCGGAGTCGCGGGAGCCGCCTGATGGCTGCCGGCAGCGTCATCCTCGCGGTCGAGGACGATGCGCGAAACGCGGCGCTCCTCGAAGCGGTCCTTGGTCCGACCGGCCATGAGCTCCATGTCGCGTCGAGCCTTGCCGGAGCACGCGCGTGGCTCGCGGCGAACACGGCCCGCACGATCCTCCTCGACCGCCACCTGGGTGACGGCGACGGCCTCTCCCTGCTCGCCGACATCCGAGCCAGCGAGGCAAATCGTGCGGCGCACGTGGTGCTCGTGAGCGCAAGCGTCATGGACGCTGATCGCGCGGATGCGCTCGCGGCCGGGTGCGACGCGTTCCTCCCCAAGCCGATCCGGATCCGCGAGCTGCTCGCCGAGGTCGGCCCGGCCTGAAGTCGCCGGCCGGTCAGGCTTCGGCCGTCTCCCTGACCACCACGCGCACCACCTGTGCGCCGTTGTTGCCCATCCCGCCATAGTTCCAGGGCATCTCGAGCGGCTGCACGGTGCCGTCGGAATCCGTCGCACGGCAGGCGAGCTCGTGAACGCCGGGGCTGGCGTTCCAATCGAAGGCCCAGCCGCGCCACGCGAACCGGCCGATCGGCGGCTGCAGCGCCGCATCGGACCACTCGCCGTCGACGCGGACCTCCACGCGAGCGATCGGGGACGTGCCGCCCCACGCCCGACCCCGGATCGTGACGAGCCCCGGGTCGACGAGCCGGCGACGGCTGAAGTAGTCGGGCAGCCCGGGCGGCGCCATCAGCGCGCGGACGCGGATCTGCTCGACGGGCTCACCGAGCTCCTCTGCGCTCGACTTGAAGCGATAGGTCCGCACCTGCTGGTAGCCCTGGAACTCGTGGTCAATGGCCTCGATCCGGGTCAGCCACTTGACGCTCGCCATGCCGTACCAGCCGGGCACGAGCAGGCGCACCGGCGAACCGTGCTGCGGCTGGAGGGAAGCGCCGTTCATCTCGTCCACGAGCATGATCTCCGGCCGGCGGGCCTCGGCGACCGACAGGCTGCGCTGGAAGTCGTGCTCCTCGCCGCCCTGGAAGCCGCGATCCGCTCCCGTGAAGACGAGCTCGCGCGCCTCGGGCCGGATGCCGGCTTCCTCGAGGATCGGCGCGAGGGACGTGCCACCCCACTCCGCGGTGCCGATCGCCTCATACAGCCACGGGTTGCTCAGCGGCCGCGGCTGCAGGCGTGCGCGCCCGTTGCCGGCACATTCCAGCGTGACGGGCACGGTTTCGCGTGGCCGCGCGCGGAGGTCCGCCAGCGAGAGCTCGACGGGTCGCTCGACGAGCCCCTCGATCCGGAGGCGCCACGCGGCCGGGTCGATCGCGGGGATGTCGAAGTGGATCAGCAGGTAGTGCAGCCCGCTCGGGGTGATGTCGTAGCGCATCGCCTCGAGCGGCATCCCGCGGTTGCGCCCGGCGAGGGCGAGCTCCTCGAAGGTCAGTGGGCCGTCGGTCGGGGGCCCAGGCTTCAGGTACCAGGGCGTGGCATCGGTGGTCGCCATGGCGCCATCGTAGCCAAGGATCAGGCGTCGGCCTGCATCGGCGGATTGTGGGTGCCCGTGTCGCTCTCCTCCGGGCCCGGGGCGCGCTGGGCGTCCGGATCCTGGTCGAACGGCGGGCGCTCGTTCGGGTCACGGTCCCAGTCGGGTCGGTCGTTCGTGCCGTCGTCGTCCCGCCCATCGGGCGTGGGCATGGGGTCGCGCTGCTCGGTCATCGATGCCTCCTTGTGCCCGGGAGCGTGGCCCGGCGGGGATCACAGCGAGGCTGCCAGCCGGCCCGCCGACGCGGCAGGTACGCTTCGACGATGCCTGCATCGAAGCGCCCGCTCCGCGTCGGAATCCAGCTCCCCGAGGTCGAGCGCGAGGTGCGCTGGCCGGAATACATCGCCATGGCGAAGGCGGCCGAGGACACCGGCTTCGACACGATCTGGCTCGGCGACCACCTGCTGTACCGGTACTCGGACGGCTCGACGCGCGGCCCGTGGGAGGTCTTCACGTCGCTCGCTGCGATCGCGCAGGCGACGTCGACGGTCAAGATCGGTCCGCTGGTGGCCGCGACCGCGTTCCACACGCCGCCGATGCTCGCCAAGATGGCGGCAACGGTCGACGAGATCAGCGGCGGCCGGCTCATCCTCGGCCTTGGGGCCGGCTGGAACGACACGGAGTTCCGCGCGTTCGGCTTCCCGTTCGACCACCGGATCTCCCGCTTCGAGGAGGCGTTCACGGTCATCCGGACGCTCCTGCGCGAAGGCGAGATCGACTTCGACGGGCAGTTCTTCCAGGCGCGCGACTGCGTCCTCAAGCCGGCCCCGGCGCGGCCGGGTGGCCCGCCGCTGATGGTCGGCAGCATCGGCCCGCGGATGCTCGAGATCACCTTGCCGTACGTCGAGCAGTGGAACGTCTGGTACCGGCAGTCCAACAACACCGCCGCCGGGCTCGAGCCGATCCTGCGCGACGTTGACGAGGCGTGCCGGAAGGTCGGCCGTGATCCGCGGACCCTCGAGAAGACCAGTGCCGTCCTCGTCGGCATGCCGGGCGGCGCGGGTCGCCTCACGAAGTACGACGTCGAGGGCGCGGGCCCGGCGCCGCTGACCGGCTCGACCACGGAGATCGCTGACGCGCTGCGCGAGTACGCCGCCCTCGGCCTGGCCGAGGTCCAGCTCGTCGTCGACCCGATCACCAGGGAGTCCATCGAGGCGCTCGGCGCCGTGCTGGCGGATCTCGACCGGGGCTGACGCGCCGGGCTGACGCGCCGGGTTGGCGCGCCGCCCCGGACGTGGTGCGGCGCTCAAAGCGGCTCGGCGCCCGGGCCGCGGTGCGCCGTCCGGTTCGGACGGCCACTTTCCGGTACGATTCCGCGCGCTGGAGGCGCCGCGATTGCGAGATTCGAATCTGGACGACACCGGACGCCGCACCCGCCGCCGTGATGAGCTCTCCCCGCTCGACAAGCGGGTGATCGAGCATCTCCAGCAGGACGGGCGCAGGCCGTTCACCCAGATCGCCTCGGACCTCGGTGTCTCCGAAGCAGCGGTGCGCGCGCGCACCAACCGGCTCGTGGAGCGTGGCATCCTGCAGATCGTCGGCGTTGCCGACCCGGACAAGCTCGGCTTCCAGCAGGCCCTGATCGGGATCCGCTGCGAGCCCGGCCGATTGCTCGACGTGGCGGAGGCACTGGCGAGCATGCCCGAGGTCGATTACGTCGTCGTCACCGCGGGGCGCTTCGATGTGCTCATCGAGACCGTCGCCGAGGACAACGAAGGTTTGCTGCGCTTCCTGGCCGACCGCCTGCAGCGGGTGGACGGGGTGCGCGATACCGAGACGTTCTCGTACCTGCGCCTCGTCAAGCAGACCTACCAGTTCGGGACCCGCTGATGCCGCTCTCCGACATCGTGTTCGCAGCGATCGCGATCCTTGCGATCCTCGCGTTCGCGCTCGCGCTCGCACCCACGTTCGTCTGGGTTCGGCGCCGGATGGCCGGCCAGACCGAACAACATGAGTTGAGGACGGAGGGCGCGTTGGATCCCAGGGCGATCGAACGAGAGCGCGGTGGGCGCGCGCTGGCGACCGCCGTCGACGACACGCCCGACGAGCCCCTCGGCAGCCCCGAAGCGGATCCGACCCTCGAGGACCGGATCATCCGCATCGTCAGCTGGGCATTCCTCATGGCGGTGGCGGTGTTCGCGGCCGCCAGCGGCCTGTGGAACGGCAACCTCGCGATCATCGTGATCCTCGTCGCGGTGACCGGCGAGATCCTGCTGATCCTCCAGGACGTCGTCCCGCGCACGCCGCTCCGCAACTTCCGCGGCCCTGCGCAGGGCGTCCTCGCCCTCGCCTTCGCGGGCGGCCTCGTCGCCCTCACGAACGGGTTCGAGAGTCCGTTCACGTTCACATTCCCCTTGATCGTCGGCGCGGGGGCGCTGCTCGTTGCGCCCCGGATCGCGCTCATCCTCGCGATCCTCGCGACCGCCGCCTATCTCGCGGCCGGCATGTACGTGAACCCGAATCCTGAGACCAAGTCGCTCGTCCTGATGGCGGTGAACCTGACCGGCCTGTACCTGCTCGCGTACATCGGGACGTCGGTCGGCCGTGAGCAGCGCCGCGCCCGCGACGCCGCCATCCGGATGTCCACGGTCGATGCGCTGACGGGCCTCTACAACCGTGCCTTCTTCTTCTCCGCGCTCGAGCGCGAGATCGCCCGGGGCGACCGCTCCGGGCGCGCGTTCTGCCTGGTGATGCTGGATCTCGACGACCTGAAGTCGGTCAACGATCGGTACGGCCATATCTCCGGCGACCAGGTCCTGCGCAGCGTCGCGGACATCGTCCGCGGCGGCGTCCGCAAGATCGACGTCGCGGCCCGGTACGGCGGCGACGAGTTCGTCGCGCTGCTGCCGGAGACGGACCCGACCGGTGGCTGGGTGCTCGCGGAGAAGATCCGGCTGACCGTTGCCGAGCAGGGCTTCGCGGGCGTCGAGCCGCAGCCGACGGTGTCCGTGGGCGTGGTCTCGTACCCCGCCGACGGCCGCTCTGCGGATGCGCTCCTCGTCAGCGCGGACCGCGCGATGTACGCATCGAAGCGCGGCGGCAAGAACCGCGTGGCTCGTGCCACTGCCGAGCCCATGGTCCTCCCGATCGAGAGCAAGGCCGCCGACCGCGCCGCCGATCGCGCCGCCCGCGAGGCCGACCGAGCCGGCTGACGCCTCCGCCGCCGCGCGGCGGTAGGATCGGGACGTGGCGACCCTGACGATCGATCGGCCCGCGGGTCGCGCCGGGCCGAGCTTCCCTGCGCGCCTTGGGATGCGCATCTGGCGCCTGTTCACGTCGGTGAACTTCGCCGTCGTGCAGATCGTGGCAGTCGCGGTCCTGGCGAGCTTCGGGATGACGATCCGGCAGCTGCCGGGCTTCGCGTTCCGCTCGCCCGGCGATTACGCGACGGAGATGGACAAGCTCCGCTCGATCTACGAGCCGGTGCTCGGTGTGGGCCTCGTCGACTTCATGGAGCGGCTGCAGCTGTTCCACGTGTTCACGTCGACGCCATTCACGGTCGCGCTGCTCGTCCTCGCGATCTCGATCTTCATCTGCACGATCGACCGGACACCGCGTCTCTGGCAGCAGTCGGCGTTCATCCGCGTCGCGCAGCCGCCGGCCTACTTCGACCCTCGACTCCCGGATCGCGCGTCCATCGCCGCGGGACCCGGCTTGACGTCCGAAGCGGTCGCGACGGCCCTGAAGCGGCACCGCTTCGTTGTCCGCGAGGAAGCCGGGGAGGACGGCGCCAGGTACGTGTACGGCGATCGGAACCGGTGGACCAAGCTCGCGACGCTGGTGTCCCATCTCGGGCTGATCCTGTTCGTGGTCGCCGGGCTCGTGACTGCCAAGTTCGGTGACGAGCAGGGCCTCGTCGTGGCGGAAGGCGACACGCTGACGGTCCAGCCGATCGGGACCCCGGGGCTGCTCCTCGTGAAGAACTTCGCGTTCGATGCGCCCGGGCTCGACACCGGGAGCCCCACCGACTTCACGACCGACCTCGGCGTCTACCGCGACGGCCAGCTCGTCGCGCGGAAGACCATCCGGGTCAACGACCCGCTGACGGTCGACGGCTACACGTTCCACCAGAACGGCTTCGGGCCGGCGCCGGACGTCGAGATCCACTCGACGACCGACAACGCCGTGCTCTGGTCGGGCCCGATCCCCCTCACGGACTCGGCGGGCGGGCTGCCGCTCGGGGCGATCCCGATCCCGGGCAAGCCATTCGGGCTGGAGTTCACGCTCGTGCGCAACTCGGATGGCGTCGGCGCGCTGGTGATCGTGCCGTATGCCGTGCGCGGGACGAACCCCGACGGGACGCCCGACCTCGTATTCGGCGAGGTGCCGTATTACGCGACCCGTGGCGACACCGTGCCGATGGAGGGCCTCGGGCTCAGCCTGACGTTGCGAAGCTTCAGCGACTTCACGCTCCTCATCGCCAAGAAGGACCCGGGCGCGCCGATCGTGTGGGGTGCGTTCGTCACGCTGCTCCTCGGGCTCGCGATCACCTTCTACCTGCCGCGTCGCCGGGTGTGGGCACGGCTGCGGCCTGACGGCCAGCTGGACCTCGTGGGGCGCGCGGACCGCCAGGTCGACTTCGATCGCGAGTTCACCGCGCTGATCGACTCGCTCGTGGCGGCCAGGGCGGCCGGCGTCCGGGCGAGCGGCGCAGCCGGCGGGTGACCGACCTCGCCACCCTCGCGTCCGAGCTCCTGCCGGGGACCCAGCTCCGCGGCGGAGCGCCAACGAACCTTCGGCCGATCTCCTGGGTGCGCGTCATGCGCGACCGCATTCCCGCGTTCGACGTCCTGGACGCGGGTGACCTCGTGATCATGCCGGCGTCGGCGCTCTCGGTCGTGGCGCCGGGGGCGGCGGCACTCGAGGATCTCGCCAGCTCGCTCGCGGCAGTGCCGGTGTCGGGCGCGCTCCTGCTCGACGGCGCCGCGGACGCTGCCGACGCGCTGGGCCGCGCCGGCGTCCCGGTGGTCGTGGTGCCCAGGACGGACGCCGCGGCGCTCGAGCGGAGCGTCGTCGGGTACATCGTGGCGCGAGGCGCCGAGCTCGAGCGGCAGGCGGCGCTGCTCGAGGCCGAGCTGCGACGGCGCGCCCTCGACGGCGCCGGGGCGGCCGGCCTGTTGGCGACCGTCGCGGGCTTCCTCGGCCGGGCGCTTGCCCTCGAGGGCCCTCGAGGCGACGCGATCGCGGTCCACGTGCCGGCGCACGTTCCGGGCGCGGCAGCCGATGCCGCCGCGTACCAGGTGGGGTCGCGACACAGTCGCCGGGCCCCATCCGACTCGAACGGGGTCGTCCTGCGCGTGCCGATGCCCGCCGCCCACGGCGTCGCCGGTGCGATCCTCGTCCTGGGCGCAGCCCCGCCATCGGAGCTCGCGGTCGTGATGCTCCCGAGGGTCGCCGAGCTCCTCGCCCTCGAGCTGGCCCGCGAGGAGGCGATCCGTGGCGCTGCGGATCGGGCACGCCATGTGGAGGCGATGCCCTCCGCTGGGCCGCCGTGGGTCGTGGCCGTCGCGCGGCAACGAGAGCCCGATGGCCATGTCGACGAGCCGGCCGCGCGCGAGGCCCGCGAACAGCTGCGCCGCGCCGTTCGCCTGCTCGCTCCGGCGCGGCGGATGAGCCTTCGGGGGGACGCGGATTCGATCGAGGTCCGCGCCGTCCTGGCGGTCGACCCCGCCGGCGGGCCCGATCCCGACGGGCGGATCGCGGCGGCGGCGCTCGCGGGGGTCGTCGGGCGGGTCGTGGCCCTGTCCCGGCCGTTCCACAGCCCGAACGAGCGTCCAGCCGCGGAAGCGGAGGCGCGCGCGACGCTCGAAGCAGCCGAGCGGCTGCCGGGGCTGCCGGGGCCCGGCAAGGTGGCCCTCGGAGCACGACTCGCCGCGTACCGGATGTTGGGCGCGCTGCACCAACTGGCGGACGGGCCGCGACTGGCACACGCTGTCCTCGAGCCGCTGCTCGCGAGCCGGGTCGACGTGCGGCGTGAGCACCTCGCCACCCTCGCCGCGTACCTCGATGGCGGTGGGGTGGGCGAGGCAGCCACGACCCTCGCGATCCATCGCAACACCGTCACCTACCGCATGCGGCGGATCGAAGCCCTCACCGGCTGGGACCTGACCGATCCCGACCTCCGCCTCGCGCTCCAGCTGGCGCTCAGACTTGTGCAAGATCACTAAGTTCGGCGACCACTGAACGGGCACGCGTGCCTCGGCTGGCGCCGCTGCCCGGCTACCATCCGCTTGGAACGCCGCCGCGACGTCCCGACGTCGTGCGTACGGCACAAGTCCCCGAACAGCGAGGAGCAGCGGATCGCATGAGCGCACGACGCCGGGCCATCGAGACGATCGCCAACCACAAGGTCGGCGCATCGCAGGAGTACCTCGAGCTCGCCGGGGCCGACATCTTCGGCCAGTACGTCTTCGGCGACGCGGCCCAGCGCGCGTTCCTCGCCAAGCCCATCTACCGGAAGCTTCGCGAGACCATCGAGGGCCGGGCGCCCTTCGATCCCGCGATCGTCGATGCGGTCGCCCACGGCGTGAAGGAATGGGCGATGGCGCAGGGCGCCACGCATTTCACCCACTGGTTCGTGCCGATGACCGGCTCGACGGCCGAGAAGCACGACTCGTTCCTGACGCCGTCGGGCGACGGTCACGCGATCGCCGAGTTCTCGGGCCGGAACCTCGTCCAGGGCGAGCCCGATGCGAGCTCGTTCCCGTCGGGCGGCATCCGGGCGACGTTCGAGGCCCGCGGCTACACCGCGTGGGACGTCACCAGCCCGATCTTCCTCCAGGTCGAGCCGAACGGCGTGACCCTCACGATCCCGACCGCGTACGTCTCGTTCACCGGCGAGGCGCTCGACCACAAGATCCCGCTCCTGCGCTCACAGGAGGCGCTCGGCCGGCAGGCGCTCCGCGTGCTCCGATGGTTCGGGAACACCGAGGCGAACCGGGTCTACACCACCATCGGGCCCGAGCAGGAGTACTTCCTCGTCGATCGGCGGCTCGCCGAGCATCGGCCGGACCTGATCCTCACCGGGCGCACGCTCTTCGGCGCCAATCCGCCGAAGGGCCAGGAGCTCGAGGACCAGTACTTCGGCCCGATCCGGGAGCGGATCCTCGCGTTCATGATGGATCTCGACCGCGAGCTGTGGCGCCTCGGCGTCCCGAGCCGCACCCGGCACAACGAGGTCGCTCCCGGCCAGTTCGAGATGGCGCCCGTGTTCGAGCCGACGTCGGTCGGCAGCGACCACAACATGATCGTGATGAGCACGATGCGGCGCCTGGCGGCACGCCATTCGCTGATGTTCCTCGTCCATGAGAAGCCGTTCGCGGGCATCAACGGCTCGGGCAAGCACAACAACTGGTCGATGTCGACGGACGACGGGGAAAACCTGCTCGACCCGGGCAACGATCCCCATGCGAACGCGCAGTTCCTCGCGTTCCTCATGGCTGTGATCCGGGGCGTGCACCGCCACGCGGACATCCTGCGGGCGAGCATCGCCGACGCGGGCCAGGACCACCGCCTCGGCGCCAACGAGGCGCCGCCGGCGATCATGTCGATCTTCCTCGGCTCGCAGCTTGTCGACGTGATCGAGCAGCTGGAGCAGGGCGCCGCGTCGAAGTCGAAGAAGGGTGGCTCGGTCGCGCTCGGTGTCACGACGCTGCCCGAGCTGCCGAAGGACGCGACGGACCGGAACCGGACGTCGCCGTTTGCCTTCACCGGCAACAAGTTCGAGTTCCGTGCGGTCGGCTCGTCGGCCCCGATCTACTGGCCCCAGACGGTGCTGAACACTGCGGTTGCGGACTCGATGTCCGATCTCGCGGACGAGCTCGACAACCTCAAGGACGGCGACTTCGAGGGCCTCGGCCGCATCCTCTCGAGCATCGCCCGGGATACGAAGGCCGTGCTGTTCGAGGGCAACGGCTACTCCGAGGAGTGGCACGCCGAGGCGGCACGGCGCGGCCTGCCGAACAACCGGACCACCGTCGATGCGCTGCCGGCGCTCGCGACGAAGCAGGCGAGCGCGCTGTTCGCGAAATTCGGCGTCCTGACCGAGCGCGAGCTCGAATCACGGGTCGAGATCTTCTGGGAGCGCTACGTCAAGGTCGGCAACATCGAGGCCAACACGGCGCTCGACATCGCGCGAACGATGATCCTGCCGGCGGCCGTCCGCTACCTGGGCGAGCTCGGCGGCGCGTCGGCGTCCAGGGGCGCCACGACCGTCGCCAAGCGGGTCGCAGGGCTGGTCGACGGGCTCGTCGACGCGATCGACGCACTCGAGTCGGCGCAGCACAAGGCGCATGGCGCCGGCGGCGTCCACAAGGAGGCGCGAGCCGTCGTCGACGCCGTCATCCCGGCACAGGACGCGCTGCGCAAGGTCGCGGACGAGCTCGAGCTCGTCGTCAGCGACGATCTCTGGCCGCTGCCGAAGTACCGCGAGCTGCTGTTCCAGTACTGAGCCTCGGCGTCGGCCGAGCCGGCGGAAGATGTGCTAGTCGAGTAGGCCAAACGCCGACCCGATCGGTATCCTGTGAGCGCGGGGGACAAGCACACCGCCGCCCGGAGGAATGCGTCCCATGTCCGCCCCGCGCCCTGTGCTCGACGAGCCGGTCCGTGCCGCGCTCGACGAGATCTCGCATCCGGTTTCGATCGCCGCATCGCTGCGCGACCGCGACGGCGATCTCCTCGACTTCCGGCTGCTCTTCGTGAACGCGGCCGCCGCGGAATGGACCGGCCAGCCCCGCGACGCGGTCGTCGGGCGCCAGGTCGGGGAGCTCCTGCCGGCGCTCCGCACCTCCGGGCTGTTCGAGGAGCTGCGAGCCGTCGTCGAGACGGGGAAGCCGTTCCGGAAGGCCGGCGTCCGCTTCGTCGACGCCGTCATCGACGGCCGCGAGGTCGGCGGCCGCTACGACATGGGCGCGATGCGCCTCGGCGATGGGTACCTCTCCGCGTGGAAGGACATCGGCGACGGCGATTCGGAGTCCGACGAGCTGGACCGGACCCTGCGCCGCACGCACGCGCTGATCCGCCTCATTCGCCTGGAATCGCGCGCCGTGCGGCTCCTCCGCCCGGGCTTCGCCACGTGAGCTCCGGCTCCAGGTGACGGGATCCGTCGCGCGCGCCGAGGGAATCCACCCCGAGCGCTCGCTCTGGCTCCTCTCGATCGCGCATGCCGTGAACCACGCGCAGGCCGTGATCCTGCCGCCGATGTTCCTGCTGGTCGTCGCGGAGTTCCACATCGGGGTGGAGGCGATCCCGTTCCTCGTCGCCATCGGCGCGGTGAGCTCCGGCGCGATCCAGGCGACGTACGGCTTCGTTACCCGACGCGTCGCGCGCCGGCCGATCCTCGTCCTCGGCGGCGTGACGTTCGGCGCCGGGTTCGCCCTGCAGGCCCTGACCCAGACCTTCGCGACGTTCAGCATCGCGAACGTCATCTCGCGCATCGGCGGCTCACCGCAGCATCCCGTCGGCAACGGGCTGCTCGCCGAGCAGTTCCCACCGGAGCGGCGCGGGTTCGCGATCAGCGCCCACATCTCGGGCGGAAACGTCGGGACGGTCATCGCCGCGATCGCGGGGCCAGCGGCGCTCGCCGTGTTCGGCTGGCGCGGCGTTTCGATCATCGTCGGCGTGCCCGCAGCGCTCATCGGCGTCGCGATGCTCCGCTGGATCCGCGAGACCGGCGCGGATCGCATCGCCGCCATCGAGCATGGCTCCGTCCGGAGCGCCGCGATCGCTTCGTGGCGCAATCCCGCGGTGCGGCGCGCGTACCTCGCATCCGTCTTCGGCGGGGGCGGGCGCGGCCTCGGCGTCGCGAACCTGTACGCGCTCCTCTACGTGACGGAAGTGCTGCACCTTCCCCAGGACACGACAAACCTGATGTACGCGGGCCTCATCGTGCTGTCGGTGCCGATGCCGCTCGTCGCCGGCTGGCTGTCGGACAAGGTCGGGCGCCGGCCGATCATCCTCGGTGCGTACATCGGCGGCGCGATCGGGTTCCTGGCGTTCATCCTCGCCGGCTCGAGCCTCATCGGGCTGTGGATCGGCATCGCAATCATGGGCCTGTTCTCGTTCGCCGAGAGCCCGCAGCTCCAGGCGCTGCTCGCGGACGTGGTGCCGACGGGCGTGCGCGACGTCACGTTCGCGCTGTACTTCACGCTCGCCTTCGGCGTCGGTTCGATGTGGAACATCGTGTACGGGCTGGTCATCGAGCGGGCCGGCGAGGCGGCGGGCCTGCCGATCGTCTTCGTGCTCATGGCGGTGTCGTTCCTGGTGGCCGCCGCGATCATGTTCCCGGTCCGCGATGAGCCGCTCGAGCACGCCCGCGCCGAGCTCGCCAACGACTGATGCCTGGCCGTCGTCTACGAGGCCTTCGGCGAGCAGCCCGCGGTGCGGGACGTCCCGGATCCGGTCGCGCCCGAGGACGGGGTCGTCGTGCGCGTGGACGCCACGGGCCTTTGCC
This sequence comes from Candidatus Limnocylindrales bacterium, assembly GCA_035248345.1. GTDB lineage: Bacteria > Chloroflexota > Limnocylindria > Limnocylindrales > CSP1-4 > UBA5189. The sequence goes on from DATFHO010000074.1 coordinate 77,825, forward strand.
GCTCCGACTGGCACGCCTGGGTCGGCCACGACGATGACGTCCGGCTGCCGCACGTCCCGGGTCACGAGCTTGCCGGGACCATCCTCGAGGTGGGCCGCGACGTGGGCAGATGGCAGCCGGGACAGCGCGTGATCATGCCGTTCATCGGCGCGTGCGGGGTCTGCCCGCAATGCCGCGCCGGCAACGCCCAGGTCTGCGATGACCAGCGCCAGCCCGGGTTCCACACCTGGGGCTCGTTCGCCGAGCGCGTCGCCCTGGGTCGCGCCGATGCGAACCTCGTCGAGCTGCCGGACGCGATCGAGCCGCGGGACGCGGCGATCCTCGGCTGCCGGTTCGCGACGGCGTATCGAGCGGTGGTGACGCAGGGCCGGCTCGCGCCCGGCGAATGGGTCGCGGTCCATGGGTGCGGCGGGGTCGGGCTGTCGGCGGTGATGATCGCGGCGGCGCACGGCGCGCGCGTCGTGGCGGTTGACCTCGCTCCGGCCGCCCTGGACGCGGCACGTGCGCTGGGCGCCGATGCCGTTGTCGCCGCGGGCTCGCTGGCCGCGGGAACGGACGCCGCGTCCGTGGTCCGCGACATCACCGGTGGAGGTGCGCACCTGTCCATCGATGCGCTCGGCAGCGTCGCGACGTCCCTGGGCTCGATCGGGTCGCTGCGGAAGCGCGGACGGCACGTCCAGGTCGGGCTCATGGTCGCGGAGTCGGCCGTTGCGCCGGTGCCGATGAACACCGTGATGGCCCGCGAGCTCGAGCTGATCGGCAGCCACGGCATGGCCGCCGCCGAGTACCCGCGGATGCTCGCCGCGATCGTCGAAGGCCGGCTGGCGCCGGGACGCCTCGTCGGCGCGACGATCGGGCTCGAGGAGGCGCCGGCCGCGCTCGTGGCAATGAGCCGGCCAGCCACGACCGCCGGCATCACGGTGATCCTGCCGAACCGCTGATACCATTCGGCGGCCCTGTGAACGGGCTCCCAGTCGGGGCGTAGCGCAGCCTGGTAGCGCGCGTCGTTCGGGACGACGAAGTCGTGGGTTCAAATCCCGCCGCCCCGACCACCTTCCTCGCCGCAACGCGGGCGACCGCATTGCCCGGAGCCTTGCGAGGAGAATGTCGCCGCCACACCACTACGGTCCGTTATGCCGCGCTGCGCGGCACCAAGGAGGTTCCAGCACCTGATGATCAAGCGTCTTTCCGCCTTCCTGTTCGCCGGCGTCATCTTCGCGGCCTGCGGCAACGGGACGCCCACGACCACAAGCCAGCCCACGACCGTGCCTGCAGCCACGGGCGCGACGACCACCCCGGCCGCTGCCAGCCAGGGCACCGGCGAGGTCGATCCGAACTCGATCGCCGGGTTCTGCCAGGCCATGACCGACACCATCGTCGCGAACATGCCGCCGAAGGACTCGGCAGCAGCGGGTCAGATCTCGCCGCTGTTCCGGAACTGGGCGCAGGTCCCCGCCTTCGCCTCGATCAGCACGGAGCTCCTCGCCGTCGCCGACTGGACGGCCTCGGCGTCGATCATGAACCCGGTTCCGGCGCCGCCGGCCGACGTGCTCACCGCGTGGGCCAACATCACCGGGTTCCAGGGGAGCAACTGCTCCTAGGAGCCTGCGAGCACCACCTCGCCTGACGCGAGCCGCCCCGTCACCCAGGCGGCGGCTCGCGCCAGCTCACCGAGCAGGTCCGCGTCGACGTTCGCCGTCGTGTCGCAGGCGAGGTGGTAGCAGGCGTCCTCCGGCGTGCCGGCAGCGCCGGTGAACTTGCCCGCCTCCTCGGCGGTCATCACCTCGTTCGCGCCCGAGTAGAGCCCGCCGATTGCGATGCCCGCCTGCTCGAGCGGGAAGTGGTCGCTCGCGCCGCCGATCGCCTCCGGCTCCCACGCCAGCTGCTCGCTGTCGAGCGCCTGGCCAAAGAGCCCGCCGATCGTGGCTTCGTCCGTCGGACGAGTCGCGCCCGTCTCCTGGTAGACGACGCGAACACCGTTGCGGGAGCCCACCATGTCGAAGTTCAGGTACGCGTGGATCGCGATCCGGTCCGCTTCGGTCAGCCCGCCCGCATAGGCGCCAGAGCCGAAGAGGCCTTCTTCCTCGCCGGTCCAGAAGGCGACCCGGACCTTCCAGCGCGGCTGTGCTCCCGCGGCTTGCGACTGCGCGAGATCGGCGAGCGTTCGGGCGATCTCGAGCACCGTCATCGTCCCAGAGCCGTTGTCGTTGATCCCCGGGCCGTCGAAGACCGAGTCGAGATGCCCGCCAAGCATCACCACGTGTGCCGGGTCGCCCCACGTCGATTCGCCGATCACGTTCGCGCTCTGCACGGTCTGAACCGACGTCGCCGCCGAGACGTGAACGTCGGTGCCGGACGCAGCAGCCTGCGCGAGCGCGAGCCCGACGGCATGGGTCGCCCCGATGACCGGGATGTCGATGTCCTCCGGCACGACGAGCGTTGGCCGGAGGATCGCGTCCCTCGCCCAGCCGGCGTACGTCGTGACCATCGCGACCGCGCCCGCGTCCTGGGCGAGCACGACCGCGTCGTGGCGCCGGCACGGACCGGGCTGGACGAGCGCGATTGCGCCTGCGGGGAACGCGACCCAGTCGCCGGGCGCGCAGCCCAGCCCGGTCCGGCTCTCCGGCGTCGCATTCGGGTCCCAGCCGAGGGCCACGACCTGCGCGGTCACGTCGCCGCTGGCCGAGTACGTCATCGCCTTGAAATCGTGGACGTCCTCGAGCGCCGGGCCACCCGGGATCTCGATCTCGCTGGGCGCCGTCTGCGAGAACGCCGTGAGCGTGACGGGCTGTCGCACGACCGTGAACCCCGCTGCTCCCAGCTCCTCCGCCACGAAGTCGGCTGACGTATCGAAGCCGGGCGACCCGGCGGCTCGATTGCCGCCGTTCGCGTCGGCGATCTGCTGGAGCTCACCGAGGTCGTCGAGGATGTCGTGCACGCTGATGCCGCTGCGCACGGCGTCGGCGAGGCCGCCGGATGCGGGGGACCCGAGGGCGCTCGCGGGGGAACCAGTCGGCACGGGAGCCGGGGATGGCGACGGTCCGATCGACGGCGCCGGGCTGCAGGCTGCGACGAGCGTCGCGGCTGCTACCGTCGCGCCGATGGCTCGCCAGTACCACCTCCAGGTCGAAGAGGGCGACATCGCGCCGACCGTTCTCCTGCCCGGCGATCCCGCGCGCGTCCCGATCATCGCGTCGTTCTGGGATGAATCGCGCCACCTCGCCACGAACCGCGAGTACACGACATACACCGGAACATACAGGGGCGTCCCGATCACCGCGACGTCGACCGGCATCGGTGCGCCATCCACCGCGATCGCGATGGAGGAGCTCGCCCGGTGCGGTGCCCGCACGTTCATCCGCGTCGGCACCTGCGGGACGTTCCAGGACGACGTCGAGAAGGGCGACATGCTCATCTTCGATGGCGCGATGCGGCTGGAGGGGACCAGCAAGCGCTATGCCCCGATCGAATACCCCGCGATCGCCCACCACGAGGTGCTCCAGGCGGCAATCGCCGCGGCCGAGGGCCTGGGCGTCCGACACCAGGTCGGGCTGACGCGGAGCGCCGATTCCTTCTTCACCGGCCACCCGAAGCCCGGCTCCTCGTATGCCGAGTACTGGCAGAGCTGGTGGGCGGGCGAGTTCGAGGACCTGCACCAGCTGAACATCGTCGGCGCGGAGATGGAATCAAGCGCGGTCTTCGTGCTCGCCCGCGTGTGGGAACTTCGAGCCGGCGCGGTGGCGCTGGTCGTCGACAACTCGCGCAAGGCCGAGGCCGAGGAGCAGGTCTTCGATCCCGAGGAGCAGTTCCGCCACCAGCAGGCGGACATCGAGCGGCTGTCGCAGCTCGGCTGCGAGATCGTGCGCGTGCTGGCGGAGCAGGACACGGCGCGAGCTGCGCGAGCCGGAGGCTCGGCGAAGACCTCGACCTAGACCTCGACCTAGGCCGCGATGGAGATCGTCTCGCCTTCGCGCGCGCCGATGACCTCGACCCCGGCCGCGGCATCCGCAACCTCGGTGACGAGTCGGTCCAGCGTCGCGTCGTCGTGGGCCGGGTCGTGGTGGAACGCCGCGAGCTTCCGCACGCCGGCCTGCTGCGCGAATGCCGCCGCCTCGACCGTCGAGCTGTGGCCCCAGCCGATGCGCGCCTTGCGCTCGTCGGGGAAGTACTGGACGTCGTGGATGAGGAGGTCCACGCCCTTCGCGAGCTCGTGGCCCGACGTCCATGGCGCCGTGTTCGGGAAGGATGGGTTGCCCAGTGCCGGCTCGTGGTCCGGGATGTACGCGATCGACGCGCCGTTCTCGCGGATCCGGTAGCCGACGGTCGGCCCCGGGTGGATCACCTCCGCCGCGGAGATCTCGAGGCCGCCGATGCGCACCGGCCTGTCCGGCGCGTTGTGGAGCGCAACGTGCGATGACAGGTCGCGCAGCCGAATCGGGAACAGGGGCGGCGAGAGGTACCGCGTCAGCCGGCGCCGCAGGTCGAGGGTCGCCGACGGCGGGCCCCAGAGGTGGACGTCGAGGCTGGGCATGAACATCGGGGCAAAGAAGCCGAGCCCCTGGATGTGGTCCATGTGCAGGTGGCTGAGGAAGATGTCGATGCGGCGGAGGCCGGGCGAGAGCGAGCCGGTGATCTCGCGGATTCCCGTTCCGGCGTCAAGGACGACGACGGTCCCGTCGCTCCCGGTCACCTGGACCGCCGCGGTGTTGCCGCCGTAGCGCTGCGTTGCCGCGCCGGCGCTCGCGATCGACCCGCGCGTGCCCCAGAACGTCACGTCCATCGATCGCTCCGGTCAGCTCGCGATCACGGATCGCGTTCCCAGAACATGGCGACGGCACCGAGGAGCCGGCCGCGGCCGCCCTCGAGCGGGAACGCGGTCGCCTCGATCGTCCGATCGACCCCGTCGCTGCCCAGGATCTTCAGCGTGCCGTGCGCGGGTCGGCGGTGGAGCACGGCGGCAGCGAGCGGGATGTCCTCGGTCTTCATCGGGCTGCCGTTCGGGTGGCGCGCCCGGAACTGGGTGGTCCACGTCTCGAACGACATCTCCTCGAGGTCGTCGAACCGGACGCCGAGGAGGTGCTCCGCGGCTTCGTTGAGGAAGACCAGGTCGCCGTGGCTGTCGACGAGGAAGACCGGCACGGCGAGCAGCTGCGCCATCTGCCGGAACAGGATCAGCTCGATCGGCTGTTGCGCCACGGCGGCATTGTGAACCGGACCACCCTCCTATGGACAGGTGGGAATGCAGGCGGCAGGATGCTGCGCATGGCCCGGGGGAACCGCCGTCGATCGATGTCCGCGCTCGCGCTCCTCGCGATCGCGAGCCTGCTGCTGCCGTCCGCGACCGTGGCGGCCCCGACGGACGCGCGGATCCGCCTCGCGCTCCGTGCCTCGAACCTGTCCGAGCCCGTGTTCGTCACGAGCGCTCGCGACGGCACTGGACGGCTGTTCATCGTCGAGCAGACGGGGAAGATCCGGATCTACAAGGACGGCGTGGTCCTTTCGACCCCGTTCCTGTCGATCGGCAGCCAGGTCAGCAAGGGCGGCGAGCAGGGCCTGCTGGGCCTGGCGTTCAGCCCGAGCTACAAGACGAACCGCAAGCTCTACGTGAACTTCACGGACCTCAACGGCGACACGGTCATCCGCGAGTACAAGGCGTCGTCGACGAACCCGAACGTCGTCGCCACGAGCACGGCTCGGACGATCCTCAAGATCAGCCAGCCGTACGACAACCACAACGGCGGCATGCTCGCGTTCGGGCCTGATGGGTACCTGTACATCGGTATGGGCGACGGTGGCTCAGGCGGCGATCCGGGCAACCGGGCGCAGAACAAGGACAGCCTGCTCGGGAAGATCCTTCGGATCGACGTCCGCGGCTCGACCTCGACGCGCAACTACCTCTTCCCGTCGACGAACCCGTACGTCGGCAAGGCCGGGCGCAACGAGATCTGGCAGCTCGGGCTGCGCAATCCGTGGCGCTTCTCGTTCGATCGTGCGAACGGCAACCTGTGGATCGGCGACGTCGGCCAGGAGCATTGGGAGGAGATCGACCGGGCGGTCAAGACGTCGACCGGCGCCGCCCGGGGCGTCAACTGGGGCTGGCACATCCTCGAGGGCACCCACTGCTACAGCCCATCGACCGGCTGCAGCTCCGCCGGGACCACGCTGCCGCTGGCCGAATACGACCACAACAACGGCCGGTGCGCGGTCACCGGCGGCTACGTCTACCGCGGGACTGGCATTCCCGCGCTCGTCGGCGGATACGTGTACGCGGACTTCTGCAGCGGCGAGATGTGGGTCGTTGACAGCTCGGCGGCGCGTCCGGCCACGCCGAAGCTCCTCCTCGACACGGGCATGACGATCTCGGGTTTTGGCGAGAACGCGGCAGGGGAGCTGTACGTGCTCGACCACGGCGCCGGGAAGATGTACGCAATCCTCGGGGCGTAACTTCGCCCGCCGGGCGCTCGCCGTCCGGCCTTGCTGACGAGCGTCGCACGCAAGCTTTGCTCCGCTCGATGCTGCGGCCAGCCGGCGATGGCCCGGCGTGCGATGCTCCGACCATGTCGTCCAGAGAGGATGTCGGCGCCGCGGCCGAGCACATCGCTGCTGTTGATCAAAAGGTTGGGGCGTTCATCGAGCGGGCGGGGTTGCCGCCGGCTCGACCCGGGGAGGGCGACCCGTTCGCGTCGCTGGCGCGTGCGATCGTGTTCCAGCAGCTTGCCGGCAAGGCCGCGGCGGCCATCCATCGACGGTTCGTCGAGGCGATCGGCGGGTCCGTGACGGCCGCAGCCATCCTCGCCACGGAGACCGCAGCCCTGCGCGCCGCCGGGCTCTCGACCGCGAAGACGCTGTCACTGCAGGACCTCGCCGCGAACGTCGCCGACGGAACGATCCCGGTTGGTGAGCTCGCGACGCTCGCCGATGACGAGATCGTGGCCCGGCTCGTCACGGTCAGAGGGATCGGGCGCTGGACGGCCGAGATGTTCCTCCTCTTCGAGCTGGAGCGGCCCGATGTCTGGCCCGTCGACGACCTCGGCGTGCGCCACGGCTGGCGCCTCATCCACGAGGAATCAGAGCTGACCAAGCCGAAGGCGCTCGATGCGGCGGGGGAGCCGTTCCGCCCGTACCGGAGCCTGCTCGCGCTCCTGTGCTGGCACGCCGTGCACGTCGAGCGCGGCGAAGCCTGAGCGGCCCGCGGTCAGCCGGCCGCCTCCCAGCCGCCGATCTTCTCGATCGTGAACGTGAGGACCGCGGCGAACTCGACGGCCGCGTACTGGGGATAGCGCGAGCGCAACCCGGCCACCAGCTGCTCGCCGACCTCGGGGGCGACATCCTCGCGCCGCAATGAGGCGCGGACCCACCACAGCCGGGACCAGTCGCGGGCGTCCCAGTGCTCGACCAGGAGCGTCGCGCGCGGGTCCCGCTCGAGGTTCCGGATCCGCCCGAGCGCGGTCGAGCGCTTCGGCTTCACCGAGTCGATCGGGATCGCGAGCGCGTCACCGACGATCGAGAAGCACACCGGAACGAGGTCGGGCGCGCCGGTCCGGTTGATCGTGGCCAGGACGGCGTGATCGGCTGCTGCCGCCCGCCGAAGTGCTTCCTGGTGGTCCAGGTGCATTGCGTGATTCCCCTGCATCGATGCGGAGCTGCGCAACACCGCCGCCGCGCGGCTCGTCCGCGAGTCTCCCATCGACAACGGTGCCACGTCCCAGGGTGGCCCAGCGGAGCTGCTGGAGGTCATCGTGGAACATCGCACTGCTCGTCGCGCGCTGCTGGTTGCTGCCCTTGCGGGCGTCGCGGCGGAGCTGGTCTTCGACCGGCAACCCCTTGGCATCGGCGTGCCGGTGTTCGTGGCCGGACTGCTCGCGCTCGTCGCGTGGTTCTCGCCGTCGGCACCGGGCTCGGCGCGCGCGCGTCCGGCCGACTCGCTGGACTGGTGGTTGGCGGTCGTCGCGATCGCGGCTTCCCTCGGACCGGCACTTCGAACGGATCCGACCGTCGTCTTCCTCGATCTCGTCCTCGTCATCACTGCGACGGCCGCATTCAGCGTCGCCATGAGCGGCGTGGCGGTGACGCGCCTCGCGGCCGAGGCGGTCGTCGCGCTCGGCGTCGCGGCCGCTGCGGCGATGCTGGCGGCGCCCGCCTGGCTCGTCCGGTCGATCGCCGGTGATGGCGCGCTCGCCGGTGCCGCCGTTCGACTCGGGCGGCTGGCACCGCTGGTCCGCGGCATCGTGATCGCGGTGCCGATCGTCGCCGGGTTCGCGTTCCTGCTTGGATCGGCGGACGCCGTGTTCGGGCATGCGCTCGACGATGCGTTCCGGCTCTCCTTCGACATCGATGACGTCATCGGACGCGGCGTCTTCACCTTGATCGCAGCCGCGCTCGTGTGCGGTCCGCTGGCGGTCGCGGCGGGCATCGCCGGCTCGGCCGGGTTCCCGATCGTCTCGTTCTCGAGCACCGCCGCGGAGGTGGAAGCAGCGGCCGCCGGGCCGGCGTCGATCGAGACGCAGGCGGCGCGACGAGCCGGAACGACAGAAGCGCTCGTCGTGCTCGTCGCAGTCGACGTGCTGTTCGCCGCGTTCACGGCCGTGCAGGTCGTCTTCCTGTTCGGCGGCACCGACACGCTCGCGGCGATCGGCATGACGTACAGCGACTACGCACGCCAGGGCTACTTCCAGCTGGTCGGCGTCGTCGCGCTCGCGGGACTGCTCGTCATGGGCGCGCACCACGCCGTCGGGCGGACGCGGGCGTTCATCGGTGCGGCGCTCATCCTGCTCGCGCTGACGGCGCTGATCCTCGTGTCGGCGGCGGTCCGGCTCGCGCTCTACCAGGGCGCCTACGGCTGGACGGAGCTCCGGTTCTTCGTGGCGGCCTCGATCGGGTGGCTCGCGCTCTCCGTCGTGTCGGCCATCGTGCTGCTGGCGATGGCGCGAATGCGGTGGCTACCGCACGCGCTGGCCATGAGCGCCGTCGCGGTGACGCTCGCGGTGTCGGCGATCGGGCCGCAGGCGTTCGTCATGCAGGAGAACGTCGCCCGGCTGCTCGACCCGACGCGGGTGGCGGCCGGCGGGCATGCCGGGCTGGACCTCGACTACGGCGCCACGCTCGGTGACGACGCGATCCCGTCGCTCATCGCATCGCTGCCCGCGCTTTCGCCCAGCGATGCCGAGACGGTGCTGGTCCAGCTGCGGATCCGGTACGCCGACCTTCGGGACGAGGCCAGAACGTCAGGACCGTTCTCGCGGAACCTCGCCCGGCAGCGCGCCCTTGAGGAGCTCACGGGCCTCTTCGCGCCCGAATCCGGCTGATCGTTGGTGTAGCGTGGCCGTGCCGGGGACAGTGGAGGAGCCCGCATGCCTGCCGCGTCGCGCACCGTCTCGATCAACCGCTCACCGGACGACGTCTACGCGTTCCTGCTCGACGGCACGACGGCCACGAAATGGCGTTCCGGCGTGATGGACATCGCGTTGAAGTCGGGCCTGGGCGTCGGCGCCGTGTACACGCAGGGCGTGAAGGGCCCGGGCGGGCGGCGCATCAACGCGGACTACCAGATCACGGCGTTGGAGCCCGGGAAGCGGATCGCGTTCAAGGCGATCGCGGGACCGGTCCGGCCGACCGGCTCGTACCAGCTCGCGCGCGAGGGCGACGGGACGTCGCTGACGTTCTCGCTCGACGCGGAGCTGTCCGGGCTCAAGAAGCTGCTCATGGGCGGCGCAGTGCAGTCGACGATGAACGCGGAGATGCAGGCGCTCGACCGCCTGAAGGCCGTGCTCGAGGGCTGACCCGGTCGGTCAGCGGCTCAGTGGCAGGTGCCCGAGCCGCTGTCCGTGAACGTCTTGCCGGCCTCGTGCACGAACTGGAACGTCCACCCGGTCGACGAGAGTGTGAGCTTCATCACGCCCGACGCGGTGTTGTCGCGAACGAGGCTGTTCGCCTTGACGGTCGCAAAGGCGTAGTGGTCCTTGCCGCCCGTGCCGACGACCATCTCGACGATGCCGTTCGTGTTGTCGAGGTTGCCGTTGGGATCCTGGGGCGCGAACCGCTCGTAGGTGTGGTCGTGGCCGTTGAGGATGAGGTCGGCATGGGCGGCGTACAGGTCGTTCCACAGCGCCTGGGACACGGTGTTGTTGCCGTGCTGACCCGATGAGAACCGCGGGTGGTGCCACATCGCCGCCACGCACTGATGTGGGTTGGCGGCGAGGTCGGCCTTGAGCCACTGCTCCTGTGCGGAGCCTGCGTTGCATGCCACAACGCTGCACGTGCCGGTGTTCGTGTTCAGCACGTAGATCCGCCACGCGCCGAGGTTGTAGGCGTAGTAGCCCTTGGCGGGATCGCCTGCCGCGCTGCCGAAGAACGCGAAGTACGCCGAGGCATTCGCGGTGTTGTAGTCGTGGTTGCCCGGCGTCGGCCGCGTGCGCGACTTGATGCCGGACTGGCCCCAGCTCGGGCCGTAGCAGTTCGCGAACTCGGTGGCCGTGCCGTTGTCGTACACGTTGTCGCCGAGCGTGAACACGGTGCCGGCGATGCTGTTGAGCAGCGTGGCCGTGGCCTCGTCGCCACTCGAGGAGCAGGAGGCAATGTCACCTGCGCCCACGAGGACCGCCGGCGGGATGGCCGTCGGTGCCGGGGTCGGCGTCGGGGCCGCCGTCGGTGTCGGAGCCGGGGTCGGTTGCGGGGTCGGGGCGATCGGAGTTGCAGTGGGCGGCGGCGCCGTCGGCGGCTTGACCGTCGGCGTGGGCGGCGGCGGCGTCGGCGCGATCAGCGTCGGAGTCGGCGGTGGCGCCGTCGGGACGATGATGGTCGGCTGGGGCGTTGGGGTGATCGGTGTCGCGGTCGGCCGCGGGGTGACGATAACGGTGGGCGCGGGCGTCTTCTTGGGACCGTGGGTCGTGGTCGGCTTGCCCTGCATCCCGTTCGCAGCGAGGACCACCACCGGGATCATCGCGATGACGACGATTGCTGCAGCACCGACCGTGGTGCGTTTTGCGACGCGCAGCATGCTCGGTGGGCTCCCTTCGCCGGCGACCGGGTGAACGATGGAAGCCTCAGGGTAGCGGCGCCCCGGGTCAAGCCGCCGGGAGTACCAGTCCGGCGAGCCGGTCCGATCGAGGCCTCAGTGGCACGTTCCCGAGCCGCTGTCCGAGAACGACTTCCCCGGCTCGGGCACGAACTGGAACGACCACGAACCCGGGGACAGGGTGAGCTCGAGCACGCCCCAGGCCGACGCGTTCCGGACGAGGCTGTTCGGCTGAACGCGGGCGAACTCGTAGTGGTCCTTGCCACCGGTCCCGATGACCATCTCGACGATCCCGGTGGCGTCGTCACGAGCTCCCGATGCATCCATCGGCGCGAACCGCTCGTAGGTGTGGTCGTGGCCGTTCAGGATGATCTCGGCGCCTGCGTCGTAGAGGTCCCGCCACAGCGCAGCGGACACGTTGTTGTTGCCGTGCCGCCCGGAGCTGTACCGCGGGTGATGCCACATCGCCAGGACGCACTGGTGCGGGTTGGCGGCGAGGTCGGCCTTGAGCCACTGCTCCTGGGCGGAGCCCTTGTCGCACGCAACGGCACTGCAGGTCCCGGTGTTCGTGTTCAGGACGTAGATCCGCCACGCACCGAGGTCATAGGCGTAGTAGCCCTTGATGGGATCGCCGGCAGCGGCCCCGAAGTAGTCGAAGTAGGGCGCGGCATTCCGGCTGTTGTACTCGTGGTTCCCCGGCACGGGCATGGTCCGTGACTTGATCGAGTCGCGGCCCCACGTGGGGCCGTAGCACTCGCGGAACTCACGCGCCGAGCCGCTCTCGTACGCGTCGTCGCCGAGCGTGAAGACCGTCCCCTCGATTCCCTCGAGCAACTTCGCGGTGACCGAATCGCCGTCGGAGCTGCACGAGGCGATGTCGCCCGCCCCGACCAGCGTGACCGACGGGATCGAGCTCTCGGTCGGCGCGGGCGACGCGCCGGGGCCGGTCGATGCAGGGGTCGGCGTGCTCGGAGGCCCCTGCGTCGCCGTGGCGGCCGGCAAGGTCGCGGCAGGCCGCGTCGCGGTCGGCGTCGCGGCTCGCAGCTGCAGGAACACGACGACGATCACGAGCCCGAGCACGATGCCGCCGGCAACGGCCAGGACCTCGTTCTTGCGGTGCACGAGCGAAAGCATGACCGCTCGAATCGCGGTCCGTCAGGCGGGCGTTTCTCAGGAACATCTCAGCCTTGGACGCTTGGATACGTGGCATGGACGCACCGAAACCAGACCGCGACGCCTTCGACAGCTTCCCCTCCACCGACCCCGAGCCGGCTCTTCCTCCCCGGCTCGAGGCATCGGTGACCGCGCAGGCGCCCCAGCCGTCCGACCCGGACGGCTGGGCCCTCGCCGGCCCCACACTTGCCGGCCCCGCGGACGCCGCGGCACCCGCTCCGCAAGCCGCACCGACTCTGCGTGCCCGTGGCCGCGGCCTCGGCACCCTCATCGGCGCGAGCCTCCTCAGCGCCGTCCTCGCCTCGACCGGCACCGTCGCCATCCTGACGGGTGCATTCGGCGCGTCGCCCGCGACGACAACTCCCACACCGAATGGCCGGACCGTCACGACGATCGAGCAGCCCGAGGACATCACGGCGGTCGTCGCCAAGGCGCGCCTCTCCGTCGTCACCATCACATCGAACGGGACGGCGAGCAACGGGCCTTTCGAGGTCCCGGTCACCGGCGTCGGCTCCGGCGTGATCCTGACCCAGGACGGCTACATCCTCACGAACCGCCACGTCGTCGCGCAGAGCAACAAGCTCACCGTCGCGCTGTCGGACGGCACGGAGTACCCGGCGACCATCGTGAAGATCTCCGACACGACGGACCTCGCCCTCATCAAGGTCGACGCGACCGGCCTGCCGGCCGCGACAATCGATCCCAAGGCGGCGATCAACGTCGGCGAGACGGCGATCGCCATCGGCAGCCCCCTCGGGACCTACACCGAGACGGTGACCAAGGGCATCGTCTCCGGGCTCAACCGCGAGATCACGGTGGGCGACGAGCTCACGCACAGGCAGACCACGCTGACCGGCCTCATCCAGACCGACGCGGCGATCAACCCGGGCAACAGCGGCGGGCCCCTGCTCGACGCGACCGGTACCGTGATCGGCATCAACACGGCGATGGCCTCGAGCGCACAGGGCCTCGGGTTCTCGATCCCGATCACGGCCGCCAGCGACCTGCTCGACCTGGCGCACACGAGCGCCACCGCCTGACCGACCCGCTCCGCCAACTCGATCGCCGGCGCCCCGCCGGCCGATGCTTCCTCAGCCCAGGAGGGATCCATGCGTCTCAAGGTGGTCGCCATCGTCGTGCTGCTCGTCGTCGCCGGCGGTGCCGTGCTCGCATCGCTCGGCGTCTTCAAGCCGGCGGAGAGCAGCGCGACGACGCTCCTCACCACCCCCGCGTCGGTCCAGGACGTGACCGACGAGATCGCGGCCACGGGCACGATCCAGGCGGTATCGAAGTACTTCCTGGCGTTCGGCCAGGACGCGGTGACCGTCGATGGCGACTCCACCGAGGACGGCTCCCAGAGTGGCGACGCGACGGCGGCGTCCGTGACGTGGCCGGTGGCGACGCTCACCGTGAAGGTCGGCGACCGGGTCACGAAGGGCCAGACGCTCGCCACCGCCAACACGAAGGACCTCGAGGCGAAGATCGCCGACGCGAGCCGGTCCGCGAAGTCCGCGGCGCTGCAGCTCAAGCAGGCGCAGGTGGACCGCGACGACGCGTCGACCACGGCGCAGAAGCGACAGACCCAGCAGGCGCTCTACAACGCCCAGAGCGCCGACGCGAAGGCCAAGTCGGACCTCGCCGACCTCGAGGCGCTGCGCGACCACATCACCCTGGTCGCGCCTGGCGACGGCGTGGTCACGGCAGTGAACCTGGCCGTCGGCGCCGACGCGCCCTCCGGCGCCGCGATCACCCTGCTGTCGTCCGACCTCGTCGTCACGACGAGCGTCGTGGAGAGCGACATCGCCGCGATCAAGGCAGACCAGACGGCAACCGTCGACGTCTCGGCCCTCGATGCCTCGCTGCGCGGCACGGTCGCCTCGATCGATCCCGTCGGGAGCGGCTCGGGCAGCGGCAGCGTCGTCTCGTACGCGGTCAAGGTCGCGCTCGACGCGCCACCGGCCGGCCTCCGGCCCGGCATGTCCGCCGACATCACGATCACGGCCGCGAGCGCGACCGGCGTGCTGGCCATCCCGTCCCGCGCGCTGACCGGCAATGCCGGCAACTACACCGTGCGGGTCGTCGCGGCCGACGGGTCCGTGTCTACGCGAACCGTCGAGGTTGGGCTGGTCACGAGCTCGCTCGCGGAGATCAAGTCCGGCCTCCAGGCCGGCGAGATGGTCGTCACCGGGACGAGCAGCAACCAGAACAGCGTCACGAACGGCTTCGGTGGCGGCGGGTTCCAGGGTGGTGGCGGCACGGTCATCCGCGGGCAGAAGCCATGAGCCTCCTCCGCCTCGACCACGTGGGCCGGCGCTACGACATGGGCGACATCCAGGTCCACGCGCTGCGCGACGTCTCGATGGCCGTCGAGCCCGGGGAGCTCGTCGCGATCGTCGGTCCGTCGGGCTCTGGGAAGACCACGATGATGTCGATCATCGGCTGCCTCGACCGGCCGACCTCCGGCACGTATGAGCTCGACGGCAAGAACGTGGGCTCGCTCGGTGACGGCGAGCTCGCCCGGATCCGGAACCGGACCATCGGCTTCGTCTTCCAGAGCTACAACCTGCTCCCCAGCACGAGCGCCATCGACAACGTCGCGACGCCCCTCCTGTACCAGGGTGTCGGGAGGAAGGAACGGCTCGCCCGCGCCGGCGCGGAGCTGGAGCGGCTGGGGCTCGGGCATCGGCTCACCCACGAGCCGACGGAGCTGTCGGGCGGCGAGCAGCAGCGCGTCGCGCTTGCGCGCGCGCTCGTCACCAAGCCCGCGCTCCTCCTCGCCGACGAGCCGACCGGCAACCTGCCGGTCCACCAGGGCCTCGAGGTGCTCAAGCTCTTCCAGACGCTCAATGCAGACGGGCACACGGTGCTCCTGATCACCCACAACCCCGAGGTCGCGGAGTCGGCGCAGCGGCAGATCCACGTGCTGGATGGCCAGATCGTCAACCAGGGGCTCGCCGCATGAGCCCGCTGGAGCTCATCCGCCTCGCGCTGTCCCGGCTGCGTCGCGGTCGCGTCCGCGCGGCCCTGACGATGCTCGGCGTCGTCATCGGCGTCGCGTCGGTCGTTGGGCTCGTGTCGGTCGGGACCGGCACGACGGCGCGAATCACCCAGCAGCTGAGCAGCCTCGGCACGAACCTCCTGACCATCAGCCCGTCGGGCTTCAGCAACGGCGACTCGACGCTGACGCTCGACGACGCCAAGGCGATCGAAGCGCTCCAGGGCCTCGCGGGCGTCGCGCCCGAGATCCAGACCCAGGCAACGGTCGCTGCCAGCGCCACCAACACCGCGACGACCTCGATCGTCGGCACGTCCGCGGCGTACGCCACGGTGCGCGCCTACGACGTCTGGCAGGGCACGTTCCTCACCGACGTCGCGGTCGATCGATCCCTCCGGGTCGCCGTCCTCGGCGCGACCACGGCGAGCAACCTCGGGCTGGGCGCCGAAGCCGTCGGCACGGAGATCAGGATCGGGGGCATCCCGTTCACCATCGCCGGAATCCTCCAGCCGAAGGGCGGCGCAGGCTTCGCGAACCCGGATGACGAGGTCCTCATCCCGATCGGCACCGTACAGAAGTACTTCGTTGGCGGCAACGGCGTCCGGAGCGTCGGCGTGAGCGTCGCCGACGACGCCGACATGACCAGCGTCCGCAACCAGATCTCGGAGCTGCTCCGGGTCCGCCACGGGATCGGGGCGTCCGACCAGGACGATTTCTCGATCTTCGACCAGACGCAGCTGCTCCAGGCTGCCTCGACCATCACGGGCACCCTGACGCTGCTGCTCGGCGGCATCGCCTCGATCGCCCTGCTCGTCGGCGGCATCGGGATCATGAACATCATGCTGGTCTCGGTCCGCGAGCGGACCCGCGAGATCGGCATCCGGATGGCCCTCGGCGCGCGTCGTCGCGACATCCAGAGCCAGTTCCTCATCGAGGCCCTGACGCTGTCCGTCATCGGCGGATTTGTCGGCGTGCTATTCGGGCTGCTCATCTCGGCCGGCATCGGCAAGCTCGCCGGCTGGGGCTTCATCTTCGATCCGGGAACGATCGTCGTCGCCACGGTGTTCAGCCTGGCGGTCGGGATCGTGTTCGGCGTGTGGCCGGCCCGCCAGGCGGCCCGGCTCGATCCCGTCGTCGCGCTTCGCTTCGAGTAAGGAGACCCTTTCGTGTCGCAGAACGTCCCCAATCCGCTCGAGCCCGGCATGGCCACCGAGCCCGTCGCCACGCCCGCGCCGCAGCCGGGCGCGCAGCCCGTCGCGGCAGCCACGGCCCAGCCGGCCATCCCGGTCTCGGCCGGCCCGGTCAAGTCGAAAGGCGGCGTCAGCAACCGCGCGCTGAACCTGCTCCTCGGCGGAGCGCTCGTGCTCGCGGTCGCGGGCATCGCGTTCGCGGCCGGCCGCATGACCGCGCCGGTAGCGACGATCACGGGCGGCAACTTCCCCGGCGGCGGCACGTTCAACGGCCAGGCCGGAGGCAACGGCAACGGCAACGGGAACGGCGGCTTCCAGGGCCGCGGCAACGGCAACGGCGGCGCGATCTTCGGCGGCGGCGCAGGGCCCACCATCGAGGGCACCGTCGACTCCATCTCGGACACCACGCTCACGCTCAAGACCACCGACGGCCAGACGATCCAGATCGCCCTGAACGGGGACACCTCCTACCATCGCCAGTCCGATGCGAGCGAAAGCGACGTCGTGACCGGCAGCAAGGTGCTGGTCCGCATCAACTTCCAACGCGGTGGCTTCGGTGGCGGCCCGCAGGCCACCGCCGGCACCGGCGGCGGCACGACGAGCACGGGCGGCGGCCTTACCGCGAACGACGTCACGGTCGTTCCGTAGGCCGAGCCGGAGACCAGAGCCCGATCGATGCACGTTCTGCTCGTCGAGGACGACCTGCGGCTCCAGCGCGTCCTGCGCCGGCTGCTCGAGGACGACCGCCACGTCGTGGAGGTCGCCCCCGACGGTCGGACCGCGCTCGAGCTCGCGGAGGCAACGGCCGGCATCGAGACGGTGATCCTCGACATCGGGCTGCCGGACATCTCCGGGCTCGATGTCGCGCGTCGGCTCCGCAAGGACGGCCGCGAGCTCACGATCCTGATGCTCACCGCCCGTGACACCGTCAACGACCGCGTGACCGGCCTCGACGCGGGCGCCGACGACTATCTCGTCAAGCCGTTCGCGTACGAAGAGCTGTCCGCGCGGCTGCGTGCGCTGGGCCGCCGGGCCGAAGGCGGCGCTCGCCGACCTGATCCGATCCTTGCCGCCGGCCCGATCGCGCTCGACGAGCGGAGCCGCCGCGTCACCGTCGAGGGCAAGCTCGTCGACCTGAGCCCGCGGGAGTTCTCGCTCCTGGAGTGCTTCCTGCGCCATCCCGGCCAGTCGCTCACGCGCGACCAGCTCCTCGACCAGGCGTGGCCGTTCTCGGTCGCCGTGACGCCCAACGCGGTCGACGCATACGTCCATTACCTGCGCACGAAGCTCGGCGACGCCGGTCGCTGGATCGAGACGGTGCGCGGCGTCGGGTACCGGCTGGCCGATGGCTGACGGGACCGACCTGCTCGATCCCGGGGACTCCACGGAGCGCGAGGCCTCCGCCGCCGAAGCGTCGATGATCCGGCGCGTCCGCTGGCGCCTCGTTGCGTGGAGCGGCGGCTCGACGCTCCTCGTGCTCCTCGCGCTCGGCGTCGTGCTGTACGCCGCGGTTGCGAACACGCTCGCATCGGCCAGCATCGGCCAGCTGGCCGCTCGGGTCGATCCGGTTGCGGATGCGCTGGAGGGTCGCGCTCCCGATCCCGACGATGCCCCGAGCCCATTCGGCTTCCAGTTCGGGGGCGGCAACACGTTCCTGTTCGCCTTCGACGACCGCGGCAACGCGGTGCAGCTCAACCGGGGGCCGGTCGCGATCATCCCGGGCCTGCCCCTGGCGGAGAGCATCGTCGCCTCGCGCTCCGCGCGCGACGGCCGGAACGTCTGGACCGGCACGATCACGGCGCCCGCCGCGAAGGTCCCGGTCCGGATCCTGACCCAGCGGGTCACCTACCAGGCCGACGGCCAGACGTACTTCCTGCAGGCGCTCCAGGATCGCTCGACCGAGGTCGGGACGCTGAACGCGCTGCTGATCGTGCTCGTGATCGGCGGCGCCATCGTCGTGCTGGTCGCCGCCGGGTTCGGCTGGTTCTACGCGCAGCGCGCCCTCGTGCCGATCCGCGAGTCGCTCGCCGCGCAACGGACCTCGCTCAGGCGGCAGCGCGAGTTCGCCGCGGACGCGAGCCACGAGCTCCGGACGCCCCTCACCGTCATTCGCAGCTCCGTCGAGTACCTGCGACGCCACGCGGAGCAGCCCGTCGCGGAGGTCGGCGACGCACTCGTCGACATCGACGCGGAAGTGACGAACCTGACCTCGCTTGTCGAGGACCTGCTGCTGCTCGCCCGCTCCGATTCCGGCGCGATCTTCCTCGAGCGCGTGCCGATCCACCTCGACGAGGTGGCGACCGATGCGGCCTCGGCGTTCGGCAAGCAGGCGGAGGCTGCCGGCGTGCGCCTGGAGGTCGATCCCGAGCCGTCGCCGGTGCTCGGCGATCACGCACGCCTGCGCCAGCTCGTGACCATCCTCGTCGACAACGCGATCCGGCACAGCCCGCGTGGCGGCACGGTCCGGATCACGGTGCGGCCCGGCGCGGCCGGCGCCGGGGACGGCCTCGGCGCGACGCTGGCCGTCGACGACGCAGGCCCCGGCGTTGCTGAGGAGCATCGGACGCGGGTGTTCGACCGGTTCTGGCAGGCGCCCGGGGCGCCGGACGGCGGCACGGGCCTCGGGCTCGCCATCGCCAAATGGATCGCGGAGCATCACGAAGGCACGATCGCGGTCGATGCCTCGGACCTGGGCGGCGCCCGATTCACCGTGACACTCCCCGCGACCCCAGCCACAACGGAGCCCGCATGACTCGCCCGACTCCTCGCACGACCACCCGGAACCTGATCCTCGCCGTCATCGCGCTCGCGGCGGTCGCGGCGGGCGCCGGCTTCTGGATCCTGTTCGTCCGCGGCACGCCACCGGCACCGGTCGGTGCCGCGTCCCAGTCGCCGGGGACGACGCACGCCGCCGTCGCCACGACGCCGGCAAGCTCGGCGTCGGCCGGCGCAACCTCGGGACCCGGCGGGTCCGGCACCACGTGGACGGTCGACACCTCCATCGGGTCCTTCACCGACTTCTCCGACTCCTTCGTCGGCTACCGCGTCAACGAGACCCTTGCCGGCAACAAGGCCAACACCGCGGTCGGCCGCACGCCCGCCGTCAGCGGAACGCTGACGCTCGATGGCCAGAAGATCACCAGCGTGCAGGTCACCGCCGACCTGGGCCAGCTCCAGAGCGACGACCAGCGTCGCGACGGCCAGCTGCGCAACCAGGCGATCGAGACGTCTCGGTTCCCGCAGTCGACCTTCGCGCTGACGCAGCCGATCGACCTCGGCGCCGTGCCGGCGGACGGCTCGACGTTCGACGTCTCCGCGACTGGCGACCTCACGCTCCACGGCGTCACGAAGTCCGTCACGATCCCGCTCCACGCCAACGTGAGCGGTGACGTGGTGACGGTGACCGGCTCGATCGAGATCCAGTTCGCCGACTTCTCGATCCAGCAGCCGTCGTCGTTCTTCGTCCTCTCGATCGAGGACCACGGCACGCTCGAGCTGCAGCTGCACTTCCGCCGCGGCTGAAACCCGGCCTCGGGTGACAGGCGCCGCGCCCCGCGGCCGGATCCCCACGCCCCGGCGCCCTCGCCGTGGCCCCGGGCCTCCGACCCGAGGCGCGTCGGCGCACCACCGGTGGTGCGTGCGCGCACCGGTCGGGCGTGCGGTGGCGTCGGGTTCGGTGCGGTCCGGATCGGCTCGCGGGACGCGGCACGCGCCTGTCTGGCACGGAAGTACCCCTTCCGCGACGTGACCTCCGATGCGACAAGAGCGCATCAGCTCATCACGCCCGGCTCCTGCCCGGTCGCATCGAAGGGGGAACACTTGTCCACCGCGCGCTCGCGTCGACTCGGAATGCTCGCCGTTGCCCTCGGCGCGCTCCTGATCCTGCCGGCTTCGGCCTTCGCGGGATCCGCCAGTCGAACGCTCCAGGGCACGCTCGTCGCCGTGCACGGCGAGACCACCGCCGACCCCAAGACCGCGAAGAGCATCTGGCACGACGAGCTCATGACGGCCAACGGCAAGGTGCAGCTCGCCTTCACGGGCGCGCGACCGGCCGGCTTCTTCAACGGCGCGAAGGTCCGCGTTCGCGGCACGATGCAGGGCGTCACCCTGAAGGTCGGCGGCAACAAGGCCGACGCGCAGGTGACCCAGAACGCCGTCGTCGCGGCACCGAGCGCCAAGAAGCTCGCGGTGCTGCTCGTCAAGTTCGCCGACACGGACCCGGAGCCGTACACGATCTCCCAGGTCCAGCAGGTGATGTTCTCGAACCCGGACAGCGTGGCCAGCTACTTCAACGAAGAGTCGTACGGCCAGCTGACGATGACCGGCGACGTCTTCGGCTACTTCACGATCTCCACGAACGTGTCTGCATGTGATTACACGGACATCGGCAACAAGGCGCGCGCCGCGGCGACCGCCGCCGGCATCGACCTGACCCAGTACACGCAGATCCAGTACCTGCACAACTACATCTCGAGCTGCGGCTGGGCGGGCCTCGCCTACGTCCCCGGTCGCGACTCGTGGATCAACCAGTACCTCGGCCTGCGCGTGCCTTCGCACGAGCTGAGCCACAACCTCGGCGTGCACCACGCGAGCACGATGTCGTGCACCACGAACGGCGTGCGCGTCGCGATCTCGGCCAACAGCGCCGACTGCACCTCGAGCGAGTACGGCGACCCGTTCTCGGTCATGGGCTCCGCGAACACGCGTCACACGCACAACCAGCAGCTGGCGAGCCTGACCTGGCTCGCGGGTGGCTCGCTGGCAACGGCGTCCACCTCGGGCAACTACCAGCTCGCCTCGGCAGACGCGTCCAGCGCGGCCTCGCCGCGCGCCGTGCGCGTCCCGCGCGGGAACACCGGGACGTGGTTCTACCTCGAGCTGCGGTCGCCCACGGGCACGTACTTCGACAACTTCAACCCGTCCGACCCGGCGGTCACGGGCGTCTCGATCCGCCTCTCGTACGACTGGGGCACGATCATCCAGTCGCAGCTGCTCGACACCACCCCGGCCACCAGCTCGTACGGTGACGCGCCGCTGCAGGTCGGCCAGAGCTTCTTCGACCCGCTCAGCGGGGTGACGATCACGACCGTGTCGGTGACGAACGGCGTGGCAACGGTCAACGTCTCGTGGGGCGCTGACGGCACCCCGCCGTCGACACCCTCGAATCTCGCCGTCGTCTCGACCGGCGACACGACCGCCCGACTCACGTGGACGGCGTCAACCGACAACCTGGGTGTCGCCGGGTACTGGGTCACCCGCAATGGTGGCGCGCCCGTGACCGTGGCCACCACGCAGTTCAACGACACCGGCCTGACTGCCGGCGCCTCGTACACGTACACGGTCCAGGCGTTCGACTCCGCCGGCAACGCATCCGGCGTGGCCACCAAGGCTTGGACGCAGCCGATCCCGGACAAGACGGCTCCGTCGTCGGTCACGGTGTCCGGCTCGGCCACGAAGTCCAAGGTCACGCTGTCGTGGAACGCCGCGACGGACAACGTTGGCGGCAGCGGCGTCGCCGGCTACCACGTGTACCGCAACGGAGTTCTCGTCGCGACCACCACGGCCAGGACATGGTCGGAACCGGTCAAGAAGGGCACGATGACCTACACGGTCAAGGCGTTCGACGTCGCCGGCAACGAGGGGACGGCCGCGAACTCGTACCAGACGAAGAAGTAGCCGCCGCGCCGGCGGGTTGCTCGCCGGCTCCAGAACACGAACGGGCCGACCCGGATGGGCGGCCCGTTCGGCATTTCAGGGGGTCGTTGCCGCGGGCGACGACGTCGCCGACGCTGGCTCCGCGGTCGCGGCACCCGGCGATGCCTTCGCCTTCGCCTGCTCGACGATCGCGTTTTCGGCCCCCTGCGCCATCTGTGCGTCCACCGTCTCGAGGACGAACACGCTGTCGCCGACGGTGAACACGAATTCGTCGGCGGCTTCGTCGCCGTACGAGACCTTGGTCACCGCGGTCCCGGACCAGTCGAGGTTTGTCTGCACGACGCCCGGCGTGTTCGCAGCGAGCCACGCGCCGAGGATCGCGGTGCGGATGTCCGCGACGCCGATGCCGTCGACCCGGAAGCCCAGGATCACGAGGTCCGTGCTGCCGGACTCGTCGTAGGCGTAGACGATCTCGAGGTCCGAGGGGTCCTTGCCGAGATGCGTGATCACCGCGTTCAGCGCACGGCCGTCCGGACCGCTGCTGAGGCTCGTCGCGTCGACCGCCGACTGGATGGTCAGTGCCGCGTCGTCGATCGTCGTCGGCACCAGTGCCTCGAGGACCGCGGACACCGGCGGGGCGCTGCCCTCGGGAATGTCGCTGCCGAGCGCCTCGGGGTCATCGGTCGGCTCGGTCGACGCGGTCGCGGTTGCGGCCGGCGCATGAGATCCCGCGAGGCCGACAAGCAGCGCGCCCGTCAACGCACCGACGATCACCAGCGCGAGCGCGATCCCGATGCGCTCGTTGATCGGCGATGTCCGGCGCGGCGCGGGTGCGCCGGCCCCGGGCGCCGTCCGCCGGGGCCGCGTGCGTTGTGGGAGGGTCACCTGCGCATGGTGCGACTGATCTCCTGAGAGTGCGCTGAGAGCGCGGGTAGGGTGTCGATCGCCGCGTCGAGGCCCGCCGGGGCGGTCCGCCCCGCTACAGTCGCGAGCGATGGCGAGCGAGCGGTTCGATGTCGTGATCGTGGGCGGCGGATCGGCCGGCTGCGTGCTCGCGAACCGCCTGTCCGAAGACCCCGGCACGCGTGTTCTCGTGCTGGAGGCAGGCCGGCCGGACTGGCGCTTCGACGTGTTCCTGCACATGCCCGCGGCGCTCGCGTTCCCCATCGGCAGCAGGCTCTACGACTGGGGCTATCGGTCGGAGCCGGAGCCGTTCCTCCACAACCGCCGCGTCTACCACGCGCGGGGCAAGGTCCTCGGTGGCTCCTCGTCGATCAACGGGATGATCTTCCAGCGCGGCAACGCCTTGGACTACGAGCGCTGGGCGACGACGCCCGGGATGGCGGACTGGGACTACGCCCACTGCCTGCCGTACTTCAAGCGGATGGAGACGTGCCTCGCCGCGGCGCCGGACGACCCGTACCGCGGTCACTCCGGTCCACTGGTCCTGGAGCGGGGTCCGGCCGCGAGCCCGCTCTTCGGCGCCTTCTTCGAGGCAGTCCAGCAGGCCGGCTATCCCCTGACCGACGACGTGAACGGCTACCGCCAGGAAGGCTTCGCCCCCTTCGATCGGAACATCCACAAGGGCCGCCGCCTCTCCGCCGCCACCGCGTACCTCGGGCCAGCGCTGAAGCGCCGGAACCTCGAGGTGCGCACCTCCGCCTTCGTGACGCGGGTCGACTTCGAAGGCCGCCGCGCAACCGGTGTCGAGTACCGGGTGGGCGCGGGGAACCATCACGTGGAAGCCGGCGAGGTCATCCTCGCAGGTGGCGCGATCAACACCCCCCAGCTGCTCCAGCTCTCCGGGGTCGGCGAGGCGGCGCACCTGCGCTCGCTCGGCATCGAAGTCGTAGCTGACGTTCCGGGCGTCGGCGCGAACCTCCAGGACCACCTCGAGGTCTACGTGCAGCACGCGAGCGGCGAGAAGGTCTCGATGCAGCCGCATGCGACGCAGAAGTGGCGCCGCCCATGGATCGGGTTCCAGTGGCTGTTCTTCCGCGGTGGCCCCGGCGCGACGAACCATTTCGAGGCGGGCGGATTCGTCCGCGGTGACGAGGACGTCGAGTATCCCAACCTGATGTTCCATTTCCTGCCGCTCGCGATCCGCTACGACGGCACCCCTCCCTCGGGTGGCCATAGGCACGGCTACCAGGTCCATGTCGGCCCGATGTATTCCGACGCGCGCGGCACGGTCCGTATCCGCTCGACGGATGCCCGGCAGCATCCGGAGCTGCGGTTCAACTACCTCTCGACCGACCAGGATCGACGCGAATGGGTCGAGGCGATCACCGTCGCGCGACGGATCCTCGGCCAGCCGGCGCTGTCGCGCTACGACGCGGGCGAGACCTCGCCCGGGCCGTCGGTCGAGACCGACGAGCAGATCCTCGACTGGGTCGGCCACGACGCCGAGACCGCGCTCCACCCGTCATGCACGACGCGGATGGGCACCGATGTCGATGACGGTGCGGTGATCGACCCGTCGACGATGCGCGTCCATGGCCTCGACGGTCTGCGGGTGGTCGATGCGTCCGTGTTCCCATACGTGACCAACGCCAATATCTATGCGCCGGTGATGATGACGGCGGAGAAGGCGAGCGACCTCATTCGCGGCGACACGCCGCTGGCCCCCGAGGACGTTCCCTTCTACCGCCACCGATCGAGCCCGGCGCCGAGCACCGGGCAAGCGCGCGACTAGGGGTTCTTGCGGGGTCGACCGCCGCCGCGGCCACCCGGGATCGGGCCTCGGCTGAGGTAGATGCCGCCGTTGCGGACACCCAGCTTCACGCTGCTGCCGCTGGCCTTGATCTGCTTCGCGATGGCGAGGCGGATCGTCATGAGCTTCTCGTTGTCCTCGAGCTCGACCTTCTTGATCGCCGACGCCGGGCCGGCACCGAGCTCGTTGAGCGTCTTTTCGATCAGCGCCTCGCGTCGCTTGATCGCGAGCTGACGCGGGCTCAATGTCTTCGGAGCCTTGGGCTTGGGTGCCAGCTCCTCGAGCTTTGCGTCTCGAACCTTGACCATGGGGTGGGGGCCTCCAGGAGATGCAACGCGGTTCTACAACCGTCGGTCGCACAGCGTAGCGATTCGGACGCGAAATTCATGCAATCCGGGGCGAGAAAGAATTGCGCGGCCGGTCGGTTATCCGATCATCTGGCGGAGCGCGAAGATGACGTTCGCGGGCCGCTCGGCGAGGCGTCGCATGTACCACGGATACCAGGCGTTGCCGTAGGCGATGAGGTCGCGGACGAGGTAGCCCTCCGACGCGAATCGGCGCTGCTGGTCCATGCGGATCCCGTACAGCATCTCGATCTCGACGCTCGTCTTCGGCAGGCCCATCGCCTTCGCGTGCTCGGCGATCTGCTCGATCAGGCGGACGTCGTGCGTGCCCAGCCCGAGCCGCACCTTGTGGCCTTTCCGTGACCCCTCGAGCAGCGCCACCGCGAGCGCGACGTAGTTCGCATCGACGTCGTGGCGCGTCTGGTACGCGATCGTCGCCGGCTCGGCGTAGGCGCCCTTGACGAGCCGGATCTGGGGGTCGAGCGGGAGCAGGCGCTGGATGTCCGAGGCGGTTCGCTTCAGGTACGCCTGGAGGCACAGGCCCGTGTTCGGATGCTCGGCCTTCAGGCGCTCGTAGAAGGCGATCGTGCCCTCGGCGTAGTTGCTGCCTTCCATGTCGACCCAGAGGGTCTTGCCGGTCTCGGCTGCCTTGAGGGCGAGCCGTTTCGTGTGCTCGAGCGTCCGCTCGACATCGAGGTCGAAGCCGAGCTGGGTGAGCTTGACGCTCACCTCGCCATCGAGGTCGCGGGCACGGATATCGCCCATCAGCCCGAGGTAGTGCTCGGCGACCTCGTCGCCCTCCGCGAGCTTCGTGATGTTCTCGCCGAGGCGCGTGAACATCGAGGTGATGCCGTCGGCGCGGAACTTCACGGCCGCGTTCAGTGCGTCCTCGGGCTCCTCGCCGGGCATGAAGCGGTGGACCGCGCGCTTGGCAAACCAGAGCTTGGGAAGCCGCTGGCGGAGCCAGGCGTTCCGGGCCATCCAGAGCAGGAGCCGTCGCATCACCGCGCAGCCTACCGCGCGCGCGATTTCGCGGGAGGGCCGATCGGCCCATACTTGGCGCGTGAGTGGCGAGACCGCGCCCGGGACCCGGCGCGAGACGGATTCGATGGGCGCAATCGACGTCCCGGCCGAGCACTACTGGGCCGCGCAGACACAGCGCTCGCTCCACCACTTCGATATCGGTCGGGACCGGATGCCGGTGCGGATCATCCAGGCCTTCGGGCTCCTGAAGCTTGCTGCCGCCGACGTCAACGAGGGGCTGGGGCTGCTGACGCCGGAGCAGCGGGCGTCCATCGTCGCGGCTGCCCGCGAGGTCGCCGAGGGCAAGCTCGCCGACGAGTTTCCGCTGCGCGTCTGGCAGACCGGCTCGGGCACGCAGTCGAACATGAACGTCAACGAGGTGATCGCGGGTCGCGCCAACGAGGCCGCCGGCGGGGCTCGTGGCGGCAAGTCGCCCATCCACCCGAACGATCACGTCAACCGCTCGCAGTCCTCGAACGACACGTTCCCGACAGCGCTCCACATGGCCGTGGCGATGGCGCTGGTCGAAGACCTCGTGCCGTCGGTTACCGCGCTGCGCGATGCGCTCGACGCCAAGCGCCGCGAGTTCGACTCGATCGTGAAGATCGGGCGCACGCACCTGCAGGACGCGGTGCCGCTGACGCTGGGCCAGGAGTTCTCGGGCTACGTCGCCCAGCTTGACGGCGGGCTCGCGAGGATCCAGGCGACCCTGCCGGGCCTGTACGAGATCGCCCTCGGCGGCACGGCCGTGGGCACCGGAATCAACTCGCACCCGGAGTTCGCGGAGCGGGTCGCGGCGCGGATCGCCGAGCTGACGGGCCTGCCGTTCGTGACCGCGCCGAACAAGTTCGCCGCGCTTGCCGGCCAGGAGGCGACGGTGTTCGCGTCCGGCGCGTTGCGGACGCTCGCCACGTCACTGATGAAGATCGCGAATGACATTCGCTGGTTGGGCTCCGGCCCGCGTGCGGGCCTCGGCGAGCTGCGGCTCCCGGAGAACGAGCCCGGCTCCTCGATCATGCCCGGCAAGGTGAACCCCACGCAGTCCGAGGCGATGACCATGGTCTGCGTGCAGGTGATGGGCTACGACGCCGCGATCGGGATCGCCGGCTCACAGGGCAATTTCGAGCTCAATGTGTTCAAGCCGGTCATCGCCCACGACCTGCTCCACGCGATCGAGCTGCTCACGGATGCGTGCCGCACGTTCCGGGAGTTCTGCGTGCTCGGGCTGGAGGCCGATCGCGGCCGGATCGACGAGCACGTCGCGAACTCGCTCATGCTTGTCACGGCGCTGACACCCCGGATCGGGTATGACAAGGCAGCCGAGATCGCCAAGAAGGCGCATCACGAGGGAACGAACCTGCGGGAAGCGGCGCTGACCCTCGGATATCTCGACGGCGCCGAGTTCGACGCGCTCATCCAGCCAGAGGCGATGACCCGCCCGTCGGCCTGAGCCGTGAGGGGGTCGCTCCCCGGGGAGGTTGCTATGCGCTGGAGACCATCAAGCCAGAACCAGGTCGAGGACCGCCGTGGCGAATGGGGCCGCGGGGGCGGTCTCGGCGGCATGCGCCTCGGTGGTGGTGGCATCCCGATCCCGGTCGGGGGCGGCATTGGCGGGATCGTGCTCGTGATCATCATCTACGTCGTCCTGAACATGCTCGGCGGCTCCGGCCTCGGCGGCGCCATCGGCGGCCTCGGCGGCGGACCTGCGGGCGGTGGCGGACCCGCCGGCTCGCTCGACCCGGGCGACAACGAAGCCCAGTTCATCAATGCCGTGACCGTCGACATCCAGACGTTCTGGGAGGATCGCTTCCAGTCCGCGGGCAAGACGTACCCCGAGACCGTCATCGTGCTGTTCACCGGCCAGACGCAGTCCGGCTGCGGCGTCGCCTCCTCGGCGACCGGGCCGTTCTACTGCCCGAGCGACCAGAAGGTCTACCTGGACCAGGGCTTCTTCGATGAGCTCCGAACGCGGTTCGGCGCTGACGGCGACTTTGCCCACGCCTACGTGATCGCGCACGAGTTCGGGCACCACGTGCAGGACGCGCTCGGGATCATGGACCAGGTTCAGCAGCAGCAGACGAGCTCGAACGCCAACGACCTGTCGATCCGGCTCGAGCTCCAGGCGGACTGCCTTGCCGGCGTGTGGGCGCACTCGGTCTACACGTCACCCGATCAGTCGAACGTCGAATCCATCACGGACAAGGACGTCCAGGATGGGTTGAACGCCGCGCAGGCGGTGGGCGACGACCGCATCCAGGAGCAGGCCACGGGCACGATCGACAAGGAGTCCTGGACCCACGGCTCCGCCGATCAGCGGGCCAAGTGGTTCAACGCCGGCTTCAAGGGCGGCACGACGGCCAGCTGCGATACGTTCTCGGTCTCGCAGCCGTAGGTTCGGGGGCGCGCGCTGCGGCGCCTGGTCGCAGCCCGGCGCGGGGCGGGCGCGCCTGCTACTTCTTGGGCGGCAGCGTCGCGGTGAAGTCGAACGCGTCGCGCAGCCACGCGTCCAGCATCGGCGGGTTCCCCACGACCGTGGGCGACATGACCCCGTAGTCCTTCATCGCGCGCCCGGGCATGACCTCGAACGGGGTGGCTTCGCCTGACGCGAGCACCATCGCGAGCCGCTCCGGCGGCAGGCGCACCCACCACTGCTGCGCGAACAGCCCGGTGGCCATGTTCCCGCCGATCCACGCACACGGGTGCCCGAACATCGGCCGCCGCGTGACGTCGGGGCGGGCGATGCGGCCGACGGCGGCTTCAAACTGCGCGACCAGCTCCGGGGCCGGCTTCTCGAACCTGGGCTTCTCGGGCATGGCGGTGACTCTACGCCTCGGCGTCACGCGGCGCCGCGACGACGGCCGATCTCAAGTTCAACTGGAGCAAGGACCAACGAACGAGCGCGCCGACGAGTTCGTTCGTCGAAGCGCAACTTGGAGCTCAGATTCGACCGTCGAACCACGAAATTCGGGGGCACACGAACGGCTCGTTGGTCCGTGCTGAAGGTCGATTTGAGGTTTGCTGCTGAGAAGCGCCGCAGCCAGGTCAGCGCCGACGGGCGGTTGCGGCACGCCGGATTTCGTCGCGGACGATGTCGCGGGGCGCCACGCGAGGGCCGAAGCGCGGCGGGCCGAGCCCGGAGCGTTCGATGAGGCGAACCACGCGGGCTCGATGCCCGGCCCACGGCGCGAGGAGCTCGAGCATCCGCTCGTCCGACGAACGGGCGGCGCCCGTCAGCACGAACCCGACCACGTTGGACAGGTGCGCGTCGGCCACGCTCACCGCATCCGGGTCGCCCAGCGCGCGAAACGTCACCTCGGCGGCGGTCCATGGGCCGATCCCGGTGTGCCGGCGCAGCGCCGCCTCGAGGTCGCGCGCCCGCGCGCCTCCGCCGCCGGGCTGGCGGGCCGCCTCTCCCAGCGCCTCGAACCGGGGCGCCTCCAGGGCGATGCGTCGAAGGAGCGATCCTCGTCGTGGCTCGATGCCGAGGGCGGTCAGCGCGTAGGACGGAAGGCGGGCGACGATGTCCGGCGTCGGCGCGATGAGCAGCCCGTGCGGACCGGGCGCCGCGAGGCCGTGGGCACGGACGAGGCGCCGGTAGTTGCGCCACGCCTCGGTGCCGGTGATCCGCTGTTCCAGGATCGCCGGCAGCAATGCCTCCCAGACCGCGCCGGTCCGGCCCAGCCGCACGCGACCCTGCTGGTGCGCGAGCGCGGCGACCCGCGGATGCAGTGCCGGCGAGAAACCCGTGTCGTCGTCGTCGAACCCGAGCAGGGCCGGGACCCGGTCGAGTAGCCAGGAGGCGCCCGGCCCCCACGCCTCGGCCCGGATGCGAGCCCGGGCCGCGGAGCCGGAGGCAGATCCGGACGCGGAGGCGGCCACGGACTCGCGGATGTCGATCGTGCCCGGCCCGTCGGGCGTCATCGATGCCCGGATCGCCGCCGTGGCCGCGACTCGCATCGTCGGATCGCCGGAGCCGCGCGCAAGCAGACCGAGGACAGCCCGCAAGTCGATCGGTCGGTCGAGCTCGATCGTCCGGGTCGTCGCGAGCGACGGACCCGCCGAGGTAGCTGCCGAGCGATCCGCCGACGGACCCGCCGACGGAGCCGCCGAGGTAGCCGGGGAGCGGACCGTCATGGGACTGCAACGCCTCCCCGTCGAACCTGGTGGGCCCCTGTGGCGCCCAGAAACCGGCCGGCTGGGGTATGGTGGCGCCAGACGTGCGACTCAATGGAGTCGTCGCGCGCGCTGCGCTCATCGCGGTGCTCGCCTCGATCGTCTTCCCCGGGTTTGCCGGATCCCGCACCCCGAGTGCACCGGAAACCATCGATGCATCGGCCTTCACGGCCATCGGCATCGATCCGTCGGCGAAGTCGATGACGACATACGCGCTCGATCCGTCCTACGCGTCCGATGGCAGCCTCGCAGCCGATACGCTGCTCCGCGAGCCGCGTGCGGTCGCGGCCGCGATCCTCGATGGCCGGCCCGATGCCGCGCTGCCCGCGGCCCAGGCGATCATCAAGTACATCTGGCACCTCGACAGCAACATCAGCTGGTACGGCCCCGGCTTCTGGGGCCACGGCGGCGCGTGCGGGATGTTCGGTGCCGACGGGATGCAGCCCGATGACGTCGGCGTGGCTCACCGAACGCTCCCGTGCGGGACCGTCGTCACCTTCAAGTACCTCGGCTACACCGTCACGACGCGCGTCGTCGACCGCGGGCCGTACGTCGCGGGCCGCACCTGGGACATGACCAAGGGCCTGTGCATGCTCCTGCATCACTGCTTCACCGGCGGCGGGGTGTACTGGCGCATCGACTGACGGTCCGGCGGGCCGTTCGGCACGGGTTCGCGCACGCGGCGCGGCGTATCCTCGAACCGTGGACCGCTGGCGCACGATCATCGAGCCCTTCCGGATCCACTCGGTCGAGCCGATCCGGCTCACGACGATCGAGCAGCGGGATGCGGCGCTCGACGCAGCCGGGTACAACCTGTTCAACCTCCACGCCGATGACGTCCTGATCGATCTCCTGACCGATTCTGGCACCGGCGCGATGTCGCGCGACCAATGGGCCGCCGTGCAGCACGGCGACGAGAGCTACGCCGGCTCGCCGTCGTGGTTCGCGTTCCTCGAGAGCGTCCAGTCGCTGTTCCCGTTCCGTCATGTCATCCCGACCCACCAGGGCCGCGCCGCCGAGAAGATCCTCTTCTCCGTGGTCGGCGGTCCCGGCAAGGTCGTCCCGAACAACACGCACTTCGACACGACGCGCGCGAATGTCGAGGCCACCGGCGCGGAGGCCGTCGACCTCGTGATTCCGGAAGGCCGCGACCCGACCGCCGAGCACCCGTTCAAGGGCAACATGGACGTCGCGGCACTGGACCGCTTCATCGGCGAGCACGCGGGGAGGGTCCCGGTCGTGTTCGTCACGGTCACGAACAACTCGGGCGGGGGCCAGCCGGTGTCGCTGGAGAACCTGCGCGCGGTTCGCGCCGTCTGCGACCGCCACGGGGTGCCCCTGTTCCTGGACGCGTGCCGGTTCGCGGAGAACGCGTGGTTCATCAAGCTGCGGGAGCCCGGCCAGGGCGACAGGGCGATCCCGGACATCGTCCGTGAGATGGCGTCGCTCGCCGACGGGATGACGATGTCCGCGAAGAAGGACGGCCTTGCCAACATCGGCGGCTGGCTCGCACTGAACGACGACCGGCTCGCCGAGCAGTGCCGGAACCTCCTGATCCTGACCGAGGGATTTCCGACCTACGGCGGTCTCGCCGGTCGCGATCTGGAGGCAATCGCCCAGGGCCTCCGCGAGGTCGTCGACGAGGACTACCTCCGCTACCGAGTCCGATCAACCGCGTACCTCGGCGAGGCGCTCGATGCGGCAGGCGTGCCGCTCGTGAAGCCGTTCGGCGGGCACGCGGTGTACCTGGATGCCAGGCGGCTGCTGCCGCACGTGCCGCCGCTCGAGTACCCGGGTCAGGCGCTCGCGATCGCGCTGTACCGCGAAGGCGGCATCCGCGGGTGCGAGATCGGCTCGGTGATGTTCGGGAGGCACCCGGACGGGACCGAGGCGCCGGCGGCCATGGAGCTCGTGCGGCTCGCCATCCCGCGCCGGACGTACACGCAGAGCCACGTCGACTACGTGATCGAGGTCGTCCGCTTCGTCGCCTCGAAAGCGAAGGACCTGCGGGGGGTGCGGATCGTCGACGAGCCGCCGGCGCTCCGGCATTTCACGGCGCGATTCGCGCCGCTTGAGGTGGGCGCGCGGGCCGCTGGAGGCGGGCGCGCATAGGCCAGTCGCCGGCGGGTGCGCCTAGGCCGTTGCCGGCTCGCGGTTCGCGGGCGGGTTCGGCGTCGCGGCGGCAACCGGATCCGCCGCGGCGGAAACCGCGACCGGAGGCGCCGGCGCGGCGAGCATGCCGTCCGCGTGGACGTCGCCCGTGTCGTCGTCGAGCTCGGCCTCTTCGTCGTATGCCGGAATCGTGAATCCGAACTCCGCACCGCCCGCCGGCAGGTCATTTGCCCAGATCCGGCCGCCCATCGCGTCGACCAGCTCCTTGCACACGAACAGGCCGATCCCGGCGCCCGGGGCCGCCGCCGCCTGCCGAGCCGAGCGGTAGTAGAGCGCGAAGAGCCGATCGGCGTCCTCCTCGCCGAGGCCCGGCCCGTCGTCCTGCACCCGGACGATCACCTCGCCCTCGCCATCCTCGACGCTGACCTGGACGCGGGAGCCGGCGCCGCTGTACTTGGCCGCGTTCGACAGCAGGTTGCGCATGATCTGGGCGAGATATTCCTCGTCCGCCGCAACCATCTGCACCGGGCGGCCCGGCTTGATCTCGATCGTCACGTCGGGCCAGAGGCCGCGCTCGCGCTCGACGAGCTGGGCGATCATCCGGTCGACCAGGACCGGGCGCGCGCCGCCGAACTCGCCGCCGCGTTCGATACGTGCAAGGGCCACGAGGTTCTCGATCATCCGCTGGAGTCGTTCCGCCTCCGCCGCGACGTTGGTGAGAAGCTCCGTCCGCGTCTCGGCATCGAGGCGATCTCCGCGACCCAGCAGGAGCTGGCTCCCGCCGTAGATCGAGGTCACCGGCGTGCGCAGCTCGTGCGACAGGACCCCGATGAACCGGTCGCGCATCTGCGCGGCCTCGTGGCGCCACGCGACATCCGAGATCACGGCGACCTGGAAGGGCCGTCCATCGAGCTCGAACGACGACCGCGCGATCTCGGCCGGGAAATGCGTGCCGTCGACGCGGCGGCCGGTCGTGTCGGATCGTGTCGGGCGGTCGCCGACGGGCATCGTCGCCTCGTCCTTGTGCAGCGCGACGAGATCGCCGAGCGGCGTCCCGATCAATCGGTCCACCTCGCACCCGAACAGGGCGCCCGCCTGACGCGTCGCCCAGGTCACGCGGCCCTCTTCGTCGAGCGCCAGGATCGCGTTCGGGTCCGCATCGAGCAGGGCACGGAACCGCGCCTCGCTCGCCCGAATCGTCCGCGACTCGTCCGCCTCCCGGCGGGCCTGCCCGAGCCCGATGAGCATCTCCTCCCGATCGATCGCGTGCGCGGTCAGGCCGGCGAGCTCACCGATGAGCGCGAGGTCGTCATCGGCGAAGAGGTGGCGGCCTTCGACGATCGCGATCAGCCGCTCGCTGTGCTCGTTGCCGGGCCGGATCTCCAGCTCCACGGTCGACGTGAAGCCCTCGCGCGCAGCGTCTGCCGACTTCGCAGGATCGCCGACGACGGCGAGGGGAACCGCGGCAGGATCGAACGGCTCGACATCCGGATGCTCGGCTTCAGCCGGCCGTTCGGGAGCAGCCGCGACGGCGGTCGCGCTCTCGGGCGCGTGTGCCGACAGGATCGTGACGCGCGATGCGCCCAGGATCTCGCGTGCTGTCGACGCAAGGTCGTTCCACAGGCTTCCGGCGGTGGTGTCGAGCGACGGGGCGACGAGCCGGCGGACCAGCTCGTAGGACGCTGCGCGGTTGACGAAGCGCCGGAACCACCGCGGCGGCACGAACGCCCCGAGGTAGCCGAGCGTCGCGAACAGCACGAGGAGCCGCGTGGCGGTCTGCGAGTCCGCGGCCGGCGCGTTCGGAGCGCGCCCGATCGACGCGATCCCGGCGATCAGGATGCTGATCCCGAAGAGGGCCGTGGCGACGGCTGCCGACGCGAGCCGAACCCGCGCAACACCGAATCGGCGGCGGCTGTGCCGCGCGAACCAGGTCGCTGCAACGACCTCGACCGCGGCGAAGGAGAAGACCGCGAACACCGCTCCCGCATCCTTCATTGCCGGCACGGCCGCCGGCAGCAGGACAACCGCGGTCCACGACGCAACGGATGCGAGCAATGCGATGCGGGTGCGGAGCGCTGCGACCGGCTTGATCTGGCCGATCAGCCGTACGACGAGGTACGGCTGCGCGAACAGGATCGCGATCAGGAGCGGCCGCGCGACGACGCCGATCAGCGGCCACAGCGCATTGAGGAACGTCAGGAAGAACAGTGCGGCAATCGATCCGAAGATCGCGACGACCGAGAGCTCGAGCTGCCCGCGGCGTCGCATGTATTGCCACACGCTCACGCCGAACAGCACGTAGAAGCCGAGCTGGAGTGCGGTTGTGACGGGATCCAACCTGGGCGCCTCCTCGAGACCGTGTCGCAACGATCATCATCGCCCACTCGGGCCGCGGGCGAATAACACCCGCATTGCAGTTGGCACGTCTCCGTGCGCGGTCGCGCTGCTTGCTGGCGCCTCCTTGGCGCCCCGCGTGCCTGCTCCTGGTGCCGCCGCGCGCCGCCGAATTCGACCGCCGCTGTACGCTCCCCGCATGTGCAGGAGCATTCGAAACCTACGTCACGAGGACGATCCAGCAACAACCGGCGAGGTCGAGGCCGCGGCGCGCCAGTTCGTGCGCAAGGTCACCGGATTTCAGAAACCCTCGCGCGCGAACTCGGAGGCATTCGAGGCTGCGATCGCGGAGATCGCGCTGGTGTCGCAACGGTTGATCGTCGCCGTCGGCGGCGACGTCGAGGAAGGTCCCGATCGCAAGCCACCGGCCCGCATCTACACGGACGCCGATCGCGAGCGCTGGCGCATCCGCGACGAGGAGCGACACGCGCGAGAGCACGCCGACCACGCCGACCACGCGTCCACGTCGCACGCGCACCCGCACCCCGCGGGCGCCTGACCGAGCCTTCGCGCCGCCTCCGGCCCGATCATCGATGTCCGCCGCGCCCGAGCTCGACCCCGCGCCCGAGCTCGACCCCGCGCTTCCGACGCGGCACATCACGAGCACGAAGGTCATCGCGGTCCGCGGCTCCGAGCTGGAGATCCGCGATGACCTCGTCGTCGGTGAGGAGCCGCTCGAGATCCGCGCCGCCGGCCCTCGCCAGGAGCCGGTCCAGGTCGCGGTCACGATGCGGACGCCTGGTCACGAGGAAGAGCTCGCGCTCGGGTTCCTGACGTCCGAAGGGCTGCTGGCCGGCAACTCGGTGGTCGGCGTTTCCTACGGGGATCCGGGCGTCATGGCCGAGCCGGACGATTCCGTGCTCGTGCGCTTGGCGCGGCGCTTCGATCCATCGTCGGTCGCGCGTCGGAATTTCGTGGCGACCGCCTCGTGCGGCATCTGCGGGAAGGCCTCGATCGATGACGTTGCCGTGCGCTGCGAGCCGCTGCCACGAGGTCTGCCCGTCATCTCACGCGCGGTGATCACGTCGCTGCCGGGAGAGCTGCGGGCTGCCCAGGCCGCGTTCGAACGAACGGGCGGGCTCCATGCCGCCGGCCTCTTCAACACGGATGGCTCGCTCGTCGCGATCCGCGAGGACGTCGGCCGCCACAACGCGCTCGACAAGCTCATCGGCTCGCGGGTGCTCGCGCGCGAGCTGCCGCTGTGGGACAGGATCCTGATGGTTTCGGGCCGCGTCTCGTTCGAGATCGTCCAGAAGGCCGCCGTCGCGGGCATCCCGATCATCTGTGCCGTCTCAGCGCCCTCGGATCTCGGTGTCCGGCTCGCCGACCGCTTGGGCGTGACCCTCGTCGGCTTCCTCCGCGGCGACGGCTTCAACGTGTACTCCCACGACGGCCGCGTCGACCTCAAGGACCTGCTGGGCCTGGGGTAGCCGGCCTCCGCGGGCTCCTCGGGTCTCGCCGCGCGCCGCCGGGCGCGTCGATCGCGGAGCGTTGACTGCCAGTCACATTTGCGAGCGTTGCCGCGCGTTTCGGCATCGTAGGGCCAGCAGGTCGCCCGAGCGTTGACTGCCAGTCACATTTGCGAGCGTTGCCGCGCGTTTCGGCATCACGGGGCCCGCTAAACGCACGAAGGTTGACTGCCAGTCACCGAATGGGCGCGCATGGGCGCTCGGGCTCGGATAAGCGACCGATAAGCCTCGGATTGTTGACTGTCAGTCAATGAATGCCTCGTGCCCGATTGGCATCCGCGAATTGACTCGTCGGCGACGCCGCGTTCGCGAGTACGTTGGTCAGCAGATTCATGCGCTCCGGATCGAAGCAGGGATAACGCAGGCAGGGCTCGCCAGAGCATGCGGCATCGATCACGCGCATGTGTCTCGGATCGAACGCGGACTGGCGCAGCCGTCGTTCGACCTGCTTGTCACCATCGGAGCGGGGCTCGGGGCGGACCT
>DATFHO010000075.1:0-45372 GCA_035248345.1 Candidatus Limnocylindrales bacterium
GGACGCGGAGCCCCAGCCAGCTGCGGATATCGACGCCGAGGCGCTCGCCGACGCTCCCGCCGCCGACGTGTCAGCCGCCGACGCAGACGAGCCGGCAGCGGATTCAACCGACGTTTCGAGCGACGCGCCGTCAGCCGCGGAATCCGACGCGCCCGCCGAGGCCGATGCACCCGTCGAGGAGGCGGCAGCCCCCGCGCAGCCGGTCTCGGTCGGTCGGATGTTCGCGGACACGATCCGCCGCGCCGGCGTGCGCTGGGCGTTCACCGTACCGGGTGAGAGCTTCCTGGGACTGCTCGAGGGGCTCGAGGGCGCGGGGATCAACGTCGTCGCGACGCGGCACGAAGGCGCCGCCGCGTTCATGGCCGAGGCGCACGCCCAGCTGACGGGCCGGCCGGCCGCGGCCATCGGGACTCGCGCCGTCGGCGGTTCGAATCTCGCGATCGGCATCCACACGGCGTACGCGGATTCGAGCCCGATGTTCGCGTTCGTCGGCCAGGTCGAGGTCGCCGCGCGCGGGCGCGAGGGCTTCCAGGAGATCGACGTCGTCCGGACGATCGGCGGCCTTGCCAAGTGGGCGAGCGAACCGACGGACGTTCCATCTGCGGCGCAGGCTGCGGTCGATGCGGTCGATCAGGCCGTGAACGGCCGCCCCGGGCCCGTGGTCCTGTCGGTTGCGGAAGACCTGCTCGATGCGATGGTCGAGCCCGCGCAGCAGCCGACGCTGACCAGGGTGCCGCCCCCGCGACCGACGGATGAGCAGGTTCGCGACGTCCTCCGGCTCCTCGCCGGCGCCGAGCGGCCGGTGATCCTCGCCGGCGCGGGCGTCCTGCGTGCCCGGACGTCGAACGATCTCGTCAGGCTCGCCGAGCTGCTTCGCGTGCCCGTGATCGCGTCGTGGCGCCGCGGCGATGTGATCCCGAACGACCATCCGCTGTACCTCGGGATGACCGGCTACGGGTCACCGTCGACCGTGCGCGAGCGCCTCGCGAGCGCGGACGCGATGCTCGTGATCGGGTGCCGGCTGGGCGAGATCACGACCTTCGGGTGGACCGTGCCCGCCCCGAGCACGCGCTGGGCGCATGTCGACATCGCGCCCGCTGCGCCGGCGGGGAGCGTGCCCGCGCCCTCCATGCCAATCACGAGCGACGCGCGGCTCTTCCTGCGCGCGGCCGTCCAGCGGCTCGAGTCGCGCGGCGTCCTCGATGCCGCGTCGGCGAATGCCCGGACGGCGCGAAACGCCGAGGACAAGGCGACCTGGGAGGCGGCGACGGTCGTCGATGCGCACCCGTGGACCGGACCCGGCGTCCATCCCGGCAAGGTCATCACGACGCTCCGCCAGCTGCTGCCCGACGACGGCATCCTGACCACGGACGCGGGGAGCTTCGGCAGCTGGGCGGGCCGCGGGTTCCGCTTCCGCCGGCCGGGCACGTTCCTCGGGCCGACATCCGGCGCCATGGGCTACGGCCTCCCCGCCGCCATCGCCGCGGGGCTCGTGCATCGCGATCGGCCCGTTGTCGCGCTCGTCGGTGACGGCGGCCTCGGCATGACGCTCGCCGAGATCGAGACGGCGGTCCGCATGGGCCTGCGCACCATCATCCTCGTCTTCGACAACCAGGCCTACGGGATGATCCGGACCTACCAGGATCGTCGCCCAGGCGGCTCCGCAGTCGCCACCGACCTTGGTCCGATCGACTTCGCCGCCGCGGCGCGGTCGATGGGTGCTCGCGGGGTCCGGGTGGAGGACGACGCGGCATTCGAGCCGGCACTGCGCCAAGCGCTCGTCGCTGACAAGCCGAGCCTGCTGCACCTCGTCGTCGACCGTCGATGGGAGGGCGTCGACAGCCGACCGTGAGCGAGCGCAGCCCGTACGAGGTATTGGGGGTGCCTCAATCCGCATCGACGCGCCAGATCCGCGCCGCCTACGTCGAACGGGCGCGGCGGCTCCACCCCGACCTGGTCGGACTGCGTGGCCTCGACGGCATGCGCGAGCTCAACGAGGCATGGGAGGTCCTCAAGGACGCCGCGCGACGCGCAGCGTTCGATCTCTCGACGGGCGCCACGGCCTCCGCAGCCTCTGCCAGCGATTCGCCGTTCGGTGGCGACGACCCGACCCGCCCGTTCTGGACAGGTGCGATGGGCCCGGCACCCGGCCGCCCGTTCGGGCCGAAGCTCGACTTCGGCATCTACGAGGGCTGGTCGATCGGCGAGATCTCGCGCCGGGACCGCGGCTACCTGATCTGGCTGCGCGACAAGCCGGAGGTCGAGGCGTTCCGCGCCGAGATCGACAAGCTGATCAACCCCGAGGCGGAGGACGAGGCGCAACCGCGCCGGGGCTGGCGGCGGTAGCAGCGCGCGGAGGTCGCAGCGGGCAGCGGAAGCGGCTGGCCGAGGTAGCCGGCTCGCTGGCCGCTAGGGCTTCTTCCTGCGGCGCCGCCCGGGTACCGGCTCGTTCGCGGCCCTTGCCTGCGCATCCTGGATCTGCTTGAACACCTTGCCCATGCCGGGCTGCATCAGGACGCGGTCTTCCGCCGCGGCGTCGCGGTCGCGACGCTTCGCACGCGCTGCTTCGCGGGGGTCCAGGTTGGGGTCATCCACGCCGGGATCGTACTAGGCTCTCGCCGTGCCGAAGAAGCCCAAGCCCGAGCCGGCCCCCGACGCCCTGAAGCGAGAACGGGCGGGTACGTACCGTTCGGTCGACGGGCGGTTCACGGTGGAGCAGTCATCGAGCGGCTGGATGGTGCTCGACGCCGAGCAGACCGACGGCCTCGGCCTTCCGCTCGCGCGCGGGCCGTTCGCGACCCTTGATGACGCGGAGGCGGCGATGACGGAGGCACGGACGGGGGAGGCACCGGCGCCACCGAAGCCGAAGCTCCGCATCGTTTCCGGCGGGAAGGACGGCGCCGCCCGCACGCCCGCGGCCGCGCGCACCCCGGTCGCTCCCCGGAAGGCCCCGAAGCCGATCCCGCAGAAGCAGGTCGTGATCCGCGAGCTCCGCGCGGCCGATGGCGACGCGCTCCGCAAGCTGTGGAAGGAAGCGGACATCGCGAGCCTCGGCGACGACGACCGCAGCCTCGTGCGGATGGCGCGGCGGAACCCCGGGCTCGTCCTCGTCGCGGTCGAAGGGACCACGATCGTCGGGTCCGCGCTCGGCGGTTGGGATGGCCGCCGCGGCTGGATCTATCACCTCGCGACGGCGAAGACGCACCGGCGGCAGGGGATCGCGTCGCGATTGCTCGATCAGATCGAGGCGGCGCTCACCGTCCTCGGCGCGCCGAGGGCGAACGCGATGGTCGAGCGCGCGAACGAGGACGGTCGCGCGTTCTGGACAGCTCGGGGCTACACCGCAGGGACGTCCGACCGATTTGGAAAGGAGCTCTGATCGATGGGCGAAACCACGGTCCGCGACGCCGTGCTCGGCGCGACCGCCTACCTGACCGAGCACCCCGACGAGGCCCGCTACCGCGATTCACATGCCCGTGCACGGCTGGGGTCAGGCCTCCATGTCGAGGTCGACGGGCCGGGCGGCGAGCAGCTCACGACGGACATGCCGAAGGGGATCGGCGGCTCGGCGCACACGCCTTCTCCCGGCTGGTTCTTCCGGGCGGCCACGGCATCCTGTGTCGCCTCGTTGATCGGGATCCGGGCGGCGGCGCTCGACCTCGCGCTCGGCGAGGTCGAGGTCACCGTCGACTCGGAGTCGGACGATCGGGGCATCCTCGGCATCGATTCCGGTGTCGCCGCAGGGGCGCTTTCGATGCGCGTCGTCGTGTCCATCACGGCTCGCGGCTTCGATCGGGCGACCATCCAGGCGCTGGCGCACTGGGCCGTCGACCACTGCCCGGTCGCGGATTCCGTCCGGCGCGCGATCCCGCTCGAGGTCGTGATCGCCTAGCCCGCCGAGGCTGCGAGCCGGCCTCAGCCCTTGGGAAATCGGACCTCGAAGCTGGCCCAGAACCGGCGGATCATCCGCATCGTGACGACGGTCAATCCGATGAACGACGTCAGGAAGACGACGATGCCGAGGATGCCCGCCAGCAACGGGTTGTGCGTCGCCAGCATCGTGAGGACCGCGACGAGCGCGCCGGCGACCGCGGAGTTGATCGCGCCGATCATGCCCGGCACCGTCGTGAAGCCATGGAGCATCGAGCTCACCGTGGTTGCCTCCACGGGTCCGTAGACGCCGAGCACTGTCGTTGGATCATCGTGATGTCCGTGGAGGAAGTACGGCGCCACGGCCGGAGCGATCTGCACGTAGGCGTTCCGAATCCGGTTCATTCCCTGGAGGAATTTGATGTCCTCGGATGAGGTCGACGCGATGCGTCCGAGGCTCGCGTAGCCGATGAACAGGTCGATCGCCAGCAGCACCGTGGTGATCATCAGGAAGCCGTCCGTGAAGCCCGTCGCGGTCGCGATGAGTCCAAGGGCAACGACCGTTGCCGACAGGAACGACAGGTACATGCCGGCGCGTGAGAACGCTTCGTTGTAGACGAGGGACCGCGCCGCGAGCAGGCTCCAGTGCTCCGTGCTCAGGATCTGGAGCACCCCGGGGTCGGTCAGGCTGCCGGTCGACACGTTCGCATCGGCGTGCGCGACCGGAGGCGCCTCTCCCGGCATCGACACCATTCGCTCTTCCATCGGCCCTCCTCGGCTCGCTCAGCCGCCCGAGACGGCTGGGATCACGTGCACGTCGGCATTGTTCGGGACCGGCGATGCCAGCGTGGCACGCTCGCCCGCGACGAACACGTTGATGTGCGTCCGGATCGTCGGACCTGCGTCGACGATGCGGTTCCGGATCCCCGGCACCTTCGCATCGAGATCATCGATCACGTCGGCAACCGTCGCGCCCGTCGCCTCGATGCGGCGTGGCGTGCCGGGGAACAGCGCGACGAGCGAGCGAGGCAGGTGGACGAGCGCCACGTCGGTCTCGGGTGCGGTCGCGCGGCTCAGTCGAGGACCGCCGCCTCGACCGACCAGATCGCCGGCAGGTTGTCCGCGATGAGCTTCCACGTTCGGCCCTCGTCGCGGCTCCCGTACAGCTGGCCTGTGCTGGTGCCGAAGTACACGCCGGCAGGATCCAGCGAGTCGACGGCCATCGCCTCGCGGAGCACGCCGACGAACGCGTCGTCCTTGGGGAGGCCGTCGTCGGCGCGAATCCAGGTGTCGCCGTTGTCGTGGGTGCGCCAGACGGCTGCGTGGCCGTCGATCATCATCCGGCCGTCCTGCGGCTCGGTGAGCGGGATCGTCCACACCGTCCTGGGGTCCCGCGGATGGGCGCCCATGACGAACCCGAACTCGGTGGGCAGGCCGTTCCACGTGACCTCTTCCCACTGCTTTCCGCCGTCGGTGGAGCGGTACACGCCGCAGTGGTTCTGCTGGTACAGGTGCTCGCCGCCGTCGGCCGCCATCACGAGCTTGTGCACGCACTGGCCGAAATCCGGGTACTGCTGGCCCTCCGGCATGAACCCGGCGCGGACGCCCTTGTTCCGTGTCTCCCAGGACGAGCCGCCGTCCTGGGTCTCGAAGGCGCCGACCGACGAGATGCCGACCCACACGCGGTCCGCATCATCGCGCGACGGCACGATGGAGTGGAGGATCAGGCCGCCGTTGCCGGGCTGCCATTCGGCCCGGCTCGGATGGTTCGTGAGCCCCTCCACGTGCTGCCACGTCGAGCCGCCATCCGCGCTCCGGAACAGGCCCGCCGGCTCGACGCCGGCGTACATCGCATCGCCCGGACCCGTGGCGAGGCTCCAGATCGTGGCGACCTTCTCGCCCTCGTCGCCGTACGTGATGCCCTCGCTCGAGTGCGACCACGTCCTGCCGAGGTCATCGCTCCTCCACACCGCCGGGCCGTACCAGTTGCTGCCGCCGCCCGCGTAGATCGCGCCCGACGCCTTGTCGTAGATCGCGTCGTGGATCGGCCAGCCGTCGCACAGCGGGCCGCGGACGTCCCACTCGTCGCGATCGGCATCGCCGTCGAGCACGAACAGGCCCTTGCGGGTGCCGACGAGGAGCGCAACCTTCTGCGTCATCAAGTCCTCCAAACCGGAACGATCGCGGGCCGCACAGGCCCGGGGCCGAGGTCGATGGTGTCGTCGCACTCTACGCGTCCCGGCGCGACACTGCCACCCGACGATGCCAGCTGTATGGCAGCGCAGGAGGGCTCCATGGCCACCTTCTACCCCGATGACGTCGGCGAGTCCTTCCGCGGCCGGCGCGACTTCACCTGACGTCGTCGCGGCATGTGATCGGCCGGTGATGGCGCGATGATCCGCAGGTGACTGGCAGGTGAGGGCGCGTCGGTAGACTCGCCCGCATGTCCACCTTCACGGGCTTCACGTCCGAAGCCATCCAGTTCCTCGCCGACCTCGCACAGCACAACGATCGCGCGTGGTTCCAGCCACGCAAGGCCGAGTTCGAGCGGCTGCTCAAGGAACCGATGGAGTCGATGATCGCGGCGCTCTCGGACGCATTCGCAGCGCGTGGCGTCCCGATGCTCGCCGACCCGAAGCGCTCGCCGTTCCGGATCTATCGGGACACCCGCTTCAGCAAGGACAAGTCGCCGTACAAGACGCACCTTGGCGCCACGTTTCCGTGGGCCGGCGGGGATGGCGACGATGCCGTCGAAGCCGGCGGCGGTCACGACGAGCGGGCGCACGGCAACGGTGGCTACTTCCACTTCCAGCCCGGCGAGATGTACGCCGGGGGCGGGATGTGGCGGATGGAGAAGCCGAAGCTCGACGCCTTCCGCCAGGCCGTCCTCGAGGAGCCGGAGACCGTGCGTGCCGCGCTGTACGAGCCGGGCTTCGTCGCCGAGTTCGGCGGCCCCGAGACTCACGACATGCTCCAGCGCGTGCCGTACGGCTTCCCGAAGGATCACCCGCTCGCGGACATGTTCCGGTGGAAGGACGTCGTGTTCGGGAAGCGGCTCTCGGACGCGGAGGTCATGTCCGCCGACCTGCCGGACAAGCTCGCGGCGTCCTACGCGAAGGCCGCGCCCGTCTACCGCTTCCTCAACACGCTC
The DNA here is from genome assembly GCA_035248345.1 of Candidatus Limnocylindrales bacterium. Taxonomy (GTDB): domain Bacteria; phylum Chloroflexota; class Limnocylindria; order Limnocylindrales; family CSP1-4; genus UBA5189. The sequence continues at coordinate 7,022 of DATFHO010000075.1, forward strand.
TGACCGTTCCGGGAAACCACGCAACGACACGACGCCGGTTCACGACCACCCTGACCGGACCATGCGCCGCCCGATGATCCTGCTCGCGGTGGTATCCCTCGCCGCCGGGTGCGGTGCCCTGAGCGAGCCCGTGCAGCTGCGCACCGACGACATCGCGTGCTTTGCGGGTGGTGAGACGGGCACGACCGACACGCTCCTCACCGACGCAGCAAGCGGCACCAGGTTCGCGGGCCTGCCGGTGGTCTGGCCCAACGGCTACACGGCGCACCGGGCCGGACTGGATGTCGTGGTGGTCGACGCGCACGGCACCGTGAAGGCCGTGACCGGCCGGCGCTATCACATCTCCCACGCATGGGCGACGAGCGGCGAGATGAACGACGAGAGCTCCTACGCGGCGGCGGTCGACTGCGGATACCCGTGGGACTTCATCGACTGCACCGCGTCGCCCGGGAACCAGTACTGCAAGCCGTCGTGACCGCGGCGGCTCGCGCGTCGTCACGTGTCGAACGGCGCCACCGTTGCTGCGACCAGGCTGCCGAGCGTCGGCAGGTGGTAGCCGCCCTCCTGCACCAGCACCGCGGGTAGGCCGAGGCTCCTGAGCAGGTCGCCGGCGCGGCGGTAGCCATCCTGCGTGATCCGCAGCGGCGAGTTGGGGTCGTCGGTCGCGGCATCGACTCCCAGGGACACGACGAGCGAAGTCGCGCCATGCGCGTGTACCCCGTCCGCGAGCCGCGCGACGCCCGCGAGCCAGGGCTCGTCAGCGGTCTCCGGTGGGAGTGGCACGTTCAGGGTCGTGCCGGCGCCCGCCCCCGTGCCGGTCTCCTCGGCAAACCCGACGACGTGGGGGAACCAGCCGGCACCCGGATCGATGTGGACGGACCCGTAGAACACGTCCGCCCGGTCATAGAAGATCGACGCGGTGCCGTTGCCGTGATGCGCATCGATGTCGACGATGGCCACTCGCTCGTGGCCGCCTCGCCGCAACGCCTCGGCCGCAACCGCTGCGTTGTTGAGGTAGCAGGAGCCGCCGTACGCAGACCGCGTCACGTGGTGCCCCGGTGGCCGGCACAGAGCATACGCAGAACGTGCGCCCCCGAGCACGAGATCGGCGGCCGTCAGGGCGCAGTCCACCGCTGCGCGCGCGGACGACCACGTATGTGGCCCCACCGGCGTCATCGTGTCGAACGCGTACCGTCCGGCCCGCGCATGTACCGCGACGGGGATTCGAGCCGGCAGGCCGTCGAGCATCGCGCCGGTCGCGAACATGTAGGGGACGACTCGATCCTGCCCGACGCGCTCGGGGATGCCCGACGCCATCCACGTGGCATGCACGGTTCGGAGGTGCTCGAGGAACGCCGGATCGTGCACGGCGGCGAGGACGGAATCATCGTGCGGCACCGCCTCGACCAGTGCGTGACCAGCGGCAGCAAGCGCGGCGACGATGACATCGACGCGCTCGGGCACTTCGTCGCCCGGGTCCGGAACCCCGACCCACACCTCGCCCTTGGGCACATGGAGCTTCGTCGCCGGGGACCACACGACTGCCGTCACCGGGCAACTGTGCCACCAAGCCGCCGCTCGGTGCGCGGCACACTTGCACGATGCCGTCCGACGCGCCGCCGCCCCGCGTCCTGACCCAGCGCGAGCGCAACCGCGCACTGCTGGCGCGCCAGTTCCTGCTCGAGCGGACGACCCTGCCGATTGCCGAGGTCGCCGACCGGATCGGCGGGCTGCAGACGCAGTACGCGCCATCGGGCTACGTGGGGCTCTGGACGCGCGTCGAAGGCTTCCGTCGCGAGGAGCTGACCGACGCCCTCGAGGACCGCTCGATCGTCCAGGCAACGCTCATGCGGACCACGATCCACATGGTCAGCCGGCGGAACTTCTGGAAGTTCGCGGTCGGCGTTCGGAGATCGCGCCGGGAGTGGGCCGCGCGCATTCGAGCGCTGCCGGACGAGGACGTCATCCAAGCCGGCGCCGCGAAGCTCCACGCCGCGCTGGCGGAGGGTCCACGCACTGTCAAGGAGCTTGGCGAGGTGGCGAGCGGGTTCGTCGGCAGCCTCAGCCTCTGGGTGGACCTCGTGCGCGTACCGCCGTCGGGCACGTGGGAGCGCAGGCGTGCGGATCGGCTGGGCCTGGCGGACGCGTGGGTGGGACCGGAGGACGCGACGGAGCCCGGAGCGTTGGATTTCCTGGTATCGACCTACCTCGGCGCGTTCGGGCCGGCCGCGGTGAAGGAGATCGCCGACTGGGCCGGCCTCGGCGTCGCGACCGTGAAGGAAGCCGCCACGCGGTTGGACCTCGTCGAGTACGCGGACGAGCGCGGCAAGCCCCTCATCGATCTCCGAGGCGCGCCGCTCCCGGACGGGACGACGCCCGCACCGGTGCGGTTCCTGCCGCACTGGGATGCCAACCTCCTCGTACACGCCAGGCGGACGGGCATCCTGCCCGAGGTGCACCGCGGCCGCGTCTTCTCGACGAAGAACCCATTCTCGGTGGGGACGGTCCTCGTCGACGGCCGGGTCGTCGCCGGGTGGTCGCTCGTGAAGGACCGCATCGTCGTCGAGCCCTTCGAGGACATCGCTGCCGGGGATCGCCGCGAGGTCGAGCGAGAGCGCCAGGCGCTCGAGGCGTTCCACGCATAGGCGCGAGCATCGCGGGGCGGCCCGCGCGGCTATCGTGCCGGCATGCGCTTCAGAACGACGATCCTCCAGACCGGTGCGACGGCAATGGGCTTCGTGATCCCCGAGGAGGTGGTGACGGCCCTCGGCGCGGGCAAGCGTCCGCCCGTGAACGTAACGATCAACGGCTACACGTACCGCAACACGATCGCGGTGATGGGCGGCCAGTACATGATCGGCGTGAGCTCGGAGCATCGCGGCCCTGCGAAGGTCAAGGGCGGCGACGAGGTCGACGTCGACCTCGAGCTCGACACGGCGCCGCGCACGGTGGACGTACCGGCGGAGCTCGCTGCCGCCCTCGCCCGGGACCCGGCCGCGCAAGCGACCTGGGACAAGCTGTCGTACTCGAACAAGAGCTGGCACGCGCTCCAGGTCACCGGCACGAACAATCCCGAGACGCGTGCCCGGCGCATCGAGAAGTCGATCGCGGCGCTGCGGGAGGGCCGCATCCGATGACGCCGGTCACGTATCGGGTCCCCGGCCTCGTCCTCACCGAGCGCGAGCACACCGTCCCGCTGGACCATGCGAACCCGGACGGTCCGTCGATCACGGTCTTCACCCGCGAGGCGGCATCGCCCGACGGGCTCGACAAGCCGTACCTGCTCTTCCTCCAGGGCGGCCCGGGCTTCGAGGCGACGCGGCCCGATGCGGAGCCCTACGGCTGGCAGAAGCGGGCGCTCAAGGACTACCGATTGCTCCTCCTGGACCAGCGCGGGACCGGACGATCGACACCGGTCGGCGAGATTCCCGGTGACACCCCGGAGGCCCAGGCGGCCTACCTGACGCACTTTCGCGCAGATTCGATCGTGAAGGACGCGGAGCTCATCCGGAACGAGCTGGGCGTCGATCGCTGGAGCCTCCTCGGCCAGAGCTTCGGTGGCTTCTGCTCGATGAGCTACCTGTCGTTCTTCCCGGACGCGTTGCGCGAGGTCTACATGACGGGTGGCCTGTCGCCGGTCGGGCGGCCGGTCGACGACGTCTACGCCGCGACCTACGCCAGGCAGGTGGAACGCAACCTCGCGTACTTCGAGCGCTACCCCGAGGACCGCGCCCGCGTTCGGAACATCGTCGCGCGCCTCGAGAACGAGGACATCCGCCTCCCGAACGGTGACCGGCTCACATCGCGGCGATTCCTCCAGCTGGGCCACGGGCTGGGCGGCAGTGCCGGCCCCGAGGCCGTCCACCACGTCCTGGAGCTGCCGTTCCCGTCGCGGGCGTTCCTCCACGACATCCAGCCCGGCTTCGGGATTGCCCGCAACCCCATCTACGCCACGCTCCATGAGGCGTGCTACGCGGACGGCGGCGCGACGCGCTGGTCCGGCGATCGACTGCTGCCCGAGTCCTACCGCGAGGAGCTGTGGTTCACCGGCGAGCACATCTTCCGCTGGATGTGGGACGACTACGGCGAGCTTCGATCGCACGCGGCGGCCGCGGACATCCTCGCGGAGCAGGACTGGCCTCGCCTGTACGACCCGGAGCAGCTCGCTCGCAACGAGGTGCCCGTCGCGGCGACGATCTATTACGACGATCCCTACGTCGTCCGTGAGTTCGCCGTCGAGGCGGCACGCCAGATCCGGGGCTGCAAGCCGTGGATCACGAACGAGTACCTGCACAACGGGCTGCGCGCCGGCGGCGAGCGTGTCCTCGACCGCCTGATCGACCTCGCGAAGGGCCGAGTCTGACCTAGAACGCGCGCTTGAGGACGATCAGCGCCAGGAAGAAGAGGACGATCCCGGCGACCTGTGCTTCGAAGGGCAGGGACGCCGCCCAGCTCGTGGCGTCGTTGACTACGTGCCCGATCGATGCGAACACGTCGTTCGAGCCGCCGAAATGCGGCGCGTTTGCGCCGCCCGAGCCCGCGACCTGGCCGCCAGGCCCATTGTTGACGGCACCGCCGTATTCGACCATGCGCGGATCATCGCACCCCCTGCAAGGGCCCCTGTCCCGTGGCATACAGTGGCGGCGCGCATGACCGACCAGCCGCGCCGACGACTCCGGGCCCAACCGTCCGCTCGACCGGTCGGCGCGCCGAACGTGCTGTCCAACCAGGCGACGCCGAACCGGCTGTCGACCATGGGGACGACCGGGGGCGGGATTCCGGCGGCGAGTGCGGGGCCCGCGAAGGCCGCGACGCGGCCGGTCGTCGGCAGCGCGCCCTTGCCGCGGCCCACGATCGCGACGGGCCGACCCGCCACGGTGGGAGGCCGGGCCGCTCCCCCGAGCGCCACGGACGATCGGTTCGAACGCCCGAGCCGGCGCCCCAAGCTCGGCACGATCATCACGATCGGCTTCGTGATCTTCTGGGCGCTGCGGTTCTTCAACAGCTCCGGAATCGGGGGCGGTGGCTCCACGCCGACGCCCCGCGCCAGCACCCGCCCGCCGGTCACGCTGGCGCCGCGCCCGACACCGCACGCTGCGAAGGGCCAGGTCGTGTTCGGCGAGGAGGCGGACAGCTCCAGCTGTGGCCTGGACAAGCGAAGCACGCGCTTCACGATTGCGGTCGAGGTCTACTACGAGGCCGAGATGGAGCACGTTGTCGCCGCGGACGCGACGGTCGTGATCATCGAGAAGCACGACAACGTCGAGATCGATCGGCAGGAGGTTCCGCCGGATCCTGATGTCGGGGCCTGGGCCAGGTTCTGTGGCGGAGGGCCGGTGGCCGGCTACCAGACGGGCGTCTACCGGCTCGAGATCTGGAACGAGGCGCAGACCGAGCTGCTGTCGTCCGGCTCCTTCACCCGCTACGACCCGACGGCGACCCCGACACCCCGGCCGTCCCGGCTGACGCCGGTCGCCTCCGGGTCGCCACTGCCGACGGTCCTGGGCTCCGTGACCGGCAAGGTGACGTTCGGGACGGCAGTCGGCGAGGGCTGCGCCCTGAGCGGCCTCGCCGACACGTTCTCGAGCGAGACGCAGGTCTGGTGGCGCGCAGACCTGAAGCAGCCGCTGCCGGCTGCTACCGATGTGCGCCTCGTGATGGAAGCGAACCTCTCGACCATTGCCGACCACATCATCCCGTCGGCGTCCGTGCCCGACCCCCGTTCCGTGATCTGCGGCGACGCCCCGATTCCGGGCAAGGCGGCTGGCGACGTGTACGTCTGGATATGGAACCTCGATCAGTCGACCGCATATGCCACCGGCATCTTCCATCGGAAGCCGTAACCGCTGTCCTTGACGTAACCGCTGTCCTTGACGTAACCGGTGTCTGTGACATCATCGGTCACTCCAACCCCAGCAGGAGTGCCCCGATGACGACGGTGAAGGACGACATCCTCGGACGGATCGACGCCGACGAGGCCGCGTGGCGACAGCTCGTCGACGAGGTGCCCGCGGCGCGCCGCGACGAGCCCGGGCCGATGGGCGACTGGTCGTTCCGCGACCTGGTGAGCCACCTGTTGGCGTGGCGCAACCGAACGACGTCGCGGCTCCAGGCGGCTGCCGCTGGTGCACCGCGACCGCCGGCGCCATGGCCCGCAGGAATGGACGAGGACGATCCGATCAACGGCTGGTTCCGTGACCAGGATGTGGGCCGCTCGGCGCAGGACCTGCTCGACGACTATGCGGGCAGCTTCGGACGCCTGAAGGCTGCGGTCGCCGCGGTGCCCGCCGACGCATTCATCGCCGAGACCGAGACACCCGGCTACTTCAAATGGCGCGACACCGCGGGCGAGGTCCAGAGCGACTTCTCCGGCCATCTCGCGGACCATGCGGACGACGTCCGCGCCTGGCTCGCGAAGGGGTAGTCCTGCCTGGAGGGGAAGCCCGCCTATCGGGCGCCGTCGTACGCCAGCGCGTCGACGAGCGCCCGGAAATAGCCCTCCGGGTTGTCGAACATGATCATGTGCCCCGCGTCGGGCACGGTCGTGACCGCGATTCCCGCGGCGCGAAGCTGATCGGCGCCGAGCAACGGCTCACCGCGGTCGCCGTGGATGAACGTCCGCGGGATCGACATCCGCGCGAAGAGCTCGCGCGTCGTCGGGCGGGTCATCGTCGTCAACCCGACCGCGCTCCGATGCACGGCAGACGGCGCGCACAGCCGCATCGTCTCCGCCCACCCTGGGTCTTCCTCGAGCAGCCGCGCATAGCCCGTGGCGACCCACTCGGCCTCGGGCACGGCGCGCATCGCCTGGCTCTGGCGCTCGGTCAGTGACGGCGGCAGGGGATCGAGGTTCGCCTCCGAGATGACCAGCCGGGCCGCGAGGCCCGGATTCCGCGCCGTGACGACGATCGACACGTCGCCGCCGAGGCTGTGGCCGATCAGGTCGATGCCGTCGACGCCGGCGGCGCCGCATGCCGCGGCAACCGCCTCCGCGTGGGCATCGAGGTCATACGAGCAGTCGATCGGTCGGTCGCTGAGGCCGTGGCCGGGGAGGTCGAGCACGATCGAACGCCGGCCACCGAGCTCGGGCCGGCCCATGTACCGGGCGTAGAGCGCCAGCCCGTTCGACCCGAGGCCGTGGACGAAGACCCGTGCCGGCGACGTCCCTGGGAACTCGGTCCACCGGATCTGCGAGCCCGCTGGGTCGAACGGCGTCGAGTCGGAGATCCCGCCTGCGGCGCCGGAGGTCACCATGGGGCGATGGTACGAGCCCATGCGCACCTAGAACGACCGCGATATCGTTGCGTGCGCAACGATACAAGGAGACGACATGGCTGAAGGCAATCCCTGGGAAGACCAGCTGATCGCGGATGTCCGCGCGAACGGCGGCCGCCCGAGCGACGGTCCGCTGAAGGGCCACCCGATCGGGATCATGTGGACGACCGGCGCGAAGAGCGGGGAGCAGCGCCGGTCGATCGTGACGGCTTCGAAGGACGGCGCCGACTACGTCATCGCCGGCACGAACGGCGGCAGCGACGTCAAGGCCCCTGCGTGGGTCGCGAACATCAAGGCGAACTCGACCGTCACGTTCGAGGCTGAAGGCACGACGTCCCAGGCGACCGCCGAGGAAGTCACCGGCGCGGAGCGTGATCGACTGTGGGCGAGCCACGTCGAGCAGCTGCCCTGGTTCGGGAAGTACGAGGAGCAGATCACCTCGCGCACGATCCCGGTGGTCCGGGTCCGCCGGACCGCCTAGTCCTTCGCCGCGCCGGCGTCGAGCTCCTCGAACAGCGCCGGCAACCCGCCGCCGTGCCAGAAGATGGCGCGGCGGCCATCGAGCGCGCCTGAGCGCACGAGCGCGATGAGCCCGGCGAGGCCCTTCGCCGTGTACACGGGATCCACGAGGATCCCTTCGGAGCGCGCCAGGAGGCGCGTGGCTTCCTCCGCGGCGTCGGTCCTCACCCCGTAGCCGGGACCCAGCTGCGATGCGTCGAGCTCGATGCGATCCAGCGGGGCGCTGATGCCGGCCATGCCGGCGAGGGGACGCACGAGGGACTCCACGACGGCGCGAAGCTCCGGCGCGGTCTTCGCGACGACCACGCCGTGGATGCGCGGCGCCGAGGCCGGCCCGAGCGATGCCCCGACGAGCAGGCCCGCCTGGGTGCCGCCGGTTGCGGTCGGCAGCACGATCGCGTCCGGCACGAACCCGGCGGCCGCGGCCTGCTCGGCCACTTCGAGCGCCGCAAGCACGTGGCCCCACGCTCCGGCAGGCTCGGAGCCGCCGACCGGGACGACGCGCACTCGGTGCCCAGCCGCGGTCGACGCATCGACGGCGCGCTCGACGAGCACCGCGCGCTCGTCTCGATCGCCGGTCATCGCCTGGTGGATCGTCGCCCCAAGCTCCTCGATCAGGCGGAGGTTCGGGGAGTGGGGGACCGGCGGCCCGCTGACCACGACCTCGACGCGCAGGCCGAGCTTCGCGCCCGCGGCGGCGGTCAGGCGGCAATGGTTGGACCAGCGGCGGCCCGACGTGATGACCGTGTCGGCGCCCTCGTCGATCGCCGCCCCCAGCAGGAACTCGAGGTTGCGCAGCTTGTTGCCGCTGAACGCGAGGGGCCCGAGGTCCTCGCGCTTGATCCAGAGCTCGGCGCGGTCACCGAGTGCCCGCGACAGCCCGAGCATGGGCTGGAGCGGCGTCGGGCCGTCGAGGAGCCGGACACGGGGCAGGTTCGGGAGGTCCACCTCCTGACGCTACCATCGGACGATCGTGATCGACAGCACCAGCTCGCGCGCCGTCACCTGGGACGGCTGCGTCAACGTTCGTGATCTCGGCGGGCTCCCGACCGAGGACGGCGGTACGACGCAACCGGGTCGGATCATCCGCTCAGACAACGTGGGCGTGCTGACACCGGCCGGCTGGCAGTCGGTCGCGGAGCACGGCGTCGTGCGGATCGTCGATCTCCGCTGGCCCGAGGAGATCGCAGATGACCCGCCGCGGGACAGCGACATCGAGGTCGTGAACGTCTCCGTCCTTGGCGGCTCCATGCACGGCGAACCCGAGTGGTGGCGCGAGCTCAATCGGAACGCGGATGCGGTCGATGACATCGCGGACCACTACGCGTGGTCGTATGTCGAGTTCCTCGAGCGCAATCGCGATGCGTTCGGGCGCGCGCTGGGAGCAGTCGCCGGCGCCGACGGACCCGTGGTCATCCACTGCATGGGCGGCAAGGACCGCACGGGCCTCGTGTCGGCCCTGCTGCTTCGGCTCGCAGGCGTGTCCCTGGACGTGATCGGCGAGGACTACAGCCTGTCGGGTCCGATCCTCATGGCCACCCGCGGCGAGTGGCTGACCGACGCGCCGACGGAGGCCGAGCGCAAGCGACGCGAGAAGCTGAGCCAGACCCCCGCCGACGGCATGCGCCGCGTCGTCGCGACGATCGAGGAGCGCTACGGCAGCGTCGAGGGCTATCTCGCGGCCGCCGGGGTCACGCCGGCGCAGCTGGACGCGCTGCACGCGAGGCTGCGTTGATGGCACGCCGCATCCAGCCCGCGGAGTTCGTGCGCGGCACCGGCCAGAACACGGACATGGAGCGGGCGATCGCCGTGTCCGCGCCCGTCGCCGGCTCGACGAACCTGTATTCATCGGTCGTCACGACGGCGCCCGGCGGCAAGACCCGGATCCATCACCACGGGCCCTGCGAGACCAGCATCTACATCGCGTCCGGGCAGGCGCATTACACGTGGGGCCCGACCGGGCTCGAACACGAGATGAGCGCGGGACCCGGTGACTTCGTGTACATCCCAGCCGGCGAAGTCCACGTCGAGGAGAACGCGTCCGCGACGGAGCCGCTCGTCGTGATCCTCACGCGGAACTGCCCGGATTCGCATGTCGTGTACATGGACGACGGCGCCGACGGGAGCACGGACGTCCCAGCGCCCTGCTGAGCCGGCACGAGCTTCAGGCCGTTACCGCGTGACCTCCGACTACCCGCCGCTGGTCGAGGTGCTCGCGGAGCACGGCCTCTCGGGCGTTGAAGAGGCCGAGTTCCCGAATGACGGCTGGTCCGGCGCTCGGTTGACGCGGCTCGTCCGCGGCGACGGCGCCCGGTTTGTCATCAAGCGTGACGGGCTCGCGCTCGACTGGATCGCCCGCGTTACCGGCGACGTGCCGCAGCTGCGCGAGGCGCTGCTCGCCAACGCCCGGCCCGCGCTCCCGTGGCCGGTTCGGCTGCCGCATCTCGCGGTGGCGCGGGACGGCGAGCTCGTCGCGGAGCTCATGCCCGACCTCACCGGGACGCTCCTCCGCTGGGAGCACCCGGTAGCGAACGAGGCCGTTGATGCGGTCCTCGCAGCGCTCGCCGCGCTGCACCGGGAGCCGTGGCACGAGCAGGTGCCCAACCCATTCCCGTGGACGGACCTCACGACCCGGGTGACGCTGCTGACGCGCTCGACTGCGGAGCGATATCACGCGGCCGGGCTGCCGGTCGGCGCACGCTTCCTCAGCGGGTGGGACGCATTCGATCGACTCGTGCGGCCGCCGGTGCGCGACCTGCTCCGGCGCCTGTCGGATGACCCAGCGCCGCTCATGGCTGCACTCGGGCGCCTCCCGAACGTCGGGCTGCACGGCGACCTCAAGCTCGGGAACGTGGGCATCGGGGAGGACGGCACCGCCTGGATGATCGACTGGCAGATGACGATGGTCGCGCCCGTGGCGGTCGAGCTTGGCTGGTTCCTCGTGTGCAACGTGGCCAGCCTCCGCATGCCGCCCGAGCAGGCGCTCGAGCGGTATCGCGTGGCCGCGGGACTTGCCGATGACGACGCGTGGCGGGAAACCTGGGATCTCGCCGTGCTCGTCGGCCTCGTGCTGCGCGGCTGGCGGAAGGGACTCGACACCGAGGCGGGCGTCGTCTACCCGAGCGGCAAGGCGGCCGCGTACGACCTGGCATGGTGGGGCTCGCAGGCGATCGGGGCGGCCGAGCGCCGGCTCTGAGGGTCACGGCCGCGCGTCCGCGACTGCGTGGCGACTTGACGAAATTTGTCGGCACGGTATGTTCCGATATCGGCATGCGTCCCCATCGATCGCCCCTGGCGCCTTCCCTCGCGCTCGTCGCCACGCTCGTGGCGGCGTGCGGCACGCCGGCGTCGACCACGCGGCCCGCGACGGGCGCGCCATCGGCTGCCGCATCCGCGACCGCCCCGAGCGCGGTGGCGACACCGGCGGCATCGGCCGCCTATGCACCGATCGCCCGCTCGTCGGCGTCGATGACCTGGGATCCGACCAGCCAGACGATCCTCATGTATGGCGGCGATTCCAATGCCGGCCCCAGCAACGCGATGGACGCGTGGGATGGCACCGCGTGGAAGAAGGTCACCGCGTTGGGTCCCAGGGCGCGGGACGACGGGCTCTTCGTGGCAGATCCGGATCGCGGCGTGGTCATCCTGTCGGGCGGCCGGAGCGGCCAGACCGTGCTCACGGACACGTGGGAGTGGGACGGGACCGCCTGGAAGGACGTCACGGCGCACGGCCCCTCGCCGCGGGCGCACGCCGCGGCCGCGTACGACCCCACCTCGAAACGCATGATCCTGTACGGCGGCGTGGATGACGCCGGAACGAGGTACGACACCTGGGCCTGGGACGGCACGGCGTGGACGGAGCTCGACACCAAGGGCATCCCCGGCCGGGTCGCGAACTACATGGCCTGGGACGCGACGCTCGAGCAGCTGCTCGTGCTCGCGGTGAACCTGGACGCCGAGACCTCGAACCATCTCTATCCATCCGAGCTCTGGGGCTGGACCGGGACCCGCTGGAAGCTGGTGGCTGACGGCGGCCCATCGTTCAGCCCGCTCCAGCGGTTCGTCGAGGGCCCGAAGCACCCCTATCTGATCGACGGCGGGGGACTCCAGAACCACTTCTCGATGTACGAGTGGACCGGAGGCGCCGATTGGACGGTGCTCGCCGGCGCGGCACCGTCGGCTCGGAACGGTCAGGCCGCGGCCTGGGATCCCGTCCGGAAGCAGCTCGTCATGTTCGGTGGCTTCCTTGGCAACACCGTTTTCGGCGACACGTGGATCTTCGAGAGCGGCGCGTGGCGCGAGGTCGCCGGGTAACTGCGATCATGCGGTCCATGGATTGGACCCTCGAAGTCATCATCGTTCCCGTTTCGGACATCGATCGTGCCGTCGCGTTCTACCGCGACCAGGTCGGATTCCACCTCGACCACGACACCCGGAACGAGCACATGCATGTCGTGCAGCTGACGCCCCCGGGCTCGGGCTGCTCGATCGTGATCGGCGACCTGCCGTCGCAGAGCCAGATGGCGCCGGGTTCCCTCAAGGGCGTGCAGCTCGTCGTGCCGGATGCCCGCGCAGCGCGCCAGGAGCTCCTCGATCGAGGCGTCGCGGTGAGCGACATCATGGTGTTCGACGAGCGCGACGGGGGCACGTTCTTCGGCTTCGACGACCCCGACGGCAACTCGTGGGCCGTCCAGGAGCTGAAGGTCCGCGCAGAGAAGCCGCTGATCCCGGTCGACTATCGTGGGCGCTTCGGCGAGGGTGTCGAGCTCTAGGGGCTAGGCCTCGGCCGGCGCCGGCCGTGCCGCGGCTGGAGCCGGCTTCGAGCGCGGCTTCGATCGGGCGAAGATGACGCCGCCGATCGCGATCGCACCACCGACGAACGACAGCTGCGCCGGGACCTCGGCGAGCAGCAGCCACCCGATGAAGATCGCCACGGCCGGCACGAGATAGGTCAGCGAGCCAAGTCGTCCGGCGGTGGAACGCCCGAGGGCGAAGGCCCACAGCGTGAACGCGACGGAGGTGGGGAAGAGGCCGAGATACAGCATCCACGCCAGCGAGACAGGGTGCGCCGCGCTCGCCTCCGAGACCAGCTGCGGCAGGAAGGGCAGGCACACGACCATGCCGGTGACGCATGCGATCCACGTCACGGTCAGCGCCGGCACGGTGGCCAGCACGGGCTTCTGGACGATGATGCTGATCGAATAGACGACCGCCGAGACGAAGCACAGCAGGATCCCGATCAGGGTCCCGGTGCCCGGACTGCCATTGGTCGTCGCGAACGAGATGACGGCAACGCCGCCGAACGCGATCAGGCAGCCGATCAGCAGCCGGGGCGGAAAGCCTTCGTGCAGGAACAGCCCGCCGAGGATCGCGACGATGATCGGCGCGACGTTCACAAGCATCGATGCGGTGCCGGCGTCGACGTCCCGTTCCGCGGCATTCAGGGCAAGGTTGTAGACGCCGAACCACAGGACGCCGCTCACCAGGATCGGGATCAGCTGGCGACGGGTCGGCCACGCCGGCCGACGGATGAGCACGACGATCCCGAGGGCGATCGAGCCGACGGCGAGCCTGCCGAGCGCCAGCGCGCCGGCGCCGAGGTCGACCGATGCGGCGCGGATGCCGACGAACGCCGAGGCCCACAGCACGACCGTCACGAGCGCCGCGCCGAGGGCAAGTCGATCCTGGCTCATCGTTCGCATGGTCACCTCAACACGCCCTTGGGCCGGCCCGTTGCATCGCGCCGCGCTGCGTCGGGGTCAATGATCGGCGGCGAGCCGTTCGCCGGCCTCGATTCGGATCGGCAGCCGGTTCTCGGCCGGCGTGAGCGGGCACGAGAAGCGCGCGTCGTAGACGCACGACGGGTGGTACGCGAGGTTGAAGTCGAGCGCGTACGTGCCGTCCTCCTCGGGGTAGACGTCGATGTAGCGCCCGGCGCCATAGCTCTCCTGTCCCGTGGTGCCGTCCTGGAAGGGGACGAACACCGACTCGGCTGGCCCCTTGGCGAAGGTGTAGCCGGTCAGCCGGTGCGTCGTGCCGCCGATGTCGAACTGGAAGACGCCGGCACGCTTGGCATCGCGCAGCTTCCCGTCCGACGTGGGGATCTGGAAGTGCGTCGGCTCGCTGCCGGTGTACGGCTCCAGCGTCAGCCCCTCGAAGCGGAGCGACTCGTCGACGGCGAAGTAGGGGAGCCCGACGAACGCCTCGCGCTCGGCGACGGGGATCGGCGAGTCGTGGGCGTCCTTGAAGTACTCGTCCTTCTCGGCGCGGAAGCTCGCGACCGCGTCCGGGTACGCCACGTGCTCATGGCCGCTGTGGTCGTGATCGTGACCCGAGTGGTCATGGCCGCCGTGGCCGTGCCCCTCGTGATCGTCGTGTTCCTCGTTGCCGTGCTCGTGCTCGTCAACGCGCTCGTGTTCATCAGTGTGCTCGTGCTCGTCAGCGTGCTCGTGCGCCGAATGGTCGTGCGCCGAATGGTCGTGCTCCAGGGTCATCGCGGGTCCTCCATGGCCGCTGATTGTGGGCGCGATGGCCGGTGGCCGCGCGGGAGTTCACCCAATGATCATTTCCAACCCTTCGCACGCCAGATCGACGGAGCGAGAAGCCCGCGCAGCAGCATTCGTGCGTAGAAGTCAGGCCCCGCTCGCGATTCCAGGATGCTACTTGCCCCGAAGCGCCCAAAGAGATCAGTGCGTGAACATCGAGGACGACAACGCCCCGCAACCGCCCCGCCCCGTCACCCGCATCGAACGTTTGGTCGCAACCGCGGGCGCGGCGTGGTAGAGTCTTCTTCCGAGATGCGGAAATGAGCGCTCCGGTCAGCGCTCCGGTCGGATAGACCAGCCCAGATCACAGCAGAAACAACCACTTCGCCCTGACCGGTCCCGGCTGCAGATAGCGGCACGGGTGGGCCGAGCGTCAGGAGCTGAGCCGCTTCATGTCATTCGAATCTCTCGGGCTGCTGCCCGAGCTCCTTCGTGCCGTCGAGGCAGAGGGCTACAAAGAGCCCACGCCCGTCCAGGCACAGTCGATCCCGCACATCCTTGCGGGCCGCGACATCCTCGCCGGCGCCCAGACCGGCACCGGCAAGACGGCGGCGTTCGTGCTGCCGATCCTCCAGCGGCTGCACTCGAACCGGCCGACGCCGCGCCATCCGATCCGCGAGAGCGGCTCCGGCCGCGGACGCAGCCGGATGGGCGTCCGTCCGCAGATCTCGAGCGGCCTGCCGATCCGTGCCCTCGTCCTCACCCCGACGCGTGAGCTCGCGCTCCAGGTCGAGGAGTTCGTGAAGGCGTACAGCCGCTCGCGGCCCGTCCGGTCGACCACCATCTACGGCGGCGTCGGCTACGAGTCGCAGCTCGCGGCGCTCCACGCCGGTCCCGAGATCGTCGTCGCGACGCCCGGGCGCCTGCTCGACATCCAGGAGCAGGGCAAGATCGACCTTCGGAACGTCGAGATCCTCGTCCTCGACGAGGCGGATCGAATGCTCGACATGGGCTTCATCCGCGACATCCGCAAGATCATCGGGCTGCTCCCGGCGAAGCGGCAGAACCTCATGTTCTCGGCGACGTTCTCGGATGAGATCCGCGAGCTGGCCGCGACCCTGCTGAACGATCCGGCCCACGTCCAGGTCGCGCGCCGCAACGCGCCGATCGACCTGGTCCGCCAGTCGATCATGCCGGTCGACCGTCATCGCAAGCGCGAGCTCCTGAGCTTCCTCATTCGCAGTGGCCGCATCGATCGCGCGCTCGTCTTCGCTCGGACCAAGCACGGCACGCAGCGGCTCGCCGAGCAGCTGGAGCGTGACGGCATCAGCGCGACGGCGATCCACGGCGACCGCAGCCAGGGCCAGCGCATCAAGGCGCTCGACGACTTCAAGGAAGGCCGCGTCAACATCCTCGTCGCGACCGAGGTCGCGGCACGCGGCCTCGACATCGACGGGCTGCCGCACGTGGTCAATTTCGAGCTCCCGACGGTGCCCGAGGACTACGTCCATCGGATCGGCCGAACGGGCCGCGCCGGGATGCAGGGCGACGCGATCTCGCTCGTCTGTATCGACGAGCTCGACCTCCTCAACGACATCGAGGCGCTGCTCCGCATGCGCATCCCCGACGAGCTGATCCCGGGCTTCGAGATCGATCGGACGCTCAAGGCCGAGCCGATCAAGGAGATCCGCCGCGATCGCGGTGGCGACCGAGGCGGTGCCCGCGGCGGCGCACGGTCCGCGGGCTCGCGACGGCCGACCGGCGGGGCGCACGGAGCACCCGCTGCGCACGGCGGAAGCCGCCGGAGCTCGGGCTCCGGGTCGAGCCCTCGCACGTTGACGCGCGTCGCGACGAGCCGGCCGGTCGAGCGCAACGGCGCGAGCCACAGCGCCGGCGGCAGCCACAGCGTGATGCCGGGCGAGCGCCTCGCGAGGAACGCCGGCGCCTAGCCGACCAACAGCGGTCCGCGTCCGGGTTCAGGCTCGCTGGCCGTCGCCTCCATGGACAGCAGCGCTTGGCGCACTGTCCGTTCCGTGAGGTCCCGCATCGCGCGGTCCCCACGCGATCTCGACCTTCGTCCCATCGGGCGATGAGCTGATCTCGACCGCGCCACCGGAAGCGACGGCCTCGGCGCGCATGTCCGCGAGCCCACGCCCGGGACGCGTTGCCCGGCCTGCGCCGGCGCCCATGCCGGTGCCGTCGTCGGTGACCGAGAGGAACTGACGCGGCGCCGCGCCGAATCGGATCGTCGCGGTCTTCGCGCCCGCGTGGCGCACCACGTTGTCGAGCGCGAGCAGCGCGACCCGGAACGCGGCGCGCTGCCGTGCGGCGGCCATGTGCTCGGTGAGCGTGCGATTGCCGACGCCAACCCACGAGGTATCGGCCTCCTCGATCGTCACCCGGACGTCGCTGCGCTCCTCGACGCGCTCGGCGAGCCACTCCAGCGCCGCGCCGAGCCCGAACTGTTCGAGCACCACGGACTGGCGGCCCTGGATCAGCTGCTCGACATCGGCGAGGGCGCTGCGGAGGTTCGCGTGCACCGGGTCGTCGGGATTGCCGGCTGCCTCAGCGGCGGCGGCCGCGCGACGAAGCTCCGGAAGCACGAGCGCATGCAGGTCCGCCGCGAGCCGTGCGCGCTCCTCTTCGATGGCGACGCGGCGCTCCTCCGCTGCCGACGGGAACAGCTCGTCGCGGAGGAGCCGCCAGAAGATCGTGATCGTGGCGCCGCGACGGGTCAGCGGCTGCTTCAGCAGGTTTGCCTGTGCACGGCTCATCGGGCCGGCGAGGTCGCGGCCCGCGCCGACGAGTGCGGCAAGGACGATGAACACGAGCGCCGCGCGGCCACCGTCGCGACTCAGCATGAGGTCGCTGGTCGTGAGGATGGCGATGGCCGCCGCGATCACGACGCCGATGAAGCCAAGCGCGGCCACGATCGGGATGCCCATGCGCACCCATGCCTTGGCGGTGTCACGCCGGCGCGTGACGTACGCCCCCGCGATGGCGGCAGCGGCGACGAGGCAGCCCTGGGTCACAGGGATGAGCCACGGCCAGACCGTCGGGATCGCGCTGTCGAGGGCGCCGAGCGAGAACTCAAGCGCTCGGAACAGGCCGTAGATCCGATATGCCGCCAGGCCCGCCGCGCCCACGCTCAGCAGCCAGGCCACCGTCTCGCGGCGACGGACCATCAGCGCAGCGCCGCACCACATCGCGGCGGCCACGAGAAGCCCGAACCACGACTCGCCGGTGATGGTCTCGTTCGGGATCGCGAGCACGAAGCGCACGGCGAACCCGACCACGATCAGCGCGCCCGCAACGAGCACGGAGAATGCGAGCGCCGGCGGGATCCGCCGCTCCTTGAACACCAGCATCAGCTGCCGCCGACCTCCACCCAGCCCTCGCGCAACGCGAGCACGGCCAGCTCCGTTCGGGAAACGACGCCGTATCGGTCGAACATACGCCGAAGATGGCTTTCCACCGTCCGGGTCGAGATTCCCATGCGCGCGCCGATCTCGTCGCTGCTCGCGCCGCCCGCCAGAGCGCGAAGCACCGAGACCTCGCGGTCCGACGGCGCCCGGGGTGTCGAGCGCGCCGCATCGAGCGCCGATGCCGAGAACGCCGTTCCGCCCGCGGCAACGACGCGGACCGCCCGCAGGATCTCGTCCACGTCGGACGCCTTGTCGAGGAATCCGGCCGCCCCCCGTTCGAACGCGGCCCGCATCAGCGACGCCCGATCGAACGAGGTCAGCACGATCGCCCGACAACCCGCGGCGCGCGCGGCCGCGACGACGCCGAGGCCATCGATGCCGGCTTCGAGCTGGACGTCGCACAGCACCACGTTCGGCGCCGAGGGACCCTCGCGGCGGACCAGCGCAAGCCCCGCGTCGAGCGTCCGCGCGTCGCCGACGAGCTCGATGGGCGGCGTCCCCTTGTCGTCACGAACCGCCGCGGTCACGGCCAGCGCGATCGCCGGATGATCGTCGACGACGGCGAGCCGGATGGAATTCACGGCGCCATGATCGCAGTCGGGCCGCGCATCCGATTGCGTATTTCTACGGGCCGCCCCTAGCGCACGAGGCGTTCGAAGAGGTCGTCCAGGGATCGTTCCGGCGCGTCGGTGACGCCGCCGTGAACCTCCGAGGGCTGGATCATCGTGCTCGCCGGGGCCGTGACCCAGCGGAAGCGCTCCGGCGGGGCCATCTCGGCGATTGGACCGGCGTCGGGCTCGCCGGCAACGATGCGGCGTGTCGCGTCGAGATGGGCGCGGACGGTCTCGAGGTCGAGGTCCGGCGCGAGCGCCTCGAGGACGGCCATCTGGCGCTCGCCGAGCTCGATCCGCGCGCCGAGGAAGGCGCCCGTCCGGCAGAAGACGACAACGCCGACGTTGACGGCCTCGTTGCGCTCGACGCGCGGAACGACGCGGAGGACCGCGTACTCGAAGGCCTGCTGTGGCTCGGTCGTCACGTCACGCGGCTTTCGTGGCCAGACGCGCATCCTCGACGGCTTCGACGAGCGCCTCGCGCGCAGCGAGTCGGGTCAGCAGATACCGGACGTAGGCGTCGCGCTGGGCGTCCGGCCCGCCGATCGGCGTGGGAAGCGAGAGCCAGAGGTCGGGCACGGCGTGGACGAGCGAGCGCACGAGGTCGTGCGTCACCCGCGCTGCCAGGCGCTCGTGCGCCCCGGCGAGCGGCCCGGCGTACGGCAGCAACACGTGGGAGCTGATCGTCGGCAGCGGCCGTCGAGCGTGATCGTCGGCGTCGCGCCAGGTGTGGTGGATGAACAGCGACGCACCGTGGTCGATGAGGAACAGCCGCCGATGCCACGCGAGCAGGTTCGGGTTGCGCGGCGACCGATCGGTGTTGGTGACGAGCGCATCGAACCACACCACATTCGCCGCGAACGATGGATCAGGCGGACCGTCCGCCCGCGGGTTGAACGTCAGCGAGCCGGGCAGGAAATCGAGGCCGAGATTCAGCCCGGGGCTCTTCTCGAGGAGCTCGCCGACCCAGGGATCGCCATCGAGGCCGCCGAGCGACGGATCGATGTCGACGAGGACGAGCTCGGGAACCGGCAGCCCGAGTGCCCGACCCAGCTCGCCGGCGATGACCTCGGCGGCGAGCGCCTTCGGGCCCTGCGCGGCGCCGCGGAACTTGACCACGTACAGGCCGTCGTCGTCCGCCTCGACGAGCCCGGGCAGCGACCCACCCTCGCGGAACGGCGTCACGTACTTGGTGGCGCGAACGGTGCGCAGCGTGGTGGCACT
This sequence comes from Candidatus Limnocylindrales bacterium, assembly GCA_035248345.1. Taxonomy (GTDB): domain Bacteria; phylum Chloroflexota; class Limnocylindria; order Limnocylindrales; family CSP1-4; genus UBA5189. The sequence continues at coordinate 26,561 of DATFHO010000075.1, forward strand.
CACCCGCACAGTGTCGCCGGTCAGGCTGGCGGCCGTTCACCTCGGCGCGCGAAGTCCGCGATCCTGGCGACCCGGACGGCTCGAGTCTCGGCTCGCTGGGCGTACGCGAGCTGTGCGAGCTGCTGCTTGCGGAGGGAGGGCGGCCAAGCCTCCCACGCTGCGAGCGCCGCCGGACCTGCTGCGGCCAGCGCGGCCGCCAGGTCCTCGGGGACGTCGAGCCGCTCCGGCCCATCGAGGATCGACCACCAGCCGGTCGCCTTGGCCTGCTCGATCACCGCGAGCCCAGCTGGGCGCATCAGGCCGTCGCGAATCAGGCGTTCGACACGCGCCTTGTTCGAGGCGGCCCACGGGCTCTTCGCCTTGCGCGGCGCCATGTAGATCTTGCCGCGGAGCTCGTCGACGACACCGGCGGTCGAGTCGACCCACCCGAAGCACAGCGCTTCCTCGACCGCCGCCTCGTATTCCAGGCCGGCGTGCTGGCCTCGGCGGGCACGTGCCGTGACCATCCACACACCAGTCGATGTGGCGTGGTTCGCCTCGAGCCAGGCGCGCCACGCCTCGCGGGAGTAGACCTCCACCATCGGCTTGTCATCGAGCGCGCTCATCGGATCACCATGCGTCGCCGGAGCGCCATTCGCACGTGATCGGTTCGGTGAGCTCGAAGGGTGGCGAGGTTGGCGTGCGCAACACCAGGATGTAGCCGTCTTCGTCTGGCGTCGGCTGCTCGCGCCCGTCCACGCGCACGGCCGTCGGCCCTCGCCAGATCTGCCACCCGACCTGCTCGTAGAACGGCTGCGTGCCGGTGCCGAGCGCTCCCACCTCGAACTCGCGCTGCACGAGCTCGTTGACCGCGCGCATCAGCTGCGTTCCGAGCCCGCGCCGCTGCATCGACGGCTGGATCGCCACTGCTTCGACGTAGCCGGTCCGAACCGGCCGGCCGCTGATCTCCAGGGCGCGCTCGACCACCGATGCGTGCCCGGCAATCGCGCCGTCCACCTCGAGGACCAGGTGCGTGCCACCGATCGCATGCAGCCAGTCGTCCCAGGTGAATCCGCCGTGCTGATCGCGCGCGAACGCGGCGGTCAGCAGGTCCCGGATCGCGGCGTCATCCTCAGGCGCCAACGCGGACGTCGGCAGGGCACGGATCCGGACGTTCGAGGGCGTGGGCACGCGCGAAGCGTAGGGGAGGCGCGCCATCAGGTACCCTGCGCACGCCATGCACGCCAACCCGGCCCACCGTCCGATCGACGACTGGGCAGCCACGATCTCCAAGCAGAACGGCTGATCGGCTCCTTCCACAACCAGCGTCGGAGGAAGGAGCGGGACGAGACGCACGAATGACTGCGCGCCCTGGAAGGCTGCGCGACTTGTGCCGTCCCGCGGGAGCAACGGGAGATCATTGTCATGCCGATGCCGCATCGAACGTTCGCCCAGGTGGCGAAGCGGCGACTCGTCGGAAAAGAAGGCCGGGACCGGATCAAGGTCGTCCGCGAGCTCATCGACGAGCTTCCTGACTACAAGAACGGGCCGTACGCGGACCTTCGCAAATCGCTCCTGGCGGAGATCGAGGACACGCGTGTCCGCTCGAACGCGGTCCATCGCGACTCGATCGCGGTGCGCCGAGAGGGCGCGGCGCAGATCGCGCTGGTCGGGCCGCCGAACGTCGGAAAATCGTCCGTCCTGCAGGCCCTGTCCGACATCCAGATCAAGACCGGCGATTACGCGTTCACCACGCTCCGGCCCGTGCCGGCGCTCACCCGGATCGGTGGCGTGCTCGTGCAGCTCGTGGAGATCCCCGGGCTGATCGAGGGCGCAACCGAGGACCGCGGCGGTGGTCGGGCGCTGCTCGGCGTGCTCCGCTTCGCCGACGCGATCGTCTACTGCGCGAGACCGTCCGATGATCCCCAGAAGCTGCGAGCCGTCATGCGCGAGGTCGAGCTCGCGGAGATCGAGCTGCCGCACGTGATCGCCGCGACGCGCGCGGATGAGTCCTCGCCCGAGGCGCTCGAAGCCATGCAGGCGGCCTTCGCGGGCGAGCGCGTGCTTCCCGTGTCCATCCTCGATGACGGATCGCTCGATGCGTTCCGCGAGGTGGTGTGGGGCCTGACCGGATTGATCCGCGTCTACCTGCGGACCAACGGCGAGACGGAGCCCGAGCCGGCGGCGCTGGTGCCAGGTTCGACGGTCGCCGACGTGGCCGACTCGATCCACCACGACCTCGCCGCAAGCTTCACCGGAGCCCGCATCTGGGGGCCGTCGGCGAAGTTCGACGGCCAGAAGGTCGGGCGCGAGCAGCCTGTCCAGGACGGTGACATCGTCGAGATCCTCAGGCCGATGTAGGAGCACCCCATGGCGAACGCGCTGGTCTACCGACAGAAGGACCCGGCGGAATACGCTCCCCGGGTCGAAGAGGTCGTCAGGAAGGACCTCGGCGCCGTCTCGCCGGTGAAGTACGTGGTCCACGAGACGGGAAACCGGTCGAGCCTCGGCGGGACGATGCTGCGCCAGGCATTCGGTGGCGCCGTCGCCATGGCCGAGATCACCTTCGAGCTGCCCTGGCGCCGCCAGGCGACGTTGACGGCGATGGCCGAGCAGACGGGTGTCGTGATGGCGGTCATCGACCTGGTCTACGACTTCGAGCTGGAGCGCGCCGTCGCGGCCCCGATCGAGCTGCAGAGGAAGCGCTTCGTGGCGACGGATCCGAGCGCGTCCGCGACAGCCGATCGGCTCAACGCCCAACCGGGCCTCGTCGACCGGCTGCGCAAGGTGCTGAACGACCACGTGATGGTCAACATGAAGATCGTCACGGTGGAGCCGGTCGTGCGGATCGTGCCGGACGGCGCCGGCAGTCGCCTGCAGATCCGAACCCTCGCGAAGCTCGGCGGGATCGTCATCGCCAACGCGACGACCAATGCCGCTGCGTTCGTCGCGCTGGCACGGGAGATCGATCCGCTGGTCGGCTGAGGCGCTCCGCTGCTTCGTTTCGGTCCATCCGGCTCTGGCCCGAGCCGCCGCGCGACCCGACCATGCCTCCCATCGGAGGTGTGGTCATGGCCAGGGTGCTTGTCGTGCATGCCAGCCGGCATGGAGCCACGCGCGGGATCGCGGAGCGGATCGGCCGCGTGCTCGAGGCCGAAGGTCACGAGGTGGAGGTCGCGGCCGCCGCAGCGCAGCCGTCGGTCGGCGGTCGCGATGCCGTCGTCATCGGCAGCGGTGTGTACATGGGCAGCTGGCTCGACGGCGGCCTGGAGTTCCTCCGCGCGAATCGCGGCGTCCTGTCGAGCCGGGCCGTCTGGCTGTTCAGCAGCGGCCCGTTGACGGCGTCCACCACGTACGACCCGGCGAAGGACCCGGTGGAATCCGCGCTCGGTCCGGCCGAAGGACCGGGGAGCGGGGGACGGCGGAAGCTGCAGGAGCACATCGACGTCATCGTGCCGCGCGAGCACCGCGTGTTCGCCGGCGCCTTCGATGCGAACGAGGGCCCGAAGACGCTGGCCGAGCGCGTGATCCGGGTCGTGCCGGCGTCGAAGGACCTGCTGCCGCCCGGTGACTACCGCGACTGGCCGGTCATCGAGGCGTGGGCACGTGAGATCGCGGCCCACCTTCCCGTGACGATCGGCTAGCGGGGCCCGCCGCTCCTTCGCGGGCGACGCCCGCAGCCCGAGCGGGCAGTCGCCTTCCAGATGTACTGCACGTCCGGCTGGTGCTCCTCGTTGTTCGACTCGTCGCCGAACCGGACCACCGAGAAGCCGTTGCGCTCGTAGAACCGCCTCGCCCGCTCGTTGACCTGGAACGTCCACAGGAGCAGGTTCGGCTGGAGCTCCTTGGCCAGGTCGAGCAGCATCCGGCCGATGCCTTCGCCCAGACGGGTCGGGTCGACGTACAGCTGCTCCAGCCAGCCCGGCGCGAGCGTCATCAGCCCGACGACGTGCTCCATGCCGTCGCTCTCGGGGTCCTCGGCGCCGTCATCGACGGCGACCCACGTCTCCATCTGCGGGATGAGCTTCGTTCGGGCCCACTCGCGGACGTCGTCATCGGAGTGCGCCAGCGGGAAGTCGTAGGTGGCACCGAACGAACGGAGGAAGATGTCGGCGACCGCCTCGGCATCGTTCAGGTCGGCTCGGCGAAGGGTGATCACGTGCTGATGGTGATCATGCGTGGTGCGGCGCGACCACCGGGAGCTTGTTGCGCATGCCGGTGTCGATCGCGTAGGCCGTCTCGATTCCGGACCCGATCGCACCCTCGATCCAGCGGCGCTCCAGGCGCGAGCAGGCGTCGCCCGCGAACCACACCCGATGGACGGGGCGCCGGATGTCGTCGAAGAAACGCCCCGACATCTCGTACGGTCGGAAGAGCGGGCCGATGCCGCCACCGTGCCGGTCCAGCGCCCAGTCGTGCGAGACGCCGAACTCGAACGTCTCCTTCGCCTCGGGATGGATCTTGGCGAGATCCTCGAGCGCCTGCGCGATGCGCTGCTGCTCGTCGAGCATGGAGTACGCCATCGAGTCCTGCTCCCAGGCGTAGGAGGCGATGATCACGCCCTTGTCGATCGAGGGATCCTGCCCGGCGGGCGTGTACACCACGTTCCGGATCGCGAGATCCGTGACGGTGACGCCGTGCGTGATCTGGTAGTCATCCTTCCACCAGCGGCGGCTGAACTGCATGAAGATCTTGTGCGCGCGGCCGTAGTAGACGTTCCGGATCGTGAACCACTTGTCGACGTCGAGGCCGCTGATCTCCATGTGCCGCAGCAGCACGAGCGGCACGGTGAGGATCACCTCATCTGCCTTCACGAAGGACTCGGTTCCCACGGCGTCGTGATATCGGACCACGACTTCGCGGGGATGCTGCTCGATCGCGTGGACCTCGGCGCCAAGGCGCGTGTTGTCCATCAGGTGCGGCGCGAATGCCTGCGGCAGCGTGTCGGCACCGGCGACGATGTACTCGAGGTCGCCGAACACGTCGTCGTACCAGTGCGCGAACCACTCGACGAGCGAGAAATGGAAGCGACCTTCGATGTTGAACAGCGGCCCGAGCAGCCACAGCGCCTGCTCGGAGACGCCGCGCTCCAGCAGGTAGCCCAGGAGCGAGTACTTGTCGTACTCGGCGATGACGCTCGCCCAGCCACCGGGCTGGCCCGCGAGGTCGATCAGCGGCTGCATCACGTCGTGCAGCAGCTTCGACGGCTCCTTGCCGCGCTCGCCGTCGGGCAGGCCGACGTCGAACGTCTTCGCCGTGAACTCGCTGCGACGGACGCCCTTCCCCTGGAGGTAGACGAAGGTGTCGGGGTCTTCCATGCCGAACGACTTCGTCAGCAGCTTGAACCGCTCGTGGATCAGGTGCTGGCCCAGCACGTGCTGGCGCGGGAAGCGCATCGCGCCGAACTCGCCGTACATCGAGCCCGCGAAGCCGCGGTACGTGAAGATGCGACCGCCGAGCCGGTTGCGCGCCTCCAGGATGGTCACCCGGTGGCCGGCTTCCTTCAGCAGCAGCCCCGCGGTGAGGCCCGCAATGCCGGCGCCCACGATGACGACGTGCTTCTTCGGGCCGTCCTTGGACAGGCCGTCGCGGAGGATGGCAAGGAGATCGAGCGGCAGATGGGTGGTCGTCGTCATGGCGCCACAGGGTACCGATCCCTTCCTACACTCCGCGCGTGGCCCTCATCTCGATCAGCTCGCTGACCAAGCGCTACGGCGCCGCCGTGACCGCGCTCGACGCCCTCACGGTCGACATCGAGCCGGGCATCGTCGGGCTCGTCGGGTCGAACGGGGCAGGGAAGTCGACCCTGATCAAGATCCTGCTCGGGCTCGTCGCGCCAACCTCCGGAAGCGCGACGGTCTTCGATCTCGATGTCCAGACGCGCGGCACCGACATCCGCCAGCTCGTCGGGTACATGCCGGAGCACGACTGCCTGCCGCCCGACACAACGGCCACCGAGTGGGTGTCGCATCTCGCGCTCATGTCCGGGCTCCCGCGCACTGCGGCGCGCGAACGGACCGCGGAGGTGCTGCGCCACGTCGGGCTGTACGAGGAGCGCTACCGCGCGATCGGCGGGTACTCGACCGGGATGAAGCAGCGGGTGAAGCTCGCCCAGGCGCTGGTCCACGACCCGAAGCTGCTCCTCCTCGACGAGCCCACGAACGGTCTCGACCCCGAGGGCCGCGACGAGATGCTCGAGCTCGTGCACCGGACGGGCACGGAGTTCGGGATGGCGGTGATCGTCGCTTCGCACCTGCTCGGCGAGATCGAGCGCGTGTGCTCGTACCTCGTCGCGATCGAAGGCGGTCGATTGCTCCGCTCGGCGCCGCTCGGGTCGTTCACGGAAGGTACCGGCACGCTGGCGGTCGAGGTCGACGAGAACGCCGCGGGCCTGGCCGCACGGCTGACCGAGCAGGGCTACTCGACCGCGGTCGATGGCCGAGCCGTCCTGGTCGCCCTCGGGGGCGACGGGACGTACGACGCGGTCCGCGATGCGGTCGTCCAGCTCGGGCTGCCGCTCGTTCGGATCGAGCTCCGGCGGCATCGACTCGAGGACCTGTTCCGCGACGACCCCGCGAACGCGGGCGCAGGCGCGACGGAGGCGGCGGCGTGACCGCGCAGCCGATGCCCGCGCCCAGCGCGGGCGCGCCCGTCGAGACGGGCTCGATCTACGACCTCGGGTATCGTCGGTACGAGGGGCCTCGGCTCGGGCGCGCGCATGCGATCCGGTCGCTGTTCTGGCACTCCTTCCGGTCCACGTGGGGGATCGGCCGCGGCTCGCGCGCGAAGGTCGCGCCGCTGACGCTGGCGTTCCTCGCGACCATCCCGGCGCTCGCAATCCTCGCGGCGCAGGCGCTGCTCCGCCAGTTCCCGGGCGGCGAGGGGTTCTCCGACCAGCTGCCGGTCCGGTTCGAGACGTACGCGAGCTCGATCGGCATCTTCGTGATCCTGTTCTGTGCCGCGCAGGCACCGGACCTGTTCGGGCGCGACCAGCGGCACAAGCTGCTCTCGCTGTACTTCTCGCGCGCGTTGCGCCGCAGCGACTACACGCTCGCCCGCATGGGCGGCTTCATGCTCGCCGTGTTCCTGCTCCAGCTGTTCCCGCAGGTCCTCCTCTTCGCCGGCCAGGTCCTGCTGTCGACGGATGTGGCGACGGGCTTCCTCGACCAGGCGCCGGAGCTCGCGAAGGCGGCTGCCCAGGCGGCGTTGACGGCCGGCCTGCTCGGCGGGCTCGCGATGACCGTCGCCGCGTTCACGCCCCGGCGCGCATATGCCGTCGCCGGGATCATCGCGCTGTTCGTCATCCCGACAATCGTCACCGGGATCGTGGTGGGCCTTGGTTCCGACGACCTGGGACGCTGGCTCATCCTGCTCAGCCCGAGCTCCGTGCTCGCGGGCACGAACAGCTTCCTCTTCCACGTTCCGATCACGTCCGATTCCGGCGGGATCGTGCCGTACGTCCCGGACTGGGCGTACATGGTCGTCGCGCTGCTCGGGATTGCCGGCTCCGTCGCCGTGTCGATCCGCCGATTCCGTGGGCTCACGGTATGACCGCGCAGCCGCCTCAGGCCTCGGCGCCAACGACACCCGCTGCGCCCACGACACCCCCAGCGCCCACGACACCCGCCGCACCGTCCACGACGCCGCCACCGCCGGCGCCGCCGGGGGCGGGCATCGTCGTGGAGCGGGTTTCGCGCTGGTACGGCAACGTCGTGGCGATCAACGACGTGAGCTTCACCGTCGGCGCCGGGGTGACCGGCCTGCTCGGGCCGAACGGGGCCGGGAAGTCGACCCTGCTCCACATGCTCGCGGGGCTGCTCCGGCCGTCTGCCGGCAAGGTGCTCGTCGGCGGGCAGCCGACGTGGCGCAATCCACAGATGTATCGCTCGGTCGGGCTCGTGCCGGAGCGCGAGGCCGTGCAGGACTACCTGACCGGCACGGAGTTTGTGGAGCTCGCCGCGCGACTCCAGCGCCTGCCGGATCCACGCGCCGCAGCCGCGCGCGCAATCGCCACGGTGGATCTGGCCGCGGCCGCAGGCAGGCCCGTCGGGACGTATTCCAAGGGCATGCGCCAGCGCGTGAAGATCGCCGGTGCGCTCGTCCACGATCCGTCCGTGCTGCTCCTCGACGAGCCGTTCAACGGCATGGATCCGCGCCAGCGGCTGCACATGATGGAGCTGCTGCGGTCCATGGCCGCGGCCGGCCGGACGATCCTGTTCTCCTCGCACATCCTCGAGGAGGTCGAGCGCCTCGCCGACCAGGTCCTCGTCGTGCATGCCGGTCGCCTCGCTGCGGCAGGGAACTACCGCCAGATCCGCCGCCTGATGACCGATCGGCCGCACACCTTTCGCGTCCGCTCCTCGGACAACCGCCGGCTCGCGGCCGCGTTCCTCGGTGAGCCCGCGGTCTTCGGCGCGGAGCTGCAGGACGGGCTGCTCACGGTCAAGGTGGCCGAGTTCAGCGGCTTCACCAGGATCGTCGCCGGCGTCGCGCAGAAGAGCGGCGTCACGCTCTTCGAGGTTGCCCCCACCGACGACTCGCTCGAGAGCGTCTTTGCGTACCTGGTGAGCCGCCGATGATCTTCCTCGACATCGCCCGCGTCACGCTCCGCGGCCTGGTCGGTCGCCGGCGCACGCTGCTGATGTTGCTCCTCGCCGCAATCCCGATCCTCGTCGGGTTGCTCGTGCGCGCGAATCGCGACGGGATCGATGCGGTCGGTGAGACGCTCGACGCGCTCGTGGTGCGGATCATCCTCCCGCTCATCGCGCTCGTGTTCGGCACGGCGGCGCTCGGTTCGGAGCTGGAGGACGGCACCGCCGTCCACATCCTCACGAAGCCAATCAACCGCGCCACGATCGTGCTCGCGAAGGTCACCGTTGCCGGTTCGCTGACCGCGGCGCTGGTCGTGCCATCGACCGCCATCGCCGCGCTGCTGCTGGCTCGCCCCGGCGCGGACTCCGGTCACATCGTGGCGCTGGCCGTCGGGACGCTGGTCGGGTCGTACGTGTACGCGGCGATCTTCGTGGCGCTGGGCGTCGTGACCAGCCGCGGCCTGATCCTGGGGCTCGGCTATGCGCTGATCTGGGAGGGCGTGCTGGCCGGGCTGCTGCCGGGCAGCCAGGTGTTCAGCGTGCGCGAGTACGTGCGCGGGATCGCGAGTGCCCTGTCACCCGGCGTGCTCGAGTCCGTCGTGGGCTCGACCGGGTTCGTCTACGCGGCGATCGCCCTCGCGGTCGCGACCTTCATCGCCATCTACCGGCTCGCCAGGTTCGAGGTTCGCGGCGGCGACTGACGAGCCGGCGGCTCCTCGAACGCGGGTCAGGACGCGGCGGGCGCTCCCTTGACGGAGGTCGTGAGCTTCGATGCGTCGAGGTTGTACACGTAGCATGTGATCGTCCGATCGCCGTCCTTCCAGCCGTCGGCGTTGGGCGTGATGTAGCCCATGCCCAGCTCCTGGATGTCCTCGGCGACGCGACCCGTGTACAGCTCGATCGCGGGAACGCACGCGTCGCCGACGAACGAATCCATGGTCAGCTTGATCGGCAGCGTGTCGCTCTGGTCCGTGTACTCGGTCACGAACACGACCTCGGCGTCGTGCGGCTCGGTGCACTCGTGCTTCTCGACGGTCGAGAAGTCCTTGCCGGCCGCCGGCTCGTCGAAGCAGGTGCCGACCTTGAGGTTGTCCGCATCGGTCTTGTTACGAACCGACCAGAGCACGAACCCGACGATCACGATGAGCACCGCGATGCTGATGTACGTGCGCAGCTTGCTCGGCGGCTTCGCCGGGGGCGGCGGGGGCGTCATGTCCAGCGGCGGGGGCGGGGTCGGGTCGACCGGGTCCATCTGCGGCAGCTTCGTCATGGCTGCGCAGGGTAGCGAACGGCGAGCCGGTCGTGGGCTTCGCCGAGGAGCCGCTTCACGACGGCATCGAATGTCGCATGGCTCGGGTTGAGGATCGAGACCCAGCGCTGCTTCGCATAGACGGGGTGGGGGAGCAGCGTGTCGAGCTCGGCAGGGTCGGGCTCGGTGTCGCCGGCGCTCCACACGGCCGCCAGCCGTTCGAACGTCGCCTTGCCGACGCCGATGTTCAGCCGGAACACGTCCGGCCGGGCGGTCAGGTTCGACGGCGTGCCCATGTCGTGCTCATCGGTCGTCACGATGGTCGCGAAGTTCGGCCAGCTGCTCGGGTCGAGGGAGAAGAACGTGGCGCCCATTGCCTCGGCGACGATGGTCTCGGGCCAGGTGGTGGTGATCCAGGTCGCGATCGCTTCCGGGGTGGGTCCGGGACCCTTTGAATCGGTCATGCGCCGATCGTAAGTCCTGCATGTCAAGCCCCTGCGGGACGGACCTGCAAGTCGCGATCCGCCTCGGCCCGCTAGGGTGCAGGCACTCAGGAGGATCGACATGGACAAGATCACACCCTGCCTCTGGTTCGACATCGGCAAGGCCGAGGAGGCCGCCGACTTCTACACCTCGTTGTTCCCTGACAGCCGCATCGTCGAGGTCCAGCGGTCTGCCGCCGACACGCCGAGCGGTCCGGAGGGCATGGTCATCACCGTCGAGTTCGAGCTGTTCGGCAAGTCCTATATCGGCCTGAACGGTGGCCCGGAGTTCAAGTTCAACGAGGCCATCTCGCTGCAGATCGAGTGCGAGGACCAGGCCGAGATCGACCGGTACTGGGACGCACTGATCGCCGATGGCGGCGAGTCCGGGCCGTGCGGCTGGCTGAAGGACCGCTTCGGGCTGTCGTGGCAGGTCACGCCGAAGCGGCTGCTCGAGATGTACCGGACCGGCACCGCGGACCAGGCCCGCCGGGCGATGGAGCAAATGCTCCGGATGTCGAAGCTGGACATCGAGCCGCTCGAGCGCGCCTTCGCGGGGGAGCCAATCGGCGAGGAGATCGGCTCCACGACGCGCTGACGCTAGATTCCGGTCATGTACCAGCCCGCGCATGGCCGGTTCCGCGTCGATGACCCCGCGTCCCTGCTCGAGGAGCTGTGCGCGGTCGTGCCCGCGACACTCGTGACCCACGGCCCGGACGGTTTCCGGACGACGATCCTGCCGATGCTGTTCGACCGGCACGACGGTCCTCACGGAACCCTCCGCGGGCACATGGCCCGCGGGAACCCGCACTGGCGCGAGCTCGAGGCATCGGGCGCAGGCGCAGGCGCAATTGCCATCTTCCACGGCACCGACGCCTACATCTCACCGGCCTGGTACGAGGAGAAGCGGGCGACGGGCAAGGTGGTCCCGACCTGGAACTACGTGACGGTGCAGGCCCAGGGTACGGTCACCCTTCTGCACGACGCGGAGTGGCTGGTGCCCCACGTCGCGCGACTCGTGGACCGCCACGAGGCCGTTCGCGAGGACCCGTGGGCCCTGTCGGACGCGCCAGACGAGTACATCGCCGGCCAGGCACGGGCGATCGTGGGACTGGAGCTGCGCATCACCGGCCTCGAGGCGAAGACGAAGCTGAGCCAGAATCGATCCGACGCTGATATCCACGGCGCCATCGAGGCCCTCGCGGACGGAACCGCGAACGAGCGCACCATGGCCGACGTGATGCGACGGGACCACGAAGGACATGAAGAGCCGACCAGATGAAGGCAGCAGACGGCGTCGCGCTCATCGCGCCGCTTGCGATCGGGGCGATCGGCAGCGTGCCGACAGCCAGGGCCATCCCGACCTGGTATCGAGCCCTCGACAAGCCGAGCTGGAACCCGCCGAACGCGGTCTTCGGGCCGGTCTGGACGACCCTTTACGGGTTGATGGGCGTCGCCCTCGTGCTCGTGCGGCGGGCGCCGGCAAGCGAGCAGGAAACGCGCCGCGCGGAAGCGGTGTTCGCGCTCCAGCTCGCGCTGAACCTCGCGTGGAGCTTCGTGTTCTTCGGCGGCCGCAACCTCCGAGGCGCGCTCGGCGTGATCGCGGCGCTGTGGGTCACGATCCTCGCGACCATCGTCGCGTTCTCGCGGGTTCGCCTCCTGGCCGCGGCGTTGCTGGTGCCCTATATCGCGTGGGTGAGCTTCGCGTCCCTGCTGAACGCCGAGATCGCCCGGCGCAACCCGGGCCTCGACGCCGGCGCCTGATCCCGAGCCTGATCCCGCGCCTCCGCGTCAGCGGCGCGGCCTCACCGCTTGGCTGACACCACGTTCGAGCGCGCGCTCTCACCCACGACGTTGATCGCCGTCACCCAGTAGTACGACGTCGCCTTCCTGGGCGCCCCCGTGTCGACGAAGCTGACGGCGCTCGCGGTCACCGTGGCAACCAGGATGCCCGAGCTGCTCGAGGTACCCCGATAGATCCGGTAGCCCGTGATGGCAGCGCCGCCATTCGACGCCGGAGCGGTCCACTTCACCGTGATCCCGGTCCCTGCGGCCTTTGCCGTCACGCTCCGTGGCGCGCTCGGAACGGTTCGTGGCGTCGCCGCGAGCGGCGCGGATTCGGGGCTGCTGCCGACGGTATTCGTCGCGTGGACCGTCACGGTGTACGTCGTCCCGTTGACCAGCCCGCCGATCGTGCATGACGTCACGGTCACGACGCAGGTCGCGCCGCCTGGGGACGCGGTCGCCGTGTACGAGGTGATAGGTGTGCCACCGTTCGAGGCCGGGGCATTCCATGCCACCGCAACCGATCGATCGCCGCCGATCGCGCTGAGGATGGAAGGAGCGCTCGGCACGGTCGGCTTCGGCGCCGGGATCGTGTTCGCAAGCAGGATCAGGCCGTTGTTGTAGTCCGCCTCGACGATGTCCGGCGATCCGTCGCCCGTCACGTCGCCGATCGCCACGCCCTTCACGCTGTAATGGGATGCGTAGGGCACGCCGTAGAGCGTCTCGGCATCGAGGAGGCCGTCGCTGCGACCGCCGTACACCCCGACGGCATTCCAGCCACCGTGGACGACGACAACCTCAGCGCGACCGTCGAAATCGAGGTCGCCGACCTCGACGGGCTCCGGGATGTCATAGCTCGTGTACACGACCGGCGCGGCAAGCGTGCCGGACGCGGTCTGGGCGAACACCGCGATCTTCGACGTCGGCGAGTTGCCGCCGTAGGACGCGACCACGTCATTGCGGCCGTCGCCGGTCACGTCGCCGAGCCCGATGCCGTGGGTCAGCATGAAGCTGCCGGTGCCGACGGAATACGACGTCGCGGCTCCGAACCCGCCGGCGGCGAGCTGGGGCAGGACGCTGAAGCTGGGCGCCTGGCCCTGGCCGGACATGACGACGAGGTCGTGGAGTCCGTCGCCGGTGACATCACCGATCTCGAGGTCGTCGTAGCCGTCGTGCTGCACGGGGTAGGTGGCGATCTTCGTGAGGCCGCCCGCGCCGCCTGAGAAGGTGGTGACGGTGTCCGAGCCCCAGCCGATGCCTGCCACGTCCATGCCCGGGAGATTGTCGAAGCGACCGATCGCGACGATCGAGCTGTCCGCGTTCGCGATGAACGTGAACGCCCCGAGCGTGCCGTTGGCGAGACCGGGGAAGATCTCGAGCCCGACGCGATCGAGTGCGACCACGACGTCCGGACGTCCATCGCCGGTCACGTCGCCAACGGCCAGCGAGCTGGGGCGTCCGAAGGGGACGTTCGAGGTGTCGTAGTGCTGCAGCGGCCCGAATCCGCCGGCGGCCCGGGGCAGCACGAACAGGTCCTGATCGTTGGCAGGGTCGTTTGCGTAGCCGGTCGTGAACACGATGTCGCCAAGGCCGTCGCCGGTGATATCGGCGATCGCCACGGAATCGGCCTCCGACGGAACCGCGATGATCTGGCGGGTCGCCAGGCTGCTGCCGGCGAGAACCGGACCCGCCGCCAGGGCAGGTACAACGAGTGCGACGCCAATGAGCGCTGCTGCCGTTCGTGCACGCCGGTTCGATCGATTTGCCCGCATGACCCCCTCCACAGATGACCGGCGCGACCCGACCGCGGGTTAGGGTACGGGATGGAGCGCGCGGTTCGGTGCCTGCCGGCAACGCGCTCTAGAGTGACCACGTGCTGATCATCGTGCCGCCGTCGGAGGCGAAGCGGCCGCCTGCGCCGAGCGGCGCGCCCGTTGACCTCGAGCGGCTGTCGTTCCCTGAGCTCACGGACACGCGCCGACGCGTCGCCGAGGCGCTGGTCCGGACGAGCTCCAGCCTCGATGCCTTCCGGCGGTTGCAGGTGCGCGAGTCGATGGCGCCCGCGGTCGCGGCGAATACCCATCTGTTCGAGCTGCCGGCCGTGCCCGTGCTCGACCTGTACACGGGGCCGGTGCACGAGGGGCTCGATGCCGCCGGGCTTTCACGGGCCGCTGCCGCACGCGCCGAGGTGCAGGTGGTGGTGAACTCGGCGCTCTGGGGCTTGCTGCGACCAGCGGATCGAATCCCGTCCTATCGGCTGCAGATCTGCGCGCACCTGATCGGCGTCGAGGACCTGGAGCCGGTGTGGCGCGAAGTGGTGCCGGATGCGCTCGCGGGCGCTGCCGGCAGTGACGGCTTGATCGTGGACATCCGCTCGCCCGTGTACCAGGCGACGGGAATGCCGAAGGGGTTGGGCGATCGAACCGTCTGGGTGCGCGTCGACATGGGGCCACCCGGCCACCGGATCGGCGAGGTGATCGCGAAGCGGATCCGTGGCGCCGCGGCGCATGCGCTGCTCGAGTCAAGCGCGGATCCGGTGCATCCGGCCGAGGTCGCCGAGCTGCTCGGCGCCCGCTGGGGCGTCCGACTGGAGCCGCCGGTCCGATCCGGCAAGCCCTGGACGCTCAGCCTGTCGAGCGACTAGAGGCGGAAGAGCTCCAGCGCGCTCGTCCCGCGGATGGCGTCCCGCTGGTCCGGCGGCAGCGCCGCGGTATTGGCAAGGGATCCGACCACGTCGTGGACCTGATGCGGCCAATCGGTGCCGAACAGGACCCGCTCGGCCCCGACCACCGAGATCAGGTAGCGCAGGGCGCCCGGGTCGTAGGTGATGCAGTCGTACCAGATGCGCCGGAGGTAGTCGATCGGCTCGAGGAGCATCCGGCGTCGCGATGGCAGCTCGACCTCGTTGCCCTTTCGCATCCGCCCGACGAGGTAGGGGAGCGCGCCGCCGCCGTGCGCGGCGATGAGCTTCAGGTTCGGGAATCGATCGAGGAAGCCGTCGAAGATCATCCGCTCGATGGCGAGTGTGGTGTCGAACATGAACCCGACGAGCCACGACAGGTCGTACGAGCCCATGTCCATGAAGTCGGATCCGGGCGGCTCGCCAGGGTGGACGAGGACCGGCAGCGCCCGGCGATCGATCTCGGACCAGATCGGCTCGAACGCGGGCTCGGTGAGCGACCGGCCGGCGATGTTGGCGATGACCATGACGCCGACGGCGCCCTCGTCGCAGGAGCGCTGGAGCTCGGCGACCGCCCGATCGGGGTACTCCCACGGCAGCGAGGCGAACCAGCGGATGCGGTCGCGGTAGGTGGTCTGCGCAGCCGCCATCGTGGCGTTCGACTCGCGCGCGGCCTCGCACGAGATGTCCTCGCCGCCCCAGTAGACGTTCGGGCAGGTGAGCGACACGATCGAGACGTCGATGCCGGCTGCGTCCATCGCCTGGATGCGCAGGTCGTAGTCGAAGTGGCCCGGCTGCGGGAACACCACGGGGGTCGGGCCGCGGTAGATCTCGTCGCGCCCATCCGGCCGGACCACGACGCCATACGGATCGCCGTGCGCTCGCAGCAGCTCGAGCCAGTGGCGGGTGAACATGTGGGTGTGGACGTCGATGATCGGCATCGGCCATCAAACTAGCGCAGTGAACGACATCGCCGCGCCCGCGCATGCCGGATCCTCGCGGGCGGTCGACGCCGTGCCGGCGCCGGCGCTCCTCATCGGCTCGATCGTGTCGATCCAGGTCGGGGCGTCCATCGCGGTCCACCTGTTCCCGGCGATCGGGCCCGTGGGGACGACATTCCTGCGACTGCTGATCGCGTCGCCGCTGCTCATCCTCGCGTTCAGGCGCAGCATCGATGCGACGCTCCGGCGCAACGCCGGGTGGCTCGTGCTGTTCGGGTTCACGATCGCGGCCACGAACCTCGCCTTCTACGGCGCGATCTCGCGGATCCCGCTCGGCCTCGCGGTCGCCATCGAGTTCGTCGGGCCGCTCGGGCTCGCGGCGCTGACGTCACGCAAGCCGCTCGATTTCGCCTGGATCGGGCTGGCGGCCGTCGGGCTCGGGCTGCTCACGCCGGAGATCGGCAGCACGCTGGATCCGCTGGGCGTGGGCCTCGCGCTCGTCGCCGGTGCCGGGTGGGCCGGCATCGTGGTGTTGAGCCGGCGGGTCGGCCAGCGCGTCACGGGCAATGCCGGCCTCGCGTTCGCGATGGTGGCGGCGACGGCCTTCGCGCTGCCGTTCGAGCTCGCGATCGGCGGGCTGGAACACCTCGATCTGGAACTCCTCGGCGCCGCGGCCGTGGTCGCCGTCCTGTCGACCGCCCTGCCGCTCTCGCTCGAGTTCGAGGCGCTCAAGCGGGTGACGCCGCGCACGTACGGGATCTTCATGACGCTCGAGCCGGTCGTCGCCGCCGTTGCCGGCGCGGTCCTGCTCAGCCAGGCCCTGGACTCGAAGCTCGTCGTTGCCGTTGCGTGCGTCACGATCGCAGCGCTGGGCGTGACCATCACCGACCGCCGAAACGTGCTCGCATAGCCCGCGAGCGTTCTGCAGGAGGCACATACTCGCGCCGAGGGTGGTTCGGGCCGAGGGAGGTCGTTCCCCAAGGTGTTGACCGGGCTTGACTGGTCGGATCTGCCGCGCCTGACGGCGCGCGACATCCTCGCACACCTCCTGGGTGTCACCGACAAGCGCAAGCAGCTCCTGCAGGTCAGCGGCAAGGTTTCGCCGCTCCCGTTCTGGAAGGAGTGGCGCCTCGTCGTCCTCAGCGTCGACAACCCGAAGGGCGGCGAGGACCAGGTCTTCGAGGACATCTTCTGCCTCTGGCGGGCAGGCGAGGAGCCACTCCTCCTCGATGGCGCGAGCGATTCGATCCACGAGGTCAATGAGCGCGAGGGACTCGAGCTCCAGGAACCGCACGTCGCCGACTACATCCGCTTCTTCTGCTACTTCCTCGTCGCGAACGGCGAGCCCTTCATCATCTGGGAGCAGCCACCGAAGAAGGTGGCGGCGAAGGACCGGAACTACGTCGCGCTCGTCAAGCCGCTCACATTCGTCGGCAACGGTGCACACGACGGCTGGCAGTACGAAGGCACGGTCGTCTACGCGAACCACGTGTTCAAGGCGGTCTTCGCGGTCGCGAAGAACGGCGAGCTCGAGATGCTCGATGACGACCCGCTCATCGGTGGCGTCCCTGATCGCGTGCTGCCGGCCGTGCCGCCGCTCGGGTACGGACCCCGGGTCGGTGCATACCTCACCACGCTCGCAGGCGGCCCGCCACCGAGCGGCGGCATCCGGAAGCAGCCCGGGACGCCGCGGCAGCGGCGGACCAGGCAGCGTCGGCCCACGATCGTCGAGCTCGTCGAGCTCCTCCTCGAGGCAGCGCTGAAGGCCCAGGCAGAGAACCGGCTCCTGACGTATTTCAACGCGGCCCTGCCCACGGCAACGGAGCTCCAGCGGTTCGCGGCACTGTTCGACCAGGCGTCACCGGTGATCGTCGTCGAGACCGGGATTCCGTTCGTGGAGGAGACGATCGGCGAGATCGTGAACGGCCTGCGCGGCCAGCAGCAGGGCCGGATCAGCGTCTACGAGGCCGACATCACCACCGACAGCAACGGCACGGACGCCATCAACCAGTTCCGAGGACTCATGCAGGGTCCGGGGATCGTGCTGCTGCCGATGCAGGTGTACCCACGGATCCTGCTCGTCGAGCGGCTCGCCTTCGAGATCGCGGACAAGGACCTCGGCGCAATCGTGGCGTGCCAGGCGTTCGGCGACCTGCCGGAAGCGCTCCGGCGGTACGCCGACATCGTCCTCAAGCTTCCGCCGATCGACGATGCGATCTTCGCCGAGCTGTTCCACCGCGTGATCGGGAAGCCACTGCCCGTTGCGTGGAAGGACGGCGGGACCGAATGGGTCAAGCACCTGCTCCACACCGACTTCGAGCATCCGCGGCGGATGCAGCTGCCGCCGGGCAAGGCGTTCGCGTACATCCGGGCCCAGGTCGGCGATCGACTGCGGTCGGTCGACCCAGGACGCGGCCTCGGTCTCGAGGACCTGTTCGGCATGGGCGAGGCGAGGCTCTGGGCGGAGGATCTCATCGCCGACATCCATGCCGCGATCGCAGGCACGCTGCCGTGGTCCCAGGTCGACATGGGTGCGCTGCTCGTGGGCCCGCCGGGCACAGGCAAGACGACGCTCGCGAATGCCATCGCCAAGGGTTGCGGGATCAAGTTCATCCAGGGAAGTGCGTCGAGCTGGATGGCCGAAGGCGTCTCGCTCGGCCCGCACATCGCGGCGATCCGAAAGACGTTCGCGGAAGCGCGCGACTACGCGCCGTCGATCCTGTTCATCGACGAGATCGACAGCATCGGCAGCCGGGAGCGGCTCGAGGGCGACCGCAACAGCCTGTACATCACCGAGGTGATCAACGCCGTCCTCGAGCAGATGCAGGGCCTCGATGCCGCGGCCCCCGTGGTCGTCATCGGCGCCACGAACCACGAGAACGCCGTCGACCCGGCGCTGCGCCGGTCGGGCCGGCTGGATCGGGTGATCCGCATCCCACGCCCGAACGCGGCAGCACTCGCCAACATCTACTCGATCCACCTCGGAAAGCTCGGGAGCGGCACGACATTCGACGCAGGCGTCGACACGACGGCGCTCGGCAGGCTGTCGATCGGGCTCACGGGCGCCGATGTCGAGCGGATCGTGCGCGGCGCCGCCCGGCGCGC
>DATFHO010000076.1:0-15310 GCA_035248345.1 Candidatus Limnocylindrales bacterium
GAACGCGAGTCCCGGGGCGATCGTGCCGTTCACCCCTCCGGCGCCGCCAGCCCAGCCCAGCCAGCCCCCGCCCAGCAGGATGCCGCCTCCGCCCCAGCAGGTGATCACGTCACGCGACGAGCTGCTCACCAGCATCAGGCAACAGCTCCAGGGCGAGGTCATACGCGCATTCGACTCGCTGCTCGACGTATCCCCGACCGAGGTCCGGCCCAAGATCGAGGGCATCGTCAATCGCGTGGTCGAGGAAGGCGGGTACGCGGTCACCCGGCTCGAGCGGGCGCGCCTCGTCGACGAGATGGTCAACGACGTCACCGGCTTCGGACCCCTCGAGCCGCTGCTCAAGGACGAGTCGATCACCGAGGTGATGGTCAACGGCCCGTCGCACGTCTACATCGAGCGCAGCGGCAAGATCCAGCGGATCGACAACGTGTTCCTCAACGACGAGCACGTCCTCCGGATCATCGATCGGATCATCGCCCCGATGGGCCGCCGGATCGATGAGTCGAGCCCGCGTGTCGATGCCCGCCTGCCCGACGGGTCGCGCGTCAATGCGATCATCGAGCCCCTGTCGCTCGTCGGTCCGGTCATCACCGTCCGGAAGTTCGCCGCCAGGCCCTACACGGTCGAGGATCTCATCCGGTTCGGCACAGCGACACCCTAGATGTTCGACTTCCTGCGGGCCTGCATCGAGGCTCGGCTCAACCTGTTCGTGTCGGGTGGCACGGGGTCCGGCAAGACGACGACCCTGAACGTGCTGTCGTCGTTTATCCCGAACGACGAGCGCATCGTCACGATCGAGGACGCGGCCGAGCTCCAGCTCCGCCAGGAGCACGTGATCACGCTCGAGTCGCGGCCGGCCAACATCGAAGGCAAGGGTGCCATCCCGATCCGCGAGCTCGTGCGCAACAGCCTGCGCATGCGCCCCGATCGCATCGTCGTCGGGGAGTGCCGTTCCGGCGAGGCCCTCGACATGCTCCAGGCCATGAACACGGGCCACGACGGATCGCTGTCGACGGGCCACGCGAACACCCCGCGAGACATGCTCTCCCGACTCGAGACGATGGTCCTCATGGCCGGCGTCGACCTCCCGGTCCGCGCCATCCGCGAGCAGATCTCGTCCGCGGTGGACCTGATCGTGCACCAGTCCCGCCTCAAGGACGGCACCCGCAAGATCACGAACATCACCGAGGTCCAGGGCATGGAAGGCGACACGATCGTCATGCAGGACGTGTTCGTCTTCGAGCAGACCGGCGTCATCGACGGGAAGATCCAGGGCCGTCTCAAGCCCACCGGCATCCGCCCGAAGTTCGTCGAGCAGTTCGAGGCCCAGGGCATCCACCTGCCGAACAACATCTTCGGCTTCACCTTCTAGGACTGACCTGATGCCCACCATCGTCATCGCCGCCATCGCCGCGGGCGCGATCATCCTGATCGCGCTGGGCATCGCGATGTCCGGCAACAGCGGGGTCACCCTCGAGCGACTCGAGCGCTACGCCTCGACGGGCAAGCCCGAGGCCGGTGCGGCCGGTCAGGGCGGCGTCGCAGAGCTGATCGCCAAGTCCGCCGCGCTGGCCAACCTGAACAAGGCTGTCGAGAAGCGCGACTTCGGCGCCAACCTGCTGCGCGACCTCGGCGCCGCCGACCTGAAGCTCAAGCCGTCCGAGTACCTGGCGATCTGGGCTGGCACCGCGATCGGCACACCGGTGGTGATGTTCCTCGTCGGCTTCGTGATGCCGTCGCTGCAGAACCCGATCGTGCTGCTCCTCGGCCTCCTCATCGGCGCCTGGGTGCCGCGGTTCTGGCTCAATTTCCGCAAGGGCGGCCGCCTCAAGGCGTTCAACAAGCAGCTGCCGGACACGGTCACGCTGATCGCGAACGCGCTCCGCGCGGGCTCCTCGTTCCTCCAGGCGATCGAACTGGTGGTGCGCGAGTCGCGCCCGCCGATCTCGACCGAGTTCGGGCGCGTGATCCGCGAGGTCAACCTCGGTCTGCCCTTCGACCTCGCGCTCGAGAACATGGTCAAGCGCGTGAAGTCCGAGGACTTCGAGCTCATGGCAACCGCGATCGCGATCCAGCACCAGGTCGGCGGCAACCTCGCCGAGATCCTCGACTCGATCGCGTTCACGATCCGCGAGCGGATCCGCATCAAGGGCGAGATCCGGACCCTGACGGCACAGCAGCGCCTGTCGGGCTACGTCGTCGGCTTCCTGCCGTTCGGCCTCGCGTTCTTCATCTACCTCGCGGCACCGTCGTTCTTCAACCCGATGTTCGCCAAGCCGCCGGAGCTGATCGGCATCCCGGCCGGCATCTGGCTGCTCGGCATCGCCGTCCTGGCCATGGGCGCCGGATTCATGTTCATCCGCAAGATCGTGGACATCGAGGTCTAGGCATGGAGATCATCGTCGCGGCAGGCGCCGCGCTGGCCGTCCTCATGATCGCGTTCGGCGTCGCCGGCGCGCGCGAGGAGGACCCGCTCAAGGCGCGCCTGTCCCAGCTTGGCCAGATGACGGCCAAGGACCTCCAGGAGCTGGAGCTCCAGCAGCCGTTCTTCGATCGCACGATCAAGCCGCTGGCGGCGCGGCTCTCGGGCGCGGTGTCACGCATCACGTCCAGCTCGTTCACGGAACGCACCGAGAAGCGCCTCGCGCAGGCCGGCAACCCGGGCGACATGAAGGTCTCGGACTGGCTCGGCATCAAGGCGATCGGCGCCGGCGTCGGCGCGGGCCTGATGTTCATCCTGTTCGGGATCCTCGGCAACAACATCAGCCAGGGCGTCATCCTCGCGCTGATCGGCGCGGGCATCGGCTACGTCGGGCCGGAGTTCTGGCTCGGTGGCCGCGTCCGCGGGCGCCAGAAGCTGATCATCCTGGGGCTGCCGGACGCACTCGACCTCCTGACGATCTCCGTCCGCGCCGGCCTCGGCTTCGATGCCGCGCTCGGCAAGGTCGTCGAGAAGATGAAGGGGCCGCTCGTCGACGAGTTCCGTCGAGCCCTCGCCGAGGTTCGCGTCGGCAAGGCGCGCCGCGAGGCGCTGCGCGACATCATCCCGCGCACCGAAGTGCCGCCGCTCAACAACTTCATCGGCGCGATCATCCAGGCCGAGCAGCTCGGCGTCTCGATCTCGAAGGTGCTCCAGGTCCAGTCGGAGCAGCTCCGCATCGAGCGCCGGCAGCGCGCCGAGGAACAGGCCGCGCAGGCGCCGATCAAGATGCTGTTTCCGCTCGTCGGGTGCATCTTCCCGTCGCTGTTCGTGGTCATCCTTGGCCCGGCCCTGATCCTGATCATGCAGAACCTGGGCGGCTGAAGCCCGGGAGTGCAAGCGGTCAACGTCACGCGGGGGCGTGTGCTCGCCGCCGACGTCGAGGTCGCGGGGTCCATCTGGGGCCGGTTCATGGGGCTGATGCTGCGGCGCACGCTCGCGCCGGATCACGGGCTCTGGCTGCCCGGCGACAACGGCATCCACATGTTCTTCATGCGGTTCGCGATCGATGCCGTGTTCCTCGGCCGCCCGGACGCGGCCGGGGACGGCGCGCGGAAGGTCGTCGCCGCGAAGCGCGGACTTCGACCGTGGCTGGGCATGGTGCCCTTCGTGGCCGCTGCGAACGGCGTGCTGGAGCTGCCCGCGGGCACGATCGAGAGCACCGGCACGCAGGTCGGTGACCTCGTCCAGATCAGGTAGTGGGCTAGTGGCGGCCAGGGAGGCCGTGCCGGCGTCTCGCGCCATCGCCGCCGCGTCCCGAGTGCGGTTCCTCGTCGTCGCGGTGCTCGCGGCGCTCGGCGCCATCCTCCTTGCGGTCATCGTGGCGATGTTCTGGCGCGAGGCCGGCGACGACCTGGCCTATTGGTTGGGCGGCTACCGGCTCGCGAACGGGCTGCCTGTGTACCCGGATCCGTCGGTGGCGTTCGAGGACTTCGCGTTCCACTACGTGCCGCCGGTGGCGCAGGTCCTGGCGCCCATCGCGGCGGTCGTTGCCGCGGTCCCCTTCCTGATCCTGTTCCGTGCAGTGCTGCTCCTGGCGCTGTGGGACCTCGCGGGTCGCCGCATGCTCGACATGCTGGCGATGCTCGCGTTCGTCCCGCTCGCCTATTCGCTGCGCGTCGAGAACGTCGAGATCCTCATGGCGATCGCAATCGTGTACGGGCTGGCCCGATGGCCATGGATGTTCCTGTTCGGCGGGATCGTGAAGGTGAGCCCCGGGCTGGGGCTCGTCTATCTCGCGCTGCAGCGGCGGTGGCGGGATGTGGTCATCTCCGCGGCGCTGGGCGCCTTGATCGTGGCCGTGAGCTACGTGCTGGCGCCCGACCTCTGGCGCGACTGGCTCCACGCCATCGGTGGGCGTTCGGACGTGATCGGCAACAGCATCGTGCCGCTCCCGTATTCCGTGCGCGCGATTGCGGGGTTCGTGCTGACGATCGTCGCTGGGCTCATCGGGCGGCGGCGCGGCGAGCTCCTGCTGGTGGTCGCCGTCACGATCGCGAACCCGGGTCTGTCGCTGCAGGGCTTCGCGGTACTCGCCGCGGTCGTGCCTGTCTGGCGCGCCGGGCCGGAGGGTCTGCTCGCGCGGCGAGACGCCCACAGCGCCGTTGACCCGGCGACGTCGCTCAGCCTTACCGCATCGAGGGATTGACTCGCTGCCCGCGACCTTAAGGTCCCGAATGTTCGCCCATTGAACATTTCGGCGGCTAGGGGGCCCCGAAGCCACCCAAGCGGTCCGTCAAGGCCGGCCGCGAGCACGGCCCCCGCACGAAGTGGCGCCTCGGAGCGGCACGAAGACACGCCGGAAGGACCTTCTGGCTGCGCTAAGGCCCAGAAGGATCATTGGGCGAACATCGCAAGCCTGAAGCGGTTTCCTGCCGGTTGCCGGGGACCGGGCTGAGTCGGCCGGGCGCGGGCATGTGTGCCCCGCAGGCAGGAGGCGAGCCGCGGGTAAGCGCCGGTCGACCGGGCGGAAATTCCCCGGCGATCGCCAGGTAATCGCTGCCCGCAATGCTGGCGGCATGGATCTCATCGGCAATGTCCGAGGCGCGCTGGGCGCCGTCGCAAACCGGGCCCTCGATCTCGCGCTGCCGGCGGCGTGCGCCGGGTGCCGGCGCGAGGGTTCTGCGCTGTGCTCGGAGTGCGAGCCGGCACTCGATGCGCGGCTCGAGGCGGAACGCGGAGTTCCGATCGGCCTGCCGGCGGACATCCCCGTGCCGCTGCTGCAGCTCGAATGGTGCGCGCCATTCACGGGCATCACCCGTCGCGCGCTCCACGCGCTCAAGTACGACGGCGAGCGCCGGCTCGCGACACCCCTCGGGGCGGCAATTGCCAGACGTTGGGAGCGAGCCGGCGTGGCGGGCGACACGTTCGTGCCCGTGCCTGCGTCGCCCGACCGTGTGCGAGAGCGCGGGTACGACCAGGCGGCCCTCCTCGCGGGCGAGGCGGCGCGTCGACTTCGGGTCCCCGTGCTCCACGCGCTGGAGCGAACACGGGCGACCACTGCGCAGTTCGATCTCGACCGCGCAGCCCGGGCATCGAACCTCGGTGGCGCGTTCCGCATCGTCCAGCGGACGCCCCGCCTCCCGACGGAAGGTCGATGGTTCGTCCTGGTCGACGACGTCGCGACGACCGGCGCAACGCTCGCGGCGTGCGCGACGACGCTCCTCGACGCCGGCGCGATGGCCGTGTCCGCGATCACGGTCGCGCGCGAGCGGTGAGATGCCGGCAATGAGCATGGTCCCGATCGATGGGACCGTCGGCCCATACCTCGACCTGCTGCCCGCAGGTACGATGGACCCGCAGCCGGGAGGTGCGCATGCGAACCATCGTCAAGGGCAAGAACTACGAGGTTCCGGAGAAGGTCCGTGATTACGCGGAACGCAAGCTGGGCCGGCTCGAGCGCCTCCTGGACGACCGCTCGGATGCGACCCTCGAGCTCTCCGTCGAGCAGCATCGAAGCGCGCAGGACTCGCACATCGTCGACGTGACGCTCGTCATCGACGGTCAGACACTGCGGAGCTCCGCGTCGGCGCCCACGCACCGTGCCGGCATCGACACGGTCCTCGACAAGATCGAGCGCCGGGCGGTCGACTACCGCGAGACGAGCCGGGTCCGAAAGTCACCGGAGACCGTCCGCGGGTCCGGCCCCGCGCCGGCCATCGACGCCGCCGACGATGGCGGCCCGCGGATCACGAAGGTGAAGCGCTTCAGCATCGAGCCGATGTTCGAGGAGGACGCCGTCGCCCGGATGGAGGAGCTCGGGCATTCGTTCTTCGTGTTCGTGAACGCGGAGAACGAGCGGGTGGCGATCCTGTACCGGCGCCGCGAAGGCGACTACGGGCTGATCGAACCTGTCGTCGGCGGGGGCTACACGAAGGGCGGCCCACCCGGCCGCTCGCGCGCCACCTGACACCCCCGGCACCGGGTCGCCCACGCTGGGGTGGCCTGACCCGCTTCGATCGGCTCTCTCTGCTCGCGGTCACCGCGGTCGCAGCGCTCCTTCGACTGCCGGGCATCGACGCCCGCGGCACGTTCGACGCCGACCAGGGCCACGACATGCTCACGCTCCTGCGATTCACCCGCGACGGCGTGTGGCCGCTGCTGGGTCCGAAGACGTCCGCCGGCGAGTTCCACCACGGGGCGTTCTACTACTACCTGCTTGCGCCGGCAGCCGCCATCTCGAACGACGATCCGGTGGTGGTCACCGCCTGGATCGCGCTGATCGGCATCGGCGCGGTCGTCCTGACGTGGTGGCTCGCGCGCTCGATCGGTGGGCCGCTCGCCGGCGCGCTCGCAGGGATGCTGCTCGCGATCTCGCCCGCCGCGATCGACGAATCGACATTCATCTGGAACCCCAATCCGATCGGGTTCTTCGCGGTGCTCGCGCTCGGCGCGGCATGGCACGCGCACGTCGGCGCCGGCAGGGACGGTGGCCCGCCGACACTCTCGCGCGGGCGGATCGCGCTGTGGTGGGCCATCGCGATCGGGTCGGCCGGCGCCGTGACCCAGCTCCACGTGCTCGGCGCGGTGTTCCTCATCGCGATCGGCATCATCGCGCTGCTGGAAGTGCGTCGATTGCACGCCGTGCTGCCCGGGCTCATCGGCGGCGCCGCGATCGTGGCGCTGCTGTTCCTACCACTGGCGGTGCACGAGCTCGAGACCGGCTTCGGTGAGACGCGACTGATCCTCGAGTATCTGGCGCGCGGCGACAGCGCACCGAACGGCGGCTTCGTGGCTGCCGTCGCCTTCACGCTGCTGCGCATCGTCGGCTGGCCCCTCGTCGGCCTCGTCACGGACGTGCCGGCGGCGGCGGCCATCCTGCTCGCGGTCGTGCTCGGCCTCGCGGTCGTGGGGATCCGCCGCGCGCACGGCAGCTCGCGAACTGCGCTGCTATGGCTCGTCGGGATCCTCGTCTGGAGCACGGTCGAGCTCGCGTCGACAGCTCCATCGCTCCAGACCGTCGTCGCAGGCCTCCCGAACGACCACTATCACGCGTTCGTCGACCCGATCGTGATCATCCTGCTCGCGGTTCCCGCCGCCGGCCTGTTCGAGGCGGCGCTCGCCGCCTGGCGCGCCAACCCCGTGCCGGTCCGTGCCGCCGCGCCCGCCCTGATCGGGTTCGCGGTCGCAGTCCTGGCCGTCGGCATGCTGTCGCGCAAGCCGCCCGCGGTCGATCCGAATGGCGGCTGGCCACAGATGAAGGCGGCGGGCGAACGCGTCGCCATGCTCGTGCACCGCGAACCCTCGCTCGTGATCGGAGTTCCGGGGTTCAAGCTGTCGGACGCGCTCGCATTCCCCGTTGCATACGCGGGTGTCCCCTTGCAGCACATCGACCCGATGGGGATCGAGCACTGGATCGTCGTCTGCGACCGGCTCTTCGAGGACGCGATCCAGCAACGGTGTGACGGCGAGGCCGAAGACACGGCGCTCGTGGCGGCCGGTGCCTCGGGAAGCCTCGTGGAACGGTTCGATGCCTCGCCTCGAACGGTCGTCTCCGTGTACCAGGCGGAGCTCAGATGAGCGAGCGCAAGGTCATCGGCGGGTTGCCACTGCTGACGCTCCTGCAGCGCCGCCGGCGGATGATCGACCGCACGCTGCGGCTCGCGTTCGTCGTCGTGCTCGTGATCTTCACGATCCTGCGGCCAGTGCCGATGGGCGACGGCCACGCCTACTGGGCGGTCGACGTCGCCAATCCGTACTCGCGCCCCGTTGCCACCACGGACGCATTCACCTACTCGCCGCCCGCCGCGCTCTTCTTCTCCGTGCTCGGGCACCTGCCGTTCGAAGTCTTTGAGGCGATCTGGACGCTCGCCATCGGGTTCGCGCTGCTGTGGCTGACAGGCCCGTGGGCGCTTGGGTTCCTCGTGCTGCCCGTCGTCGCATCTGACCTGTACCTCGGCAACATCCACGTGCTGCTCGCGGCCGCGATCGTCGGCTCGCTCCGACGGCCGGCGCTGTGGGCGATCCCGCTGCTCACCAAGCCGTCGGTCGGCGTCGGGCTGCTGTGGTTCCTGGTGCGCCGAGAGTGGTCGAAGCTCATCGTGGCGCTCGGGTTCACGGCGGCGCTGGCGGCGGTCGCCTACCTGATCGCCCCGAGCCTCTGGCCCGCCTGGATCAACTACCTGCTGGGGACGGGTATCGCACCCAACACCGGCAGCGCCTACGTCGTGCCGATCCCCCTCCTGATCCGCCTCCCGGCCGCGGTGCTGCTCGTGATCTGGGGCGCCCGAATGAACCGGCCGTGGACGTTGCCCGCCGCCTCGATGCTGGCGCTGCCGGTCCTCTGGATGGTCGGCCTCGCGATGCTCACCGGTGCCTTCGCCGTCTCGGCGTGGGGCCCGCTTCGGGACGCGGCTCGCCGCTGGACCGCCCGCCCGACCTGGCGCTGAAACGACGAACGCCGGCGCCCCGAGCGCCGGCGTTCGTCTTGCCCCTGGACCGAGAGCGTGGAGGGCGCTTCGGTCGCGATCTGTACGAGTGAGCGCCCGGCGCGAGCCGGGCCGCAAACGAGCCTCAGCCCGTCAGATGCCTTCCTGCGATCGGACGGTGCGAAGCCGCGGAGAACCAGCGGATGTGCGGGAGTCGGTGGCGGTGGCCATGCGGCCGTTGGAGACGAGGGCGGGGCGCGGGACGATCGGGCTTCGGACGCCGTTGGCGCCCATCCCGTTCGAGCCCATGCCGTTCGGGCCAACGCTGTTCGGACCGACGGTCGACGGCAGGTGCGGGCCATTCGGCCGCCCGTTGTCGCCGCGCCCGTAGGCGCCGTTGTCGGACGAGGAGAACGCGGAACCGAGGCGGCGCATCCTGACCGCGAGGTAGTACTCCATGACCTGGCGCACCTGCGACTCGCTCAGGGCCTCATCGGCACGGAGCGCGTACTCGATACGCGCCGTCGGGTTCTGGACGCCGCCGCCCATCAGCCCGAGGTACTGCGGCCCGTCGTCGCTCTCGCCGAGCTCACGCAGGCCGCGGGCCAGCTTCGTGGCAGTCCCCAGCGACGGCATGCGGTCACCGCGCACGAGGCGGGAGATCGTCGAGTGATCGACGCCCGACTGCTGCGCCAACTGGCGCTGCGACATCTTCTTCGCCTTGAGCTGGGCGCGAAGCCACTCATTGAACGCGCGGCCGTTGGAGCGGGTCATGCCCGGATGTTCGTGGGACCCCCTGTCGGACCATATCCCCCGTTCGTACACCTCGAATCGGCGGATGCCGCAGCAGACCGGACGAGCCGCCGGTCGGTCAGGATGGGAGATGCGCAGACAGGGGCGGTGTGGTGCGGTTCTGCACCGCACCGGACCACCCTCGGGGTCCGGGTCAGGCTGGTACTGCCGTGACCCCCGCGCCGCGGCGCTTCGGCGAGATCGCGTAGGCGATCGACCCGAGGACGATGATCGAGAGCACGCTGATCGCCCGATCGACGAGGGTGATCGCCAGCGCATCGTTCGGTGACACGCCGTAGACGATCGTGAGCAGGCCGACGACGCCGGTCTCGACGATGCCGATGCCGGCCGGCGTCAGCGGCACGGCCGTGAGCAGCGATCCCGACAGCGCCACGAAGAAGGCGCCGCTGATGCCGAGGTGGACGTCGGGCAGGTTGAACGCCTGGACGACCAGATACAGGCGCATCGCCTCCGTGGCCCAGATCAGCCCGGTCACGACGATCAGGCGCGGCAGCGCGCGCAGCCCGATCGAGCCGAACACGCCCTCCTCGAACCGGTCGTACAGCTCGAGCACGCGATGCGGCAGCGGCAGCCTGAGGATGATCCGGCGGCCGAAGTTACGCATCGTGAGAAGCGCGCCGGCGAGCAGCAGCAGGAACACGACGCCGACCGCGAACACGATCTGGACATCGCCCGGGAGCCCGCTGCGGAACGAGACGAACCCAGCTGCCAGCGCGAGCGTGGCGATCGCGAAGAGGTCGAGCACGCGCTCGATGAACACCGTCCCGAACGTCCGCGAGAGCGAGACGGTCGAGTTGATCTTCAGCAGCCAGGCCCGGTACACGTCGCCGAGCTTCGCTGGGACCAGGCAGTTCACGAGCCAGGAGATGAAGATGATCTCGGTGGCGTCACGGACCTTGAGCCCGAACCCGCTCTCCCTGAGCAGCTGCGCCCATCGGTAGCCCCGGAGCGGGAAGCCGACGTAGAAGATTGCGAACGCCGCGAGGAGGAGCCATGGGTTCGCCGCGGCGATCTTGGCCGGGAGCTTGTCCAGCTCGAACCCGGGCAGCGCCTTCGCGAACAGCCCGAGAAGCACGATCGGCAGGATCAGCGAGATGAGCGTCTTCGGCTGGCGCAGCCGGTGGACGATCGAGAGATCCGGCTGCTTCTCGGTGTCCTGGACCTCCGCACCGGGCACGGGTGCAACCGAGTCCGGCGCCGGCGCGATCGGGTCGGTCATCGAGCGCCTACCGAGGCCTTCACGCGGCCGCGCCCGCGAGCACGCTGCACGAGCTTGGCCGCGGGACCGATGAGCCGCGCATAGGCGGATCCGCGGCCCATCACCATGTCGATCTGGCCGCCAAGCGCCGCGCGCAGGCCCTCGGCGGACGACAGGTCGCCGTGGAGGATCGTCGCCGCGACGCCCAGCTCCAGCGTCGTGTGCGAGTCGGACACCGCGATGCCCGGCTTGCCGACCGTCGCCGCGAGCGCGGCGGCGCGCGCGTTGCCGTCACCGAACATCAACCGCGCGTTCCACGCCTCGATCCAGTCGACGGACGCGGCGATCTCCTCGGTCGCCTCGGCCTCGCCCCGGCCCACGGAGCCGCGGAAGCGATCGAACGGGTGCGCCATCCCGACCAGCCCGCCCTGCGCGCGAACGGCAGCGATGGCCTCGGCGGGCGGCAGCCCGGGCGGCACGGCCTCATGCATGAACACGCCGATCAGGTCGCCGGACGACGTCCGGATCTCCTGCCCGACGATCAACGAGAGCCCGGGTGCGGCCTCGCGTCCGGCGTCGGAGGCGAGGAATGCCTCGGCTTCCAGGGCCCCATCGATGCGGTCGTGGTCCGTGATCGCGAGGTGCGTCAGGCCGCGCGCAGCGGCCGCGCGCACGACCGAAGCCGGCGAGGCCAGCGAGTCGAAGCTCGCCGAGGTATGGCAGTGCAGGTCGACGAACGCTCGATCGGGCTGCACGGGCGGCGCGGAGGCCCCTAGACGGTCTGGACGAGCGACTTCTTGAAGAAGTCGTAGTGCTTCAGCGCCTCGCCGGTGCCGAGCGCCACGCAGTTGAGCGCGTTCTCGGCGACATGGCACGGGACGCCCGTCACCTGGGTCAGGAGCTTGTCGATGTTGCGCAGGAGCGCGCCGCCACCGGACATGACCATGCCCT
This sequence comes from Candidatus Limnocylindrales bacterium, assembly GCA_035248345.1. Lineage (GTDB taxonomy): Bacteria > Chloroflexota > Limnocylindria > Limnocylindrales > CSP1-4 > UBA5189. The sequence continues at coordinate 11,810 of DATFHO010000076.1, forward strand.
TGTCGATGATGTCGCTCGACAGCTCGGGTGGGGTCTGCTCGAGGACGTGGCGGACCGCGGCGACCAGCTGCTGAAGCGGCAGCTCGATGGCCTCCATCACCTCGGACGAGGTGATCGGGATCGTCCGCGGCAGGCCCGCGATGAGGTCGCGGCCACGGACTTCCATCGACAGGTCGCGATCGAGCGGCAGCGCCGTCCCGATCGTGATCTTCACTTCCTCGGCCGTTCGCTCGCCGACCATCAGGTTGTACTTCTTGCGGATGTACGAGGTGATCGACTCGTCGAACCGGTTGCCGCCGACCCGCAGCGACGTGGACACCACGATGCCGCCGAGCGCGATGACCGCGACCTCGGACGTGCCGCCACCGATGTCGATGACCATGTTTCCCGACGGACCGGAGATCGGCACGTTCGCGCCGATTGCCGCGGCGAGCGGCTCCTCGATCAGGTACGCCTCGCGCGCGCCGGCCTTCAGGGCCGCGTCCTTGACCGCGCGCTTCTCGACCGACGTCACGCCGGCAGGCACGGAGATCATCACGGCGGGACCCGAGAGCCGCATCTTCATGCGCCCGGTCATGGCCTTGTTGATGAAGAACCGCAGCATCGCCTCGGTGATGACGTAGTCGGCGATGACGCCGTCCTTCATCGGGCGGATGGCGTGGATGTTGCCGGGCGTGCGCCCGATCATCTCGCGGGCGTCCTCGCCCACGGCCCGGATCCGGCCGTCATCGTCGACCGCGACGACGGATGGCTCCTGGATGACGATGCCCTTGCCCTCGACGTGGACCAGGACATTGGCCGTGCCGAGATCGATCCCGATATTCATGCGGGCTTGGTGCCCCCTTCCTGGACGCGCTCGATCCTGGCGCCGAGGTCCAGGAACTTCCGCTCGATGTTCTCATACCCTCGCCGAACGTGGTGCGCACCGCCGATCGAGGAGGTGCCCTTCGCGGCGAGCGCCGCGAGGATCAGCGACGCGCCGGCGCGCAGGTCGGAGATCTCCACCGTCGCCGCACGCAGCTTCGACGGTCCGTGGACGACGGCGCGGTTCGCACCCTGCAGCTCGATGCGCGCCCCCATCTTCGCGAGCTCGCCGGTCCATTCGAGGCGGTCCTCGAAGATCGACTCGTGGACGTGCGAATCGCCGGTCGCCTGCGTGAGGAGGACGGTCGTCGGCGGTTGGATGTCCGTGGCCAGGCCCGGATAGGCGCCCGTCTCGATGTCGACGGCCTTCATGCCGCCGGGACCGAGCCCTCGCGCATCGACCTCCATCCGGTCCGGCTGGCAGCTCACCGCGAGTCCCGCGCGGCCCATGATGTCGACGAGCGCATCCATCGTTCCGCAATCGGCGCCCTCGAGGACCACGTGCCCGCCGGTCACGCCGGCGGCGATCGCGAAGGTGCCGGCCTCGATGCGGTCTGGCATCACCTTGTGGTCCGCGCCGCGGAGCCGGCGCTTGCCCTCGACCTCGATCGTGTCCGGGTACGTCCGCTCGACCTGGGCGCCCATCTTCTGCAGGAAGCCGATGAGGTCGTCGACCTCGGGCTCCTGGGCAGCGGGCCGGATGACCGTGTGGCCGTCGGCGAGCGTGGCCGCCAGGATCGCGTTCTCCGTGCCCATCACGGACACGAACGGGAAGCGGATCTCCGTCCCCCGCAGCCGCCCCGGCGCCTTGGCGTAGTAGTAGCCGTAGCGATAGTCGATCTGGGCGCCCATGGCGCGCATCGCGTCGACGTGCAGGTCCACGGGCCGCCGGCCGATCCGGTCACCGCCCGGGTTCGAGATCACGACCTCGCCGAAGCGCGTCAGCAGCGGCCCCAGGAGCATGAATGAGGCGCGCATCTTCGCCGCCGCCTCGAGCGGCACGAACAGCCAGTCGACGTCGCCCGCGGACACCTCGTAGGTGTTCGGTCCCGGGTGGTCGACCACGACGCCGAGGTCGGAGAGCGTCTCGGCCATCGCGCGGACGTCCTCGATCTCGGGCACGTTCGTGAACCTGCAGCGCTCACCGGTCAGGGTGGCGGCGGCGAGCATCTTGAGCGCCGCGTTCTTCGCGCCGCTGACCTGCACGGTGCCCTCGAGCGACGTCCCGCCCGTGACGAGATACCGCTCCGGCGCGACCGAAGGCGGCTGGTACTCCCAGTGGAACGGCCTTGCGTCAGCCATGGGCTTGTGACTTGACCCCTAGGAGGAGCGCCGCGGGCCCTCGCGGTGGCGGCGCTCGGCGAGGCGGATCCGGAGCAGCGCCTGCTGGAGCTGCGCCCGGGCGATGGAGAGGTCGGCGCCCTCGTGGTAGCCGGACTCCAGCGCCCGCTCGGCCTCGCGCCGGGCTTCCTGCGCCTTCTCGAGATCGATCTCGGACGCCATGTCGGCAGTCTCGGCCATCACGACGACCTTGTCAGGCCGAACCTGCACGAAGCCCCCCACGATCGCGAACGCCTCCTCGGCGCCGCCCTTGCGGATGCGCAGCTCGCCGATGCCGAGCGTGGCCAGCAGCGGGGCGTGATGCGGGAGGACCCCCATCTCGCCCTCGGAGCCGGGCAGCACGACGGAATCGACGGTGTCTGAGTAGGCGAGACGCTCTGGAGTCACGATCTCGAGTTGGAGTGGCATTTACACGGCCTCCGGCCAGGGAACCGACGGGCGATCCTGCCAAATTCCCGCGAGGTGGGACTTAGACACGGTTTGGTGCTCCGAAACGGCCGGAATTGACCGATTCTGGGCCGAAATATGCCGCTATGGGCATATCTGCAGCCGAATCGCCGAGGTGACCTCGCCTAGCTCCCGTCAGCCGGGAATTTGGCAGGAACCTTCGCGGAACCGTCGGAACCACGACTCAGGCGTTCAGCTTCGCGGCGTTCTCGCGGACGTCGTCGAGGGTGCCGGCGAGGAAGAAGGCCTGCTCGGGCAGCGTGTCCGCGTTGCCGGCGAGGATCTCCTTGAACGAGGCGACGGTGTCCTTGATCGAGACGTACTTGCCGGGGCGGCCCGTGAAGACCTCGCCGACGAAGAACGGCTGCGACGCGAACCGCTGCAGGCGCCGCGCTCGCGCGACGGTGGCCTTGTCCTCCTCGGACAGCTCGTCGATCCCGAGGATCGCGATGATGTCCTGGAGGTCGCGGTAGCGCTGGAGGACGCGCTTCGTCTCCTGGGCGACGTCGTAGTGGTCGACACCCACGACCAGCGGATCGAGCACGCGCGACGTCGAGGTCAGGGGGTCCACCGCGGGGTAGATGCCCAGCTCGGTCAGGTAGCGCTCGAGGCGGATCGTCGAGTCGAGATGGGCGAAGGTCGTCGCCGGCGCCGGGTCGGTGTAGTCGTCCGCGGGTACGAAAACCGCCTGGAGCGAGGTGATCGAGCCCTTCTTGGTCGAGGTGATCCGCTCCTGGAGGCCGGCCATCTCGGTCGCGAGGTTCGGCTGGTAGCCGACCGCGGAGGGCATCCGGCCGAGCAGCGCCGAGACCTCGGCGCCCGCCTGGGTGAACCGGAAGATGTTGTCGA
>DATFHO010000077.1:0-10497 GCA_035248345.1 Candidatus Limnocylindrales bacterium
CATCGTTCCGCCCGCGAAGCTCCCCGCCGGCCACTACCGGAACATCACGGGCAACGAGGCCGCCGCACTTGGGTTCGTGGCGGCATCGCGGCTCGCGGGTCGTGACCTCTTCTACGGCTCGTACCCGATCACCCCGGCTTCCGACATCCTCCACCAGCTCGCGGGCTACAAGAACTTCGGCGTCAAGACGTTCCAGGCCGAGGACGAGATCGCGGCAATCGGCGCGGCCATCGGTGCCGCGTACGGCGGCGCGATGGGGCTCACCGCCTCGTCCGGCCCGGGCATCGCGCTGAAGAGCGAGGCAATGGGCCTCGCGGTGATGGTCGAGCTGCCGCTCGTCGTCGTCGACGTCCAGCGCGCCGGCCCATCGACGGGCATGCCCACGAAGAACGAGCAGGCGGACCTGCTGCAGCTCATGTTCGGGCGGAACTCGGACTCGCCGATCCCGATCGTCGCGCCGGCAACGCCCGGCGAGTGCTTCCAGTACGCGGTCGAGGCGTGGCGGCTCGCGCTCAAGTACATGACGCCGGTTGCGTTCATGTCGGACGCGTTCCTCGCCAGCGGCGCGGAGCCGTGGCGGATCCCGAATCCCGACGACCTGCCCGCGATCGCCGTCCCGAACCGAACGGAGCGCGAGAAGTTCTATCCGTACTCGCGCGATCCGGAGACGCTCGCCCGGCCATGGGCCGTGCCGGGCACGCCGGGCCTCGAGCACCGCATCGGCGGCCTCGAGAAGGCCGACATCCTCGGCAACGTCAGCTACGACCCGGACAACCACCATCGGATGCAGCTCCTGCGCCAGGCGAAGGTTGCGGGCATCGCGAAGGACATCCCGCCGCTCGAGGTGTTCGGGCCGGCCGAAGGCGATCTCCTCGTGCTGGGCTGGGGATCGACGTACGGCGCGATCCGCAGCGCGGTCGAACGGCTCCAGGGCAAGGGCGTGTCGGTCGCGCATGCCCACCTGCGCTACCTGAACCCGTTCCCGGCGAACACGGAGGCCGTCGTGAAGGCCTACAAGCGCGTGCTCATCCCCGAGGTCAACCTCGGCCAGCTGCTGATGCTGATCCGCGCGAAGTACCTCGTCGATGCCGTCGGCTACAACCGCGTCCGCGGCAAGCCGTTCCGGATCGCCGAGCTGGAGGCCGAAGCCGAGCGCGTCATCTCCACCCTGAAGGTTCCCGTCGCATGACCGAGATCAAGAACGGCAACGGCACGGCCGCGAACGGCGCCGCGGCGAACGGCGCCGCCGCCAAGGCCCCGATGGCCGAGCTGCCCGTGCTGACCCGGAAGGACTTCGTGTCCGACCAGGAAGTGCGCTGGTGCCCCGGCTGCGGCGACTACTCGATCCTCGCCCAGACCCAGAAGGTGATGCCGGACTTCGGGTACCCGAAGGAGAACATCGTCTTCATCAGCGGCATCGGCTGCTCCGGCCGCCTGCCGTACTACATGAACACCTACGGGTTCCACACGATCCACGGCCGGGCGCCGGCCATCGCCACGGGCCTCAAGGCGTCGCGCCCGGACCTGATGGTCTGGGTGATCACCGGCGATGGTGACGCGCTGTCGATCGGTGGCAACCACCTGATCCACTCGCTGCGCCGCAACGTCGACGTGCGGATCGTGATGTTCAACAACCGGATCTACGGCCTGACCAAGGGCCAGGCGAGTCCGACCTCGGAGCTCGGCAAGGTCACGAAGTCCTCGCCGTACGGCACGGTGGACTTCCCGGTCTCGCCGCTCGCGATCGCGCTCGCCGCCGAGGCGACGTTCATCGCCCGATCGGTGGACACGCACACCGAGCATCTCCAGACGACGCTCGACGCGGCCGGCCGGCATCGCGGCTCGACCTTCGTCGAGGTCCTCCAGAACTGCAACATCTTCAACGACGGCGCCCACCGCGAGTTCACGGACCGCGAGGTCCGAGATGACCGCACGGTCGTGGTCGAGCATGGCAAGCCGATGATCTTCGGCAAGGACCGCAACAAGGGCATCCGCTGGACCGGCAACCAGCCCGAGGTCGTCACGATCGGCGAGAACGGCATCACCGAGGCGGACATCCTCGTCCACGACGAGACCGACCCGCTGATCGCGTTCATGCTCGCCCACATCTACTGGCCCGAGTTCCCGGTTCCGGTCGGCGTCATCCGCCGCGTCTCCCGCCCGACCCACGACCAGATGCTGAACGACCAGCTCGCGCAGGCGCTCGCGACGCGCGGCCAAGGCGATCTCAAGAAGCTGCTGAACGCGGGCGAGACATGGACCGTGACCGACGAGGGAGTCACGGCGTGATCTGCCCGGTGTGTCGCTTCGGGAACTTCCCCGGCGATGACACCTGCGCCAACTGCGGCGCGGACCTCTGGAACGCGGACACGCCACAGAGCGTGACCTCGTTCCGCGGCAAGCTCCTCGGCATGCACCTCGACGAGCTCGGCGCGCCGGAGCCGCACGTCATCGACGTCGAGGCGTCGGTCGACGACGCGGTGTCCCGCATGCAGGCCGAGAGCGTCGACTGCCTGCTCGTGACCGACAAGGGCGCCCTCGTCGGCATCTTCACGGACCGCGACGCGATCCTGAAGGTCGCCGGCCGGCCGACCGCCGGGCGCACGATGGGCGACGTCATGACCCACGATCCCGTGATCCTGCGCAGCGGGGATCCTGTCGCGGTCGCGATCCACAAGATGGCCGTCGGCGGGTTCCGCCACGTGCCGATCGTGAAGGGCGGCGTCCCGGTCGGCGTCGTGTCGGCGCGCGACGTCTTCCGGCACCTCGCCGCCGATCTTGGCTGAGCCGGCCATCGCGGCCGGAACCGTCGTCGTGCTCGCCGACGACCTCATCTGGTCGTCGCGCCTTGCCGATGCCGTGGCGGCCGCGGGCGGCGTGGCTCGCCGCGTCCGGCGCCTCGAGGATCTCGCCGGCGCCTCGCTCGCGATCATCGACCTCACCGCACGCGCGTACGACGGGGTCGCGGCGATCCGGGCAGCGCGTCAGGGCGGCGCACGGGTGGTTGCGGTCGGGCAGCACGACGATGCCGAGCTCCGACGGGCCGCGCTCGATGCCGGCGCGGAACGGGTCTTCACCTATCGCGCACTCTTCGAGGGCGGCCCGAAGCTGCTCGGCGTCTGGCTGGCGCGATGACGGCCACCCGGCTCGATCGCGCGCGTGACGGCATGTGCGCCCGCGGTGTCGCGGCAATGCTTGTCGGTGTCGGCGCGGATCTGCGCTACCTCACCGGGTACACGGCCCACGCGCTCGAGCGGCTCACGCTGCTCGTGCTGCCAGCCGACGGCCGAGCCGCGCTCGTCGTGCCCCGGCTGGAATCCATGGCCGCCGGGGGATGTCCCGCCGCCGCGCAGGGCCTCGTCGAGGTCGAAGCGTGGGAGGAGACCGAGGATCCCTATGCGCTCGTGGCGCGCGAGCTCGCGCCCGAGCCCGGGCGGCTCCTCGTGGACGCGGCGCTGCCCGCGCGGCACCTGCTCGCGCTCCAGGGAGCGCTCCCGGAGCGCAGCTTCGGGCTCGCGACCGACGTTATGCGCGACCTCCGGATCGTGAAGGGCGCAGACGAGGTGGCCCTCCTCCGCCGTGCGGCGCACGCGGCGGACCGGGTGGTCGCGCAGATCGCAGCCGGCCCGCTCCTCGGACGCACCGAGGCCGATGTGAGCCGCGAGGTACGAGAGCGGCTCGTGGCGGAAGGTCACGAGGCGGCCTCGTTCGCCATCGTCGCTTCCGGTCCGAATGGAGCGTCGCCGCATCACGAGGCGAGCGACCGGGTGATCGAGGCGGGCGACCCGATCGTGCTCGACATCGGCGGGACGGTCCAGGGCTACGGGTCGGATATCACGCGGATGCTGTGGGTGACCGGCGGCGATCCCGCCAAGCAGCCGACGCCCGCATTCCGCCAGGTCTTCGACGCGGTCCACGCCGCGCACGCGGCCGCCACGCGCGCGGTTCGGCCCGGCATCTCCGGCGCGGCCCTCGACGAGACGGCCCGCGCCGTGCTGCGTGATGCCGGCCTCGGCGACGCATTCATCCACCGGCTCGGCCACGGGATCGGGCTCGAGGCACACGAGGATCCCTATCTCGTCGCGGCGAACCCCGAGCCGATCGAGGCGGGCAACGCGTTCAGCATCGAGCCCGGCGCCTACCTTGCCGACCGCTTCGGCGTCCGCATCGAGGACATCGTCGTCTGTACGCCTGATGGTCCTGATGTTCTCAACGAGGCGTCACGCGACCTCCTCGTGGTCGACGGCCTGTAGCCGAAGCGCGCTGGTCGGTCCCTGTCGGGGCCGCGCCGCGACCCGGGGTATGATCCCCGGACAGGTCGCCTGCCCAGGCGATCGGCGCACAGGCTCGGATATGCACACGACCTTCCAGCGGCGCTTCCGCGCTGCCGTTCCTGCCGGACGATGAGCCGGCGCTGTCATCACGGCTCGGCTCGGCACGCCCAGCAGCATGGGACGGGCCGTCTTGTGCGGCGCCCTCCCGCGACGCTCCCCGGGCCCGCCGCGCCCGGCGCGCAGCCGTTGCCGGTCCCACCCATCGCGCTCGAGCCCATCGCGCTCGAGCCCGTCGCGCTCGGGCCGGTCGTCGCGCCCGAGCCGGACGTGGCTCCGGCGTCACTGACGACCCACCCGGCGCCCGATCCGCGCCCGGTCGTCGATGCCGCGCCAGGCCCACCCGCGGCGCCCACTGCACCCGCCGCGCCCGCGCTCGAGGAACCGCCGCGGCTCGTCACGCCGCCCGTCCCCCTGCGCGTCGACGCCGCCAGGCCGGGAAACGGCGCGATGCCGCCCGGGCCTCGCCCGCTGCGGCACGCCCCGGCGCCCAATGCGCCCATCCAGAACGGTGCCGAGCACCACGATGACGAGCCCGCGGATCGCGCCGCCGCCAGCAGCGCAACGGGGCCGCAGCTGCGCCGGTTCATCAAGAGTCGCGCCTACGTGCCGATGCACGAGCTCCGCCGCCGGTTCGTGATCAATGGTGGCGATGACGAGGTCACGCCCGTGGACCTCGGCGAGCGCCGGCGCGTGTTCGTGGGTCTGCCGGAGCGCGAGGGCCGGCTCCTGGGCGAGCTGCTGCGCCAGGGCGACATCGGCTACGAGCTGTCGCTCGACCCCATCAGCCCGATCGTCGTGGGCGTGTACCCGATGCGGCCGGTGACACGGGCCTGAGACGTTCCGAACGGGCAAATCGGCCGAACGTCACCAATGGCGTTGCAAACACGCAACGAACGCGTCAACAGCCCTGTCCGGAACCTTGACCCGCCTCGGTCAAACCTGCGACGCTGCGCTTTCAGACATTCGGCCATACTTTGCCAGCAGAAGTACCACCAGCGCGATGCAACGTCGGGCCATTCCCGACCGGAGGTTGTTCGAGTGATCCGCAAGCGTCTCGGTCGGTTCGCGACCGTTCTCACGGCCGGCTCGATGGCCCTGCTCCTGCTCGGCACCGGAGCAGCCACGGCCAAGAACCCGACCTGGTCCATCACGGCCGTCAAGCTGCCGTCGACTGTCGGCGCGGGTCGTGACGCCGGCTACTTCGTTACCGTCAAGAACGCCGGCACGAGCAACATCAACGCTGCAACGCTCAAGGTGATCCCGCCGGCCGGTGCGCCCATCGCCCCGACCTACTTCACGGGCCTCACCTGGAACGCCGGCGGTCCCGGCTCGTGCACCTCGACGGGCCAGCTCGTCTGCAACCTCGGCACGATGCCCGCGGGCACGACGATCACGTTCACCGTTGCCCTGCATGTGCCGACCGGCACGACCGGCACGTTCGACGTTGCCTTCTCGCTCGAGTCGGCAAGCGGCAACACCGGGTCTGATGGCGGTCACAACAGCCGCGGCGACGCCCTCGTCGTCACGAGCAAGACCGCGATCGGGTCCGGGTCGAACTTCGACGGTGGCTTCAGCGTCGGCGGCTCGACGACCTACTCGACGAACCAGTCCGTCGGCCGCAACAACAAGCAGGCGTCCACCCTCGTCAGCCCGAGCTCGGTGATCCCGGTCACCGTCGAGGACGGCATCACGAGCGGCATCGCGTGCACCGCGGCCAAGTGCTCGAACGCCTTCGGCGAGTGGACCGTGCTCCACGTCAACGATGGCGCAACCTTCGGCAACGCCTTCAAGGTCACGCTCCTGATCTGGGGCGGCTCGGTCCCAGGTGGCGTCTCGACGAGCGACATCGTGCTCCTGCACACGCTCGACAACGGCACCACGGAGACCATCTCCCAGGCGTGCACCACGTCGACCGGCACCCCGACGAACGCCGAGTGCATCACGGTCACGAAGATTGGCAACAACTTCCAGATCGTCGCCTGGCTGTTCAAGAACGGCGGGATCCGCGGCGGGTTCTAGCCCCTCGCAGTGAGTGCGGGCGCGAGCAGTCGCGCCCGGGCTCGATCTCCCTTCGCGTTCAAGAGCGCGAGCGCCTCGTCAAGAGACGCTCGCGCTTCTTTTTGCCATGTCGCGCGTGACTGCACGAACGCGAGCGCCGCGAGCGCGTCGGCGCGAAGGCCGACCTCCTCCGTGCCCGCGGCGATCTGCACGCCGGCCTCGGCGATCTCGATCGCGGCGGTGATGTCCCCCATGACCGACTGGACGCGGGCTGCTGTGGCGCGCCAGAGGACCTGCGAGAGCACGTCGTCGTCGTCCGCGATGCTCTTCGCGATCGCGGCGTAGCGGTCGGCTTCGTCGAGGTCGCCGAGCTCCCACTTCGCGGCGCCGAGCATCGCGGCGACCGTCGACCGGAGCCACGTCTCCCCGAGCGCCTCGAGCGCGTCGTAGTCGCGCTGCAGCTCTCGCACCGCAGCGCCGGGGTCGCCGGCGAGCAGCTCCACCTGGCCCGAATCGATCGAGGTCGAATTCGCGTCGATCCCCGCGCCGAGCTCGCCGAGGATGTCCTGGCCGCGCCGGTAATGGCTGCGCGCCTCGTCGAACTCTTCGTTCATCGCGAGCAGCTGCGCGAGCGCGCCATGCACGACGGCTTCCGTCTTTCGGTCGCCCTTGATGCTCTCCAGCATCTCGCGGCACTGCTGGAGCGCAGCGGCGACCGGCGTCGGACCGTGGACGAGGATGTACGTCATCGGGCCGATGCTGCGGGTGACCAGGCGCTCTTCGCCGGACTTCCTCGCGTGGGCGACGATCCGTGCCGCCGATCCCGTGCCCGCCTCGAACTGGCCGAGCATCACGTGGGCGTACATCTCGAGCCGGGCCGCGCGGGCGAGGCCCGCATCGTCTCCCGCCTTGTCGAGCACCGGTGCGGTGTCCGAGACCGCGTCGAGCGAGTTCTTCGCGACCCCGGCGCCGCCGATGAACATCGCGTGGCTCGCTTCGAGCAGTCGAACCCGGGCCTTGAGCCGCTCGTCGTCGAGGTCGGCCGAGATTCGCTCGGCCTCGTCGAGCACCGTCCGGCACTCGTCGAAGGCGCCCTGCTGGAGGAGGCCGTCAGCGAGATCGACGAGGAGCTCGATCCGGAACACCGACGTTTCCGGCAGGACAGCCGTCGACCGGCGGAGCAGCGACGTCGCCGCGGGCACGTCACCTCTGGCGAGCGCGCGGCGGCCCGACGATGAGAGCTTGGTTGCGGCCGCCTCGCCGACCTCGCGGGCGGTTTCGTCCACGACCCCGAGGCTCGTCCGGTATTGGTAGGCCTGCTCGAGGTGGTAGCCGAGGATCTCCTCGAACTCGAGCTCACGGCCACGCTCGCGGTTGACGCGCTCGGCCCAGGTCACGAACTGCTCGTGGAGCGTTGCGCGCGTGCGCTTCAGCAGCGACGAGTAGGCGGTATCTCGAATGATCTGGTGGCCGAACCGGTAGATGACGTCGTCCTCGGGCAGCTTCCGGACGAGCTGCTTGCCGGACAGGGATTCGAGGTCGGCGGGGAGTCGCTCCCGGACGTCATCGGCGACCAGCTCCGACACGGCATCGAACGGGAACGACAGCCCGATGACGGACGCCGGATCGACGACGGCGCGCTCCTCGCTCCTGAGCGCGTCGAGGCGGGATGCGACGAGCGCCTGCACGGTCGGCGGGATCTGGAGCTGGCCCGCGCCCTCGCGCGCGACCCAGCCCTCCAGGCCGCGCTGGATCGCGCCGGTCTCGACGAGCATCGACACGATCTGCTCGACGTACAGCGGATTGCCCTCGGCGGCCGTGGCGATCCGCGCCCGCACGCTCTCGTCGAGGCTGCCGAGCAGCTCCTCCACGATCTTGCCGGCATCCGCCTCGGTGAGCGGCTCGAGCCGGATGAGCATCGACTCGTGGCCTTCGGTCCAGTCCGCGTGCCGTTCGCCGATCTCGTGCCGCGCCGAGCCGAGGACGAGGATCGAGGCGCCCTTGACGCCTTCGATCAGCTGGTCGAGGAAGTCGAGGAACGTCGCCTCCGCGAGGTGGATGTCGTCGACGAGCATCACGAGCGGGAACTCGGCAGCGAGCGTCTCCAGGAGCCGACGGCCGCCCCACATGAGCTCCGCGACCGGGAACTGCGCGGCGCTCAGGTTGATCGCCGCGGCCACGCGCTCCGTGATCGCCTCGCGGTCCGTGGCACCGGCACGCTGCAGCAGCAGGTCGATCCGCCGCGTCGCGACGCGGGGCGAGTCCTCGGCGGTGATCCCGGCGGCCTCGCGGACCACCTCCGCGAGCGGCCAGAACGTGATGCCGTCGCCGTAGGGCAGGCACCGGCCACGAACGAGCCGCGCCTGGGCTCGCGCCGCCGTGGCGAACTCGCGGATGAGGCGAGACTTCCCGACGCCCGCATCCCCAATGACCGTGATGAGTCGCGCGCCGTGCTGCTCGATCGCCTCGGCGAGGGACCCGGATAGCCGGCCCATCTCGGCCTCGCGGCCCACGAACGGCGTCCCGCCACCGGCGTCTGCCTGCTTCTCCGCATGGATCGACACGAGCCGGTATGCCGGCACGGGCTCCGCCTTGCCCTTGAGGACGAGCGGCTCCATGAACTCGACCTCGATCTGGTCTCGCGCGAGCCTGTACGTGAGGTCGCCGAGCACGACGTCGCCGCTGGCGGCGGTCTGCTCGAGGCGAGCCGCGGTATTGACAGCGTCGCCGGTGACCATCCGCTGGGCGGTCGCAGCGTCGCCGGCGATGACCTCGCCGCTGTTGACCCCGGTGTGGTTGCTGAGCTCCAGGTTGTGGTCGCGGCGGAACCCGGGATTGAGCGCATCGAGCGCGGTCTGCATCTCCGCGGCGGCGCGGATCGCGCGGATCGCGTCGTCCTCGTGGCGAACGGGGAGGCCGAAGACCGCCATCACGGCATCGCCGATGAACTTCTCGACGGTGCCCCCGTGGCGCTCGAGCTCAAGCCGGAGTCGCTCGTGGTAGGGGCGGAGGATTGCCTCGACGTCCTCCGGGTCGAGCTCTTCGGCGCGAGAGGTGAAGCCCACAAGATCGGCGAAGAGGACGGTGACGACCTTGCGTTCGCGGCGTCGCTCGGCCATGCGCCGAGTTTAGGCCGCAGTGGTGGCGAGGACGAGTACCCGAGGAGCGCTGCCTCCGGAGCGCGATGTGACACACGGCGGGTCCGAAAGGCCGATGTTCACGCCCGAACGTCATGCCGCGCAGCGAACCGGTGGCTTCTTGCCCACCGGCCCGCCGCACGGCTTAGGTCTTACTGGCTAGCAGGCAGGGTCTGCCGGGATGAGCAGCGCCCCCGTTGCGGGCGCCTCGAAGAACGTCGCGATGAACACGGTTGGCTCCGTCCCAGGGTTGTAGGCGCTGTGGACGTGACCGTGGCCGGCGTCGACGAACGACTCCCCCGCCGAGTACGTCTTCTCATGGCATGCCTCCGAGGAGACGTACGTGAGCGAGCCGGAGATGATGTTCACGATCACCGGCCCGTAGTGGGTGTGCCAGGGGAACTGGGCGCCCGGTTGCACTGTGTACCTGATGTCGACGGTGCGGGACGGGTCTCCGGCATTGACCACCGCCGTGCCGCCCTCGTCCGTCTTGAGCTTGAGCTTCATGTCGACCGCGTCGGTGAAGACCGAGCGTGGGGTGAGCGGTTCGGCCGAGATCGGTGGCGGCGGGTCCACCGCTGCCGACGGGACGACGTTGACCGCGGCGGCGGCCGCAAGGATCAAGAGCGCGGTGCCGAGGACGAGCATGGTCCGCTTGGCCCAGCTGCTTCGTCTGATCATCGATCTACTCCTCTCTCAGTGGGATCGGTGGCGTACGCAGCGCCGAGGCTGCGTCGATCACGAGCACGCGCTTGAGCGCGTTCATTGCGTCTCCCTTCCGGTGCTTTCGTCGTCGCCGGCCCCCTGCGTCGCGCCCCTCGCGAGCTTGCGCGCGAGCTCGACCGAGAACGCGATGCCGTGCGCCTCCGAGGCATGGCGCCGGATCTCCTCGACGAAGTCGTCTTCGTCGGAGGCCCGAACCTCGTAGCCGCATTCGCAGCGGAGTGCCTTGCCAGCGAACATGTCGCGGCCGATAATCCGGAGGTGCCGCTAGCGCCCCGCTAGGGCGGCGCTAGCGGAAGGGAAGG
>DATFHO010000078.1:0-16548 GCA_035248345.1 Candidatus Limnocylindrales bacterium
CCGCTATCGTTTCGAATCGATGGCTCCATTGCGTCCGTTCCAGTTCATGGCCGCGTCCCGTGGCGCACCCGACGGCAGGACCGTCGCCGAGCAGGCGCGCTGGGCCGAGTCGGTCGGGTTCACGCACATCGCGGCGCACGACCACCTGGCCAACCGTCACGCGGTCACTCCCCTGCTTGCCGCCATCGCGGCGTCGACCGAGCGTGTCGGGCTCGTACCGCTCGTGTACAACAACGACCTTCGGCATCCCGCCGTACTTGCGCAGGAGCTGGCGAGCATCGACGTGCTGAGCGGCGGCCGGCTCGTCGTCGGCCTCGGCGCCGGCTGGAACGAGCCCGAGTACGACGCGATCTGGCTGCCGTTCGACAAGGCGGGGACCCGCATCGACCGGATGCTCGAGTCGATCGCGATCATGAAGGGGCTCTTCGGCCAGGGCCGGTTCAGCTACCAGGGCCGGTTCTACACGATCACGGACATGGACGGCGGCCCCAAGCCCATCCAGAAGCCGCATCCGCCGTTCCTCATCGGCGGCACGCGGGAGCGCGTGCTGCGGCTCGCGGCGCAGCACGGAGACATCGTCGGCATCGACCTTCGATCGGAAGGCGAAGCGGTCCTCGATGCGTTCGAGGCGCGCATGGAGGCGCGCATCGGCTGGATCCGCGACGCCGCGGGCGCAAGCTTCGTGCAGAAGGACCTCAACGTCCTCCGATCGATCGGTGAGCTCGTCGTGACCGACAACGCGCTCAAGGTCGCGGGCGATGTGGCGCGCGAGCTCGCCGGGGACACGGGCCAGGAGATCAGCGCCCACGACGTCCTCGAGTCGCCGTTCGCGTTCATCGGGTCCGTGCCGGAGCTCGTCGACAAGTTCACGCGCCTCCGCCAGCGCTGGGGCATCAACTCGTTCCTGGTCGGCTGGTTCGGCGAGTCGGGCCTGCGCGACTTCGCGCCGGTGGTGGAGCAGCTCAGCGGGACGTAGCTTGGGGAGATCGACATGACCCTCGTTCTGGACTACATCGAACTCGCGGTCGGCGACGTCGCGCAGGCGAAGGACTTCTACTCGAAGGCGCTGGGGTGGACGTTCAACGACTACGGGCCCGATTACGCGGGGCTGCAGGACCCGAGGACTCCGGGCCAGGAGTTCGGCGGCCTCAGCGGTGAGGGCGCCGGCGCCGGTGGCAAGGGCGGCGTGCTCGCCCTCGCACGCACGGATGACGCCGATGGCGCGCTCGCCGCGGTCGAGGCTGCCGGCGGCAAGATCGTCGTCGAGCTCCACGACTACCCGGGCGGTCGACGGTTCACGTTCGCCGATCCCTGGGGCAACGTCCTCGGGGTGTACGAGCCGGCGCACTAGGCGCCGCTCACGCCGGCCCACGAGCCGGCGAAACCTCAGAACGGCGGCAGCAGGTCCGAGTTGCCCGACCGGATCAGGTCGCCGCTGCGGTTCGGATCGCCGCGCGTGGCGCCGCGGTACTTGCCCGGCGTTGTCTGGAGGTAGCGCGCGAACCAGCGCGTGAGGTGGCTCTGGTCGGCGAACCCGACCTCGCCGGCCACGTTCGCGATCGGCTCGTCGGTGGATGCGAGGCGCGCCGCCGCGGCATTCACGCGGATTCGGCGCAGGTAGTCGCCCAGGGACTCGCCGTAGGCGCGGCGGAAGCCTCGCGCGAGCCGCTCGGGTTCCACGCCGACCGCGTCGGCGATGTCATCGAGCGACAGCGAGTCCGCATAGCGATCATTCAGGACCTCGCGCGCCCTGTCGAGCCACGCCGGATGCCGCTCCAGCCCGACGGATCGCGCCATGCGCGCCACGAGCTCCAGCGCCGCGGCCTCGATCGCCAGCGGGCTGACGTCGTCCGGCTCCTCGAGCTCGGTCGCGGCGCGGCGAGCAAGCAGCTCGATCGCGGGGTCGCGCACGCGCAGGAAGCGCTGCGTGAGCTCGGTGACGACGTCCCCGAGTCGACCGGCCTCGAGGGTCAGGCTGACGACGGCAGTCTCGACCGCTCCGAACAGCTTCGCGTGGATGTCCCCCGCCGGCTCGACGAGCACGGACGGCGCGATGCCGTCGAGGTCCCTCGCCTGGGTCCCTGCGTGCCAGCCGCCGGAGAGGACGACGGCAATCGTCGGGTCAGGTTGGGCATGCCGCGGGAGCTCGAGCCCGGCCGGGAAGCGCAGCGAGGCCACCTGGCCGAACGGGACGGCCAGCTGCTCGACGCGGGACGCACCCGCAGTGATGGCAAGAGGCACTGCCATGGCGCGGATTGTGCCACGTGGCCGCAGCGTTCAAAGCCGTCCGCAGCGTGCAATACGGGGCGCGAGCGCAACGGCACTCTGTCGTCCCAGAGATGGACACGCACATCGATCCAGCCGCAACCGCGCTCGACCGCGGGCGAAAGATGGGTGTCGCGGGCGGCCAGCACTGCGCTTCGTGCGGCGTCATCGTCCACTGGCGGATCGAGAAGTTCTGCCAGTCCCTGCCGCTGCGCTTCGGCAACCGCATCTACTGCCTGGGCTGCCAGAAGGCGTTTCCCGCGGGCTCGCGCTAGCCCTTCACCCTGGCCCTGCGCTGGGCGGCGGTCTCGAACGGCATCTCGGCCGACTGCGACATCCAGGAGCTCAGCTGGAGCGCATCGAGCTCGTCCGCCGAGGCGATCTCCACGCCCCGCGTCGCCTTGCCCATCGCCACCGGCGTGACGGGCGGCACCGGCTTGAGATCCGTGCCCTTGATGAACATCACCTTCACGTGGTCGGCGAACCCGCCCGAGGCAAAGCACCAGCCCTCATCGACGCCGTAGTAGGCCATCCCCCACTTCACGCCGCGCCGGAGGCCGGGAACGGTCTTCGCAGCGAGCGCATCGACCTGCTCGGCGATGCCGCGCAGTCGCGCAGGCAGGCTCGCGATGTACTCGAAGACGGGCTTGTCGCCGTCGGCCGCCTTCGCGTAGCTCGCCTTGCCGGCATCAGCCACCGAGAAACTCCTCCAGGACGGATCTGAACCGGTCCGGCGCCTCGAACCAGGGGAAATGGCCGCAGCGGTCGAAGACCTCGTAGCGCAGGGTGCTGTTTGCGAGGGCAGCTCGAGTCGCTTCGGACGCCGGCAGCCCGATCGCGTCCGCCTCGCCGAAGATGAGGAGCGCACGGCCGCGGTAGGCGGCCAATCGATCGGTCAGGTCGAACTCGCCGAGCGCCTGCCAAACCAGTCCGCCCACACCTGGCGTGACCTCGAGCGCCGCCACGGCGTCCGGCGGCATCGCCACCGTCGGATCCCAGAAGTACATCGGCACGATCGCGCGGAGGTTGTCGGTCGGGGTCGCGTCGTCCGGCAGGTCGACGGGAATGAGCCCGCGCTGCTGCAGCGCCTGCACGCGGGCACCCATCGATGCGATCGACACCTCGAGGTCCGCGCGGCTGGGCGGCGCCGACCCTACCGCCATCATGGAGGCGATCCGATTGCCGTGCCGGGCCGCGTAGTCCATCGCCACGATCCCGCCCCACGAGTGGCCGAGGAGATGGACCGGGCCGACGGCGAACGCATCGATCACCTGGCTGAGATCCGCGGCGTGGGCCTCGAGCCCGTAGTCCCCTGGATCCTTGCTGTCGCATCGACTTTCGCCGGCGCCGCGCTGGTCGTACGAAACGATGCGACGCCGTCCGTTCTCGACGAACGGAACGACCGGCTCCATGTACCGCCCCGACATCCCCGGGCCGCCGTGGAGCAGCACGACGGTCTCTGCGGTCGCGGCCGGCCCCCACGTCCGAACGTGCAGGCTGCCGCAGTCCGTATCGATGGTGCTCTCGACAGGTCCAGCGGCGATCATGACCACCGTCCCCCTACTCGCCGAATTCCCAGCGGGTGGCGTCGTGGTGGCGGTCGTCGTCGAACATGCCGTGCATGCCCGGGAAGCCGAACACCTTCGTCGGGTCGAGCCGGTAGATCGCGTACGGCGGCGGGCCGGCCGTGGGGCCGTGTGGGCCGTAGACATCGCTGCCACGCGCTTCGAGGGGCCAGCCCTCGCCACCGAAGGCTGCCGCCAGCCTGGCCACGTCCCCTTCGTCCTCGATCTGGCTCGCATGGCCTTCCACGATGAGGTCCATGGACGGGATCGTCAGGTTGCCGGTCCCGATGACACATCGGTCATTCGCAGCGAGGTTGCGGCCCTTCCGCGTCGTCCTCCCGACCAGGAAATGGAACGCGCCTTCGATCCAGAACGCGATGATCGGCATGAGATGCGGCCGGCCATCGGGCGTAACGGTCGCGAGCCAATGGTTCTGGCCCGGCGCTGGATGTTCGAGTCGATCGAGCGCGACGTCCCACGATGTCGTCTCCGTTCTGCTGGCGACGACAGGCGTTTCGGACGTCGGGCGGCGTTCGGTCATCGCCGGACCGTAGCATCCGCGAGTGCGGCGTCGCTACTCGCAGCCCTTGTCGCAGGCCTCGAACCGCCGAATCTCGCCCGTCGCAGCGTCGACGCGGGCGGCGACGAAATGTCGTTCGGTGTCGGTCTCGCAGAAGAGCTCGATGAACCACACGGCCTCGAGCACGAGCGGTGCGGCGGTGGCGTTGCCCTCGGGCGCCGTGTCGTTGTCAATGAAGAGGTTTGCCGTCTGGCACGTCGGCAGGTCCTGTTCTTCGAGCCACTCGGTGGTCCGGCCGTCTTCGAGCAGCGCGTCGATTGCCTGACCGGCCGACAGCACCGCCGTGTGCTTGCCCGCGATCGTGATCGTGCCGCTCGCGCTGACCTGCCGGTACTCCTGGAAGAAGTGCCCCGGGATCCCGTTGCCGGTCGGCGGAGGCGGCAGCGGCTTCTGCGGGTCGAGGTTGACGGTCATCGAGAACGGCATCGTGGGCGCGAACGAATACGTCGTCACGAAGTTGCCGATCGCGCGCGTGAAATCGGCTTTCAGCGTCTGGCCGGGGCGAAGGATGCCGGAGCTCTCGACGCACGGCGTCGACAGCAGCGTGGATGTGACCGGCGACGATGCAGCCACACCGCCCGGCCCGTATGCATGGTGCAGGAGGTAGTCCTTGAACCACGCGGCGGTGCCGTCCCATGCTCGACCGGTCGGCTGCCATGGCGCCGGGATCATCATCTCCAGGTCGGCGAAGGCGCACCCGCCGTTGCTGTACTGGACGTCCGTCGCGCGCTCGTTCCGCAGCTCCGCGATAAAGGAAGGCGGCTCCCCTGCCCTGATCGGCGCCGTGGGCGCGTCGATGACCAGGAAGGCACCGTCGAGCTCCGAGACGATCGCACCCGGCGCGGTGCTGATGCTCGGGCTCGCGTTGCCCTGCGCACAGGCGCCCACCGCGAGCCCGCACGCGAGGGCGAAGACGAACGCGCCATATCGCCGGTTCACCTTGACATCACACATGCCGCGCGGCCCACGGGCAATCCGTGGTTCTGCGTAACCGCGTCGGGCGGCCGCGGAGCCCGATCTGCGCGCCGCTCAGCGGGCTCCGGCTCGCCTGATACGTTCGAGCTCGCGCCGGAGCTGCTTGCTGGGCCGGCCCTCGCCGCGAACCGCCTTGATGCCCGGAGCGATCTCGCGGACGACGGGGGCCGGGCTGTTGTCGATGTAGCAGGTCGCGGCAACCGTGGCGCCGACGCGCGTCTCGATCGGCCGCACGACCTCGAGGATCCGCTCGCGGGTGGCGATCAACGCATGCACGACGTCGCCGGCCTTGACCTTCGTCGACGCCTTCGCCGAGTGGCCGTTCACGTGCACGTGGCCGCCCTCGCACAGCTGCGTGGCCATGGGTCGCGTCTTGACCAGGCGCACGGCGCACAGCCAGCGATCGATGCGCGTCTCCTCCGGCTCCGGCATCAGGTCGTGTAGTCCTGGATCCGCTTGCCGCTGCTTCGATCCAGCAGCGCGGGCATCCGCTCCCCCATCTCGCGAACGACGGCGTCGACATCGATCGTCAGCAGCTGACGGTCACGCATCAGGACGCGGCCGTCGACGATGGTCGTTCGGACGTCCGACGACTTCGCACTGTGCACGAGTGTCGCGGCGAGGTCGTGGACAGGCTGGGTGTGCGGGCCGCTGACGTCGACGAGGATGATGTCGGCGCGGCGGCCGGGCGCGAGGCTCCCGATCTGGCCACCGAGATTGACCGCTCGGGCGCTCTGGACCGTCGCGTGGTGGAGCGCCTGCCGCGCCGTGAGCCAGCGCGGATCCTGGGTCGTGGATTTCTGGATCAGCGCTGTCAGGGACATCGACTCCCACACGTCGAGGTTGCCGTTCGACGCGGCGCCATCGGTCGCGAGCCCGACATCGATGCCGATCTCCCGCAGTGCGCGGACGGGCGTCGTCGTCGGCCAGCCGAACTTGAGGTAGCCGCGCGGCGCGCTCGCGACCGACACATGGCCCTTGGCCGCCGCAAGGACCGGCATGTCGCGCTCGAGGATGCCGGTGCCGTGCGCGATCTGGACGTTCGTTTCGACGATGCCGGCCTGCGCGAGCACCTCGACCGGGGTGATGCCCCGGTTCTTGAGGCTGAACTCGGCCTGGTCGACGTTTTCCGAGGTATGGATGTGGATCGGGAGGTCGTGCTGCCGTGCGAGGTCGCCCGTCGCGCGAAGGTCGTCGTCGGACACCGTGTACGGCGCGTGCGGCCCGAGCGCGGTCGTGATTCGACCCCCGGCCCTGCCGCGATGCTCGAGCGCGAACGCGAGCGATTTCTCGCGACCCTGCGCGCCCTGCGACGAGAAGAACGCTTCGGCCAGCTGCGCCCGGATCCCGGTCTCCTCGACCACTCCGGCGATCCTATCCATGAGGAAGTAGTGATCGGCGAACGTGGTGACGCCGCCCCGGAGCATCTCCGCGATTGCGAGTCGGGCGCCGAGCTCAACGTCCCTGGGCTGGAGGTTGGACTCGATCGGCCAGACGTAGTCGTTGAACCACTCGTCCGTCAGGACGTCCTCGGCGACGCCGCGCAGCGTGACCATCGGCGCGTGCGTGTGGCAGTTGATCAGCCCGGGTATCGCCACCTGCCCGTGCGCATCGATGCGCTCCCCTGCCCCTTCGGCCTCGGCGCCTGCGCGGCCCGCCGCGACCGACTCGATGACGCCGTCGCGCACGATGATCGTTGCGTCCTCGATGAACTCGATCGCCTCGTCCGCGCCGTGGACCAACGCGGTGGCACCCGTGACCACGAGGCTGCGGTTCGAATCGCTCACACGAGCACCGTACACAACAAACGCCACTGCGTCTGCGCATGACCCTCGAGCTGGCCTAGCCGGCTCCTCCGCACGTCACGCTGACTTCATCGACTTCCGAGGTGCTGACGGTGGCAGTGCTGGATGGCCCGCGCGGCCCGTATTCGTTGTCCGAGTCGATCGCCCTGATCGTCCATTTGGCAGGTAGTAGATGGAGAGTCCATTTGCCCTGCTGATAGGCATCCGTGCTTGCCGACATTTTCGAACTTGTTGCCCAAACCCGAGCTCCGCACGGAGTTCCGTCTTTGTGGACCGCAGTCCCACTGACGTTGATGAATGGAGCAAAGACGATGTCGATCACTCGCGACGCTGTCTTCACCTTCGTTGCGCACGTTGGATTTGCGTCGAGGCCATTCGACGTGTCGTCGGAGTTGAGGATGAGCGTGCCGCTCGATGAGTACGTCAGGTTGGGATATCCCGGATCCGCATCCCCCCCGGCCACAAACCAGATGCAGTAGGTCCCCGGCTTGTCAAACGTCAGCAGGCTTTGACCCGGTGCGACCGTGGTGCCCATGTAGCCAAAGTACTTGCCATATGGCGTCCCCCAGGCCTGGGCGTTGGTTGCTGGCGTTCCGTCGGCAAACTTCATCCGAAACAGAATTGAGCTTGGTGGCAGCGGTGTCGGAGCCGGCGTCGCTGGTGGTGCCGGAGGGGTCGATTGCGATGTGGGCGTCGGTGTGGCGGCCGATGTAGGTAGCGTCGTCGCAAAGGCGGTCGCCGGCACTGCGTTGCTTGCAGGTCGCGTCGTGGCCCCCGGTGACCCGGAGCACGCGGCGACGAAGAGACTCGAAACGAACAGTGCCGTCTGCGCGACGGCCCGCGGCCTGATGCCGTCCACAATCAGGGATCGTACTCCCACGAAGAAGGGGGAATCCGTTCACACCGCAGCCTCCGCAGCCGACTTCAGGCTGTCGGCGAAGACGTTGAACGACTCCGTCAGGTCCGGGATCGCCTTCGTGAAGATCGGCGCGAGCACACCCGAGTAGACCTCGGTCATCTCGAAGTGCGTGACGCCCTCGCGAGCGTCGACGTGGAACGTGCGAACTCCCCGAAACAGTCCGAGGGGCATGGCATCCGCCCAGATCATCAGGTTCGGCGGTGTCATGGCGGTGACCATGAGCTTGAACGCACGCTTCGGGTTCGCGATCGAGACGAGGGTGATCGTGCTCCCCGGCGCGATCTGCCCATCGATGCTGAGGACGGCCTTGTTCCACGTCCCGTAGCCGGCGGCGTTGGTGAGGAGCGACCAGACACGTTCCGGCTGCGCCTCGATGCGCCGTGCGACCGTGTACGAGGTCGGCATCACAGGGCTCGCATTCGGTTGTTGCGTGGGTTGTGCTCGACCTCCGCGAGACCCAGCGCCTCGAGGACCGGCGGCACGTAGTTCGCGAACCGGCCGCGGAGGCCCTTCTTGAAGCCATACCACCCGCCGATCGGGTTGCCGGGATCGCGACCCCAGGCCTCGACGGTGTCCGGCTTCGCTTCCTTCTGCTCGTCGGCGACGCCGAGCGGCATCCAGTCCCCTGCCGCCTTGAGCATCGCGTGCAGGTCGTCGATGCAGCGCAGGTGGTAGCGCAGCTCCGTCGCCCCGACCTGGACGACGAGCGCCGGCGGGTTCGCGCTCGGGTCGCGATAGGCCTCGAACTCGGACGAGCCCGGCGGGGTCGTCAGGACCCAGGGATCGTTCGGTGTGCCGGTGCCTTCGATGTGGTGTGCCATGCCGTCTCCTCTGGTGATCTCGATGTCCCGACACTACGGATCGAAGACTGACATCTCTTGTCAGGCTCTCCCACCGTCGCCAAACTTCGTGGCGATGCGCGCCGGCCGGCTTCTCAACCTCGTCCTGATCCTGCAGCAGCGTGGTCGCGCCACCGCTGCCGAGCTCGCGGAGCAGCTCGAGGTCACCGAACGAACCGTGATGCGCGACATCGATGCGCTGTCCGGCGCCGGTGTCCCGGTGTACGCCGTGCGCGGCCCTGGCGGTGGGTTCCAGCTCCTCGAGGGCTACAACCCCGGCCCGATCAGCCCGTCCGATTGGCGCCCTCGCGATCGCCGCCCCGGCCGCGCCCGACGGGCGACTGTGAGGATCTCCGTTGACGGCCGGCGCGCGGCCGCGCTCCTCGGCCGTCTGCAGCCACTCCGCGTGAAGCGCGACATGCCTGCGGACGCTGGCGGCTGGCTCACGGCGACCTTCCGGCTCGAGTCGATCGAGGGCGCCGCGATCGATGTGCTGACGCTGGGGCCGGACGTCGAAGTGCTCGAACCGCCGGAGCTTCGTGCGGCGGTCGCCGACCGGGTGCGACGAACGATGCGCCTGTACCCACCACGAACCGAGGGCGGGACGGCGTAGGCTCGCACCGTGAACCAGGAGCACGGTCCCGATGCCGCCCAGACGCCCGAGTGGGCCTGGTTCGAACCGGGGAATGCCGCTCCCCCGCCAACGATCGTTCCATTCGATGCGCCCGAGATCGTCGTCATCGAGGCTGCGGCCGAGGGCGATCCCTACCTCGTGTGCCCCGCGTGCGGCGCGACCATGTACGAGCGCGGCTGCAAGCTCCGTTGCCGGTGCGGCTACTTCCTGTCCTGCTCGGACATCTGATCGGGAGGCCAGGCAGGCCAGCCGGGCTTGGCGGCCCTGGCCGGCTCGGGCCGACTCAGGCGGCGGGCATGTCCGAGACGGGCGTGATCTCCGCGAGGCATGTCTTCACACCGGGGCGAAGGAACGCCTGGATGTTCGCGATGTCATCCGTCTCGACCACGAAGAACGTCGTGTGCTGCGGGAAGGCGAGCCAGTAGCCGATCAGCTTCACGCCCGGCGCCGACTCGTCGAACAGCGATCGCGAGCCGCCCTTGCCGTACGGGCAATCGGCCGGCTGGTGGTGCTGGCGGATGTGGAAGAGCACGTCGATCCCCCGCTGCTGGCGCCCGGAACGCTTCGGCGCCGTACCGCGATCCTACCCAGTGCTCCCTTCGCGGGCCTTGCGTTTCGACTGTCACCAGCGCGGCTTGGACGGCGGCTCCTTCGACACGATGTCGCCGATCTTCTCCCCGAGCTCATCGAGGTCGTCGGCCACCGTCTCGCCGATCTTCGGGAGCTGGAGGGGGCCGACCGGCGCCGCATTGGGATCCTCCGTACCTCGAGGCCGGCCGCCGGCCTCCCAGCCACCCGGATCAGGCCCGACCATCGGTGCCTTGGGCGCTGCGGGCACGACCTTGGCGACCTCGGCCCCCGCCTTCGCCAGGCTGCCGAGTGTGAACTTCATTCCGACGAATGCGGCGACCACGACTGCGGCACCGATCGCGACGGGGAGGATCGGAAAGCCCTGGCCGTTGTCGCCCGGCTTCGAGCTCGACGCGACGCCAACCGGCGCAGGCGTGCCGATCGGCGGAAAGGTCTCGATCGGCGGCGCCAGGGTCACTGCCGGTGGAATGGTGGGCGCGGGCGGCACGACCACGCCCGACGAGCCGGGGTTCAGCGTCACCACCTGCTCCAGCGAGGTCATCACGACGAGCCGGTAGCACTCGCCGGTCAGGCTGGCAACGATCCACGGATGCGTGAGCCAGGTCTTCTGGACGTAGCTCGCATGGGGCGCCACCTGCTGGTAGAACACGCGGGCGCCCTTGTAGTCCAGCCAGAAGGTCTGGACCGTCGCGTCGGTGTTGTTGATCACCTTCAGCGCGGCCTTGGTCGTTCCGTCGGTCGACTTGAAGGTCGACTCCTGCGCGCAGGCCGAATCGGGTTCCGGCGGCAGGTCCGCGGCCAGTGCCAGCATCGGCGTGGCGAGGCACAGCAGGGACAGGAGCGAGAGCCGGATCGCCACGCGCCGCGCCGATTGCATCCGGCGACGATACGCGGCGCGGATGGCCGGCACAGGGCCTCCGCGCCGCCCACCCGTGCGGATCTCCGTTTCGATGTCACGCGCCGCGCACCTCACGCAAGGCGGCCGCCCGACGGATGCCGGAGACTGCGCACGTGACCACCTCCGCCGCCGCGCGTCCACCTGCCCTCGCGGACGTCGCCTGGACGGGCGCGATCGCGACCGTCAAGGCTGCAGTGCTCGCGCTCGCAGTCGATGCCGCGGTCAACTCCGATTCGCCACGCTTCAGCGGCAAGGCAATGAAGGTCCGGGCCTTCGGCTACGTGGGCGCACTGCTGGTCGTGCCGGTCGCGTGGCGCCTGCGCGGTCGGCGCCGCGACGAGCGCTACCCGCGTGAGCTCGACCTTCTCGTTGCGCTGCCGATCCTCGCCGATGCCGGCGGCAATGCGGTGGGCATCTACCAGCGTGCGCACGTGGACGACGCGATCCACTTCGCGAACGGCGCGCTCTTCTCAGGCGTGGTGGGCGCGCTGGCCGCGCCCAGGGCCCGCACCGCGTGGGAGGCGGGCGCATTCGCGGCGTCCCTCGGGGTCGCCACCGGCGCACTCTGGGAGATCTTCGAGTGGGCC
The DNA here is from genome assembly GCA_035248345.1 of Candidatus Limnocylindrales bacterium. Lineage (GTDB taxonomy): Bacteria > Chloroflexota > Limnocylindria > Limnocylindrales > CSP1-4 > UBA5189. The sequence continues at coordinate 11,659 of DATFHO010000078.1, forward strand.
GCGATGAAGCTGGGCGCGAAGGGCATGGATCTCACGTACGACGACACGATGGAGGACCTCATCGAGACCTCCGCAGGCGCGCTGCTCGGCGGCCTCATCACGCTGCTCCAGCATCCGAGCCGCCTCCGACGCGTTCCCGGCCGATCGGATGACCCGGTGCTCCGCCGGCGTTGATCGACGTTCGGTTCCTCGGACATTCGACGGTCCTCCTGGACTTCGGCGGCACACGCGTCCTCACGGATCCGTTTCTGCGCCAGCGACTCGGCCCGCTCCAGCGCCACGGTCCCGTGCCGGACCCGGACGAGCTCGACGTCGACCTCGTCGTGATCTCGCACGGCCACCCCGACCACTTCGATCCGCGGTCCATCGAGGCGCTGCCCGGCGACCCGGTCGTCGTGGTGCCCAGGGGTCTGGGCGCTGCAGCGCGGCTGCTTCTCGGCACACGACGGCTGATCGAGATCGAGGCCGGGCGTTTGGTCGAGCTCGACGGGGTCGTCCTTGCGGCCGTGCCGGCTCATCACTGGATCACGCCAGGTGCGCCGCGGGCCAATCCCATCGGGTACGTCATGGGGCCCACGGGTGTTGACGGTGGGCGTGCGTATTTCGCGGGCGACACGGGGCCGTTCCCGTCAATGGCGCACGACGTGGGCGCGCTCGACCTCGCGCTGCTGCCCGTGTGGACCTGGGGTCCGCACCTTGGCCCAGGCCACCTTGGACCACGCAGCGCCGCTGACGTCACCGCGCGCCTGGCTCCCCGGGCAGTGATCCCGATCCACTGGGGCACGCTCTATCCGCGGCACCTGCATCGGGTCTGGCGCGGCCCCCTTGCCGACCCGGGCCATCGCTTCGCGGAGCACGTCCGCGCACAGGCGCCGAGCGTCGCCGTGCACGTGCTGCGGCCCGGCGCCCAGGTCCAGATCGCGAGCCGGGGCGAGTAGCGGCCTCCATGGGGCGACCAAGGCCTTCGTGGCCCCGCGAACATAGACTCGCCCCATGGTGAGCTCCAACCAGGAAACGGCCGCGAAGGGCCGGCTGATGCAGCTGCTCCTGTCACGTGGCGGCGCCATCTCGACCGAGCACCTGGGCGAGCCGACGATGGTCCTCCAGCACCGGGAGGCGCTGGTCTACACGCTCGGCAAGGCGGCTGCGCTCGAGCAGCTGGTGATGTGCCAGTACCTGTACGCGGCGTTCTCGATGAAGGATCGCGAGGACGACGGGCTCACGGACGAGCAGCTCAAGGCCGTGAAGCGCTGGCGCCGCGAGATCATCCACATCGCCGAGCAGGAGATGCTCCACCTCGCGCTGGTGCAGAACCTGCTGACCGCCGTGGGTGCGTCATCGTCGTTCGGCCGGCCGAACTTCCCCCTGCCGCCGCACGCCTACCCGGCGGGGATCAAGATGGCGCTGCTGCCGTTCGGCGAGGAGTCGCTGCGGCACTTCGCGTACCTCGAGCGCCCCGATGGCCTCGACATGGCCGACCAGGACGCCCTTGCTGCCGTGGAGAAGTCCGCTCCCCTGCCCCGCGCCGACGAGGACGAGATCGGGGCGCACCTGCAGGACTTCGACACGATCGGTGGCCTGTATCGCGCGATCGAGCTCGGCCTCGACCGTCTCGCGACGCGCTTGGGCGAGGCCCGTCTGTTCGTCGGGCCGCCCGAGGCGCAGGCGACGGGCGTCCACTTCTGGGGCTTCGATGACCTGACCGCGGTGACCGACCTCGCCGGCGCGCGCAGCGCCATCGACACCATCGTCGAGCAGGGCGAGGGCGCCCGCGGCGAGTGGCGCGACGCCCATTTCGGGCGGCTCGTGACGATCCTCGACGAGTTCCTCGAGCTGCGCGACGCCGATCCCGGCTTCGAACCCTCGCGACCGGTCCTGGCCGCCTACGTTCGCGAACGCGAGGACGGCGTCGAGGTGCCGCTCATCACGGATGCGTTCGCGTCGCGCGCCACGGACCTGCTGAACGCCATCTACGAGGTCATCCTCCAGCTCCTCGCTCGGTACTTCGCCCGCACCGATGAGTCGGAGGACCAGCTCCGCGTGCTCGCGCAGGTCGCGATGCTGCTCATGAAGAACGCGATCAAGCCGCTCGGCGGCCTCGTGACACGGCTCCCGGTCGGGTTCGAGCACCTCGGTCGAACGGTCGGCCCGACCTTCGAGCTCTTCTACCCCGTGGACTACCTGCTGCCGCACCGCGAGGCGGCGTGGGTCGTGCTCGAGGAGCGCCTCCGCGACCTCGCCGAGCTGGGCGTTCGATGCAGGGACGTGTGCTCGCCGCTATTCATGCCGGTCCTGAACCAGGTGACCGCCGCGCTGACCGCCCAGGCTGACGAGCTCGCCGCCGCGCACTGAGGGGCGCCTTGCGCACGCCGCGGGGCGTGGGCCTTTCGGCGACGTGTCGAACGCACCGTCGGGGGGCTTCTTGCGGTCCTCGGGCTCTGGCAAAATCCGCGCCATGGCAGGTGGGGGGCTTCCGGTTCCTGGCAAGGCACGGCCCATCCGCGCGCCCCGACGCCCGTGGATCCTCCTCGCGTCCGCCGCCCTGAGCGCGATCCTCGTCCTGAGCCCGATCGGCGCCGGCGTGGCCAGCGCGGACGCGATCCTGTCCGGGCCGACGTTCAACATCCCGATCGGCACCGTCGACCAGCAGAACCCGATCCTGAACAAGCTCAAGTACGCGATTGACCACACGTACTCCGGCCAGACGATCCGGATGGCGTTCTTCTCGCTGACGGTCCAGAGCTTCGCGGACAAGCTCATCGCCGCGCACAAGCGAGGCGTCAACGTCCGGCTGATCCAGGACGACCACGAGATCGGCCCGATGTGGAAGCAGATCGTCTCCGTGCTCGGCAGCAACACCACCAAGCGCAGCTGGGCCGTGGTGTGTCATCGGAGCTGCTACAGCGACGAAGAGCCGTCGTACATGCACGCCAAGTTCTACATGTTCTCCAAGAGCGCGGGCGTGCCCCTCATCGTGATGATCACGTCGGCCAACCCGACCTGGACGCAGGCCCGTGTCGGCTGGAACGACATGTACACGATCACCCGGAACAGCACGATCTACTCGGCGTCACGGACCTACTTCGAGCAGATGACCGCGGGGGCGGTGCAGGACGCGAAGGGCGACCAGTCCGTCGGCGTCCCGATCAACAAGTACTTCACCGCCACGAGCGGCAAGTACAAGACGTACTACTTCCCCATCGGCGGCGCCGGTCCCGACGCGGACCCCATGTACGGCGTGATGAGCAACATCCGCTGCAACGGGACGGCCTCTGGCTACGGCTCGAACGGGCACACCACGATCAAGATCGCCATGTACCAGTGGGCGGCGCTGCGCGTCCGGCTTGCCGAGAAGCTGTGGGACCTCGACAACACGGGCTGCATCGTCGAGGTCATCTACAACCCCGGCGCCACGGACAAGGAGGTCCTCGCGGCGCTCAAGAAGCCTGGTGGGAAGTACGGCGGGATCAAGGTCACGCCCGCGTACGACGACGCCAACAAGGACGGCATCCTCGACCACTTCCTGCACCACAAGTTCATGCTCATCAACGGCATCTACGCGGGCGATACGAGCGTGAAGATGGTGTTCACCGGGTCTGCGAACTGGACGAATACCGCGCTCCACTACGGCAACGAGATCTCGCTCAAGATCATCGACTCGAGCGTGTACAGCGCGTACCTGGCCCAGTACGGACGCGTCTACGCCTGGGCGAGCAAGCTGCCTCCCCCGCCGCCCCCATCACCGACACCTGGCCCGACCGGCACGCCGCGCCCGACCGGCACGCCCGGGCCGACCGGCACGCCGTCGCCGACGACCGGTCCGACGACGACACCAACACCGACCGGGACGCCGACGCCCACCTCGACGCTCGCGCCCACCGACGAGCCGAGCGCCACGGCTCCGCTGCCGGAGCCCGGCGTGGCGATGCCGCTGCCGCAGCCGTTCCCGATCCTCGATGGCGGCTCCGCGTGGGGCGAGTGGCTCCAGGCGGACTTCGAGTAGCACGCGGACGGCGGGCCGCGCGCCTCGTCGCCTACCCTTGCACCCGCAGCGGATGATGGCTGCCAACTCCAGAGGAGCGACGATGCCGAACGGCTACAAGAAGGCGCGCAAGGCCGAAGCGCAGGCGCGGATGGTCGAGACCGAGCGGGCGTGGCGCGGGAGCATCCCGGCCGAGACCGCGAAGGCGTTCGATGCGCAGATCAAGGCCGCCAAGGAGCGCGGGCCCGTCCCGCCGCCGCCGAACATGGCGCCCGGTACTCGTCCGAATCCGCCGCGACCCGGCCGTGAGCCCAAGCCGCCGAAGTCCGACGATCGCAACCGGCGCTCGCGGTGAAGCGAAAGAAGGTCTTCTACCCCAAGGCCAAGGCGGGTGCACCGGCACCTCCGGGCACGCCCGGAGCGGCGGCCGCTGATGCGCGGGCCGCAGCCGCGGCCTCTCGGACTGTGTCGATCAACCTCGGGGCGCTCGCGGCTGGCGCGGGGATCAACGTCGGCGATCGCGTCCAGATCCCGACCGGCCTCTACGCCGGCGAGATGGCAACGGTCGAGTCGGTCGTGGGTGGCGTGATCCCGGCGGCGGTGATCCGGACGGACGCCGGCATGACCCGCCGAGTCCGCGCCGTCGACCTGGTGCCGGTGCGGGAGCCCTAGGCCGAAGGCTCAGCTCCATTCTCGCCGTCCTGATCCTCGACTGGGGTCGGTTCGCGCTCCACACGGCTCAGGTGGCTGATCTCGACGATGCGCGGCGTGCCGTCGCGGTCCTTCCAGCGGGTCTGCAGCTCATCCTCCGCCGTCTCGCCGACGACATGGAGCTGGAGCACGAGCGCTGACGAACCGCGCTCGACGGACGCGATCTCGACCTCCGTCGCGGGCAGGGGCAGCATCGC
>DATFHO010000079.1:0-7191 GCA_035248345.1 Candidatus Limnocylindrales bacterium
GGTCTGGTGGGCCGACCTGTGCTCGATCGCGCGCGAGCTTTCGGCTGCGGTTCCCACGGGCGACCGCATCGCGGGCGTCGGCGTCTCGGCGATCGGGCCGTGTGTGCTCCCGCTCGACGAGGGCGGCCGGCCGCTGCGACCCGCGATCCTGTATGGCGTCGACACCCGCGCGACCGACCAGATCGCTGCCCTCGAATCCCGCTACGGCGCCAGCGAGCTGGAACGCTGGTCCGGGATGGAGCTCGGGAGCCAGGCAGCCGGCCCGAAGATCGCCTGGCTGGCGGACAACGAGCCGGACACCCACGCCCGGGCTCGGTGGTTCGCGACGTCGACGACGTACCTCGCGTACCGACTCACGGGCGAGATGGTCATCGACGCGCGCACCGCGTCGCATTTCAACCCGCTGTTCGACCGGTCGACGATCGGCTGGTCCGATCGATACGCGGACGGCATCACCTCGATCGATCGGCTCGCGAGGGTCGGCTGGCCGGCGGACGTCGCGGGGACGATCACGGCCGAAGCAGCGGCGGCAACGGGGCTCCCGGTCGGCGCCCCGGTTGCGGTGGGAACGCTCGATGCGCTGTCCGAGGCGATCAGCGTCGGCGTCGCGCGGCCGGGCGACCTCATGATCATGTACGGCAGCACGACGTTCTTCATCACGGTGACCGCCGAGCCGATCGAGGCCGGCAAGCTCTGGCTCACCGCGGGGTCGGAGCGCGGCACCTGGGCACTCTCCGGCGGGCTGGCGACCGGCGGCTCGGCGCTTCGATGGTTCCGCGACGAGCTCGCACCGGACCTCGTCGCAGCGGAGGCCGGGGGCGGCGAGGCCGCCTTCACGGCGTTGTCGCGGGAGGCGGCCGCCGCCGACGCGGTGCCCGGCCACGAGGAAATGGCGTTCCTCCCCTACTTCTCCGGCGAACGAACCCCGATCAACGACCCGTTGGCGCGAGGTGTCGTCACCGGCCTCTCGCTCTCGTCAGGCCGCGGCGACCTGTACCTCGGGCTGCTGCAGGGGATCGCGTACGCGACGCGCTCGAACATCGAGGCGATGGAGGCGCTCGGCGCGCCGATCCGCCGCGTCGTCGCCGTGGGTGGCGGCACCGCGGATCCGCTCCTGCTGCAGCTCGTGTCCGACGCATGCGGGATCGCGCAGGACATTCCCGGCAGCACGATCGGCGCGGCGCGCGGCGACGCCATCCTCGCCGGGCTCGCGTCGGGCGTGCTCGCGCGCGCGGCCGTCGATGGCTGGATGTCCGTCGATCGGGTCGTCCGCCCGCGTCCGGAGACGCGAGCCGGCCACGACCGTCGCTACGCCGCGTTCCGCGCGCTGTATGGGGCCACGCGGGACATCGTCCACGGCCTAGGCTGAGAACATGCTCCGACCGACCTCGCGCCGCGAGTGAATCGCCGACCGGGCAGGTCGGCCGCCCCATCGCGTCGCCGCTTGGCGCCGTTCGTCGTCCTCGTCGCGGCAGCCCTCCTCTCCAGCCTCGCCGTACTGGCCGTGCCTGCCGCCGCCGTCGGCGAAACGCTCACGCTCGACCCCGACCACGGCCTCGCCGGGATCACGATCACGGCGCTCGGTGCGGGCTTCGGGAAGGCGTCCTTCATCGAGCTCTACTGGGATGGCGGCCTCAAGCCGATCGCGAGCGGCACGGCCGGGGCAGACGGTACGTTCAAGATCGCCCTCACCATCCCGGCCGCCGCGAAGGCCGGATCCCACGACGTGAAGGCCTGCGCCACATACCAGGTGGCGTGCGATGCAGGCACGGACACCTCGACCTTCACGGTTACGTCACCGACGCCTGCTCCCACGGTGAAGGCAAGCCCGAAGCCGACGACCAAGCCCACGGCGCGACCCACGGCTTCGCCGGGTCCGAAGCCGTCCCCGACGCCGACCGCAACCCGGACTCCTGCCCCGACCGCAGGGCCTGGCTTCAGCCTGCCCCCCATCGATGTCGGCGTCGCACCGCTGCCCTGGCTCAACGCCGGCAACGGCACATGCGATTCGGTGGCGATGCCGGACGGTTTCACCGTCAACTTCGACTCGAGCATCTACAACCCGATGCGCGGCGTCGTCCTCCCTGCGCCGATGGGTGCGCACTCGGGGACGAACGCGTTTGCGAGCGACTTCGACGACTTCGGCAGCACGGGCGACCCGATCATCGTCGGCTTCAGCACCCGCACCGTGACGCAGGTCGCGCTCTACGTCGGGCGCGATACGCCGCAGGCGGGCGCCGGGCCGCTGACGGCGATCCTCAGCGCCTATGCCCCGACGGATGCGGGCCTGAGCCTGATCGCCTCCGCCAGGACCACGCTCGAAGCGGCCGCGATCCCGATCTCGCGCTGCCTCCACGTCACCGCACCCGCCGGCGTGTTCTTCAGCACGATCTCGGTGGAGTACGTCGACGCCGATGGCAACTCGGCCTACGAGCGCCGATGGATCGACGACATGACCTACACGAACACCTACGGGCCGTCGCCGAGCCGGCCGCCGGGCGCATTCGTGCCGACGGTGACAGTAGTCAGCCCGGTCGATGGCACCGTGCTCACGCAGGCCGCCGATGCCGGGGTGCACGTGCTGGCGTCCGTTCGATCGAACGCCGGGCAACCGGTCGTGAACGTGGCCGTGAACGGCACGGCGGCAGCCGATTACCCGGTCTCCCTTGCCGATGCATCCGACCCCGGGCTCTGGCAGCTGGATGTCGTCCTCCGCACCGGGTTCCACACCGACACGCCGAACGCGATCACCCTCCAGGCGCGCGCAGCGGGCATGACGGGAGCAGCCGTGACGACCAACGTCACCTTGGCCCCGCCGGTGGAAGGTGACCTGTGGCCGGTCGCGGTCGAGGTGAACCAGGCCGTCCAGGAGCCGGGGAACGGCGTGCCACTCATCGGTGGGAAGCGGACGGTGGTGCGGGTGTTCGTGCGTGCGACGCCGGACAGCCGGGGCCCGTGGGGCCCCGTCACCGGCACGCTGGTGACGCACCGCGCGGACGGTTCGACCGCCACGCATCTCCCGGTGCTCGGCCCGACGACGCCCGCGACCACGGCGCCGGACCGGTACGGCACCACGAGCCAGCTCGTGTTCCTGCTCGACCCCGCCGACGTCCGCCCGGGCGATCTCGGGGTCGAGGTCCACGTCAGCCCGGTCGCGCCGCGACCGCAGACCAACGAAGCGAACGACACGATCTCGACGCGGGTCCGTTTCGTCGAGCCGATCTACTACACCGCGTACGGCGTGGTGAGCTCGTTCCCCGACGGCCAGACGAACGATTGGTCGACGCTGCAGGGGTTCGTGCCGTACGTCGAGAATGTCTTCCCGGCCACGCACGCGCAGGTGCTGCCGATCCCGGGCATCGGCACCAGCGCGCAGATGGTCAACGACATCGACGGCCTGCGCGACCTCACCTGGCGACTGCTCGCACGGCTGCCATACGGCGTCTCGATCTACGGGCTGTGGCCCGGCACGGAGGCGCCGTCATACATGTGCGACGCCGACGGCTGCAAGACCGGGCTCGCCTACTTCCGGCGCACGGATGGCTGGGGAGATCCGTACAACGGACCGGTCACGATGGCGCAGGAGCTTGCGCATTCGGAAGGGCTGTGGTGGCACGCCGAGACATGGTCGGAGCCGGCGTCCGCGACGTTCCCGTTCTTCAACCCGACGTGGCCGTGGTGGCACACCAACGTCGGCCATGCCGGCATCGACACGCGTGATCCCGCCAACCCCGCCGTTGTCGCGCCGTACATCCCTCCGATCTTCCACATCCATGACTTCATGTCCTACACGGCGGATTCGGGTGGGCTGGAGCCGAAGTGGGTCAGCCCGTACACCTACTGCGAGCTGCTCGATGACTTCACGGGCGGGACGGACCGCTGCTCCGATGCCGTGAAGCGGGCACCGAGCGACGCGACGGTCGAGCTCGGGGAGACCACGCCCGCGACCGCGTGGGACTGGCCCGGTGACGCTGCCCACACGCGCGTCGTTGCGTGGCGGCCGCCGTCGAGCGGCGCCGCGGCCGCCGCGGCCGCCGCGACGGGCGCCGAGAAGTCCTACCTGGTCGTATCGGGCACGGTCGCGTGGGATGGCCTGTCGGGCACCATCGAACCGCTCGAGACCGTCCTGCGATCCGACCAGATCCCGTTCGACGGCCGTGGCAACGCGTTCGAGCTCCGGATCCTCGACGGCGCGGGCGCTGAGCTGTTCAGCGTTCCCTTCACGCCGAGCGAGACGCACACGGTGACGGGCTCGCCGCAGGGCTTCGGCTTCCTCGTCCCGGCGCCCGTCGGCGCGCACGAGATCCAGGTCCTGCGCGGCGGCACCGTCATTGCGCGCCGGGTCGCGAGCTCCCACGCACCCACGATCACGCTGGCCACCGGCCTCGGCAGCGAGCCGCTGAGCGGCCCGAAGGAGCTCGCCTGGACCGCCTCCGATCCGGACGGCGACGCGCTGACGGCGAGCGCCGAGCTCTCCCGCGACGGCGGCGCCTCGTGGCTCCCGATCGCCGTCGGGGTCACGGCGTCCACGCTGACCCTGGATCCGGCGAACCTGCCGGGCGGCTCCGACGTGCGAATCCGCGTGTCGGTCTCTGATGGGTTCCTCGGTGCGACCGCGGTCACGGAGCCGTTCGTGATCCCGGCCCACGCGCCCGTCATCTCCATCTCGGCGCCGAAGGCCGATATCACGGTCACGAAGGACGCCCCGGTGGCCCTCGAGGCACGGACGTTCGACTGGGAGGATGGCCGCCTTGGCGACGGGCACGTCACGTGGTCATCCGATCGCGATGGCCAGCTCGGCACGGGGCAGTGGATCCTCGCCGAGCACCTCTCGGTCGGGACGCACGTCATCACCGCCACGTCGACGGACGCCGATGGGATGGCGGCGAATGCGACGGTCCGCATCACGGTGACCGGTCCCGGCGAGGGGTCCGCCCAGCCGGGTCAGCCGGGAGCGCCGGCCGAAACGGCAGCGGCAGGCGGATCCGCGGTGATCCTTGGAGCCGCCATCGGTGGGGTCGTCGTGCTGGCGGTCGCGCTCGGATTCATGCTCCGTCGACGACGCACGCGCACCGGCACCTGAGCAGCGCTGCGCGGACGCGCAGCCCGCGGCATCCTTGCTCCCAAAACGCGCTACGTAGTGGTAGCATGTGAGCCGTGACCACCCTCGCCCGACCGATCGGACTCGGGATCGCCGCTCGCGGTGATCTCGACGATGTCGTCGGATGGGCAAAGCGGGCGCGTGACGCCGGACTCGACTCTCTGTGGATCCACGACTCGTATTTCGAGCGCGACGCCGTCACCTTCGCCACCGCGGTTGCTGCCGGGCTTGCCGCCGAGCGACGCGCAACCGATGCGCCGTTCCGGGTGGCCCTCGGTGCGGTGAACGCGTTCACGCGCCACCCCGTCGTCCTCGCGATGACCGGCTCGGCGCTCGACGAGGTGCTGCCGGGCCAGATCGTGATGGGCCTCGGGACCGGGCTGCCGCTGCGGCTCAAGCAGATGGGCATCCCCTACGACCCGGCAACCGCGATCGATCAGGTGAGCGCCGCCATCGACGACATCCGCGCCCTGTGGGCCGGCGAGCGACTGCCCTCGAAGACGCCGGGGCTCCCGCCGATCCAGCCGATGTTCCCGCCCGCGCATCGCATCCCGATCGCGATCGCGGCGTATCGCAAGGAGTTCGTAGCGCTCGCCGGCCAGAAGGCCGACGCGTACCTCGCCCGGCCCGCCGAGTCGATCCCGTCGCTGACGGGGATCCTCGAGCGGCTGCGGGCGGCGGCCACCGAAGCCGGGCGCGACCCGGCGTCCGTCGAGAGTGCCGGCTACCTGCTCTCGCTCGTCGACAAGACGCGGCGCGAGGCACTGAACCGAGCGAAGCGCGAGCCGTTCGTGATCTACATGATGTCGGTCCTGTCGGACATTTCCCTGGCGCGGGCGGGGTTCGAGAAGGACCTCCGCGATCGCATCGCGGCCGCCTGGCGCGCCGAGGACTACACGACCGCGGGCAATCTCATCCCGGACGAGCTGCTCGACGCGTTCATGCTCTGCGGAACGCGCGAGGACGTCGCCGCGAAGGCGATGGCGTACCACGCGGAGACGGGCCTCCAGCTGCCGCTGCTCCAGCCCGTCATCCAGGAAGACGAGCACATCGATGAGCTCCTCGCCGCGGCAACGCTCTATGCGGAGCTGCCGACGCCGGCGACGTCGATTGCGCCCGAAGCGGCAGTCCCGACCCTGGCCGTCGCGGGCGCGGACACAGCGGCGACGGGCGCGGCGCCCGCTCCGGCGAGCTCCCTGGCCGACGATCGACGCCTGAGCGGCACGGAGAAGGTTCGGCGCCGGATCGCGGCGACATGGGAGATCCTGCGGCCGTTCGCGTACACGGCATCGGTGATCCCGGTTCTTGCCGGCGCCGCGCTCGCCGCCGTCGATGGCGCGTTCTCGTTCCTTCCCTTCCTCGCGGCGCTCATCGGGGGCGTGCTCCTGCACTCCGGCACGAACATCGTCAACGAGATCTACGACGTCCGGAAGGGCGTCGACACGATCATCTCGCCGCGCGGCAGCCACGCGATCGTGAAGGGCCGCATGACCGAGCGAAGCGCGTTCGTCACGGCGGGCATTGCATTCGTCCTGGCGATCGTCATCGGGGTGTACCTCATCGCGCTTCGTGGGCCGGCGATCATCGTCCTCGGGCTGCTCGGGCTGATCGGTGGCTACGGCTATACGGCGCCGCCGTTCCAGTACAAGTACCGCGCGCTCGGCGTGCCGCTCGTGTTCCTGCTCATGGGTCCGCTGATGGTCGTGGGGACGTACTTCGCGATCACGGGCTCGTGGAGCGCGGTGGCGCTCGTGCTGTCGATCCCGGTTGGGTGCCTGGTCGCCGCCATCCTGCACGGCAACGAGTGGCGCGACATCGGCGAGGACAGCCGCGCCGGCATCACGACGCTGTCATCGAGGATCGGCAAGGAGTGGGCACACTACGGCTACGTGGCGCTCGTGCTCGGCGCGTACATCACGCTCGGGCTCGCGGTCGCGTTCCGGTTGCTGCCGCCGGCGACCCTGCTCGCGATCCTGTCGCTGCCGTTCCTCGCGCAGGTCGTTCGATCCGCCGAGCTGGGCGCGACCGGACAGGCGCGCGCGATCGCGATGATCGACGTCCAGACGGCGCGGCTGCACCTCGCGTTCGGG
>DATFHO010000080.1:0-2038 GCA_035248345.1 Candidatus Limnocylindrales bacterium
GTGGATCAGGACGGTCTGACCGGCGACCAGCCGGCCATGCACGAACAGCGCCTGCCACGCGGTCAGTGCCGCCAGGGGCAGCGACGCCGCCTCTACGTGCCCGATTCCGCTCGGCTTCTTCGCGAGGTTGGCGGCTCGGACCGCGACGAGCTCGGCCGCAGCGCCGTCGCGCGGAAAGTCCGCCAGCCCGTAGACCTCGTCTCCGGAACGGAAGCCGTCCACGTCGGGTGCCACCCGGTCGACCACGCCGGAGACTTCGTGTCCGGGGATGCTCGGGATGCGCGCGGAGCCATCCGCGTGCTGGTACGTCTCGTTCCAGGTCAGCTCGGTCGCGGTGATGCCGGTGGCAGCCACGCGCACGAGCACATCTCCGGCGCCGACCTCCGGCACGGGAGCATCCTCGAGCACCAGCTGCTCCGGTCCTCCCCGGCCGTGGAGCCTGATCGCCTGCATTTGTCGTCGATCCCCCATGCGGACGCCATCGGAGCGCCGAGTGCCGTCGACACCTTGCGCCTGTCGCCGCATTCGAACATTGCATCCACTTGGGTGATCGAACCGGCGATCGGTCATCGATAGACTCGCCGCGTGCAGTCGCGCGTCGGGGCGCTCGTGCTCGCAGCCAGCGTGGTGGCGTCCGCGTGCGTCGACAACTTTCCTGGGGCCTCGCCGACAGCCACGGCGCAACCAAGCTCTTCGACGGCTGCTCCGACCCCTCTGGCCTCCGCGCTGCTCTCCCCGATCGTGTCGGTCGCCCCGACCCGACCGTCGATGTCTCCGGCCGTTCCGATCACGCTGCAGCTCGTCGCCGACGCCGCCCTCGAGAAAACCCTTCCGACCCACATCGGGCCGATCGCCTTCGTGCGGCACTCGCTGGCGACCGGCGAGACGCCGCCATCCGGCTTCGGTGATGACCTCGGGCGCCTGCTGCTCCGTGCCGCGGGCTCAACGAACGGCAAGCTCGCGGTCGCCTGGATCGACCCGGTGCCGGCGCAGTCGAGCTCCGTTGGCGGGATGACGGTCGTCGCGGTGCGGATCCGCGGCGCGAATGCGGCGCGCCTTCGCGCGCTCCCACTGGTCGATCGCATGCTCGAGCCGGGCACGACGGGCTCGTTCGGTGCTGACAACGAGGGCCCGCCGATCTTCTTTGCGGTCGATCGGTTGACGATGTCCGCCGGCGACGTCCTCTACATCGTCACATACCCGGGCGACGACCCGAGTGCGACGCCGGATCCGAACGCGACGCCGGCGATCTCGCAGGACGACATCGGTGCGGCATTCCCGGGGCTCGACCCGGTGCACCCGACGAAGCCGGACTCGGCAGACCCAACGTTCCCGCCGGACCCGGGCGGTCCGCCGGATGCGTCACTCGAACCCGCGCCGGCGCTCGAGGCGCGCCTCCCGGACGCCATCCGAGGCATTCCACTGACCAAGGCCTCTGCCCACGGCGATTCCATCCACGACGCGTCGCTATTCGCGTTCCCGATCTACGCGCTCTGGCTGGCCGGCCTGGAACTTCCCCTGGACGATCTCTCGGCTGCGTTCGCGCACGCGGACGCGCTGTCGACCTACATCGTGATCGCCTGCGACACCGGGCCGCACGACCCTCGAGAAACCCTCGCCGCGTATTTCGCGACGATCGCCGGGACCCGGATCATCCAGTTCGAAACGCTGGACGCCGGAGGTAGAACGGCGATCTTCGAGGCATCGGGCGGCACCGCCGTCGCCGCGAGCGACGACACCTTCTACTGGATGTCGTACTTCGACTACGGCGATTTCGGCCCCTCTCCCCCGCCTCGCCCGCCGGTCCGCGACCTCGTCCTCGATACGCTCGCCGCCCTGCCGTAGCAGCCGGGCGCGGCGCCGCCCGCTGCACCATCGATGCGCTCGGCAGATCGCGCCTACCGTATCCGTTCAAGCGAACGGAGGACCTGCAGATGGGCAAGGTCAGCGCCGGGGCCACGATGTCGTTGGATGGCTACATCGCCGGCCCCGAGGACACCGGCTTCGAGCTCCTCTTCAAGTGGTACAGCGCCGGCGA
>DATFHO010000081.1:0-3410 GCA_035248345.1 Candidatus Limnocylindrales bacterium
GTCATCGCCGTGGTCTCGCTCTTCGTCGCCATGCGCGCGACTCGTCATGGCCGTCGCGCAGGGTGATGTCCCGATGAGGCGCACCCCGGCGGTCCTCGCGCTGCTCGTCCTCGCCACGCTCGCGTGGCCGGGCGGCGTGGCGGCGCACGCTCGCCTCACCGCGTCCGACCCGTCGAAGGGCGCGACGCTCGGCAGCGCGCCCGCGAAGGTGACGCTCACCTTCACGGAGGCGCCGGATGTCCGGCTGGCATCGATCAAGGTGCTCGACAGCGCCGGGACGAACCACACGAGCGGACCGGTCGCCGCCGTGCCCGGTGACGAGCTGTCCGTGTCCGTGCCGCTCGATGCGCTCCCGAATGGCGGCTACACGGTGTCGTGGCGCGCCGTCTCCGCCGTCGACGGCCACATCTCCGCAGGATCCTTCGTGTTCGGGGTGGGGGAGCCGCCACCGACCGCGGGTGCGGAAGAGCCCGCCCAGCCGGCGAACCTGAGCGGCTCGCCGTCAGCGATCGGCGCCCGATGGATCCTGTACATCGGGCTGATCCTGCTCTTCGGCGCGGCGTGGATGGCCGTGGCTGTCGCGCGGAAGCCCTCGGGGTCGCTGCTCGCGATGGCCGCCGTCGGCTGGCTGCTGACCGCGATCGGCACCGCTGCCGTCGTCGCGGTCCAGTGGGTCGAGGCGGACGCACCGATCTCGACACTCCTCACGACGTCGCTCGGGATTGCCGCGCTCGCCCGCGCCATCTCCCTGGGCGTCGTGGGGCTTGCGCTCGTGGAACTCGCGGTCGTGCCAAAACTCGCTGGCGCGCGCGGCTGGGCGGTCGTGGCACTTGCGGCCGCGGCCGCCTTCACGGTCGATGTCGTCCTCGGGCACGCTGCCGCCGGCCCGAGCTGGCTCCTGCAGATCGCCGCCCAGGCGGCGCACGCAATCGCGGCGGCCGCTTGGATCGGCGGGCTCGCCGGACTCCTGATCCTGATCCGCGGCACGGCGCCCGAAGAGCGGATCCTCCTCGCAAGGCGCTTCTCGACCTGGGCGAGCGTGATGCTTGCGGTCGTCGCGGTGACGGGCGCGGTTCGCGCAATCGCCGAGATCGGGACGCTCGACGCACTCGTCAACACGGACTTCGGGCGGACCGTGCTCGGCAAGACGTTCCTGCTGGTGTTCCTCGCCGGCCTCGGGGCATTCAACCACTGGGTGACCATCCGAAGCGTCGAGCGCGTCAGGCGGTGGCTCGGCCGCGTCGGCGCAGCCGAAGCGGGTGTCGCCCTCGTGATCGTCGGCCTCTCGGCAATGCTCGTGAACCAGTCGCCGCCGATTACCGGCGGCGGTGCGGGCCCGGCAGCCAGTCCCGCGCCGGTCGTGCAGCCGCTGATCGTCAACGGCAGCGACTTCGGCACCAGCGTCAAGGCGCGGCTCGTGGTCACAAACGGCGCTCCGGGAACGAACACGTTCGACCTGACGGTCACCGACTACGACACGGGCGCGCCTCTTGACGCCCCGGCGGCCTCGTTGCGGTTCCAGCCAGCGTCCGTCACGGGCGTCGCACCGACCCGCCTCGACCTCACGCGTTCTGGCGCGGGCCATTTCCAGGCGTCCGGGGATCAGCTCTCGATCGACGGCATCTGGACGGTAACGGCCACCGTGACCCTGGCGGGCGGTGCCGTCGATGTGCCGTTCGTGGTGCCCACGGTCGTCCCTGCGCAATCGGTCTCGACGATGGTCAGCGAGGGCCTGCCGACGATCTACGTCGTCGACGCGGGCGAGGCCGGCACGGCGCAGGTCTACCTCGATCCGGGCCGCGGCAGCGATCCGGACCAGCTCCACGTGACCCTGTTCGACGCCGCCGGGAACGAGCGGCCCGCGACGGTCTTCACGGTTGCGACGTTCGGCACCGATGGCGTCGGCCGGCTGCTCACCACCAAGCTGCTCGAGCCGGGCCACATCGTGGGCTCGATCGACGCAGTCGCCGGCCCGCTCGTCGTCGACGTCGTCGCGGCGATCCCGAGCACGGCGAGCACGAGCCACCTCCATCTCCATGTCACCATCCAGATCGAGCCAGAGGTTCAGCCGTCATGAGCTCCAGATCCCGCCGTACTCCCGCGCTCCTTGCCGCCTTCGTCGTTGCCGCCCTGGGCGTCGCCGCGTGCTCAACTCCTGCGGCCACGGCTCCGCCTCCGACGCTCACTCCGGCGAGCTCGTCGACGCTCGGTCCGAGGCCGTCATCGGAGGCCACGGTGCAGATCGCCGAGCCCGTCAACGGCGCCACGGTCGTCGGCGACAGCGTCCACGTGGTGCTGAAGCTGACCGGCGCGAAGATCGTGACCGAGACGACCACGAACATCCGGCCCGACGAGGGTCACGTGCACCTCTATCTGAACGGCCAGATCGTGTCGATGAACTACGGCCTTGAGCAGGACCTGCCGGTGACCCCGGGGACGTACGTGTTCCGCGCCGAGTTCGTCGCTGCGGACCACGCGCCGTTCAACCCGCGGGTCGAGTCCGCGGAAGTCGTGTTCACGGTCAACTGAGATGGCGCTGCACGCCCGTGCTCGCATCGCCGGCTGGAGAACGGATCGCCGGCTCGGCTGGCTCGCCATCGCGGCCGGCGCCCTCGTCGTCCTCGCCATGCAGACGTGGCATCCCGTCGGCGTTCCGCTGTACGACGGTGCCCCCGTCCAGGAGCCCTACCGCTTCCTGCATCCAAGTGGCGACGAGGCCGGCAATCCCACCTCGTATTCCGGCCAGAAGGCCGTCGCAAGCGACCGCTCCCCGATCTTTGCCGCCGCCACCTCCGAGCAGCCGCCACAGGCACAGCTGATCTCGCAGAGTGGCGCCTTCACGCTGACGACCGGCGCGACGCAAGTGCTCGTGAGCATCACACCGATCGAGGCGCCACCGCCTCCCGCCGGCGCGCGGATCGCCGGCAACGTCTATCGCTTCTCGGTCACGGACCAGGCGGGCACGCCGCTCGATGTCCGGCAGTGTCCCGGCTGCCTCTCGTTGCTCATGCGCGCGCCGGACGACACTGGAGACGCCACCGTGAAGCGCTTCGGCGACGGCGAGTGGCACGACGTCGAAACCATCCACGCCGGCATCACCGGGCTGTTCCAGTCGACCCCGACCGGGATGGGTGACTTCGCCGTGATCGAGACGACCGCCACCGGCGACGAGGGTGGCCTCAGCCCGATCGTGCTCGCAGGCGGCGGCCTCGTGATCGTGCTCCTCGCCCTCGGTGGGTTCCTGCTGTTGCGCGTCCGCCAGGCGCCGGCCGAGACGGAGCCCGCCCCCCGAACCCGAGTCCCATCCAAGCGAAAGGGTCCCCGGCGATGACGTTCCATCGACGCACCGCGCTCGCGCGGCTGCCCATCGCCTTCGTGGTGTTCACGCTCTTCGCGGGCGGGTTGCTCGC
>DATFHO010000082.1:0-123288 GCA_035248345.1 Candidatus Limnocylindrales bacterium
GCGCGATGCAGTCGGGATTTCACGGTCCCGGCTGGCAGGCCGAGCCGCTCCGCCACGGCCTCGAGCGTGAGGTCGGCCCAGAAGTGCAGGACCACGATCTCGCGCTCGTCGGCCGGGAGGTCGCGAACGAGCCGGAACGCCGCATCGTTCGCGAGCACCGCAGCGAAGGGATCCGCGGCCGGGTGCTGGTCGTCCAGCGCGAGATCGACGAACCGCACGCGGCCCCGGCGGCGGACGACATCCCTGCACGCGTTCACGAGGATCCGGTCGAACCAGGCCTGGAACCGGTCGGCGTCGCGGAGCCCACCGTGCGAGCGCCAGGCTCGTTCCATGGCATCACCGACAGCGTCCTCGGCTTCGGCGCCGGTGCCGAGGATGAGTCCGGCGAGCCGGTACGCGCGGTCGAGCTCACGGTCGACGAGGGCGACGAACCGCTCGCGAATCGCAGCGTCGGCTCGAGCGTCCAGGGCATCCTCCAGCTCGCGTTCGGCGGACAGCGCGCTGATGAACAGCATTGCGATGATCCAGACGAGCGACAAGGGGATTCGGTTCTCGCAGCCCGTCCGGCCGGGCCGTTGAGACGCCCGGGAGAGCTACTCCGGCTCGCCCTCGGCGTGGCGTGCTCCCGGATCGAGCTCGCGGGGCGCAAGGTGCCCTTCGCCGCGCGCGGCGTGGCCCTCCTCGCCCGGGCCGATGCGCCTCGCCTGGCCCTGGAGGATGCCGCGCATGTGCGAATCGTCCGCACCCGCGATCTCGACGACGAGCGCCCGCATCGGGCCGCCGACGGTTCGGGCGCCGTGGACGATGTCCGCCGGCCAGAGCACGGCCTCGCCTGCGGCGACACGGCGCTCCTCTTCGCCGACGAGCACGAACCCGCCGCCCTCGATCACGATGAACCAGGTGGTATTGGGGTTCGAGTGGACCGGGATGCTGGCGCCCTTGCCGAACGCGAGCTCGCTGATCGTCGCGCGTGCGTCGGAGTGCAGGACCACGCCCAGCATTCCTTCGGTGCCGGGCGGACCGACCTTCCGGCGATGCCCGACGCCAAACTGCCGGATCTCCATCTCAGCCCTCGAGCGCGGCGCCAGCCGTCAGCGCTTCCTGGCCTTCCGGCGCGGGCCCTGCTTCGTGCGGATCGTCGCCTCGGGGGCGGATCGGCGCGCGCGGGCCAGATAGCGCTGGCGGGCGAGCTGGTGCTCGTACGCCTCGAACAGCGGCGGGAACTTCCGGAAGCGCGCCCAGGCCATCGTCGCCAGGCCCGAGATCATGATCACGAGGATCACAGCGAAGTCGAAGCGGAAGATCGCGCCGACGATCAGCAGGAAGAACGTGATCAGGCCGGACCAGAAGACCCACTCCCACATGTCGAGGTAGTGGCGATGCCGGTGCAAAGCGCGGGTCCGCATCGTGTACACGATCGTCAGTGCGACGAGCAGCACGAGCGAGCCGATCCAGATCGGATCGAAGAGATCGGGAAACGCGCGCTTGTCGAACCCGATCCAGAGGTATTCCCAGGGCAGGAGTGTCACGGTGGCCGGAGTATGCCATGAGCGCGCCTATACTCGGCCCCACCCACGACCGGCACGACGGAGGACATGCGGTTGCGAGCGTTGCTGTCGGTTGCCACTCGCGACGGCATCACCGTTTTCGCCCGCGGCCTGCAGTCGCTCGGCATCGAGATCTATGCCACCGACGGCACACGTGAGCACCTCGCCCAGGATGGGCTGGAGGTCCACCCGGTCGCCGACCTGACGAAGACGCCGCAGATGCTCGACGGCCAGGTCAAGACGTTCCATCACGCGATCTACGCGGGCATCCTCGCCCGGCGCGACCAGCCCGAGCAGCTCGCCGAGCTGAAGCGCGAGGGCATCGAGCCGATCGACCTCGTCGTCGTCAACGTGCGCCCGTTCGGTGCCGACGTGGGGCGCGCATTGATGGGCATCGACAAGGCAATCGACATGATCGACGTCGGTGGCGCGGCGCTCCTCGGCGCTGCTGCACGGAATCCCGCGGGCGTCGCCGCGGGGTCGAGCCCGGACCAGTACCCGCAGATCCTCGGCGAGCTCAAGGAGCGGGGCCAGGTGAGCCCGGAGCTGCGGGCGCAGCTCGCGGCAGAGGCGTTCGGGA
Organism: Candidatus Limnocylindrales bacterium; assembly: GCA_035248345.1. Lineage (GTDB taxonomy): Bacteria > Chloroflexota > Limnocylindria > Limnocylindrales > CSP1-4 > UBA5189. The sequence continues at coordinate 2,128 of DATFHO010000082.1, forward strand.
TGGTCGCCGCGTACCACGCCGAGATCGCCGCGTACCTGAACCAGCTCTCGAGCAACACGTTCCCGAAGCGCCTCGCGATGGTCCTCGACAAGGTCACGGACCTCCGCTACGGCGAGAACCCGCACCAGACCGGCGCGTTCTACCGCGAGACGACCCACCGATCGGCGGGCATCGCGGATGCGACGCAGCTCCAGGGCTCGACCCCGTCCTTCAACAACCTGCTGGACCTCGATGTCGCCTACCGCGTCGCGAGCGACTACACGACCCCGACCGTGGTCATCGCGAAGCACACCGATCCCGTGGGGCTCGCATCCGCGGACGAGCTGGTGGAGGCGTACCGGCGAGCGCTCGAGACGGACCCCGTCGCCTCGTTCGGCGCGATCGTCGGCGTGAACCGGGTGCTCGACGGCGCGACGGCGCGTGAGATCGCGGCCAACTCGTACGAGGCGGTGATCGCGCCCGGCTTCGACGACTCGGCGCTCGGGATCCTGCGGCAGAAATCTGGGCTCGAGCTGCTCCACGTCCCGCCCGGCCCGACCGACGGCATGCGCGATTACGGGATCGCCCGCCTCGACGTGAAGCGCGTCGGCGGCGGCCTGCTCGTCGAGACGATGGACGAGCTCGCGCTCGACGGCTCGCAGCTCCAGGTCGTCACGAAGCGTCGCCCGACGCTCGAGGAGCTCACGGACCTGCTGTTCGCGTGGCGCGCCGTGCGACACGTCCGCTCGAACGCGATCGTGCTCGCAAAGAACGCGGCGACGGTGGGCATCGGGTCGGGGCAGGCGAGCCGGCAGGTGTCGGTCGAGATTGCGCTCCGCCGCGCGGGCGATCGGGCGCGCCTGTCCGTGATGGCCGCTGACGCCTATTTCCCCTTCCCGGATGGCATCCAGATGGCCGCCCAGGCGGGCGTCACTGCAATCATCCAGCCCGGCGGATCCATCCGCGATGAGATGGCGATCGAGGTCGCGGACCGGCACCATCTGGCAATGGTCTTCACGGGACGAAGGCATTTCCGGCACTGATGGCTGACTCGACGCCCGCCCCCGAGGAGCGACAAGGCATGGAAAAGCTCCTTGCCCTGGAGATGGTCTACGTCACCGAGATGGCGGCGATCGCCAGCGCGCGCGTCATGGGCCGCGGCGACCGGATGGGCGCCGACAAGCTCGCGACCGAGGCCATGCGCAAGGCGATGGACGAGATCGAGATGGAAGGCACGATCGTCATCGGCGAGGGCGAGCGTGACGAAGCCCCGATGCTGTACATCGGCGAGCAGGTGGGCCTGGCGGGTGACACGGCGCCGGCGATCGACATCGCGGTCGACCCGTTGGAGGGCACGAACCTCGTCGCCACCGGCTCCGCGAACGCGATCACGGTCCTGGCCGCCTCGGAGCGCGGCGGACTCGTGCACGCGCCCGACACGTACCTCGAGAAGTTGTGCGTCGGCCCGGGCGCCGCGGGCAAGGTCGACATCACGCTGCCCCCGGCCGAGAACGTCCGCCTGATCGCCGAGGCGCTGGGCCGGCGCATGCAGGACATCACGGTGATCATCCTCGACCGGCCGCGCCACGCCGACCTGATCGCCGAGGTTCGTTCCACCGGCGCGCGCATCAAGCTGATCACCGACGGCGACCTTTCCGCGGCGATCTCCTGCGCGGTCCAGGGCACGGGCGTGCACGCCGTCATGGGCGTCGGCGGGGCGCCCGAAGGCGTGATCACGGCCGCGGCGCTGCGCTGCCTCGGTGGCGAGATCCAGGCGCGCTTCCGGTATCGCTCCGACGAGGAGCGGGCGCGCGGCGAGCGGATGGGCCACGGCGACGAGAGCAAGATCTACAGGACGGAGGACCTCGCCTCGGGCGAGCACCTCGTCTTCGCCGCGACGGGCGTCACCCCCGGCGACCTGCTCGAAGGCGTGCGCTTCTTCGGTGGCGGCGCCCGGACGCACTCGCTGGTGATGGCGTACCAGACGAAGACCGTCCGGTTCGTCGACACCGTCCACATGTTCGACCGGGAGCGCCCGCCGAGCGTGCGGGTCTAGGGGACGGATCGGGCGCGGCGAGGATGGCGACCGAGCGGCGGATCCTCGCGATGGGCGGCGTCTCGCTCCGCCCCAGCTCCACGGACTGGCCGATGCTCCAGTACCTGCTCGACCTCTCCGGTCAGGCACGCCCGAAGATCTGCATGCTCGCGACGGCCTCGGGCGAGAACCACGAGATGCTCGCGGTCTTCTACGCCACGTTCGCACGCCACACCGAGGCGACGCACCTCGACCTGTTCGGGCGCAACGTCGGCGACGTCGAGGGGTTCCTCGGCGACCAGGACGTGATCTTCGTCGGCGGCGGCAACACCGCGAACATGCTCGCGATCTGGCGCGTCCACGGCGTGGACAAGGCGCTGAAGTCGGCGTGGGCATCCGGGGTGATCCTCGCCGGCTGGTCGGCCGGCGGGAACTGCTGGTTCGAGGGCTCCGTGACGGACTCGTTCGGGCTCGGCCTCGATCCGCTCAAGGACGGCATGAAGCTCCTGCCGGGCAGCTTCTGCCCCCATTACGACTCCGAATCGCTGCGGCGGCCGCGCTACGAAGAGCTCGTCTCCACCGGCGCGCTGCCCGATGGGATTGCGGCTGATGACGGCGTGGGTTGCCTGTATGTCGGTCGCGAGCTGGCGGATGTCGTGGCGTCGCTGCCGGGCCAGCATGCGTACAAGGTCGAGCGGCGGAAGGGCAACACCGTCGAGGAAACGCAGGTTCGAGCGCGCCTGCTCCGGTGAGCGCCGAGACCGAGCGACTGACGCTGGAACGGTTCCTGCGCGAGCTGCCATCGCTCGACGTGCAGCAGCTGCTCGCGATCAGCGCCGCGCACCAGGGCGCGAGTCGGGAGGGACTGCAGCGGGCGCGCGCGGCCGCCGGGGATCGAGCGCGCGCGGAAGGCGTGCTCGATGAGCTCCACCAGTTGCACGGCACGATCGTGCAGTGGTCCGCCTCGCAGGGCAGCCCGAGCAAGATCTTCACGCGCGAAGGTGCGTTCGAGCGTGCCGATGTCGCGATGCTGCACGACGTGCGGGAGCAGGTGCGCCCGGCGCTGCTCGATGCGGCGACGGCGCTGTTCCTGGAGCAGTGGCTCTCTGCCGCGGACCGCCTCGTGCTGGTCGATCCCGTCGAAAGCGTGATGGCGTAGGGCCGGCGGGCTACCGAAGTCGCTTCGAGTAGCGGCACACCTCCGTCAGCGTGCCGCCGAAGTGCGGCTCGCGCACCGTCTCGATGCGCTCCCAGCCGTTGCGTTCGTAGAAACGCCGGGCACGCGCGTTCGCGGCAAGGACCGTGAGCAGCGCATGGTCGAAGTCGCGTGCGAGCTCCGCATGGGCGAGGTCCATCAAACGCTGCCCCACACCGGAGCCCCACCAGCCCGGCAGCACGTACAGCGTCCGAACCGCGCCCGCTTCGGGATGGTCGCGAAACGACCCGATGTTGAGCAGGCCGACGATCAGGTCGTCGTCGACCGCGAGCCACGTCCGGTTCTCGGGCAGCGGCAGCACCTCCCGCCACAGGTTCGTGCGCCGCTCGAGGCCGCCCGGGTCGGCCGGTCCGATGCGCCGGTAGCTCGCCTGCGCCGCGGCCGTGTGCGTCCTGGCCACCTCGTCGGCGTCGTCGCCACGCGCCCGCCGGATCTCGATGTCGCCGCCGCTCGGGCCGAGCCACGTGCCATGCGGGTCGCTCCAGAACCCGTCCGCTCGGACCGCGTCGGGGCCTTCGGCGGCTGCTCGGCGGCCGCGCGCCGTCTCGACGGTCTCGTGCCACCCCGGGGGGACGAGGCGCGGGGTGAGATCGGCGAGCGGTGCGAGGACGAACAGCCGATCGCGCATCGACGGGTGCGGAACTTCCAGGAGTCTCGCCGCGGCCCCGGGGTCGATGGCCGCCGAGGCCGGGATCGCGGCGTCGGGCCGCTGCACTGCCAACCGGGCGCGACCGAAGAGCAGGAGGTCCAGGTCGAGCTCGCGCGGTCCCCAGCGCTCCCGCTTCCGGCGGCCGAACTCGCGCTCGATTCGCTTGAGGGCGACGAGCAGGTCGATCGCGGCGGCCACGGGATCCGGGCCGGCGGGCACGTCGAGCGCCACGACGGCGTTGTGGAAGTCGGGCTGGTCGACGACGCCGACGGGCTTCGTGACGTACAGGCGCGACACGCCGCGACGCCGGACGCCGGGCAGGCGGTCGAGGGCCGCGACGGCTTCGGCCAGCGTCGCGCGGGCATCGCCGACGTTCGCTCCGAGCCCGATGTACGCCCGAACCGTTCGAGCCACCGATCACCTCGACCGATCGACGGGCCCGGCTACAGTCGCCGCGTGCAGCCCGTCGCAGTCCGAATCCTGCACCCGACACCCGCATCGACGACGGGGCCGTTCGAACGTGCGCTCATCGACGCACGCACTGCGAACGCGGATCGCGTGGCGGCGCTCTTCCGGGCGGCGGGCGCAACGGATGTCGAGATCGTCTCCGGGCCGCCCGACGGGCGCTCGTTCGGCGCTCGGTTGCGTGGGCTCGTCGCCGGTCTCCCCGTGGGCGGCGGGCTCGTCGTGCTGGGATCGGGGGCGATCCCGCTCGCGATGCGCGCCGATGCCGAGGCCCTGCTCGAGGCCGCGGGGAGCGGTCTGCGGTGCGCCGTCGCGAACAACGTCTATTCCGCTGACGTGGTGGCGATCGGGGCAGCGGCGAATCTCGCCTCCGTGCCGGACCTGCCGAGCGACAACGCCCTCCCGCGCTGGCTCCGCGAAGCGGCCGGCTACGAGGTCACCGACCTGCCGCGCCCGCGCCTGCAGCTGGATCTCGATTCGCCGCTCGACGTCATCCTCGCTGACTCGGTCCGAGCCGGCACTCCCACGCTCGAGGGCGTCGACACGAGCGTCGTCCGGGATCGCTTCGAAGCGATCCGGGGCATCTCGCGGGATCCGCATCGGCAGCTCGTCGTGGCAGGCCGAATCTCCTCCGCCACCCTGCGGTGGCTGGAAGCCGGAACGGCGTCGCGCACGCGGGCACTGATCGAGGAGCGCGGGCTCCGCGCGATCGGGCTCGCCACGGGCCAGGCACCGCCGCGATCCATCCTCGGCATGCTGCTGGACGATCGCGGCCCCGAAGCGGTGGGCGCGATCCTCGAGGAGCTGGGCGACGCTGCCGTCGTCGATTCCCGCGTCCTCCTGGCCCATCGTCTCGGCGCGGACGAAGCAGCGTGGCCGCCGCCGCATGACCGCTTCGCGTCGGACCTGCTGCTCCCGGATTCGATCGGCGACCCGTGGCTCCGCGCGCTCACCGCGGGTGCCCGCGCCGCCGCCATCCCGATCCTGCTCGGCGGCCACACGCTCGTCGGGCCGGGCCTCCGGCTCGCGGTCGGTGGGCGAGGCGGTCGATGAGCGACTTCCAGGTCGGCCTTCGGCGGGTCCAGGAGCTCGATCCATCGACGCCGCTGCCGGACAGCGACCCCGACCTCGTCGAGCGCATCCGCGCCGAGATCGTCCAGACGGGCCCGATGACCTTCGCCCGGTTCATGGAGCTCGCGCTCTACGACCCCGAGCGCGGCTACTACACCCGCGCCGACATCGACCAGGGACCGGGCCGCACCGGCGATTTCCTCACCGCGCCCGAAGGCCACCCGATCTTCGGCTGGTCGATCGCGCGATTCCTCGAGGCCGTGTGGGCCGCGCTGGACCGGCCGGCGCGTTTCGTGGTCCGCGAGCACGGCGCCGGCACCGGCGCGCTCGCCGCTGGGATCCTCGACGGCCTCCGGCGATCGGGATCGGCGCTGTTCGAGACGGTCGACTACCAGGCAGTCGATGCCGCGCCGACACGGCGCGCCGCGCTCGAGGCACGACTGCGCGACGCCGGCCTCGCCGACCACCTCCGCGCCGCGGATGACGTGCCCGCGCCGGGCGCGTTCATTGCGAATGAGCTGCTGGACGCGCTGCCGGTTCACCGGGTCGAGGGCGGCGGCGACGGCCGCCTGCTCGAACGATTCGTCACGATCGGTTCAGGGGACGATGCGTTCGTCACCGTCCTGGCGGCGCCGTCCACGCCGGCCCTCGAAGCACGCCTCGCTGCAGAGGGCGTCGCGCTCGCGCCCGGGCAGCCCGCCGAGATCTGCCTCGCGATCGATGGCTGGATCCGCGACGCCATCGCGCCGCTCGAGCGCGGCGTTGCCCTGCTCATCGATTACGGGCACCCGGCCCACGAGCTCTACGCGGCACACCGGGGCAGCACGCTTCGCGCGTATCACCGCCATCGGGTCCATGCGGACCCGTTCGTCGCCATCGGCCGGCAGGACCTGACCGCCCACGTCGATCTCACCGCCGTCGAACGTGCGGCGACCGCTGCCGGCATGCGTCCCGCCGGCCGGACGACCCAGGGCCCGTTCCTCGCCGACCTCGGCGCGGGCGAGCTGCTCGTCGGCATGCAGACCGCGTCGGACACGACGTTCGAGCGCTACGCCACTGCGCGCGCCGCGCTGATGCGGATGCTCGACCCGCGCGCGACGGGCGCCTTCGCCGTGCGCGCATTCGAGCGTGGAATGCCGAGAAATGCCCAGCTTCCGGGGTTCGCCGCGGGGCCATCCCGCGCACCTTCGGCGAGCGAGGCGACCGCGAGGCCGGATCGGTAGAATGGCCTCGGGCGACGGCCGTCTCCGGACGGTTGGTCGCGAATGCCACGAAGTCCGACAACGGATCGAGTGCCCGGCGTCCACCCCGGATGGCCGGCACGGAGCGAGGATGGCTTGACCGGGATCTGGTACATCATCGGGTTCGCCTTCGCCGCCGGATCGTTCACGTTCCTCACGTTCGGCGCGGCATGGCTGCTGTCCCACCGGAATCGCGGCGACGTCCACAAGGGCCTGCCGTACGAGTCCGGCATCGACACCTACGGTGACACCCACGGCCGCTTCGGGCTGTCGTTCTACATCTACGCCCTGCTGTTTGTCGCGTTCGACATCGAGGTCGTGTTCATCTACCTGTGGGCCGTCGTGTTTCGAAACCTGCCGGAGCCGCAGGGGTTCACGACGATGCTCGTGTTCGTGGCGATCCTCCTCTTCGGGCTCGCGTACGCGTGGCGCAAGGGCGTGCTGAGCTGGCGAGGACCGGGCCGATGACCGACGAGACCCGCAACGACGCGACCAGCGCCCCGATGGGCTCCGACCAGACTGGCAACGCGCCGGCTGCACTCGTCGTGCCCGGCGCCCGTGCCGTCTCGGAGCCGCTCGTGGTCCGCAACGACCTCTGGGCGCCCGCCGACCCGACCGCGTACGCCGCGAACGACCTCCAGGTCGACGTCACGCACCTGGCCGAATTCGGCGCGACGGATGCCGGGCGACATGACGATGCGCGCTGGTCCGGCCTGCTCGAGGTCATCCCGACCAAGGCGGACTACGTCCTGGACCTGCTCCGCGCCAACAGCCTGTGGCCGCTGCTCAGCGGCCTCGCGTGCTGCGCGATCGAGATGATGTCCTTCGCGACATCGAAGAACGACATCGACCGGTGGGGCGCATTCCCGTTCCGCGCCTCCCCGCGCCAGGCCGACGTCCTCATCGTCGCCGGCACGCTCACGACGAAGATGGCCGGCCCGCTCCTGCGCCTGTGGGAGCAGATGCCGGAGCCGAAGTGGTGCGTCGCGATGGGCGACTGCACGTGCTCCGGCGGCCGCTACAAGCGCTCGTACTCCACGGTCGAAGGCATCGACCGGATCATGCCCGTCGACGTCTACGTGCCCGGCTGCCCGCCCCGCCCCGAGGGGCTGATCTTCGGGATGATGAAGCTCCAGCAGCTGGTCAAGGACCGCCGCGGCCACTGGCCGGAGCGCGCGATCGGCCCCACGGTTCCGGCCGGGGTCTGAGATGGATCGAGCCCTGGCGCGCCGCCTCGAGGCGCGATTCGGCCCTGTGCTCCATGGCCCGGCGCGCCAGCGCCACGACCAGACGGAGATCCGCATCGGTGCGGGCGACGTGGTCGCCGTGCTCCGAGCGCTCCACGATGAATCGGACCTGGCGTTCGTCATGCTGAGCGACCTCGCCGGCGTCGACACCGGCTCGGAGATGCAGGTCGTCTATCACCTCTGGAGCGCCACCACGAGCGACTGGCTGCGCGTGATCGCCGAAGGCCTCTCCCGCGACGACCCGCGGGTCCCGTCCGCGACCTACCTCTGGCCGGGCGCGGAGTGGATGGAGCGCGAGACCTACGACATGTTCGGGATCGTGTTCGAGGGCAACCGCGACCTCCGCCGCATCTACATGCCGGCGGACTACACGAGCTTCCCGTTGCGCAAGGACTTCTACCTGCCCGACGACAGCGCCCGCTCCCCCGGCGCCGGCGTGCGCCACGTCGAACGGACCCACAGCCCGACCGACGCCGCCCCCGGCGTCCTTCGCCAGACGCGAGCGTAGCCGAGCACCATGACGATCAACACCGGGCAGCGCCCGACGCCGAAGGGCACGCATCGATCGGCCGACGACCCGAACGTCCTGCTCCAGGACGACTTCGCGGAGTACGAGCCGATCCCGCCGTACCCCCCGCGCACCGAGCGGGAGGCCGAGTTCTACACGCTCGGCGACGGCGAGATGTTCCTCAACATGGGCCCCCAGCACCCCTCGACCCACGGCGTGCTCCGGGTCGTCCTCAAGCTCGACGGCGAGACGGTCGTCGACATCGACCCGGTCCTCGGCTACCTCCACCGCGGCGTCGAGAAGCTGATCGAGAACGCGGACTACCACCAGACGATCAGCCAGATGGACCCGCTCGAGTACATCTCGTCGCTGTTCATGGAGTGGGCGCCGGTCACGGCGTACGAGCGACTGCTCGACGTCCAGGTCCCCCGTCGCGCCGAGTACATCCGCGTGCTGTCGGGCGAGCTCAACCGCATCGCCAGCCACGCGCTCTTCCTCGGCTGGTTCGCCCTCGACCTGGGCGGCCTCACGCCGATCCTGTGGTCGTTCATCGAGCGCGACGAGATCGTCGAGATGCTCGCCGCGCTCACCGGCCAGCGGATGCTCTTCAACTACTTCCGCATCGGCGGCGTGAACGGTGACCTCAACCACGAGTTCATGAGCCGCCTCGGCGACTGGATGAGCCGCGCGGTCTCCCAGATCGAGGCCGGCATGGGCCTGCTCAACGAGAACGAGATCTTCACCCGCCGTGCCAGCGGCCTCGGCGTCATCGATCGCGAGACGGCGCTGCGCTACTGCATGACCGGCCCGAACCTCCGTGCGACGGGCATGGCCTACGACGTCCGCCGCGCCCACCCGTACTCGATCTATCCCGAGCTCGAGTTCGATGTCCCGACGCGCACCGAGGGCGACTCGCTCTCGCGCTACCTCCTGCGCATGGAGGAGATCAAGCAGAGCGTCCGGATCATCGACCAGTGCCTCGAGAAGATGCCCGACGGCCCGATCATGGCCAAGCTCCCCCGCCTGCTCCGGCCGCGCCCGGGTCGCGCGTGGTCGGCGGTCGAGTCGCCGCGCGGCCTGTTCGGGACCTACGCGATCAGTGACGGGACGGACCAGCCGTTCCGCCTGAAGATCCACGATCCGAGCTTCATCCACCTCCAGGCGGTCGGGGCCCTCCTGCCCGGCAACCTGCTCGCCGACACCATGGCGATCATGGCGAGCCTCGATCCGGTCATGGGCGGGGTGGATAAATGATCTCTGGGGCCGTCACTTGGACGTCCGATCCGGGCGTTGCCGTCTGCGCGCGCTCGCTCACGCACCCTGAGGTGCGCTCGCGATCGTGCTCGTCGGCGCCTTCGGCTCGGCTCGCCCAAGCGCCGGGGAGCTGCTCATGACGGTCATGGCGCGCACCTGGGATCGGCTCACGCTCCCGGGCAAAGCCCTCGCGATCCTGCTGCCGCTGGGGGCGGTGCTGACGATCGGGCTGATCCTCGTGATCGCCCTGTTCGGCCAGAACATCCTCGACATCCTGATCTTCAACCTGCCGATCGTCCGGTTCGTGTTCGCGGCGACGATCCTGTTGCTGCTCGCCCCGCCGATCGCCTTCGTGATCATCTACATGGAGATGAAGATCATCGCCCTCATGAACCTCCGGATCGGGCCGGATCGGGTGGGGCCGTGGGGGTCGCTGCTGTCGACCGTGCACGGGCTCAAGGTCCTCATGAAGGAGGACTTCACCCCGACCAAGGCAGACGCGGTCGTCTTCACGTGGGCGCCGGTCATCGTGTTCGGCGCGGCGGCCATGAGCGCGCTGGTGCTGCCGTTCGCGCCGGGGCTGTACGGCCAGGACTTCAACATCGGGCTGCTGTACTTCTTCGCGATCGGCGGCATGACCGTCGTCGGGCTGCTCATGGGCGGCTGGTCGAGCTTCAACAAGTACTCGCTGCTCGGCGGCATCCGCTCGGCGGCCCAGATCGTGAGCTACGAGATCCCGCTGACGCTGTCCGTTGTCGGGCTCGTGATCCTGGCCGGGACGATGAGCCTCAACCAGATCGTGCAGCAGCAGGGCGCAAGCGGCTGGTTCACCGACTGGTACGCGTTCCGGCAGCCCCTCGGCCTGGTCATCTTCTTCATCGCCGCGACGGCGGAGGCGAATCGCACCCCGTTCGACCTGACCGAGGCGGACTCCGAGATCGTCGCCGGCTTCGCGACCGAGTACTCGGGCATGCGCTTCGGGTTCTTCTTCTTCGCCGAGTACATCGGCGTGTTCATCATCTCGGCGCTCACCACCGTGCTCTTCCTCGGTGGCTGGAACGCGCCGTTCCCGGTGCCGCACATCAGCTGGATCATCGATCCGAGCTCGCTCGGGCTGTGGCTGCTGCTGGGGATCATGATCGTGCCGGTGATCGCGACGCTGCTCTTCGCCGCGCCGGTCTACCTGTTCCGGTCGAAGACCCGCTGGTGGGTCGCGCTGATCATCGGCTTCGTCGTCTTCAACCTGGTGGCGGGTGGCCTGTTCTTCCTCTGGGCGTACATCAACTTCGACTGGGTGGCGGGCCTGATCTGGTTCCTCGGCAAGGCGTTCGGGCTCGTGTTCCTGTTCGTGTGGATGCGCGGCACGCTGCCCCGCGTCCGCATCGACCAGCTCATGGGCTTCGCCTGGAAGTGGCTGCTCCCGGCGGCGCTGCTGAACCTGTTCATCACCGCGGCGGCCATCCTCGTCATCGATCGGATCCGACCGTGAGCATGCTGCCCAGCCTCGTCCCCGGCCTCGGCATCGTGAAGGGCATGGCGCTCACGCTGCGCCGGTTCTTCCAGCCGAAGGCGACCGTGCTCTATCCCGAGATGCCGGCGGACGTCGCGACGCGCTTCCGCGGCCGCCTCCAGCTGCTGTACGACGAGTACGGCAGCCTCAAGTGCGAGACCTGCTTCCAGTGCGCCCAGGCCTGCCCGATCGAGTGCATCGACATGGGCGGCATGGACACGAAAGGCCGGTTCCACGTGCACTGGGGCCCGCCGGAGACGTACGGCGAGCGACGCGAGGAATCGGCGATCCGCCGCTCCGGCCGGACCGTGCCGGATCCCGCCTACGAGCACTACCGGCCGTTCGACACGACGACGATCGACGAGATCCTCGACAAGTACGACCACGACCCGAAGCTGATGCTGCCGATCCTCGAGGACACGCAGGCGGCGTTCGGCTTCCTGCCGGTCGCAGCGATCAAGCGCATCTCGGAGCGGACCGGCGCCTGGTACGCGATCATCTACGGCACCGCGACGTACTACTCGCACCTGCGGTTCGAGCCGCCGATGCCGGCCGAGGCGAAGGGCACGTCGGCGCCCGTCCTCGCGCGTCGCCCGAACGAATCGTCGTACGTGGACGCGCTCGGGGCGGCGCTCGGCGGCAAGCAGGCGGGGGGTGTGCATTGACCGCGATCCTCCCGACGCCGAAGGAATGGCCGTCCGTGCTGCTGGCGCGCGCCGGCGCCGGCGACCCCACGGACCTCGACGCAGCGCAGAAGGCCGGTGCGTTCGACGGGCTTCGCCGTGCAGTTCGCGAGCTGGGGCCAGACGGCACGATCGAGGAGATCCGGGCGAGCGGCCTGAAGGGCCGCGGCGGCGCGGGCCATCTCACGGCAGACAAGTGGCGCGCCGCGGCCGACACGGAGGCGCGCGACAGGTACGTCGTCGCGAACGGCTACGGGGCCGATCCTGCCGCGAGCACGGATCGCACGCTCCTCGAGACGGATCCGTATGCGGTCATCGAAGGCCTGACCATTGCCGCCTTCGCGGTCGGGGCGGAGACGGGCTACATCTCCGTCCGCGCCACCGCGACCGAGGCGATCAGCCGGATGACCGCCGCGCTCGACCTGGCGTACCAGCACAACCTCGTCGGCGAGGACGTGCTCGGCACCGGGCGGCGCATCGACATCGAGATCCGGTCTGTGCAGGGCGCGTACATGCTCGGCGAGGAGACGGTCCTCCTGAAGGCCCTCGACGGCAAGCGCGGCCAGCCGGAGCAGCGCCCGCCCCACCCGGCGACGCGCGGCTTCCGCAACGCGCCGACCGTCGTCCAGAACGTGCAGACCCTCGCTTCCGTGCCCTGGATCCTGCGCAACAAGGCACGCGCCTTCAAGGCGATCGGGCTCGGTGACGCGCCCGGCACGATCCTCGTCGACGTCCGCGGGCACGAGAAGGCGGGCATCGCGGAGGTGCCTCTCGGCACGCCACTCGGCCGCATCCTGGAGCTGGGCGGCAAGGCCGGCGCCGGTCGCAAGCTCAAGGCCATCGTCGTCGGCGGCCCGACGGGCGGGATCCTGCCCCCGAGCGCCATCGACACCCCGTACACGTTCGAGGACCTGCGCGGCGTCGGCGCCCATGTCGGCTCCGGCGCGGTGATCGCGGTCGACGACCGGGCGTGCATCGTGGACCTCGCCCGCCTGCTGACCCGCTTCTCCGCCGATGAGGCGTGCGGCAAGACCATCCCGTGCCGGATCGGGCTGCGACGCGTCGCGGAGATCGGCGAGCGGCTCACGACCGGCACCTCGCGGGCCGGTGACGTGACGCTCCTCGAGGACCTCTCCGCGGACATCGTCGCGTCCGCCCTGTGCGATCACGAGCGACTCGCAACACTGCCGATGATGAGCAGCCTCCGCCACTTCCGGCCCGAGCTCGATGCGCACCTCCTGCGCGGCGAGTGCCCGGCCGGCGTGTGCCGGCCGATCCACCTCGGGACCGCCACCACCGCGACCACCGCCACCACCGCGACCACTGCTGGAGCGACCGCATGACCGACCTGATCGAGCGGCCGCCCAGCGAGGTCACGCGCCGCGACGGCGCGCACGACGGCGATGCGCCCGACGAGCCGAAGCTCGGCGGCGACCGCTACACGCGCTACGACGGCAAGCCCGAGAGCCGCCCGGACAAGCCCATCGTCCGCGACACGGACACGCCGCTCGAGGACACGCGTGCCGAACAGCTCATTACGACGCAGAGCCCGCAGCGGCCCCTGAACACGCCGCGCATCCGGATCGAGGTCGACGGGCGCACCGTCGAGGGCCTCGAGGGCCAGACGATCCTCGAGGTCTGCCGCGACAACGGCATCGAGATCCCGACCCTGTGCTACGAGCCGAAGCTCCCGGGCTTCGGTGCGTGCCGCATGTGCGTCGTCGAGGTCGAGGGCGAGGAGCATCCGCCGATCTCGTGCTCGCGCACGTGCGAGGACGGGATGAAGGTCCAGACCCAGACGGAGGAGATCCGCCGGGTCCGGCGCACGAACCTCGAGCTGATCTTCAGCGACCACAACGCGTATTGCCTGCCGCCCTGCCAGAACAAGTGCCCGAGCCACATCGACATCCCGGGCTTCCTGAAGCAGAACGCGGAGGGAAACTTCCGCGAGTCGACGCGGATCTTCAAGCGGACGATCCCGTTCCCCTCGGTGCTCGGTCGCGTGTGCCCCGCCCCATGCGAGGAGCACTGCCGCCGCGACGAGGTCGACGAGGCGATCGCGATCCGCGACTCCCACCGGTACGCCGGCGACATGGTCATCAAGTCGATGCTCGACGAGGACCTGGACCCGCCGGTCCCGTTCGAGCAGCAGCCGAAGACCGGCCGCCGCGCGGCGGTGATCGGCTCCGGCCCCGCCGGCATGGCGGCGGCGTACTACCTGCTGCTGTCGGGCCACGACGTCACAGTCTTCGAGCGCGACCCGGCGCCGGGCGGCATGCTCCGGTACGGCATCCCGCAGTACCGCCTGCCGAAGGTCGAGGTCCTCGAGGCCGAGTACGAGTCGGTCACGCGCCTCGGCGGCAAGATCGTGTGCAACCAGGGCCTCGGGCGCGACTTCACGCTCGACGACCTGCAATACCAGGGCTTCGACGCGGTCGTCGTGGCGATCGGCTGCTACGACACGAACAAGCTCGGCATCCCGGGCGAGGACGCGCCCGAGGTCCTTGACGGCCTCGAGTACCTGCGCACCGCCACGCTTGGGCTCCCGTATCCGGAGCACAAGGGCAAGCGCGTCGTCGTCATCGGCGGCGGCTTCACCTCGATGGACTGCTCGCGGACCTCGGTCCGCCAGGGGGCCAGCGAGGTCACCCTCGTCTACCGCCGCGACATGAAGGACATGCCGGCCGCGAACGAGGTCCACGAAGCCATCGAGGAAGGTGTCACGGCGATCTTCCAGGCCGGCCCGACCCGCGTGGTCGTCGACAAGGACAACAAGGTCACCGGCGTCGAGTTCATCCGGATGGCGCTCGGCGCGCCCGATGCCTCCGGCCGCCGCCGCCCCGAGCCCGCGCCCGGCACCGAGTTCATCATCCCGTGCGATCGCGTCCTGCTCGCCATCGGCCAGGGGCCGGAGCTCGACTGGATCGGCCCCGGCTCGACCGGCCCCGTCGCGACGAAGAACAAGCGCCTCGGCGCGGACGCGGTCACGTTCGAGACGGCTCGGCCCGGCGTCTTCGGCACGGGTGACGTGCGCATTGGCGCCGCGACGGTCGTCCAGGCGATCGCCGAGGGCCGGCGCGCCGCGTACGCGGTCGACGCCTTCCTGCGTGGCAACGACCTGTCATCGATCCGCACTCGCCAGACCCTGGCGGAGCCGCAGCCCGAGTTCCTGTCGATCGTGCCGTTCACCGGCGAGGTCAAGGAGCCGCGCTACCGCCTGAAGGCCCTCGAGGCCGAGGAGCGCAACCACAACTACATCGAGTACGAGATCCCGTACTCGCGCGAGGAGATCGTGGCCGAGTCCACGCGCTGCCTCCAGTGCACGTGCGAGGCGATCGGCTACTGCGACCTGCGCCGCCTCGGCATCGAGTACGGCACGACGCTGACCACGCTCGAGCCGGACCCGCACCAGGGCGCCGGTCTCCGATCCGTCAACGAGAACCGGTTCACGGGCATCAACCACGATTACATCCGGGACGACTCGCACGCGTTCATCCTTCGCGAGCCCTCGCGCTGCATCGACTGCGGCCGCTGCGCCAACGTGTGCGCCGAGGTCGTCGGTGCTGCGTGCTACGACTTCATGCGGATCGGCTTCGACACGCTCGTGACGACGCCGCTCGACATGAGCCTCAACGACACGCCGTGCGTGTCCTGCGGCCGCTGCGCCGAGACGTGCCCGACCGGCGCGCTCATGCCGAAGCCGCGCGTCCTCCAGAAGTACGAGGTCGACGAGAGCCGCTGCATCCTGTGCGGCATCTGCGTGGACGCATGCCCGTACGACGCCCTCCGCGACGGCCAGGAGTTCGAGCTCTCGCACACCAGCCGCGAGGACCCGATGATCGACCTGATGGCGATGGCCCAGGTGGATCGCGAGACCGAGGTCACGTACATCCGCAAGGAGCGCGACTGGCTCCAGCGCGCGATGGAGGCCGGCCGCTACGTCCCGTCCGACCGCCTGCTCACGGTGCTCCCTGCCAGCCTCTCGCGACCGGCCGGCCCGAGCGCGCACGAGCACGGCGGCGGTTCCCAGGGTGAGTCGCACGGCGGCTCCCACGCGCACCTGAAGTAGCCGACCGAATGCGAGCCTGGCTCTACCTTCTCGCGGCGGCCGTCGCCGGCGCGATCATCACCACG
Organism: Candidatus Limnocylindrales bacterium; assembly: GCA_035248345.1. Taxonomy (GTDB): domain Bacteria; phylum Chloroflexota; class Limnocylindria; order Limnocylindrales; family CSP1-4; genus UBA5189. The sequence continues at coordinate 18,120 of DATFHO010000082.1, forward strand.
CCCGCGATCATCGTCCTGATCCTCATGGGCGGGTCGTTCAACGACGCCCTGCTGGCGGGCCTGGCGACGCTGATGCTCGCCTCGGGAATCGCGGTCGTGACGATGCGCGACATCATCCGGTGCGGCCTCGCGATGATCGTGTGCTTCCTGTCGCTCGCCGGCATCTACGTGCAGCTCGGCGCGCCGATGGTCGCGGCGGCGCAGGTGATCGTGTACATCGGCGCCATCAGCGTCCTGATCCTGTTCGCGATCATGCTCACCCAGGACAAGGCGGCCCCGGCGCGGCTCGTGTTCCAGACGCAGGCCACGCCGGCCGCGATCGCCTCGATCATCGTGGCGGTGCTCGTCGCGATCGCCGCGTACGGCACGAACTGGGGCGCCGTCACGACCCAGATCGAGGCGGCGACGAACACGATCGCCTACTTCATCTTCGGCAACACGTCCGACACGCCGCAGTCGCAGCAGTACGTCCTCGTGTTCGAGGCCGTGAGCGTGCTCCTCCTCGCCGCCGTCATCGGCGGCGTGTTCCTCGCGAAGAAGGAGCGCACCGACTGATGGGCGTCTCCGAGCAGCTCAACACGTACCTGACCCTGTCCGGGCTGCTGTTCGCGATCGGCTCGTTCGGGTTCCTGGCCCGCCGGAACGCGATCTCGATGCTCATGTCCATCGAGCTGATGCTGAACGCCGTGAACCTCGCCATCGTCGCGTTCGGCGCGTTCATCCCGTCGCTGCAGGGGGACGGCGCGGTGATCGCGCTGATGGTCATCGCCGTTGCCGCGGCCGAGGCCACGGTCGGCCTTGCGATCGTCATCGCGATCTTCCGCAACCGCAAGACGCCCCTCGTCGACGAGTACGACGCGATGCGCAGATGAGCGCCGCCCGATGAACCTCCAGCAGATCCTCGTCATCCTCATCGTCGCGCTGCCGCTTGCCGGATTCCTGACTACGGCGATGTTCGGTCGGCGGCTCGGCGCCAATGCCTTCTGGATCCCGGTCGCCGCGGTCGTCGGTGCGTGGCTCGCGGCGATGTACGTCATCGCCACGTTCCACGGCGTGGTCGAGGGCGAGGACGGCGCGCTCAACGTCCCCATCTGGACCTGGATCACGGCCGGCGACTTCAAGGTCGAGTTCGGGTTCCTCGTCGACAACCTGACGTCGGTCCTGCTGGTCGTCGTCACGACGATCGGCATGCTCGTGCACGTCTACTCGATCGGGTACATGGCGCACGACCCGGGTCGCTGGCGCTTCTTCGCCTACCTCAACCTGTTCATGGTCTCGATGCTGATCCTGGTCCTGGCGAACAGCTGGCTCGTGCTGTTCCTGGCCTGGGAGCTGGTCGGCCTGTCGAGCTACCTGCTCATCGGCTTCTGGTTCCGCAAGCGAACCGCGGCCGAGGCGAGCAAGAAGGCGTTCCTCACGAACCGCGTCGGCGACATCGGGTTCGCGCTCGGGATCATGGCCGTGTTCGTGAACACCCGCACGCTCGATATCCGTGAATCGATCCACATCCTGACCAGCGCGGACCCGGCCGCCCTGACGATCCCGATCTGGATCGTGGCGCTGCTGCTGTTCGCGGGCGCCGTGGGCAAGTCCGCGCAGTTCCCGCTCCACGTGTGGCTGCCCGACGCGATGGAGGGCCCGACCCCGGTCTCCGCCCTCATCCATGCCGCGACGATGGTCAACGCGGGTGTCTACCTCGTCGCCCGGGCCAACCCGATCTTCGCCAGCGCGCCGCAGGCCATGGTCGTCGTGGCCGCGATCGGCATCTTCACCGCGATCCTGGCCGCCTCGATCGCAATGACCCAGACGGACATCAAACGGGTGCTCGCGTACTCGACGCTGAGCCAGCTCGGCTACATGTTCGCCGCGCTCGGCGTCGGCGCGTTCGGCGCCGCCATCTTCCATCTCGTGACCCACGGCTTCTTCAAGGGCCTGCTCTTCCTCGGCTCGGGTTCGGTGATCCACGCCGTCCACGAGGAGCAGGACATGCGGAAGATGGGCGGGCTGCGGAAGAAGATCCCGCAGACGTACTGGACGATGCTGATCGGCTCGATCGCCATCGCCGGCATCCCGCCGCTCGCCGGCTTCTTCTCCAAGGACGAGATCCTCGGTGAGAGCTTCAAGCTCGGGTTCCAGTGGGTCTGGGCGATCGGGATCGTCGTGGCGGTGATGACCGCGTTCTACATGTTCCGGCTCATCGGGCTGACGTTCTGGGGCGAGAGCCGGGTCGATCCGGCGGTCGAGCCGAAGATCCACGAGTCGCCCCCGACCATGACGCTGCCGCTGTGGCTGCTCGCGATCCCCTCCGCGATCGCCGGCATCGTGCTGACGTTCCCGGGCCCGCCGCTCGGGCCGCTGTTCGGCATCCAGGACGGCAAGGGCCTGCTCACGACCTGGCTCGAGCCGATCTTCGCGCACGGCAACGAGCTGCTCGGCCACCACGAGGCGGAGTTCGCGCTGTTCGGCATCGATGGCGCGCTCATCGGCGCAAGCGTCGCGGTCGCCGTGATCGGTGTTGTCGTGGCGTGGTGGCTCTTCGGCGTGGAGCTCGGCCCGCTCAAGCGCGCCGGCCGCCCGAAGGTGGTCACCGCGATCAGCCACCGCCTCCACTTCCTGTATCGCGCGTCGGCGAACAAGTGGTGGTTCGACGACATCAACAACCTCGTGTTCGTCGTCATCGGCCGCCGGTTCGCCGACAGCCTCGCCTGGTTCGACCGGAACGTCGTCGACGGCATCGTCAACGGCATCGGCGCGGTCACCCGGCGCAGCGGCGGCGGGCTCGCCCGCGTCCAGACCGGCCGCGTTCAGAACTACGCGCTCGGCATCGCGCTCGGCCTGATCGCGATGGCCGGCTCGTACTTCCTGATCCTGGGGCGCTAGACGATGGAAGCCTGGATCCTGACGCTCGTCACGTTCCTGCCGCTCGTCGGCGCGATCGTGATCGGATTCTCCCCGGTCCGCTGGGCGCGCATCCTCGCGCTCGCGACGGCGCTGATCACGTGGGCGGTCTCCTTGGTGATGGCCGGCATGTTCAACAGCGGCACGCCCGGGTTCCAGCTGGTCGTCGAGACCTCGTGGATCCCCGCCTTCGGGATCGAGTACAAGCTCGGCGCCGACGGGCTGTCCGTCGCGCTCGTGGTCCTGACCACGACGCTGACGTGGATCAGCATCCTCGCGAGCTTCGCCCCCATCCAGACCCGGATCAAGGAATACATGATCTCGTTCCTGATCCTCGAGGTCGGCATGACGGGTGTGTTCCTCGCCCTCGACACGTTCCTCTTCTACATCTTCTGGGAAGTCGTGCTCGTGCCGATGTACCTGATCATCGGCATCTGGGGCGGCAAGAACCGCATCTACGCGACGATCAAGTTTGTGCTCTACACGCTGGTCGGCTCGCTGCTCATGCTCGTGGCGATCCTGGCGACGGCGTTCGCGTACCAGGGCGCGCACCCAGACACCGGCTGGGTGGGCGCGTTCGACTTCGAGGCGCTCAAGGCCTACGCGGGCACCACCGGCTTCGCCGACGGCCTGCAGCTCCTCGGCTTCGCGGCCTTCTTCCTCGCCTTCGCGATCAAGGTGCCGATGTTCCCGTTCCACACGTGGCTCCCCGATGCGCACGTCGAGGCACCGACCGCCGGCTCGGTCATCCTGGCCGCGGTGATGCTCAAGCTCGGCGCGTACGGGCTCATCCGGTTCAACCTGACGTTCTATCCGGACGCGGCGCATACCTACGCGCCGCTGATCATCGTCCTGAGCCTGATCGCGATCATCTACGGCGCGATCGTGGCGATGGTCCAGCCGGACCTGAAGAAGCTGATCGCGTACTCGTCCGTCAGCCACATGGGCTTCGTCACGCTCGGGATCTTCGTGTTCCAGGAGCAGGCGATGAACGGCGCGATCCTCCAGATGATCAACCACGGCCTGATCACCGGCGGGCTGTTCCTGCTCGTCGGCGTGATCTACGAGCGCACCCACGATCGGACGATCGCGAAGATGGGCGGCCTCGCCGGCCTGACGCCGGTGTGGGCGGTGACGTTCGGGTTCTTCGTCTTCGCCTCGGCCGGCCTGCCGGCGCTGTCCGGGTTCGTGGGCGAGTTCCTGACGATGCTCGGAACGTTCGTGGCGAACCCTTGGGCCGCGGCCGTTGCCGCCATCGTGATGGTGCTCGGCGCCGTGTACCTGCTGTGGATGTACCAGCGCGTCACCCTGGGTGAGCCGTCGGCGTTCCTGCTCGGCCTGAAGGACCACCTGAGCGACATGACCGCCACGGAGGTGCTCACGCTCGCCCCGCTCGGCGCCCTGGTCGTGATCTTCGGCCTGTTCCCGGGCGTGCTCCTCACGGTGATCGGACTGCCTGCGAAGGACGCGCTCGAGGCCGTCGCAGGTGGCGCTCCGATCGCCCTGGACCCGATCGTCCCCGCCCTGTTCTTCGGCGCCGTGGTCGCGATCGTCGTGATCCGGCTGTTCGCGCTGCGCCCCGGCCGTGCGTCGGGTGAGGACACGGCCGCCCAGCCCGCGGAGGGCGCAGCCTGATGCCGCAGGACATCCTGGTGCTCGGGCCGTTCATCGCCGCGGTCGTCGTCGCGCTGGCGGTGCTGGTCGTCGACCTTGTGGTGCCCGGCCGGCGCAACCCGGTCATCCTCGTCTCGCTCGTCGGCCTCGCCATCGTGGCGGCCCTCACGATCACGACCGGCAGCGCTGTTGCGGGTGGCGATGGGACCGCGCGCGTCACCGCGTTCGGGGGCGCCTACGTCGTCGACGGGCTCACGACGTTCCTGGACCTCATCTTCATCGGCATCGTCGCGTTCACGATCGTGTTCGCGCCGGACTACCTCGAGGCGCGCGGCCTGCCCATGGCCGAGTTCTCGATGGTCCTCCTGTTCGCCATGACCGGCGCGATGCTCATCGCGGCCTCGGCGGACCTGCTCGTGCTCTTCGTGGCGCTCGAGCTCATGGTGCTGCCGGGCTACATGCTCGCTGGCTACCACAAGACCGACGGCTACTCGACGGAAGGCGCGATCAAGTACTTCCTCCTCGGCTCGTTCAGCTCGGCGATCTTCCTGTTCGGCCTCGCGTTCACGTGGGGCGCCACGGGCACGACGTCGATCGCCGGCGTGAGCGCGGCCCTGCAGGCGATCGCGACCGGCGGTGCCGCCGTCTCGCCCGCGCTCGTGCTCGGCCTCGGATTCCTGACCACGGGCGTGGCGTTCAAGATCGCCGCGGTCCCGTTCCACTACTGGACGCCGGATGCGTACCAGGGCTCACCGACGCCGGTGACGGGCTACCTGAGCGTCGGCCCGAAGGTCGGTGCCTTCGCGCTGATCCTGCGCCTGTTCGTGGACGCGCTCGGCCCGCTGCGCGCCGACTGGCTGCAGGTCGTGATCATCCTCGCCGTCCTCACGATGACCCTCGGCAACCTCGTCGCGCTGACGCAGAACAACGTGAAGCGCATGCTGGCCTACTCATCGATCGCGCACACCGGGTACATGCTCGTCGGGCTCGCGGCGTTCGCCGCCGGCCAGATCCAGGGGCTGGAAGGCCTGCTCTACTACGGCGCGGCGTACGCGGTGATGAACCTCGGCGCGTTCGCGGTCGTTGCCGCGATCCAGCGGCGCTCCGGCGTCACGTCCGCGCTCGACACGTTCGCCGGGCTCGCGCGTCGCGAGCCGTGGCTCGCGATCCTCATGACCCTCTTCCTGCTGTCGTTGACGGGCATCCCGCCCACGGCCGGGTTCTTCGGCAAGGCGTACGTCATCCTCGCCGCCGTGCAGGCCAGCGAGGCCGGCTCGACCGCCCTGGGCGTGCTGGCCGTCGTGACCGTGCTGAATGCGGCCGCAGCGGCCTTCTACTACCTCCGGGTCGTCGTGTACATGTTCATGCGCGAGCCGCGTGCGGACGAGCCGGCGATGGGCCACGGCGCCCTGATGTGGGGCGGCCTCGCGGTCGCCAGCGTCCTCACCGTCGCGCTCGGCCTCATCCCGGGGCCGTTCCTCGACATCGTCGGCCAGGCCGCCCGCGCGATCGGGGGGTAGCGCCAAACGCCTCGGTTCCGCGATTACCCGCTGCAGCGCCGCCGTGCGAAAGCCGGTTGGGTGCGTCGACCAAGTGCACCGGACACCGCTGGTACCGTGCCCGACATGGACACGCGGGGTATCGGCCTGCGCTTTCGCCTGCTCCCCGCCCTGCTGACCGCGACTGGCCTGGCGCTGCTCGCCGGCGGGCTCATGTCCTACACGACGGCAGTCGAGCCGGCACCTTCGGCGGTCGCGCTCGCCTCGTATGACCCGCTCCCGACGATCGCCGGCCCCGTCGTGCTGCCGGACGGCAGCGGCGCGGTCGAGGCGAGCTTCCCGCCGGACCGCGTCGCCACGCGGATCGTGATCCGCCGCCTCGGGATCGACCTGCCGATCATGCTCCAGACGGACAACTACGGGCTGTACCCGCTGTGCGACGTCGCGCTGTACCAGCCGCTGCTCGGGCAGCCGGGCCAGGGCCGCGCGACGTACATCTACGCCCACGCCCGTGCCGGCATGTTCCTGCCCCTCCTCACCCGGTCCGAGGCGGGCGACGATGGCGAGAGCATGATCGGCATGACCGTCGAGATCTACACGAGCGACAACTGGCTGTTCCTGTACACGATCGCCGATGTCCGGCGGCACACGCTGAACCTCGACGATGCGGTGAACACGACGACCGAACGGCTGTGGATGCAGACGTCCGAGGGCACGCACGGCCACGTGCCGAAGCTCCAGGTCGTCGCGAACTTCCTCTCGGCCGAGAAGGTCGATCCGAGCCGGGCACACCCGCCTGCCCATCCGAGGATCTGCACCTAGGCCTCCGCCTACGCCGGCGCGGCTCCCTCCGGTGGCCGCCTGCGCGCCCCGTAGCGCAGCGCCGGCAGCACCGCGACGGCCATGACGGCAGCAGCGACGAGGAACACGCCGACGAGGATCTGCGCCGCCTCGCCGCTCGCCCACTGCTCGAGGGCAGCGACGACGAGGCCGTCGTTGAACGGCCGGTCCTGGAGCGTGGCCGGGATGTACGCCTTGTAGGCGTCAGGCGTGGCGGTGACCTCGGCCCAGAGCTGGTCGATGATCGTCGAGCCGAACGCCGTGAGCGTCGCGAGCCCGATCGCCATCCCGATCTCTCGCGCGACCGTGACGGTGGCCGAGGCGATGCCGTACGCCCGATCGCCGAGCGCGGCGACCGCTGCGGCTGACCGCGGCGTCACGGTCAGCCCGAACCCGAGCCCGAACAGCGCCAGCCACAGCGCCACCTCGCCGATCTCCGTCTCGGGCGTCCACGCGGCCATCCGGATCAGCCCGACGATCGCCGCGGCGAGGCCCGCGACCGTCGTCAAGCGCAACCCCAGTGCGCGGAGGACGAGGCCGGACGCGAGGGCGCCCACCGCCGTTGCGGCGGCGAGGGAGCCGAGGGCGATCCGTTGCAGGTCCGGACCGCCGTACAGGACGCGGTCGACGAACACCGCGCCGCCGATGATCGCCGTCGCGAAGCCGTAGCCGGTGAGCAGCGACACGATCGCCGCGGACGAGAAGCCCGGCGCGCGGAACCACGAGGGATCGATGAACGGGTCCTCGCGCCGCGTCCCGATCCACAGGGCGAGCGCCAGGAACAGCGCCGCGAGTGCACCCAGTGCGGCCGCGAGCACCGGTGAGTCCACCGGCAGCCCCGGGATCGGCTCGCTGCCTGCGAGCGTGATGCCGACGAGCAGCGCCGCAAGTCCGATGGACACGAACGCGGCCCCCGCGAGGTCGAGGCGCGTCTCGCGCCGGGGCAGCGACCAGCCCGCGGTGGCGGCCCAGCCGAGGGCGAGCGTCGCCAGCCCGATCGGGACGTTGAGGTAGAAGACGTACCGCCACGGGTCCTCGAGGGCATCGCGAACCCCGCCCGTGAGCCGCAGCGCGTCGAGCGCGCCGCCGGGGTGGATCGACTGCAGGATCCACGCGCCGGCGAACGGCCCGGCAGCCATGCCCAGGAACGTGAGCGCGCCGACGACCCCGAGCGATCGGGCGCGAGCGCCCTCGCCCTGGAACACGTGCGACGCCGCGGCTGTCGCGACCGGCACGAGCGCGCCGCCGCCCACAGCCTGGAAGAGCCGCGCGGCGATGAGCTCGGCGAGCGTCGTCGAGCGGCCCGCCAGGATGGAGCCGGCGATGAACACGGCGAGCGCCCACAGGAACACCCGGCGAATGCCGTAACGGTCCGACAGCTGCCCGGCCAGCGGCATGACCACGATCGACACGAGCAGGTAGCCGTTGATGATCCAGGACGCCGGTCGGAGCTGGGTCCAGTCCGCGAGGTCGACCACGATCGCCGGCAGCGCGACGGCAGTGATCATGAGCTCGAGCCCGGACAGGAACGCGCCGATGCTCATGACGGCGAGCAGGACTAGCGCGGTGCCGCGTCCCATGGCCCGCGAGTGTATGGGCGTGTCGTGGTGCCGTAACTCGCCTGCAACCGGTCGTCGCGCACGCTGCGGGCCCAGGAGGGCCTACACCCATCGACTCGACGAAGGTCGCCGTCCGCATGGTCGGGGTCGGCAAGCGGTTCAACGGTCACGACGCGGTCAGCGGTCTGGATCTCGAGATCCCGACCGGTTCGATCGTGGGCGTCATCGGGCCGTCCGGCGCCGGCAAGACGACGACCATCCGGATGATCACCGGGTCGCTCGCGCCGACGGCCGGCACCGCGGAGGTGCTCGGCGAGCCCCCGGGCCGCCTGAGCCGCGCGACGCGCGAGCGGATGGGCTACCTGCCCCAGAAGTTCAGCCTGTACCCGGATCTCACGGTTCTCGAGAACGTCGACTTCGCCGCGAGCCTGTACGGACTGCTGTTCGCGCGGCGCTTCCGCCGGCGGCGTGAGGTGCTCGAGCTCGTCGACCTGTGGTCCGTGCGCGGCCGCCGTGCATCCGCACTGTCCGGCGGCATGCAGCGCCGGCTCGAGCTCGCTGCGGCGCTCGTCCACGAGCCGGAGCTGCTCGTCCTCGACGAGCCGACTGCCGGCATCGACCCCCTCCTGCGACGCGTGATCTGGGACGAGGTCCACCGCCTTCGAGAGCACGGCGTGACGTCCGTGGTGACAACCCAGTACGTCACCGAGGCCGAGGAGTGCGACCTCGTCGCGCTGATCTCCGAGGGCCGGCGGGTCGCGTTTGGCACGCCGGAGGAGCTGCGCCGAAGCGCATTCGGCGGCGACCTCCTCGAGGTCAAGACCGCGAAGGTCTTCGATGTCGCCGCGCTCGAAGGAGCGCCCGGCATCCATGGCGTCCGGCAGACCGGCCCGCGTGATTTCCGGCTCATCGTCGAGGATGCGGGCGCCGCCACGGCCGACGTGGTCAACACGATGACGAGCGCGGGCGCCGAGGTCGAGGCGGTCCGCGAGAGCCGCCCGACCTTCGAGGAGGTCTTCGCCACGCTCGTCGAGCAGCACCGTGCCCAGCGCGAAGCCAACCCGGACGGCGAGCCGGCAACGGACCAGGAAGCCGCCTGATGGGCCTGATGAAGGCGCTGGTGCGCATCTTCTCGGTTGCGGGCAAGGAGATCGTCGAGGTCATGCGCCGCCCCGGCGCCGTCCTCAGCCTGGTGCTCGGGCCGTTCCTGATCCTCGCGATCTTCGGCTTCGGCTATGGCGGCTTCAAGAAGGACCTCGCGACGATCGTCGTCATCGATCCCTCGTCCTCGCTGCCGCAGGATGCGGCGACCTACCAGGACCTCGGGACGCGCGGCCTGTCGATCCTGGAGGTCACGGGCGACCGTGCCGCCGCCGAGCAGAAGCTCCGCCTGGGCCAGGCGGACGTCGTCATCGTCGCGCCGACCGACCCCGAGGGCTCGCTCGAGGCCGGCCAGCAGGCCGAGCTGACGGTGATCATCGACACGACCGACCCGGTGGCGGCGAACTACGCCGCCTTCCTCGCCGACACCATGTCGACCGCGGTCAACCGCGAGATCTACCGCCAGGGCGCCGAGGAAGGCCAGGCATATGCCATCACGATCGGCGGCAAGGACCTGAGCCAGGTGCCGCCGGATGTGATCGCCTCGCCCACGAAGGCGGTGCTCCAGAACCTGGCACCGCTTTCGCCGTCGGTCATCGGCTTCTACGGGCCAGCCGCGCTCGCACTCGTCCTGCAGCACCTCGCGGTCACGTTGATCGCCCTGTCGATCGTCCGCGAGCGCAGCGGCGGCGCGGTCGACCGCTTCCGTTCCTCGCCCCTGCGCGCGACGGAGCTTGTCCTCGGCAAGGTGGCGGCATTCGGGCTGCTCGGCGGCGCGATCGCCGCGCTGTCGCTGTGGCTGCTCGTCAGCGTGCTCGGCGTGCCGATGATCGGCGCAGCGAGCAGCGTGGCCCTCGTCGTGATCCTGTTGATCATTGCGTCCCTTGGGCTGGGCCTGCTGATCTCGGTCGTGTCGGATTCCGAGCGGCAGGCGGTGCAGCTCTCGCTGCTGACCCTGCTCGCGTCGATGTTCTTCAGCGGGTTCGTGCTGCGGACGGAGGAGTTCTCGACGCCGGTCCAGGTCATGTCGTACTTCCTGCCGGTCACCCACGGCATCTCGCTGCTCCAGGACCAGATGCTGACCGGCGTGTTCACGACGCCGTGGCAGCTCGTCGCGCTCGGCGCGCTGGGCGCCGCGCTGCTTGCGACGAGCTGGCTCCTCCTTCGCAGGGAGCTCCGGCCGGCGTGACGGCGTGGCCGCGCCGGCGCCTCGGCTCGGCGCTCCTGGGCTTCGGGGCCGTCGGGCTGGCGCTGCTCATCGCGCTTGCGGCGCTGGTGGCGCTGTCGCTCGACGGCCTTGGACGCGCGGCCACGGACCTTGCGAGCCAGCGCGCGGAGGCCGTCGCGATGCTCGAGCCCGCCGCATCGGCGCTCGACGAGGCCGCCACGAGCGCGGAGCACGCGGGCGCGAGCCTCAACTCAGCCGGCGGGGCAGCCCGTCAGGCCGCGGATCTCATGAACCAGCTCGCAGGTGCCTTTGATGGGCTGGCGCAGCTCGGTTCGTTCGACATCCTCGGCGCGCGGCCGTTCGGCGGCCTGACCGGCCAGTTCTCCGGTGTGGCTGCGCAGGCCCGGGATCTGTCCGCGAGCCTCACCACGACGGCGGTCGCGCTCGACGCGAACGTGACCGACAGCGCGACGGTCGCGAAGGACCTGCGCACGCTCGCCGACCAGCTCGCGAAGCTTCGCGACTCCGTCGACGACACCGCTGCCGCGCCCGCCTCGGACCCGGCGCGGGCAGGGACGCTCCTCCGCATCGCCATGCTCGTGGTCCTTGCGCTGCTCGCCTGGCTCGCGGTGCCGGCGATCGCGGCGATCGAGCTCGGCCGCCGCTGGCGACGTGTCCCGGAACCAGGTGCGGAGCGCGATCTCGAGGGTTGACAGGTCGGGATTATCAACGCATATTGATATAAACCAGCGTTGATCCATCGGCCCGAGGGCCGGGATCCGACACGTTCCCTGATCGGAGTTCCCGCTTGGCACCGTCCCCCGCGCACATCCGCTCGACCATCGCGTCCGTCGTCGACCAGCCCGACGAGCTGCGCGCGCTGCGCATCGTCCACAAGACGCTGGCCGACGTGAACCGGCTGCGGATCGTCCAGCGCCTGGCGCAGGGCGAGGCAACCGTATCCGAGCTGATCGAGCGGGTCGGGCTCAGCCAGCCGCTGGTGTCGTGGCACCTGGGTCGACTCCGCTACGCGGGTCTTGTCTCGACGCGCCGGGTTGGTCGCGAGACGATCTCGAAGCTCATCCCGGAGGCGTTCCGCGCCTTCAACGAGTACGAGCGCGGCGTCCTCGGCCTCGACCACCGCGAGCAGGCGCCATCGTGACCTCGATCGTCACCCCCGAGGCACGCCAGCGCGTCCGCGGCATCGCGACGCCCATTGCGATGTTCCTCGGTCGCCTCGGACTGACCCCGAACGGCCTGACCGTGATCGGCTTCCTGGGGACCTGCGTCGCCGCGTGGGCGGCTGCCAGCCAGCTCTGGCTGCTCTGTGGCGTGCTCGTCCTCGTCTTCGGGATCTTCGACCTCTTCGACGGGACGCTCGCCCGCGCCACCGGAAAGGTGAGCCGCTTTGGCGCCTTCCTCGACTCGACGCTCGATCGCGCCGGCGAAGCGATCGTCTACGTCGGGATCGGGATCGGCTGCCTCAACGCGGCATTCGCCGGCGGTGCCGTCCTCGCGGCCGCCGCGATGGGCGCCGCGTTCATGGTCAGCTACACGCGAGCCAAGTCGGAGAGCCTCGGCTTCACGCCGGGCACGGGCATGGCCAACATCGGACTCGCGCCGCGCGAGGTCCGGATCGCGATCCTCGTCGTCGGCCTGTTTCTCACCTCGACGGCAGGAGCCTTCGCGAACCCGTGCGTCCCCTCCGCCACCGGGACATGCGACATCTTCATGCCCGCCGGATTCGTGTACGGATCGACGTACCTCGGGGGCACGCTTTTCCTCATCTCGATCCTCGCGACGGTCACCGCGATACAGCGGATGCTCCACGTTCGCGCGCAGGCACGGGAGGACTAGCCGGCGCGCCCCAGCCCTCGACCAGGAGGGCCTGCCAACCACCCAACCCGACCTTCGTATGACGTCGACGGTCATGGCCCCGCGGACCCTTCCGCCCGGCCCCGAAATCGGTCATACGAAGCCTCACCGAGCAAGCAACCACCACCAGCGCCACACGACACAGGAGCAAGGAGCACCACCGAATGGCATCGAAGCACGGCAGCAGCAACGGCAACGGCAAGAACGGCCACGCCGAGAACACCTGGGCGGGCGCCGGGCGCCGGGGCGACGGCAAGATCCGCGTCGCGATCGTGGGCGTCGGCAACTGCGCGAGCAGCCTCGTGCAGGGCCGCTACTACTACGAGAACGCCAATGACGACGACTTCGTCCCCGGCCTCATGCACGTCAACCTCGGCGGCTACCACATCAAGGACATCGAGTTCGTGGCGGCCTTCGACGTCGACAAGAACAAGGTCGGCAAGGACCTCTCCGAGGCGATCTACACGAAGCCGAACAACACGTACGTCTTCCAGCAGGTCCCCCACACGGGCGTGAAGGTCGAGCGGGGCATGACCCACGACGGCCTCGGCAAGTACCTCAGCCAGATCATCGAGAAGGCCCCTGGCCCGACGGCCGACATCGTCGGGATCCTCAAGGAGCGCGAAGTCGACGTCATGGTCTCGTACCTGCCCGTCGGCTCCGAGCAGGCCACGAAGTGGTACGTCGAGCAGGCCCTCCAGGCCGGCGTCGCGTTCGTGAACGCCATCCCGGTGTTCATCGGCCGCGAGCCGTACTGGCAGCGCCGCTTCGCCGAGGCCGGCCTCCCGGTCATCGGTGACGACATCAAGAGCCAGGTCGGGGCGACGATCAGCCATCGCGTGCTGACGCGCCTGTTCATGGATCGCGGCGTCCGCCTCGATCGGACCTACCAGCTCAACTTCGGCGGCAACACGGACTTCCTGAACATGCTCGAGCGCGAGCGCCTCGAGTCCAAGAAGATCTCGAAGACCAACGCCGTCACGTCGATGCTCGACTACGAGATGGACGCGGACGACGTGCACGTCGGCCCGTCGGATCACGTGCCGTGGCTCCTCGACCGCAAGTGGTGCTACATCCGCATGGAGGGCACGACCTACGGTGACGTGCCGCTCAATGCCGAGCTCAAGCTCGAGGTCTGGGACAGCCCGAACAGCGCCGGCGTCATCACCGACGCCATCCGCTGCCTGAAGCTGGGCCTCGATCGCGGGCTCAAGGGCACCCTCGTGGCTCCGTCGAGCTACTTCATGAAGAGCCCGCCGCAGCAGATCCACGACGACATCGCGTTCAACCGGGTCGAAGCCTTCATCAAGGGCGAGGACAACGAGACGCTCGTCGGGACCGAGCCGGCGCCGAAGAAGGCGCTCAAGCGCCTGGCCGGCAAGAAGGCCACCGTCCAGGCGGGCGCAAAGGCGGCGGCCGGCGCGTGAGCCCGGCAGCCGACCGCGGTCGGACGGCCCTCGGCAGCCCGGTGCGGCGCACCGGGCGAGGGCCGCGACTGGTCGAAAAGCTTGCGATCTACGGGTACCGCGCGGGCACGTGGCTCATGAGCCGCGTGCCCGTTCGGCTTGCCCGCTGGATCGTGACCATCGGGCTCCAGGCGTCGTTCGTGCTCGTGCCGAGCAAGCGCCGGTACGTCAACGACAACTTCGCCCACGTGCTGGGCAAGCCGCCGTCGAGCCTGGAGGTCCGGCGGAAGGCGCTCGCCGCCTACCGCTCGTACGCGCGGTACGTCGTGGAGCTCATGCGACTTCCCCGCCTCACGAACGACGAGGCCGCGGCGCTCGTCGACACCTCGTCGCTCCTGCCCCTGGAGGCGTACTGGAAGCAGAGCGGCAAGGGCCTCATCCTCACGACCGCCCATATCGGCAACCTCGAGGGCGTCGCCCGCGGCATCGCGCGGCACGGCTGGCCGATCGCGGCGATCGCCGATGACTCGGCATTCCCCGAGCTGTTCGAGCTCCTGAGCCGCCAGCGCGGCGAATGGGGCGTGAAGATGATCCCGTGGCGGAACCTGCGTGACCTGTTCGGCGTGCTGCGCCGCAACGAGGTGCTCGCGCTCATCGTCGACTGGGGCTTCAAGCCGGACGACATTCCCGTGCGACTGTTCGGCGAATGGACGACGCTGCCGGCTGGTCCTGCGGTCCTGGCCGCGAAGTCCGGCGCCTCGCTCGTGCACATCGCGGTGCGCCGCTCTGATGACCGCAAGGGCTTCCAGGTGACGTGGAGCGAGCCGGTGCTCGTGACCTCCACGGATCCCGCCGAGATCCAGCGGGCCACGCAGGCCGTCGCGGATGCGCTCGAGGCGACGATCGCCGCGGCCCCCGAGCAGTGGTACAGCTTCAAGCCCCAGTGGCCGCCGACGCCCGCGGACAAGGCTGCGCTTGCCGAGCGCGTGGCGGCGCTCGCTTCCGTGGCGGGGTCCGGTGTCGCCCCGGCGGCCGCGAGCTGATGACCGAAGCGATGGCCGATACCGCGCCGGCAAAGGCCGCGCACGTGCCCGCGGATCGCCATGCGTTCAGCGTGCGCGCAGGGCTCATCCAGGCCGCGAGCTGGATCGCCTGCCGACTGCCGGAAGGCCCGCTCCTCTCCCTCGCCGACCTCATTGGCCGCGCATGGTTCCAGCTCGCCACCGAGCGGCGGCGTCGCGCTCGACGCAACCTCACCCGCATCGTCCGCTGGATGGCGGACCACGACCTCGGCTCGGCGGAGGTTCGCGCGGCGGCCATCGACGGCCGCGCCCTGACCCGGCTCGTCCGCGAGGCGTTCAAGTTCTCCGCGCGCTACTACGTCCAGCTCGCGCGCGCGTCGATCGTCGACCAGGCGTACCTCGATCGATGGCTCGACGTGGAGACGCCGGAGGTCCTCGATTCGACGCTCGGCACGCCGGGCGCCCGTCTGTTCGTCGGGCTGCACATGGCGTGGTACGAGCTGCCCGCGATCATGGCCGCCGAGCGCCGCGGCCAGCCGACGATCGTTCCCTCCGAGACGCTCGGTGATCCCGCGCTGCAGGGGTACATGGTCCGGACGCGCAACCGCATGGGCCTCGAGCTCATCGAGCTCTCCGGCGCCAAGCGGCTCCTCAAGCAGGCGCTCCTCGACGGCCGGATCGTCGGCCTCCTCGGCGATCGCGACATCACGGGCGGCGGGATCGACACGGAGCTGTTCGGGGCGCCCGCGCCGCTCGCGGTGGGCCCGGCGCTGCTCGCGATGGATACCGGGGTCACGCCGCACGTCTTCGGTGTGTGGCGGAGTCGCGACGGCGTGTACCACGTGAGCGCGGAGCCGATCCCGATGCCTGCCGAAGGCTCGCGACGCGAGCGTGTCACCGCATACCTCGCGGCCGAGGCGCGCGCGTTCGAGCAGCACATCGCGCGAGCGCCGGAGCAGTGGCTCGCGATCTTCCACCCGATCTGGCCGGACCTCGAGGCGGATCGCACCGCGAAGGCACGCTCATGACGGAGCGGCTCGGTCGCGCGGATCTCCACATCCACACGATGGCGTCCGACGGCACCGCAAGCGTCGTCGACATCCTCGACCATGTCGAGCGCACGACGCAGCTCGACGTCATCGCGATCACCGATCACGAACGGATTGACGCCGCCCTCGCGGGCCGCGCCATCGCCCGCGATCGCGGCCTCCGGTTCGAGGTCATCGTCGGCGAGGAGGTCACGACCCTCGGCGGCCACCTGCTCGCGCTGTGGATCGAGGAGCCGATCCGGCCATTCAGGTCCCTCGGCTCGACGATCGCCGCGGTCCACGACCAGGGTGGCATCGCGATCCCGGCGCACCCGCTCGTGCCGTATCCGCTGTGCGCGCAGGGGTTCCTGCTCCGCCGGCTCGCGGCCGGCAAGCCGCGCTTCCGACCCGACGCCCTCGAGGCGTTCAACCCGACGACGCTCGGCAAGCCGTGGCACGCGCGCGTGGTCCGGTTCGCCGATGAGCTCGGCTTCGCCAAGGTCGGCAACTCGGATTCCCACGCGCTCGACGCGATCGGCTCCGGGTGGACCTCCTTTCCGGGCCGGACGGCGGAGGACCTGCGCGAGGCGATCCTGGCCGGCACGACCCATCACCACGGCACGTTTCACGCCACGGTGGGCCAGCTCGGCACCTTCGGGCAGCAGCTGCGCAAGTACGGGCGGGACGCGAAGGCGAATGTCGGCGGCGTGATCCGCCGCGACGGCACGCGGCGCGACCTCGGCTACCCGCCGGAGTACTCGGCGACGGGCGCCGGCTCGCCCGGATCGGCGGGCTCGCAGGAGGAGCCGCGATGAAGATCGGGCTCGTCACGCCGTACGTGTACCCGCTCCCGGGCGGCGTGAACCAGCACGTCCGCTACCTGTACGAGCACCTGCGCCTGCGCGGCCACGACGTCCGGATCATCTCGACGAAGCACGGCGTCCAGCGCGCGTCGGACGGTGACGTCATCCGGATCGGGCGCGGCTTCTCGCTGCCGGCCAACGGGTCGGTCGGCACGATCACCGTCTCGCCGCGGTTCCTCTCGCAGGTCCGCGACGTCCTCGAGCGCGAGCAGTTCGATCTCCTGCACTTCCACGAGCCGTTCGTGCCGTTCCTGTCGCTCGTCGTGCTCGGCCTGTCGAACAGCGTGAACGTGGCGACGTTCCACGCGTTCGGCGGCTTCTCGCCCGCATACTCGATCGGGTCGAAGCTCATGGGTCCGTCGGTCAACCGGATCCATGGCCGGATCGCCGTGTCTGCGGCGGCCCGCCACTTCATCGACCGCTTCTTCCCCGGCGACTACAAGGTGATCCCGAACGGCGTCGACGTCGGCCGGTTCGACCGCGCGGTCCCGATCGCGCGCTGGCAGGACGGCACGAAGAACATCCTCTTCGTCGGTCGCTTTGAGCCACGCAAGGGCCTCCTCGACCTCCTGAAGGCGTACCGAATCCTGCGCAAGACCGGCTGCCAGTGCCGGCTCCTCGTGGTCGGCGGCGGTCCGCAGGAGAAGGAGATGCGCAGGTACCTCATGACCCGCAAGCTCGGCGGCGTCGAGTTCCTGGGCCGGGTCAGCGACGACGAGCGCGATGCGCTGTTCAAGACCGCGGACATCTACTGCTCGCCCGCGACGGGGCGCGAGAGCTTCGGCATCGTGCTGCTCGAGGCGATGGCCGCGGGGACAGCGATCGTCGCGAGCGACATCCACGGCTACAAGGGCGTGGTCCGGCGAGGCCGCGAAGGCCTGCTCGTCCCGCCGGGCAAGCCGAAGGCGATCGCGGGCGCGCTGGCGCACCTGCTCGGCGACGACGAGCTGCGGGAGCGGATGGCCGCGTCGGGTCTCGAGCGCGCCCAGGAGTTCAGCTGGGAGCGCGTGACCCAGAAGGTCGAGGACTACTACGGGTTCGTGATCCGGCGCCTCGCCGCCCAGGGGCAGCTGCCCGAGGGCTTCCACGCCGAGGTGCCGCCCTCACCGCGAGTGCCGACGCCCGTCTAGGCCGGCCGTCGTGGCGTCCGGTCAGGCCGGCGCGCCGCCCGCCACGTCCGCGTCGTCCGCAACGTTCGATGCCGCAAGCAGGTCGCGGCGCCGCTCCGCGAGCGCGATGCGCCACGACCACGCGCTGTACGCAATCACGATGCACGTGAAGGTCAGCACCGCGAGCACGACAGCGGGCCAGAACGCCAGCAACGGCGGCGCAGCCGCACGCTCGTCCGTGTTCACCCAGAACTGGAATGGATACAGGTAGGTCGGCAGGAAGCCCTGGTAGGCGTTGTGGAGCGCGGCCGGCAGCGGCAGCCCCGAGATGTTCGGGTACCAGAGCACGAACCAGAACGCCATCGCCACCAGCGCGCCAAGGACGAACCGGCGTGCGTCCCGTGCCGTGGCGACATATGCCGCCACCGGCGACAGGGCCAGCAGGACGAACAGGGCGATCGGCTCGACCGGGATGCCCTCCAGCTTGAGCCCGTCGGTGTCCTTCAGGACGCTCGTCACGACGATGAACACAACCGAGGTGACGATCGCGATCACCGCTGCGGTCGCCCAGCGACTGCCGAGCCCGATCCGCGCCAGCGCGGCGCGCCAGCCGCCGCTCGCCCGCTCGGCCGCGAGGCGCTCGGCGTCATCGTCGTCGGTCGCGGCCAGGAGCTCACGGAGCAGGAGCAGCACGCCGATGCCGACGATCACCGCGATCGCAATCGCGCGTGGGGTGATCGTCACATCCGGGATCAGGGTCGGGCAGGCCTGCGAGTCCTTGACCATGTCCTCGACGCGAGCGATCCCGCACAGTGGCCGGTGGAAGAGCCAGAGCAGGAACGGCCCGAGGACCGCCAGGCCCGCGGCGACGCGCGCCAGGAGCCAGATGCGGCGCGAGGATCCGTGCCACAGCTCGGCGAGGAAATAGGCGAGAGCGAGGAAGAGGAACGGCAGGGCGGTGTAGTAGTGGTACTGGAACGCCGCGCGGTCGATGCGGGCCCAGGACAGCCACTGCACGAAGAACCCGATCGCGATCAGGGCGAGCGCTGCGCTGCGCCGCCGGAACGCCTGCCAGCACACGAACGCCATCGCCGGAACGGCCAGCCACCACGCGACGAGGTTGCCGGCGTCGTAGATCGAGGCTGACGTCGCGCCCGCGAAGCCCTCCTCGTAGAACCACACCGGCTTCAGGTCGAGCGCCCACGCCCACCACGGCGAGGCTGCCGCGTGGGGCGAGTGCAGGTTGTTGTGGTAGTCGTACATGCCCTGGGTGAGCTCGGCGAGCGTCTGCCCGGTGTGGCCCGGCGGCCAGTTGTCGAAGATCCGATGGTTCTCGACCAGCGCCCACGGGATGTACGACACGATGTACAGCGCCAGCGGGATCACGAGCAGCCCGACGAACAGCCAGATGGCAGGCAGCCCGAACCCGGTGCCGAGGCGGAGCCAGCCGACGGGCGCCTCCGAGGGCGGCTCGAGCACCGCCACCGGGTCGTCCGGTGCGGGCGCGGCGGCCATCGGGCCGAACCCGAGCCGGCCGAAGAACAGGAACGCCACGTACACGACGGCCGCGCCGAGGAGCGCGAGCATCCCGAGCTCGATCGGCGTGGCCGAGATCGGCCCGAGCTTCATCGCGGTGGTGGCGGTGCCTCTCGCGATCCCGTACAGGACGATGAGGATGCCGGCGGCGGCGGGCGCCCCGACCGCAAACCACTGCTCCTCGATCGTCCACGCGACCGGGTGGATGATGTTCGCGAGGACCGCGATGACGACGACCGCGAACATGATCGTGATGAACACGTAGTTGCCGCCGGTGGTCGCGTCCGGCCCGACCGAGATGGCGACCCAGCCGAGCGCGGTCGTCAGCACCAGCAGGCCCGCGATGAGGATCAGCCGCCCGAGCGCGCTCCGGGTCAGGCTCAGGATTCCGAGCCCACCGATGGCGAATGCGGCGACCCACTTCGAGGCCAGCGCGAAGCCGAGGAAGGCACCCATGATCGGCACGCCGATCGCATAGGCGATCCAGTGCCGTCGGCTGTTGCCGGGATGGAGCCACAGCGCCGCGAAGATCGTGTACGCCGCGACGATCCCCAGCCCGACGTACGAGTCGTTCATCCCGATGCGGCTCTGGGCGAACAGCATCCCGTCGAGGAACACGACCACCCCGAGGATGACTGCGACGGCGCGGCGCCGGAACAGCAGCCGCGCGAGCACGTACAGGAACAGCGCCATCAGGACGCCGGCGACCACGCCCGGGACGCGCCACGCGTACGCGTGCCGGCCGATCTGGACCGCGGCGACATGCCCGCCCGGATCGAACGCGAGGAGCTGCTCGCGGTCCGTCGACGGGTAATCCTGGTTCTCGTCCATCACGATCGCCGCCGGCACGTACGGCAGCTGCGCATCGGCGTACACGGAGTTCGCGTGGGGCTCGATGACGTAGATGGTGTCGGCGCCGTTGTCCGGGCCGCCCTGGACCGAGCCTTCGATGTGGACCATCCGGCTCGACAGGTCGAAGAACGCCCGGCCGGCGCGCTCGCCCGGCAGCGTGAACGTCTGGTCGATGCGCGGGCCTTCGCCGCGCTTGGCGATCACCGTGACCACATCCGGGCCATCCGGCGACTGCACCGTGGCGTAGATCGGGTCGTCCTGGATGTCGTTGATGCCGACGACGCCACCGACCGGGCCGCCGACGTCGAGCGTCGACGAGACGATCCCGGAGTCCCGGTCGATGAACGCCACACCGTTCGCCGTGCCGACCGCGATCCGGTCGTCACTGACGCCCTGGGTCAGCTGCGTGACGCCGCTCAACCGGGGGCGCGAGATCTCCGTCGCAGCGCCGGCGTCGATGACGACGAGCTGGCTCGCGTTCGGGTCGGGCGTGGAACCGTCGGTCGTCGTATCACCGGGCTCCAGCACGGCAACGAGACGATCGCCGTCCCGATTGACGTACAGCTTCTGGATCGGGCCGCCGACGTTCATGAACGCGCGGGAATCGACGTCGACGGGCGGCCCGCGGATGCCGTCGAGGGCTCCGACATCGATCGCCCGGATCTCGCCCGAACGCGTGCCGACGTACAGGACGCGGCCGCCCTTGTCGTATGCGAGCGCCACCGCATCCGGCAGCGCGAGCTCCGCGGCGAGGTCCCGCGTGGCGAGGTTGTAGGCGCGGACCTCGCTGCCCGTCACCACCCACAGGCGGTCGCCGTCGACGGTCCCGTTGACCGCGCCGCCGGAGTCGTCCCGGCGCGGCTCGATGGCGGCGTCCAGCACCGCCACGCCGAGCTGGCTCTCCCCGACGACGCGATCCTCGCCGAGAGCCATCAACCCGACCGCCATCGCGTACTTGGCCATGTGCGGGTGCGTCCACTCGTAGATGTATTTGCTGAGGCCGTACTTCCAGTCCTGGAGGAACTCGGTCGCGGTTCGCGGGTGGTAGACCTCGTCGAAGTGCATCTGGTACGGCTCGTCGAGCCGCCACATGCGCACCGTGAACAGGCTGACGGCCAGGACGGCGAGCATCCACACGTCGAGCTTGTCGAGCCGGCCGCCACGCTCCTTCTCCAGCTCAGCGCTTCGGTCGGCGCGGGTGGGCTCGTCGTTCATGCGCGCCTTGAGCCAGCCCAGCGGCCCGAGCGTGCCCGCATCCCGTTCCGAGTCCCACTCCGGGACGGCGTACGAGGCGGCGACGGCGCCACCGGCCACGGACGGGCGCGCGAGGCCGTCGGCCCAGCCCGGGAGCCTTCGGCCCTGGGGTGGGCCCGACCAGCCGACCGGCGCGTCTCCCCGCTCGGCGCCGAGATCGAGGTCGGCTTCGTCGCCTTCGTCGCCGCCGAGCCAGCCCGCGAGGTTGTCGCGCTCGTCGCGTGGCCGCCCGGCCGTCGCGACGTCTTCGGCGACGCCCTCGACTGCCTCCTCGCGCAGCTGGAAGAACGCCCAGACCAGCACGAGGACCTGGGTGACAGCTGCGACTGCGACCCCCCATGTCGATGCGAACAGGTCGCCCGTCCCCAGCCAGTCGGCGATGTTCGGATTGCAGCTGTTCGGATCGGCGCCCGGCGAGCCACAGCCGATGTAGTAGGTCGTGAGAACGACATACATGTTCGCGAACATCGCCGCGGCCGAGAGGAGGTAGGCGATGCGCCAGCGCAGCGAGACGGCCGCGAGCACCGCCGCGATCCCGAAGAACGGGAACAGGTAGCGCTCGTGGACGCGCGTCGGCAGCACGAAGAACGCCATGGCGAGGACCGCGAGCCCGATGAGCATCGTGATCCGATCCGGGCGCCGCGCGACGAGCCACAGGACCAGGACGGCCGCGATCAGGAAGAGGGCGGCACCGACGATCGACGCCGGGAACGCCCCGATCGTGATCCCCGGGTCGCACGTCTGCGTGCTTGCCGGCCAGCTCGCGAGGACCCAGTCGCCTATCCGGAACTGGCCTGCCGGCATCGGCCCGATCGTGGAGTCGCAGATCCACGTCTTCGTGAGCGCGAGGCTCTGGTCGACCCCGTCGCTCACGCGCGTGAGCAGGGCCCACGGGTTGAACGCGTTCACGGTGATGTACGGGTAGCCGGCCGCAGTCTTGAAGATCTGGGCGATCAGGCCGGGCAGGCTGAGCCCGAACGGCAGTGACACGGCGATCGCCGTGAGGAAGCCGGCGGCGCCCGTCGACAGGATCCGGATGGGACCGCGGACGTTGCGCTCCCATGGCGTCGTCGTCGCTCGCGGCTCGGGTGCCTCCTCGAGGCCGAATCCGCCCTTCGGCCACAGCGCGCGGCGGATGACCACGATCGCGACGATCGGGATGAGGATGCCGAGCTGGGGCTTGATGAGGGCGGCGACGGTCGCGAGGATCGCCGCGCGCTCCGGTCGATCGCGCCACAGCTCGCGCAACGCCAGGACCAGCACGACGACACCAACGGAGTCGACCTGGCCCCACACCACGCTGTCGAACCAGGTGATCGGGTTGAAGATGACGAGCGCGGCGCCGACGCGGGCGGCCCGCTCGCTGCCGCCGAGCTCCCGGACCATCGACCACACGAGGTAGCCGATCGCGAGGTCGGCGAGGATCGGCGGGACCTTGATCAGGTCACCGACGCCGCCGAGGAGGTTCCCGATGCCGCCGACGATCCACAGGACATACAGGTACCCGGGCGTGTAGTCGTGGAAGAAATCCCGGTCGTAGAACCCGGCCAGCCCGTTGTCCGCCAGGTTGCTCGCCCAGAACTGGAACGCGCCGAGATCGTTCCTGAAGCCGGATCCGGGGATCAGGTATGCGATGATGAGCCGGAGGATGAGGCCCACGACCAGCAGGACGAGGATGCCGCTCGCGGCGCCCGCGAACCCGGTCCGTGCCGGCGCCGCCCTCACCGGGTCGGGCTCACCGATTGCGGGACCAGTCAAGTCGGGATCGATCTCCAACGAGCGATGAGGTGGTCGGGAGCGTAGCAGAGGGCGCCGAGGCTTCCCGCCCCCTCGATGTCCTGGTCGCCTGGTTCGAACGGCTGCCCGCGATTGCCGTGGGGGCCGGTCTCGTTGCGCTCGCGCTGGCCGCCTACTGGCTCCCCGGCGGGGACCGCTACTACAACCACTTCGTCTGGCAGGCGCTCGCGTTCCTCCACGGCACGGCGGTGATCGACTGGCCCGTCAACTCCGGCGGATTCCCGAACGGCAACGACTGGATGCAGGATGTCTATCCCCTTCGCGAGCTGACGGGCGACCCCTCGACGATCGGCGCCCTCCTGCCGTTCCCTCCGCTGCCGGCTGTCGTGCTCATGCCGTTCGTGGCGCTCTGGGGGCTCGCGACGGACATCCGGGCCGTCTCGGTGCTCGTTGGGGCGGTCGACGTCGGGATCGCGTGGTGGGCGCTCGGCCGCCTGCCGGTCTCGCGCACGATCCGGTTCGCGACCACGGTCTTCTTCGCCTTCGGCACGGTGTTCTGGTACGCCGCGCAGCTCGGAACGACGTGGTTCTTCGCCCACGTGGTGGCGATTGGCTTCGTCCTCGGCGCGGTGGGCGTGGCGCTCGGTTCGGACCCCGGCGCGGACGATGAGGTCGAACCGGAGGACAGCCCGACGCCGGCGAGCCTCGGGCGTGAGCTGGTCGCGACGCTCAAGCGGGGCACGGCGCTGATCGATCGGCGCCAGTTCCTCGCCGGTGTGCTGTTCGGCCTCGCGTGCATGGCGCGGCTCACCGTGGTCTTCGGGGCGCCGTTGCTCATGCTCGTCGGCGGGACGTCGTGGGCCCGGCGATCGATCTCGGCCGGGATCGGGGCGGCGATCCCGCTGGCGCTGCTGCTCGGCTACAACGTCGCGACGACCGGGCACCTGTTCCACCCGGGCTACGAATACCAGTACCGGCTCGAGGCCAACGGCTACCAGGCGCTGGGCTACAACCCGGATTGGGACATCGAGGACGCGCGCTACCTGCCGCAGAACATCGGGATCTTCCTGCTCGCCGCACCGGCGATCCTCCCGGACAACTCGAGCGAGTTCAACACGTTCGGTGACGTCGGGCTCTGCCAGGGAGCGACCGTCGACCGCGGCCTGTTCGACAACGATTGCCCGCTCCTCGTCCCGAAGCAGGTCGGGATGAGCATCATCCTGACCAGCCCCGCCTTCCTCCTTGCCGCCTGGGCGTTCCGGCGGCGCTCCCGCCTCGTTGCCGGCTCGTTCATCGCGGTCGCCCTGATCGCGTTCGTCAACCTCATGCACTTCAGCCAGGGCTGGGTCCAGTTCGGCTACCGGTTCAGCAACGACTTCGTCGTGTTCGCCCTGCCGCTCGTCGCCCTCGGCATGGAGCGGCGCGGCCGGGTCGGCTGGCTCGGGATCGGGCTCGTGGCGGCGTCCGTGGTGATCAACCTGTGGGGTGTCATCTGGGGCAACATCCTCGGATGGTGAGCAGCCCCAATTTCCCTGCCGGCCTGCGCGAGGGCCTGGCCGGTGCGCGCGCGCTTGCGCTCGCCGCGCCGGTCGTCGTCGCCGCCCTGGTCATCGTCAACGCGTGGAGCGGACTCATGCCCGGGGTCGCGTTCTGGGACACCGGCGAGTTCCAGACCGTCCTGCCCCTCATGGGCACGGCTCACCCGACCGGGTACCCGACGTACGTGCTCCTCGGCTTCCTCGGCAACATCCTGCTGACACCCATCGGCGAGCCTGCCTTCCGCGTCACGGTTCTGTCGCTGCTCGCGGTCGCGGCCGCCGCCGCCGCGACCGTCGTGCTCGTCCGGCGCCTCACGGGCTCCACGATCATCGGCATGGCGACGGGCGTCGGCCTCGCCACGACCCCGGTCGTCTGGCTCAACGCCACGCGGGCGGACCCGCACCCGATCCACCTGATGTTCGTGGCGCTGCTGCTCCTGGCGCTCGTGCGCTGGGAGGAGGGCCGCAAGGGGCTTGCGCGAGGCGAGCTCACGCAGGCGCAGGCGGACCGCCGCCTCGTGATCGCGGCCGTGCTCTTCGGGCTCGCCGAGGGCAACCACTCCCTCACGCTGCTGCTCGCGCCACCCATCGCGCTGTACGTCCTGAGCGTCGAACCGGGAATCCTCAAGCGGCCCGCGTTCTTCGCGACGTGCGTGGTCGCTGCGGTGCTCACGATGGCCCTCGTGTTCCTGGAGCTGCCGATCCGCGGTGGGCTGATCCCGGCGCCGCTCGTCTACGGCCGGCCCGCCACGTGGGACGGCTTCTGGTACATCGTGTTCGCGCAGCAGTTCCAGGGCTCCGTCGGCGACATCTTCGCCGACCTCCCGCACAAGCTCGACAAGATCGTCGCCCTCGCGAATGGCCAGCTCGGGCCGCTCGCGCTCGTGGTGCCGTTCGGATTCCTCGCTTCGGCATGGAAGGCGCCTCGCTACACGCTGCTGACGGGCACGGCGCTCGTGGTGACGGTGCTCTTCAACCTCGCGTACGCGAACGCCGACATCGAGCGCTACTACCTCGGGCCGGTGCTGTGGGTGTGGACGTGGATCGGGATCCTGGCCGCACAGGTAGCACGGCTCGTGGCGGCGGCGGCATTCCGGCTCGGCTCGTTGTCGCGGGGCGTCTCGCTGGACTCCGAGGCCGCGAAACCCGCCGTCCTCGTCGCAGCCGCTATCGTCGCGGTCGTGATGCTCATGCCCACCCTGGAGGACCTCGGTCCGCGCCGAGCCAAGGCGGATCGCTCCGGCGACACCGGCGCGCGGCAATGGCTCGCCGAGGTGCTGCCGACGTCCGTCATCGCCCAGGATGCCGTCCTCGTGAGCTGGTGGAGCACCTCCACGGCCCTCTGGTACGCCCAGAAGGTCGAGGGCCAGCGGACCGACATCACGATCATCGACGACCGCACGATGCTCGACGAGGACCTCGGTCGGGCGCCCGACGTCATCAGCTCGAACCTGGGCCAGCGCCCCGTCTACGTCATCCGCCTCGAGGGCCGCGATACCGATGAGCTCACGAGCCAGTTCGACATGACGCTCGTGGCGAGCGGCGGCAGCCTCGGCGTGTGGCGCGTCGACGGCCGGCTGGCGACGCCATGACGGGCGTCGCCGCGGTGGCAGCCGGACCTCGGCTCTCGGAGCTCTCGTACTTCTTCCCGGCGCACAACGAGGAGGCGAACCTCCAGGGGCTCGTCGAGGAGGCACTCACGACGCTGCCGGCCCTCGCCGACACCTTCGAGATCCTGATCGTCAACGACGGCTCGAAGGACGCCACGAAGTCGATCGCCGACGAGCTCGCCGCCGCGCATCCCGAGGTTCGCGCCATCCACCACACCGTCAACCAGGGCTACGGCGCCGCGCTCCGCACCGGCTTCGCCAGCGCGCGCTACGACAACCTCGCCTTCACCGACGGTGACCGCCAGTTCAAGGTGGCGGACCTCGGCAGGCTCATCGACCGGCTCGACGCCGGCACGGCCGATGCCGTCGTCGGCTACCGGATCAAGCGCGCCGACCCGCTCATTCGCACGCTGTACGCGAAGGCCTATCGCCTCGCCAACCGCATCTTCTTCGGGCTGAAGGTCCGCGACGTCGACTGCGCCTGCAAGCTCTTCGCGCGCAGGTCGCTCGAGGGCGTGAACGTCGAGTCAGGCGGCGCGTTCTTCTCCGCCGAGCTGCTCATCAAGCTCCGCGCGCGCGGCCGTCGCATCGACGAGGTCGGGGTGCCCCACTACCCGCGCACCGCAGGCAGCCCGACGGGCGCGAAGCCGCAGGTGGTGTTCCGGGCCGTGCGCGACTTCTGGGCGCTGCGCCTGCGCCTCTGGGCGCGACCGACGAAGGCATTGGAGCGCGGCCGCCCCATCCTCGGGCGCTGACCTCGCGGTCGGCTAGCCCCTTCGGCCTCCGGTGTCGCCCCCGCCCCCGCCGGCGTTCGGGTCGACTTCCAGCGAGTTCACGAAGTCACGGAACATGTCCAGCCGCGGATCGGCCGGCGCATTCCCGACGCTCTCGAGCGGAGCGCGGCGCCGTCGGGGCCGATCGCCTTCGTCCCGCGCGCTCTCCCCCTCGGTGAGCTCCCCACCCTCGGCAGGCTCGTCCTCGGCGCCTTCCTCGTCCGGGTCGGCGCTCAGCGCAGCCTGGGCGAGCACGGAGTCCGCACAGTAGATCGGGCTCTCGGTGCGCACCGCGATCGCGAGCGCGTCGGACGGTCGGGCGTCGACCTCCTCCTCCACGCCATCGCGCTCCAGCACGAGCTGCGCGTGGTACGTCTCGTCGGACAGGTCGGACACGACGACGCGCGCGACGCGGACGCCGAGCTGCTCGAGCGCCGCCGTGAAGAGGTCGTGGGTGAGCGGCCGCTCGGCCTGGAGGCCCTGGAGCCGCATCGCGATGGCGCTCGCTTCCCACGCGCCGATCCAGATCGGGAGGTAGCGATCGCCGACGTTGTCCTTGAGGATCACGACATGGCGGCTCGACAGCATGTGGACGCGAACGCTCTCGACCACCATCTCGACCAGCCGGGCCATGCGGGGATTATCCCATCGGCCTAGGTGCCGGGCGTTGCCGTCGGCGTATCCGTTGGGGGCGCCGGCGAGCCGAGTGCGCCAACGGGTTGCAGGAGGGCTCGTCCGATGCTGTTCTTGCTGATCCAGACGATCGCGTCCGGCTCCTGGTCGAGCCCCGGCTCCACGTAGAACCCGCGGAAGTCGGACCAGCCCGCGTTGTCGCCCGCGAGCCGGTACTGCCCGACGAACGAGCCGTTGACCTTCGACAGCCCGACGATCCGGTCACTCCCGGGATCGAAGCCGTAGATGGTGCCGGTGCGCTTGTCCGAGCCGGAGCCGATCAGCGTGTAGGCCGGCGCCGGCCGCAGGATCGAATCGTTCAGCTCGGCCGCTGTCCAGCCGCCGGTCGCGCCGCCGCTGTAGCGCGCGATCTGGCCATCGATTGTGATCCACACGTCGCCGTCGATGTACATCGAGCTGAGCCCGGTCAGGTCGCGCGGCGACGAAAGCCATGGCGTCGGGTTGGCGGGGAAGCCCGAGCCGTCCGCCGCGGGCGAGTAGCGGAGGACCTGCTGGGCCGACGGGTCGACGACGTACATGTTGTAGAGATTGGATTCGGGGTCGCGGAGGAACGTCCCGATCGCCTTGATGTCGTCGCCCCACTCGGCGGCGCCCGTCACCCGCACGCGCGAGATCGAGCCCTTGCCCGTCGAGTTCGCTGGTCGCCATCGCCACACGACGTTCTTCGCGTCGACCATGAGCAGGTCCCGCCCACCGACGCCGATGATCTTCGGCGCACTCTCGGTCGCCCCGGCCGCCTTGTTGCCCTCGCGGAAGATCACGCTCGCCTTGCCGTTCTGCAGGTCGATGCGGTAGACGGTTTTCGTCGCCGCATCGAGCACGAACGGCGACGGGTCGCCCACCGGACCCTTGACGATGGCGCGGAGGTCCACTGCCGGGTCGTCGGGGAACGTGAAGATCGACGTCGAGGCGACGTCGGTCATGTGGTAGAGCCGGTCGAGCGCCGCCACGACCTGGGTGCGGATCGGATCGACCGTCGAGGCGGGGACGCCGGCCTGCCGGGCGGCATCGAGCTTCTGGTACGCCTCGGTGAGGAGCTGGTCGGCCTTCTGGGGGTCGTTCGCGACGAGGTCGATCCCCGGGCCGATGACGCGGTTGAGGTTGTCCCGCGCCTTGTCGATCGCACCCGCGGCGTTATCGAGGGTCTGGATCGCAGGTCCCTGCGGCTTGTTGCCGCCGAACACGAAGACCGCAATGCCGAGGCCGCCGACCACGACGACAAGCGACAGGAGGGCCATCGCGGCGCGGCGCTGCATCTCGCGGCGGGCGCTGAGCGGCGTGACGCGGCGGTCTGCGGCGCCGCGTGCGGGCAGGGCGTCGAGGCCGCGGGAGAAAAGGCGGTACAGCGCGCCCCCGACGGCGCCCCGGGCCGTCCGCACGCCCGATTGCGCGGCTGCGATCCCGCTCGCGACCGAATCCGCGAGCGGGATCGGCGAGCGATCCGGTGAGCCGGCAAGGGGCTCCGCGGGCCGCACGGGCACGGGCACCACGCCCGCGCGAGCGACCGCGATCTCCGATGCCTCGATGATGAGCGCACCGTCGGTGCCGGTGCCGCCTGCCTCCCGGAACCTGCGGGTCAGCTGCTCGACCGCCGACTGCGGGTGGAGCGTGACCAGCGCGTCCTTCACCGCGTCGGCGCCGAGCGCGGCGACGACCGATGGCGACACGAGCAGCAGCTGGTCGCCGACGTCGATCTCGCCGCGCCACACATCCGGCTCGACCTCGGTCGAGGGCAGGCCGCGGTCCCGGTGCGGATCCGGCAGCGTGGACAGGCGTGCGCCGCGGTTCAGGTAGGCCTCCGCAGGCCCGACGGTGCAGACGTAGAGCTCCGTATCCCGGACGACCGCGAGCGCCACGCCGATCGGGCCCGGGCCGGAGCCCAGCGCGCTCTTCTCGCGCGCGTGCGTCAGGCGCTTGTTCGCGGCCTGGATGGCCTTGACCAGGCAGACGCGGATCCCCGCCGACTCGTCGTAGTAGTACTCGCTCCGGATCGCGTCCGCGACGAGGCGGGTTGCCTCGCGGGCTTTCGCGCCGCCGGCCCGCGACGTCACGAGCAGGTACAGGTGGCCCTTCGTGCGCGTCTGCGCACCGACCCGCGGCTCGACATGGAGTGCGGTGTCCGGCGAATCGGCGGCGCGCTCGGCGTCCGGCACGACACCGAGCTTCATCTGGATTCGATGGGCCACGATGGTCCTCTGCCAGGGGCTGGTTCGGGGCGGGGATTATCGCACCTCGGGAGCGTCAGGCCGACGGCCGAGGCATGGCGCTCGTGACGCTCGAGCGGCCCCTTTGGTTGCGCGGCAGGTGCGGGGGAGCTGGCGCGGCGAGGCTGGCGGCTCAGCGCCGCCGGATCGTGACGCGCACCTGGCGCACCGGCAGCCCGGCCGGGGCCCGCGTGAAGGCAGCCGCCAACTCTCCTGCATGGAGCAGGACCTCCTGGCCCACGATCGGCGCGTCGGCCTCGACGACGAGCGTCTCGCCTTCGACCCGGAGCGCGCGGCACGCGCCGTGTGCGGCCGGTGCCAGCTCGGCGACGATCGCGTCGAACGTCGACACGAAGCGAGCCTTCCGAAGCTCGTCCTGGAGCCCAAGGCCGGCCGCGGCGGCAGGCATGAGGTCGCCGATGCGCTGCATCGGGCGGCGCCGTCGAGGCGCGTCCTCGCTCATCGTTCGATGCGAGCCCCGGCGGCATCCGAGCGCACGGACCACGGCGTCGCGATCGCGCGGAGCGCGGCGTCCAGGTCGTCGAGCGTGGTCGTCGTCACGAACGCCTGTGGGAGCTCGGCGATCCGGCGCACGAGGTGGCCGCGGCGCGCCGGATCCAGCTCGGAGAACACGTCATCGAGCAGCAGGAGCGGCGGCCGGCCGTCGTGGCTCGTGACGAGGTCGAGCTCCGCGAGCTTCAGCGCGAGGATCGCGGTTCGCTGCTGGCCGCGCGACGCGAAGCTCGCCAGGTCGCGGCCTGCCATCGTGAACGCGAGGTCATCACGATGCGGCCCGATCAGCGTGGTGCCGTTCCACGCCTCCTTCTCCGCCGTCTCGACGAGCCGGCGAGCGAGCGCGTCGCGGGGCGATTCGCCCGGCGCCGCCGGAGCGTTCGTCACGTACTCGATCGCGAGTGCACCGGTCGCCGCCTCCTCCGGCGCGATCTCGGCGTGGGCATCCGCGAGCGGGCCCGCCAGGTGTCCGAGGAGCGCGTGACGCGCCGCAACGACCGCTCCACCGGCATCCAGGAACGGCTTGTCCCAGTACCGCAGCTCGTCGCGGGTCGCCGTTTCCTCGCGGATCGCCC
This sequence comes from Candidatus Limnocylindrales bacterium, assembly GCA_035248345.1. GTDB lineage: Bacteria > Chloroflexota > Limnocylindria > Limnocylindrales > CSP1-4 > UBA5189. Next base: position 49,387 of record DATFHO010000082.1, read on the forward strand.
GCAGGAGCCCGTTGCGCTGCTGGAGCGCGCGGCCGTAGGTGGCGAGCTCTGCGGCGTAGCCGGGGATGAGCGTCGCTGCGAGCTGGTCCAGCGTCCCGCGGCGCAGTGACGGAGAGCCGACCACGAGCAGCATGTCCTCGGGCGCGAAGAGAACCACGCGCATCCGCTCGGCCAGGGCGGGCGCACGCCTCGGCACGCCGTTCACGCGGAGGCGCTTTCGTGCGCCGCTCCCGGCCGCGTGCGAGCCGGGCCGAACGAGTGCGACGTCGATGTCGGCAGCGCCGAACCGCCCCTCGATCCGCGCGATGTCGGCGCCCCAGCGAATGAGCTCGGCGTCGGTCGTGGTGCGATGCGAGCTGCCACGCGCGAGCACGACCATCGCCTCGAGGAGGCTGGTCTTGCCCGCGGCATTCGGGCCGTACACGAGCTGCGGTCCCGGGTCGAACCTGATGTCCAGCGCCGGATACGCGCGCATGTCGGCGAGCCGAAGCGTGTCGAGGATCACTTGCCTTCCGATCAGTGCCGTCATTCGACCACGGGCCCGGTCAGGCGGAGATGGCCGAAGGCCACTCCGAGCACGGCGAGCGAGCGTACGGCGGTACGTGAGCGAGTCGGCGCAGGAGTCAACGCACGGCCGGCCCGCATCACCGGGCCGTGCCTGCGGCGTTCATGAGCGTTAGGACGTGGTCCTCACGGGCATGACGACATGGACATACCCCTCGTCGCCGATCGGCTTGAAGACGCCGGGCGCCAATGGCCCTTGCAGCTCCAGCGCGAACTGATCCGCGTCGACCCGCTCGAGGACGTCGGCGAGGTACTTCGCGTTGAACGCGATCGACGTGCCGTCGCCCTCGACCGCCGCGTCGACCTGGCCGACGTGATCGCCGATCTCCGCGTTCGCGCTCACGGTGATCCCGGACTCGCCGTTCGACGAGATCTGGAGCTTCACGATGTTGGCCGACTCGTGAGCGATGAGCGCCGCCGGCCGAACGGCCCGCAGGAGCTCCTCGCGATCGAGGATCGCCCGGGTCGTGTGGGCCTTCGGCAGCACCGTCTGGTAGTTCGGGAACTGGCCGTCGATCAACCGGCTCACGAGGTCGATGCCCTCGAGGTGGAACAGGACCTGGTTGCGACTCTGGGCGAGCACCACCTCGACCGGTTCGTCCGTGTCGCCGAGGATCCGCATGAGCTCCGTGAGGGCTCGCGCGGGCACGACGACGCTGGTCTCGCCGACCGGATCGAGCACCGGGATGGTCTTGACCGCGATCCGGTAGTTGTCCGCGGCGGCCAATGTCAGGGTGTCGCCCTCGAACCGGCACAGGACGCCGGTCAGGATCGGGCGGGCCTCGTCCGTGGCGGCCGCGAATGCCGTCTCCTCGAGGGCTCGCTTCAGGACGTTCTGGGCGATCCGCGTGGTTGGACGCTCGCCGGTCGGCTGGATCGACGGGAACTCATCCGCATCGATGCCCTTGACGTTCGACTTGAACGGGCCGGCGCTGACGTGCAGCGTCTCGTTCGCTCCGGTCTCCAGGTCGATGCGCTGGCCCCCCGGCAACGAGCTCACGAGGTCCGCGAGCAGGCGTGCCGGCACCGTGGTCGAGCCGTCCGTCTCGACCTTGCCCGGGACCCAGTACACGAGCCCGATCTCCAGGTTCGTGGTGGTGAGGCGGAGGCCGCCGTCCTCCGTCTTGAGGAGGACGTTGGCGAGGACGGGCAGGGTGCTTCTGTTGGAGACCGCCCGGCTTACGACCCCGAGGCCGCGTGCCAGGTTCTCCTGCATGACCGAGAGCTTCACGTCAGGTCCACTCCATGGGCGGGGTCGGTCCAGGATTCGTCGGACGAGGGCTGCGTCGCAGAGGGTTCCCGGCTCCCGCGAAGCCGCTTCATTCGGTGTGCGTATCTTCCTTCATTCTTTGACGTACGTCATCACCGTCATAAGGGTGTGGACGGCGTGGACGGGCGTGCTCGGCCCCGTTTGAGCGCGCGGTGGATGACTCGCGTCGGATGCCGGCGAGCGCCACCTGAATCGTGGGCGCGCCCCGGGATGACCGGAGGACAACCAGGCTCGACTCGGACCAGCGGATCGGTCGCATTCCCGGATCGTCCACCGCGGTTGTGCCACCTGTCCGTCATCGCATCCACATTGCGGGAGCATTGCAGGCGCCGCCCTGATCTTGCGATTGCACGGGTCATCCACACAGGAACGCGGTTCGGTGGAGAACTCGGGGACCGGGAATCCCCGTGCGGGTCACGCGCCGTTCGCGCGCCGGCCCGTCAGTCGGCGTAGATCAGCTCGCGAACGGCGGCGATCTCGCGGCGCAGCTCGTCGTTGCCGGCGGACTCGCGGGTGATCTTGTCGCAGGCGTGGAGCACGGTGGAGTGATCGCGGTTGCCGAGCTCGGCGCCGATGCGCAGGAGCGAGACGTCCGTCTCCTCGCGCATGAGGAACATCGCGATCTGGCGCGGCACGACGATCGCCTTGTCCCGCTTCTGGCCACGCAGGGCATCGAGCCCGACGCCGTAGTACTCGGACACGGCCTTCGCGATCCGCTCCGGCGTGATCTGCCGCTTCTTCGGGTTGTACAGGACGTTCGAGAGCACCGCCTGGGCGAGCTCGATCGAGATCGGCATCGCGCCCATCGACGCGTACGCCACGATCCGGTTCAGGGCGCCCTCGAGCTCCCGGATGTTCGAGACGACCTTGCGGGCGATGAACTCGATGACGTCCGACGTGATCGGGACCGCGCCCTCCTCGGCTTTGGCGCGGAGGATCGCGATGCGCGTCTCGAGGTCCGGCGAGGTGAGGTCCGCGATCAGGCCCCACTCGAAGCGCGACCGGAGCCGCTCCTCGAGGGTCAGGATGGCCTTCGGCGGCCGGTCCGAGCTCAGCACGATCTGCTTGCCGTCCTCGTGGATGGCATTGAACGTGTGGAAGAACTCCTCCTGGGTCCGCTCCTTGTCGGCGATGAACTGGATGTCATCGATGAGGAGCAGGTCGATCCGACGGTACCGGGCACGGAACTCGTCGATCTTGCCCTGCTGGATCGACGTGATGAACTCGTTCGTGAACTTCTCCGAGGTCGCGTACACGACGCGCTTCCGCGGGAACTTCGCCATCACCTGGTTGCCGATCGCGTGCATCAGGTGGGTCTTGCCGAGGCCGACGCCGCCGTACAGGAACAGCGGGTTGTAGGCGTGGCCGGGGCGCTCCGCGACGGAGAGCGAGGCGGCGTGGGCCAGCCGGTTCGCGGAGCCGACGATGAAGTTCGAGAAGGTGTAGCGGGGGTTGATGTTGGTCGCGCCGCCCTCGCCACCGACCCGGGTGGGCTCGACACGGACCTGTGGCGACGGCGCCGGCGAGCCCGAGGGGCGCATCGGCGCCGGAGCTGCCTCGCCGATCCGGCTCATCACGCCGGGGCCGACCGCCACGCGCGCCGTCCCGTGGCCGTTGTCGCTGCCACTCGGGTCGGCGTCGTGCCCGCTCCTAGCGTCGCCGTCGGCACCGTCCGCGCCACCCATCGCGGGCTCCGTTGCCCCGACCACGAAGTCAACCTGGACGCCGTAGCCGACGATCCGGCCGAGCGTCTGGGAGATGAGCGAGCGATAGCGGCTTTCCAGCCAGTCCTTGGCGAAGCCGTTCGGCACCGAGATCCGGAACCGCGTGTCGTCGACCTCGACGAGGGCGGTGTCGCGCAGCCACGTCTCGAAGTTCGCCGGCGAGAGCGTCACCTGGAGCTCGCCGAGGGCCGCGCGCCAGACCTGCTTGGCATCCATGGGTCGATGGGAACTCTCGTTCGGGGGGACGATGTGGGCAGGGAACAGCGGGGCCGCGAGTGGTGCCGGAGATGGGTGAATGAGGCCGGTTCGTACGCGCTGCCGAGGCTCGGACGGGGCGAGTCGGGCCGGTCGCCGAGGCTTCGGGTGGCGAAAGGTAGCACTGCCACCTGCGACCCCGCAAGGCGATTCCGCGATACTCCCCGGGGGTATCGGACCGGCGCGTCACCTGCTCCCGCGAGGGTGTCACGTTTGACGCTGTCGCTGCCCTCGACCTATCATCCGCCGGACGACGAGCGCGCCACGCCCCTGTGTGGGTGTCCGGCGCGTTTGCGTGCCTTCAGGGGTCGATGACGGACCAGCCCCGAGGCCGGATGGAGAGGATCCCAAGCAGGCACGATGAAGCAGACCTACCAGCCCAAGAAGCGCCACCGCGCCAAGGAACACGGTTTCCGCGCCCGTATGAAGACGACGGGCGGACGCCGCGTCCTGGCCGCACGCCGGGCCCGCGGTCGCAAGCGCCTGTCGGTCTGACGACCGAGCGCGGCTCTCGGCCGCGACTCGTGATGCTTTCCCGCCCGCAGGACTTCGCGGCGCTCCAGGAGCGCGGGACGATCCGATCGCACCCGCTGCTGGCCGCCAGGGTCCTCCGGACCGATCTCGAGACGACACGTTTCGGCTTCGCGACTGGACGAGCCCTCGGCTCGGCCGTCGTGCGGAACCGCGTTCGGCGGCGACTCCGGGAGGCCATCCGGTCGATGCAGCCGTCGTTGCGACCGGGCTGGGACGTGCTGGTGATCGCCCGGCCGGCGATCGTCGGCGCCGACCTCGGCGCGATCGGCACGGCCCTCGGCCGGCTCCTCGCCCGCGGTGGCGTCATGACGGAGCGGCGGGCGGACGGAAACGTGGGAGAACGGTGACGCAGGTCGGGATCCTGGGACGGGCGGGCATCGCGATGATCCATGCCTACCGATTCGCCTTCCAGTGGATGCCCTCCAGCTGCCGGTACGAGCCGACGTGCTCCCGGTACACGGAGCAGGCGATCAGCAAGTACGGCCTCTTCCGCGGCTCGTTCATGGGCGCGAAGCGCATCGCCCGCTGCCACCCCGGCCATCCGGGCGGCTACGACCCCGTTCGATGACGACCATGCCCCGCCGCCGACACGAACTCCTGCGGCTTGCGCTCGCGATCACCGCGATCCTCGCGATCGTCCTGCTCGTCGCCGCGTGCACCCCGATCGAGCCGTCCGCGGCCCCGGGCGCCTCGCTTGTCCCGGGCGCGACAGCCGCGCCGAGCGCGACCCCGATCGTCACGCCCCCGCCGACACCGCTGATCGTGACCCCGGCCCCGATCAAGGCGGACCCGGTGAGCCTGCTCGCCGCCCTGTTCAATCCGATCTTCCAGGCGTTCCTGCTGCTCATGGTCGGGCTGCACCAGTTCACCGGTCTCGACATGGGCATCGCGATCATCCTCACGACCCTGATCGTCCGGACCGCCATGGTCCCGCTGATGCGCCGGCAGATGGTGTCGATGCGCCGTCTCCAGGCCGTCGGGCCAGAGGTCAAGGCGATCCAGGCCAAGTACAAGAACGATCGCGTGAAGCAGCAGCAGGCGACGATGGCGCTCTACAAGGAGCGCGGCATCAGCCAGGCCGGCTGCCTCGTCGCCCTGCTCCCGCTGTTCCTCCTGCTGCCGATGTACCAGGTCGTCCGCGAGGGCCTCACGGCCCAGGACCTGACCGAGTCGCTGAAGGTCTTCGGCGCGCAGCTCGTCCCGCTGACCTGTCCGCCGCCGCAGCCGATCCTGAACGACCTCGGCGTGCTGACCGGGTTCAAGCCGTGCATCGACTCGACCATCCCCTGGCTCGGCGGCATCGACGCCGCCGGCCATGGCGGCATCATCCCGTTCGGCTTCACGCTGCCGCTCGTCAACATGACCGGCATCTCGATCTTCGCGATCGTGTACCTGATCCTCCAGCTGGTCGCGTCGCGCATGGCCCTGCCGGCGCACAACCCCGAGGTGACGCTGGACCAGAACCAGCGCACGCAGCGCACGATGGCGCTGTACCTCCCGTTCATCACCCTGCTCTACAGCAACCTGATCCCTGTTGGCGTCTTCCTGTACCTCGTCGTATCGACGCTGTACCAGGTCGTCCAGCAGTTCCTGACCACCGGCTGGGGCGGCTTGTTCCCGCTCTTCGGCCGGACCCCGGGATTCGCCCGGGACCACACCCCGCGCTTCCCGGTCGCCATGCCCACGGCGGCCGCACCCACCTCGCGTCCGGCGGGAGCGCCGGCGCGGCCAACCCCTGAGCGGTCGGCCATCGACCGGACAGCGTCGGCGAACGCAACGATTCGCCAGCGCGGTCGACAAGGCCGGCGAGGGAGACGTCGATGAGCACGAGCGCCTATCGCGAGTTCACCGGCAAGTCCGTCGAGGAGGCCCTGCGCATCGCGCGCGAGGACTTCGGCGTCGGGCTCGACGGGCTCGACTTCGAGATCCTGACCCCCGGCAGCCGAGGCGTCCTCGGCATGGGCGCCGAACCGGCGCGCATCCTGGCCGCCCCGCGCTCCGAGCTCGGTGGCGCCGCCCCGAAGCTCGAGGCCGCGTCGACGCGACCACTGCCGCCCCCTCCGCCCCGCGAGGATCGCGAGGGTGACGATCGTGGCCCGCGCCGCTTCGGCGATCGGGACCGCGGGAGCTTCGGCGGTGGCCGAGACCGGGATCGTGGCGGCTTCGGTGGCGACCGCGACCGGGGCCCCCGCCGCGACGATCGTGGCCCGCGTCGCGAGGGCGGTTCCTTCGGTGGCGACCGCGACCGAGCCCCGCGCCGCGAGTTCGCCCCGCACGGCGACGCCGGCAGCGCTCCTGCCGAGGCGCGTCCGCCCCGCGAAGACCGACCGCGCGAAGACCGACCCCGGGACGACCGCCCGCGTGAGGATCGGCCGCCCCGCCGCGACGGCGGCTCCTTCGGTGGCGATCGCGATCGTGGTCCGCGTCGCTATGACGATCGACCGCGTCGCCAGAGCGCCGACCTGACCGAGGGCGAAGCGGCGGAGGTCGCCGCGGCTCGCGGATCCGTCGCAGCCGAGCGCGCCGAGCTGGAAGCAGCCGAGGCGTCGCCTGAGGCGCTCGCGGCCGGCAAGGTCATCCTCGAGCAGCTGCTGGCCCACATCGGATTCGCGGCGCGCGTGGACGTCCAGACCGGCGAGACGAGCCGGCTCAACGTGATCGGCGACGAGAGCGAGCGCGAGGAGCTCGGTGCCCTGATCGGGCGCAAGGGCGAGCGCCTCTCAGCGCTGCAGCACCTCGTGAACCTGATGCTGTCCCGCGAGATGGGCACGTGGACCCGCGTGCTCGTCGACGTCGAGGACTATCGCGGGCGCCGCGAGCGCGCGCTCCGCGAGATCGCCGAGCGCGCCGCGAAGAAGGTCGCCGAGACCGGCAAGATGCTCCAGCTGGAGCCGATGCCGGCCCTCGAGCGCCGCTGGATCCACCTGGCGCTCAAGGACAGCGCGGACGTCGCGACGCAGTCGATCGGCGAGGAGCCGAACCGCCGGATCGTCGTCCTGCCGAGGGGCTAGTCGAGCTGTGCTGCGCCGCCGCGATCCCGACCAGGCGAAGGCGGCGCGAGCACGGAAGGCGAGCGCACGTCAACGTGCGTGAGCCGACGCACGGAGCGCCAACGCCCGGATGGGCGGGAGCGCGGCGGCGCTAGAAGTCGACGTCCTCGTTCGAGGCGTCGGTCGGCGTGAACAGCGTCATCTGCATGCCGTCGGGCGTGCGGACGCGCGCGTTTCGGTCGCCCCATGGCGTGAGCGCGGCCGCGGCCTCGAGGGTTGCGCCGGCCCGGACGAGCGCGTCGGCAGCCGCGCCCGCGTCATCGACGTGGATCGCGAAGCGGATGACGCCTGACGTCCGGCGCCCGACCTCGATGGCATCGAGCGTCTCGGCCTGCTGCTGATCGAACAGCTCGAGCGTCGCGCGCCCGGCCTCCAGGATCATCCCGCGCCCGTTCGAGCGGTTCCAGGCGTCGCGGACCTCGAGCCCGAGCGCGTCGCGGTAGAAGGCGACCGCGCGATCGAAGTCGTCGACCGTGAGCGCGATCCTGAGCTCCCGAACCGCCGGCATCGCTCGACGGTAGCAAAGGCCCGGCAATGCCAGAATCCGCGGCATGACGAACGACCGAACCGCTCCCTGGTCTGATTTCGCAACCGCCTCACCCGAGATCGCGGCGAAAGGCGCCCGGCACCTGGACCGCGCCGAGGGCGCCGCGCTCCTCGCCACCGTCAGGGGCAGCGACAACGCACCGCGCATCCACCCGGTCACCGTCGGGATCAAGGAGGGCGGACTGTACGTGTTCGTCCTCGATTCCGCGAAGCGAGTCGACCTCGCCGAGGATGGCCGGTACGCGCTCCATGCCCACCAGGACATGGCCGCTCCGGACGAGTTCTCGGTGCGCGGCCGCGCGGCGCTGGTCCCGCAGGGCACGGTTCGCGACAAGGTCGCGAACGGCTGGTTCTTCGAGGTCGACGACACGTACTGGCTGTTCGAGCTGCAGATCCAGGCGGCGATCCTGGGTGAGCGCGCCGCCGACGAGTGGCCGCCGCGCTACAAGCGCTGGTCGTCCGCCGGCTGAGGCAAGGTCAGGATCACGTGCGCCGCGCGTCCCTCGCCGCCGAGCTGCTCGCGTCCGCGTTCTTCGTCGCAGCCGTCGCCGGCTGTGGACAATCGACGGCGAGCCCGGCCGCGCCGCCGGTGCTCGGCATCGACTGGGCTCGAGTGACATCCGTCGAACGCCCGCAGGTGTACGAAGAGACGGTCGCGCCGAGCTACGTGGGCAAGCACCCGATCCTGCGGATCGCGGGCCAGGCGATGATGACCGACCTCATCGCTCGCGCCGGCGGCGGATTCGCCGCCATCGGCTACGTCCCGCCCGACTGGCACCCCACGGCCTGGACATCCGAGGACGGCTCCACGTGGACGCTCCGACCGATCGAGGACACGTCGTTCACGTTCCCTGTCTCGCTGGCCCGCGGCGCCGACGGCACGCTCGTCGCCGTTGGCCGTTCGGCGTCCGACCCCGTCGCGTGGACCTCGCCGGACGGCGTGACCTGGACGCGCCACGATGTGCCGGTGCTGGGCACGGACCGGACGGCCGAACGAATGACGTCGGTGGTCGCGACGGCGAAGGGCTTCGTGGCCGGGGGCTCGGTCGGCTCGGAGCTGCTCGATCGACACGCGCGCTTCTGGACCTCGCCGGACGGCGCCACGTGGACCCCGGACCTGGATGACGAGGGGACGTTCGCCAATGCCGAGGTTCGCTCCATCGCGGTCCTCGGCGACGGCGGGCTGGTCGCAGTCGGTGTCGTCGGATCGTTCCAGCAGCCGACCGGCGCTGTGGCGTGGACCTCACCGGACGGCCTGAGCTGGAACCGCATCGAGGACCCCGCGTTTTCCGGCGCGATCCTCGTATCGGTGATCGGCGGGTCGCCTCACGGTCTGGTGGCAGTCGGATCGGACCTGGATCGCAGGAATGCGGTTGCGTTCACATCCGCCGACGGGCTCGCGTGGACGCGCTCCCCGGACGAGCCGAGCCGGCAGCACAGTGGCGGGTATGCGTGGATGACGGACGTCACGGTCGTCGGCGACCAGATGATCGCGGTAGGAACGCTCCAGGGACTCCAGCGCGGCACGGCCATCTCGTGGGTCTCGAAGGACGGCATGAGCTGGCAGCAGGCGCATTCGGCGCCGGTGCAGGAGGGCGCCGAGTTCTACGCGGTCATCCCGGGCGGACCAGGCGCGCTCGTGGTCGGCGACTTCGGCGCGCCGGACTCGTACGTGCCCGAGGTGTGGCAGAGCCCATGAAAGAACAGGACCCCGGCGCCATCTCCGGGGTCCTGTTGCAGGGAAATGCGAGCGAGGGTCAGTTCACCGTGATGCCGGCCCAGAGCTCCTCACCGACGACCGAGCGGATCCAGTCCAGCGACTGCTGGAGGTCCGTCCGGTAGTAGTAGCCGGTGCCGCGGCAGCCGGCGTTGAGCCAGCCCCACGAGCTCACGGCGACGATCTGGTTGCTGGTCGACGGCCAGAAGACCGGGCCGCCGGAGTCGCCGTTGCAGGTGCCGCTCTGGTCGAGGCCGTTCCCATTCGCCTCGAGGGTCCAGCCGCCCGAGTTGGATGTCCGGAGGTTGTTGAAGGTCATGTCGCCCTGCAGGCGGATGCGGAACGAGATCGTGTAGGCCGACGGGCCGGTGCCCGCGTTCGGGCCCTTGGCTGGCGTCAGGTGGCGGAGGCTCAGGCCGTAGCCGGAGACGCGCATCGTCGGGTCCTGCGTGCCGCGCGCCGTCTGCAGCGTGTCGACCGTGTTTGCGCCGGCGAGCTCGCCGTACTCGTCGAGCTGGATCGGCTGGTCGAGGATCACGACCCCGAGGTCGTGGATGTTCGGGAACCCGGCGAAGTTGTCGAAGCCGTAGTTGTACATCGTGCTCGATTCGGCGCACCAGCCATCGGCGATGCCGTCACCGAGCGTGCCCGTGCACGAGTCGGGGTAGCCGGTCACCGGGTCGTGCTCGGTCGCCGCGTCGTAGTGCGACCCGACGTCCTGCAGGATCCACACGCGGGCGTGCGCCGCGACCGCGCCGTCCGGCAGGGAGTCGTCATTGGTGCAGTGGCCTGCCGTGAGCAGGACCGTGGGCGAGAGCAGCTCACCGGTGCAGCGGTGAATGAATTCCCAGTCGCTGTCGTAGAACGCGACGAGGCCCACGAAGGTGTGCTCGGCGTCGTCGCGGTAGTCGCCCGTGATGGCCGCGGCGGGCGCGACCATGGCGGCTCCGAGCACCACGGCCGACGCGAGCGCGATGAGAGTCCGGCGCATGCAGTCTCCTCCTGTCGACTTTTGATGGCGGGAGTGCCGACATATTCCGGCGGTTGCCGAGACCTGTCAACCGCACTGCCGAAAAGAGACGGCACGGTGGTGCGGTGTGACACCGGGTTGCCTACCGGGACTGTCGGTGATCCGTATGCTTCGGACGTGCAGTCGATCCCCGTTCTCGTGCAGGCCGGCACCGGCTACGACCTGCTGCTGTCCGGCCCCTGCATCGCGGACAAATCGACCGAGCGGCGAATCACGGCAGCCGCCGACATCCGTCGACGGGCCGAGGCGATCGATGACGGGGCGCTCGTTCGCGCGTTCGCGCAGATCGGGCGGGATCCGTTCATCAACCTGATTGGCTTCGCGCACGCGAAGACGGAGCAGCCGAGTGCCGCCGCCGTGGTCAAGGCCGTGCGCGAGACCGACGCGCGCGAGGTCCTGCTCTCGATGGTCGGCTATTACCGGCGCGCGTACCGCCTCGCAACGCCGCCGGACATCATCCGCGATGCCGCCGACGGCGATCGCGCGGCAATCCGCGAGTTCCAGCGGAGCTCGTACCCGCACATCGGCCACTGGCAGGCCACCCTGCGCAACCTCCTCGGCCGTCCAGCTGTGGAGGTGCGCGGTCAGCTCGCCGATGCCCTCGGCCGGTGGCACACCGAGGGCTTCGCCGAGATGGAGCCCGAGATCGATGCGGCGCAGCGTGCCGACGCCGAGCGGGTCGCGGCCGTCGCCGCAACCCGTGATTTCGATGACGTGCTTGCCCAGCTGATCCCGGGCATCACCTTCGCCCAGGAGCTCGGCCAGTCGCTCGCGGTCCTCGCGCCGTCGACGATCATCCGGCCCGGCTGGGCGATGACCGACTTCGGGCAGACCCTCGTGATCGCGTATCCGGCGGAGCCGACGCGGGTTTCACCCTCCGAGCCCCCACCGCGTCTGGTGCTCATCGCAAAAGCACTCGGCGATGAGCTGCGGGTCCGCGCGCTGCGCGAGCTTCGGACGGGGCCACTATCGGGGAGTGAGCTGGCCCGCCGGATGGGCGTCCCGCGGACGAGCCTGCAGCACCACCTCGGGATCCTCGTGAACGCCGGCCTCGTGCGCCTCGCGACCGACGACGCCCGATGGGGCCAGCTCGAGCTCCGGCCCGAGGCGATCGACGAGCTCGCCACGCTGGCGAACGACTGGATCCTCGATGCCGGGGCCGCGCCCCAGCCACCGGCCAGCGGCGGCTCGATCTAACCGACGCGCTTCGCCCCCCATGGGCCGCGGCTAGCGCGCCTCGATGTTCCGGAACGCGTTCCAGTCCGGGATGGGCCGGCTGAGGATCCATGCGAACGCCACGGCCAGCAGCGGCATCACCACCAGCGCGCCCGCGATCTCGATCCCGGGCACGGCCATCGGCGCGTCGCGGCTCGTGAAGATCCCCCAGATCGGCAGCAGGCCGGCGGGCACCGCCAACAGGCCCGCGACGAATGCCAGCACGGCTGCGCGAGCCGCAGCGATGCGGCGCCTGAGTCGGGGTTCGGCACCGAGCGACAACAGTGTCCGCTGGTCCGGGCGAGACTCGGCCTCGCCGAGCGCGAGCGCGATGCCCGTGACGCTGAGCGAGAACAGCAGGACCATCGCGATGAGCAGCAACCGGAAGCCCTGGCCGGGACGAACCGGCGCGCTGTCCTGGTACGCGACGGTATCGAGATGTTGCCCCGCGATCGCCGTCGCGCGGTCGAGCTCAGCGCCGCTGACGGCATGTGCGTACTGCACGACATAGGTCTCCGGCCCCCCGTAGTCGCTGAAGGCCGACTGGACCATCCCGAGCTGCTTGATGACGGGCTCCGGGATGAACGCGTCCGGCAGGACGCCGCCCGAGACGCTGACCGGAATCACGCGGACCGGGACGTCGATCGTCTCCGGGTCGGCCGTCCCGTCCTCGGAGTAGATGAGGATCCGCATCGTGGTCGCGACGGCAACGCGGTCAGACACGATCACCGCGCGCCCTGCCGCCAGATCCGCCGCGCCCTCCTGCGCATGCGCAAGGGCGAGCAGCTCGGGGGTTGCGCTCGATGCGTGGATGACCTGGTACGGCTGGAACGCGCCCGGCGTGCAGTTCGTGCACTGATCGGCCTGGTTGATGAGCTTCCCGTCGGCGCCGCGCGCATCTGGCAGGGTGAAGGCGACGAACGCCCCCGAGTTGGTCGGCACGAGCTGTCCGACGGTGGTCGCCGAGGCAACGCCAGGCTCCTGGAGCAGCTCCTGCGCTGCCTGGGATGCGCCGGCGCCGCTGACGCGGATCTGGTCGGGCCAGAGCGTCGGGCGCCAGCCGCGCAGGTCCTCGGCATCCCGGCTCGCCGACCACGCGCCGATCGCGATCACGGCAGCGAGCCCCGCCAGCACCGCCGTCACGATCGGCGCGTTGCGGGATCGTGCGCGGGCGGTGTCGCGAAATGCGATCCGCGATGTCAGTGGCAGCCGTCGAGCGACCCTGTCCAGCTGCTCGAGCAGCCACGGTGCGCAGGCGCCGAACCCGAGCGTGCCGAGGACCGCACCGCCGAGGATCAGGTACTGGCGGATGTCGCCGTCGTCGAACTCGAAGGTGGCGCCTGCGATCGTCAGCCCGAGCCCGACTGCGACGACGAGCACGCCGAGCCACAGACCTCGTCCTGCTGATCGGTGCGCCGGCCGTCGGCCGGACAGCGCGAGCAGGACGGGTGTCCGGCTTACGGTTCGTGCGGGGAGCCAGGCAGCGACGAGCGACGCCACGAGCCCGATGGCCATGGGCCCGAGGATCCCCGAGGCATCCACGACGAGCGGCGGGTTCCGGTGCTGCGTCAGGTTGTCGAGGAATGGGTGGAACGCGCAGCTCGCGGTGAGCCCGCCGATCACACCCGCGACGCACGAGACCAGCCCCAGCATGAGCGCCTCGAGGAGCACCGAGCGCGAAAGCTGGCCCGGCGTGGCGCCGGTCGCGGCGAGCAGCCCGAGCTCGCGCTGCCGGCGCCGGATCGAGACCGCGAACGCCGCCGAAGCGATGAGCGCAGCTTCGACCAATGCCATGGTGCCGAGGATGAGGATGGTCGGGCTCGCGTCGACCGCGGAGCCCGACTGGCCCCGAACCTCCAGGCTCATGACGGGCTCGCCGGTCGCGGGATCCTTGATCTCGCCACCGTACGCGCCCGGATCCTCGCCGTTCGGAAGCCGGATGAGCCACCCGGCCGAGTCCATCTCACCCGGCACGTACGCCGTCGGGTCGACGACCACGCTCCGATCTGCCAGGTACAGGGGGTTCTCGATGATCCCCACGATCGTGCGATCCGGCTGGTCCTCGACGGAGATCCGGTCGCCGATTCCGAGCTTCGCGATGCGCGCGACCTCCGTCGAGATGGCCGCCTCGGACGTGCCGGCAGGTGCGCTGCCCTCGAGCAGCGTGTAGATCCCTGCCGCGAGGCCGCCGATGTTCGCCGCCCGCAGCGTGGCCGAAGGCCGCGCGCCGGGCAGGACCAGGCGGATCTGCCCTTCGGCGTACGGCTCGAGCTGGCTGCCCTCGGGCAGGCGGCTTCGGACGAGGTCCACCCTTCCGACGCCCTGCGCGATGAGATCCGCTTCACCGAATCGTGCGGTCGCCCAGCGCTCGGCGGGGATCGCCGTCGTCCGCAGGATCGCGATCGCGCCCACCATTGCAGCCACCGGCAGGGCGATCAGCAGCACGATGAGCAGGCTGCGCAGCCGGTGGCGCGTGATGTCGCGCCAGCCGATCCGTGCGAGCGCGCGCGTCCCGGCCACGATCAGGCGGCGTTCGCGGATGCGGGACGCGCCTCGTCGACGATCCGGCCGTCGCGCAGGAACACGACCCGATGCGCCCAGGCCGCGTGCGCAGCGTCGTGGGTGACGAGGATCGCCGCGCCACCGTCGTCGCAGTGCTTCCGGAGGAGCCGCATGACGGATTCGCCGGTCATCGAGTCGAGGGCGCCCGTGGGTTCGTCCGCGAGGAGGATCGGTCGGCCGCCCACCAGGGCGCGCGCGATTGCCACCCGCTGCTGCTCGCCTCCCGAGAGGTCATCCGGAAACCGGTTTGCGAGCTCCCCGAGGCCGACGGAGCCGAGCGCATCGAGCGCAGCGTGGCGCGCCGCGCCGACCGACCGCCCGTCCAGCTCCAGCGGGATCGCCACGTTCTCCGCCGCGGTGAGGCCCGCCAGCAGGTTCAGATCCTGGAACACATAGCCGACGGTCCGACGCCGAAGGATCGCGAGGTCTCGGGACTTCATGGTGCCGACGTCCTTGCCGTCGACGATCACGCGGCCCTCGCTCGGCTTGTCCAGGCCGCCGACGAGCGAGAGGAGCGTCGTCTTGCCGGAGCCGCTCGGGCCCATGACCGCGAGCAGCTCGCCCGCCTTGACCTCGAGCGACGTCGGGTGGAGTGCGACCACGCGGGTGTGGCCGGCGCCGAACCAGCGCGCCGCGCCCTCCAGCTGGACCATCGTCGCTCCGGTCTTCATCGGTCGCCCTCCCCTGTGCCGGCGCCGATGCCGGCGCCTGCGATGACGCCCAGCGCGCGAAGCCGCGCGTCGCACGCGTCGAGCCAGCGGATCTCCGCCTCGGTTCGGAAGATGAGGGCGTCGAGCAGGATCAGGAACGCGACGTCGCGCTGCGGGTCCGCCGCGGCCTTGCGCTGCGTGTACGCCTGGAGCTGCTCCACCGACGCACGTCGTTGTCGCTGCAGCAGGCCCGTGAGATCCACGGATCCAGCCGCCGTCGCGAGGAGCACCTTGATCGTCAGCTCGTCCCGCGATGGCTCCTCGAGCACGACCGGGCTCTCGAACCACGACTCGAGCTCCGCGCGACCGGCGTCGGTGATCCGATAGTCGCGCCGGTCGTCATCGCCCGCGCCGTCGGTCGCGATCGACTCGACGAGGCCCTTCTGCTCGAGCCGCTGAATCGTCGTGTAGACCTGCCCGATGTTGAGCAGCCACTGGTTGCCGGTCCGGCGCTCGAACGTGGACTTGAGCTGGTAGCCGTGGCTCGGCGCTTCGGCCAGCAACGCGAGGATTCCGTACCTGACTGACATCGGCGGGAGAATACATACTCAGTATGTACTACGCAAGTGGCGCATGGATGCGCCCTCGCGACGAGGATGGAGAGGGTCGCGCAAGCCATTCGGAGCGAAGGTGGATGAAGACATCCCCCGCACCCAAGGAGCGACCCATGGACACCCTGCGCGACGCCGATCGCCTCGAGATGCGCGACGGCGAGGATTTCGTCTGCCCGACCTGTGGCTGCGAGATCACGATCAAGCACCACGGCGACCCGGCGAAGATGCCAAGCATGCGGACCTTCACGTGCTGCTGCGGCTCCACGATGCAAGCCGAGCATCCGGAGCACGCCGGCCAGCAGGGCTAGGCGCAGACGATGCCGACCGATGATCGGGCGCGCGAGCGCCAGGACAACCTCCGTCCAGAGGCCGAGAACCAGGCCGCGGCGATGCGACCATCCGAGGACGTGATCGAGCTCGGGCCGCCCGATGAATCGAACGCCGGGGAAAGCGCCGACACGGGCGCCGGAACCGGCGGCGCAACTGAATCGGGCGGCCGGCCTCGACACAATGAGGGAGCCCACCTCGGCAACCAGCCCAACAGCTAGCGCCCGGCCCGGCGCTCGCAGCTACGCGGTCGGGTCGAGCAGGATCTTGCCGGTCGCCGGATCGATCACGATGGGCAGGCTGGTCAGCGGCGCCGGCGCGGGCCCGTCGAGCACCGCAGCATCGTTCTCGGCGTCGAAGATCGCGTCGTGGCATGGGCAGAACAGCACGTGGTCGCGCTTGTCCCATTCCACCGTGCAACCCGCGTGGGTGCACACGGCGTCGAAGGCGACGAACGAGCCGTCCTTCTTCTGCACGATGACCGCGGGATCGCCGGCCGGAAGCGGCGCCGGCGCGTTGAAGGGCACCATGAACGAGACCGCCCCTTTGCTCGTGACGGCAGCGACGGTCGAAACCGGGATGGCGCCGGGCGGCACCGTTGGTGGGGCGGCCGACGGCGATGGGGGCGTGGCTACCCCGGTCGCCGGCGGTGTCGTTCCGGTCGCAGTCGCCGCCACACTCGGATCCGCCGTTCCGCCAGGGCCCGCACTGGGGCCGCCGCCGAGGCCATGGCTACGCGAAGCCTCGCCGGTGACCACGCCGAGTGCCCGGATGAACGGCGTGAAGGAGGCAATGATCGCGGCGATCGCCGCGAGGGTCGCGGTCTGCAGGAACACCCGCCGCTCCGGCGAGACATCAGTGCGCCGGGCGGCCGCCGCCGAACTCGAACGCCACCGCGCCGGCACGAGCCACTCGCCCGGCCCGCCGATCAGCAACGCGATCCAGCCGACGGCGTACGGCAGGTCGGCACCCAGGTAGTACGGGTGCGTGCCCCACGACGCGGTGAGCCACAGCACGGTGGACAGGGCTGCGCCCCCGAACGCCGCAACGCGAAACGCGAGCCCCGTCAGGGCCCCGATCCCGATCCCGATCTCCGCGACCGCGATCAGGAATCCCACGACAACCGCGTACGGAAGCATGAGCTCGATCAGGCCGCCGAGCGGCGAGGCGCGCGAGAACGCGATGAGCTGCGAGTGGAGCGACGTGGGTGCCGCGGCGTCGAAGAAATCCGGGTCGAGGAACTTGTCGAGGCCGGCCCAGAGGAAGGTCGCGCCGAAGAAGAACCGAATCGGCAGCAGCGCGATCGAGGGCGAGGTGAGCCGGGGAGCCGGAGCCCGATTCATCACCCCTGCGCAGGTACCTCGTCCGGAAGCAGCGGTCGGACGTACAGCGTGTACAGCTTCCCATTCGAGGAGAAGGCGGTCACCTGCGTCGCTGCCTGGAGCACGGGCGCCAGCGTAGCCGCGTCGGCCCCGAATACCGCTCCCTGGCGAAGGCCGGTGATGCCACGGTCCGGGACCGCCGGCGTGCCGAACGTCTCCAGCGGTGTCGCGAGCGGCCACGCAACCGCGGGCTGATCGGAGTCGCCCTCGCCGCTGGGCGCACCCGGCGCCACGAAGATCCGGTAGGCGGTGGGCACATAGGCACTGACGACCGGCGTCGAGCCCCAGGCCTGGGTCGAGTCCTCGAGCTGCTCGAGGAGCTGCTGCGCCGCATCGCGCGCCGGATCCGGGCTGCCGCCGAGAGCACCCGGGAGGCCGGGCCCGCCACCGCCGAGATGGAGGCGCGTGATCGTGGTCGTGCCGTCGAGCACGACCGTGAAGACGGTCATCCCCGAATCCGGATTCCCGACGCCGGGATCGCCGGTGAACGGCTTGTCGAGGCCCGCGGCGCGGATGGCCGCCGTGATGGCCGCCGCTCCCTTCGCACCGACGTCCGTCACGGTCACACCCGGCAGCAGCGGTCCGGGAAACACGGCCGCCGTGGGCGCGGGCGTCATGATTCGACCGTCTGCATAGACCGACACGGTCGGGATCGTCGCAAGCGTTGCTGAAGGCCCGATGAATCCGCCCTCGCTGGTCACGCGGAGGATCAGCGCTGCGCCGGGGGACGTGGAGGGGGCCGGCGTCGCCGCCGGTGTTTGGGTGGGCGCCGCGCTGGGCGCCGCGCTGGGCGCGGCACCTGTCGGAGCCGGTGACGGGGCGGGTGTCGTGCTGCACGCGGCAGCGACCACGGCCACGACGGAAAGGAGCACTGAGCGGCTGATCGAGCGGGCCACGGAATCTCCGAGCTGTGGACGTTGGAATCGCGAGACGATGGACTGCGAGGCGCGGTTCCCGATCCGGAGGACCGCGCCGAGGGCCCCGCGGCCTCGCGCACCTAGACTCAAGCTGTGAAGAAGATCGGGTTCCTGTCGTTCGGCCACTGGTCGACGTCGCCGTACTCCCAGGTCCGCTCCGGCGCGGACGCCCTCATCCAGTCGATCGAGCTCGCCGAAGCGGCGGAAGAGCTCGGTGCCGACGGCGCGTACGTCCGCGTCCATCACTTCGCGCAGCAGCTCGCCTCCCCGTTCCCCCTCCTCGCCGCGATCGGCGCCCGCACGAAGAAGATCGAGATCGGCACCGCGGTCATCGACATGCGCTACGAAAACCCGCTGTACATGGCCGAGGATGCGGGCGCCGCGGACCTGATCGCGGGCGGCCGGCTCCAGCTCGGCATCTCGCGCGGCTCTCCAGAGCAGGTCATCGATGGCTTCAAGTACTTCGGCTACCAGCCCGCCGAGGACGATCCGACCGGCGCGGACATGGCGCGCCAGCACACGGACGTGTTCCTGCAGGTCATCCAGGGTGCGGGCTTCGCCCAGCCGAACCCGAACCCGATGTTCCCGAATCCGCCGGGCCTCCTGCGCCCGGAGCCGCATTCACCCGGCCTTCGAGACCGGATCTGGTGGGGCGCCGGCTCGCGCCCGACCGCCGAGTGGGCCGCGAAGCAGGGCCTGAACCTGATGAGCTCGACGCTCATGACCGAGGACGCCGGCGTGCCGTTCCACCAGCTGCAGGCGGAGCAGATCCGGATCTTCCGCGAGGCGTGGAAGGAAGCCGGCCACACGCGGGAGCCGCGCGTCTCCGTCTCGCGCTCGATCTTCGCCCTCGTCGACGATCGGGATCGCGCCTACTTCGGGCGCGGCAACCAGGACGCCGACCACGTCGGCTACATCGATGCCCAGACGAAGGCGATCTTCGGGCGTTCCTACGCCGCGGAACCCGACAAGCTCGTCGAGGAGCTGAAGAAGGACACTGCCATCGAGGCGGCCGACACCTTGCTGCTCACGGTCCCCAACCAGCTCGGCGTGGAGTACAACGCCCACGCGATCGAGTCGATCCTCAAGTACGTCGCGCCGGGGCTCGGCTGGCGCTAGCGGCGGCTCGCCCGGGCGGCGACGCCCGCGTTACGGCGCGATGTTCTTGTTGAGCCGGAAGACGTTGTCGGGATCCCACTTCCGCTTGAGCGCGCGGAGACGATCGGCCTTCGCGGAGCCGTAGATCGCGGCCGGATCCGTGACGTCGACCGGGACCTCGTTGACGTAGTGGCCCGGGGCCGTATCGCCGACGAAGATGTCCCGAGCCTCGAGACACCAGCGCTGGGCTTCGGCGTCGCGCGCCGAGTCGAGCCACATCTCCTCCGCGAGCACCCGGAAGCGGGCGCTCCGGCCCTGGAAGGCCATCGCATCCTCGTCGAGCTCTGCGATCGCGCCGCCCTGGGCCGTGAACGAGACGCCGGCGTCGTCGACCCCGTTCGCCACGTGATCGATGAGCGCGCTGATCGTGGCTGGGCGAACGTCGTTCGCATACCCGCCCGCACAGGCGAACCGGACGCCCCACGCGTAAGCCTCGTCGTACAGGCCCTGGACCTCGAGGTACGGTTGCGCCGATGCGGTCTCGATGACCGGCTTGGCGGCCCGATCCACCTGGTCGATGGCGGTGAGGGCTTCGGCCTCCGTCCCGATGTGGCTGAACGAGACCACTGCGATGGGGCCACCGGCGATCTCGGGCGGATAGTCCTCGGCGGGCCAGGCGCGGCCGATCACGAACCCTGTGCTGAGCTCCCGCGGCGCCGCCGTCGGGACGAACGAACGGAACGCTTCCCAGACCGTGAGCGCGTCCTCGGGCCGGTAGATGCGGAGGCCGCGGACGAGGTTCGGACCGAAGGCGTGCAACCGGAACTCGAACCCCGTCACGACCCCGAAGTTCGCGCCCGCCCCGCGCATCCCCCAGAACAGCTCCGGCTCCTCGTCCTCGCTCGTTCGGACGTGGCGGCCATCGGCGGTGACGAGCTCGACCGCAGTGAGGTTGTCGACGGTGAGCCCGAACGGCCGCTGGAGCCGCCCGACACCACCGCCGAGCGTCAGCCCGCCCACGCCGGTGTGCCCGACGGTGCCCACGGGGGCCACGAGACCGAACTCCTGGCCGGCCTTGTCGAGCTCGCCGAGCTGCGCGCCGCCGTTGGTTCGTGCCGTGCGCGCCGATGGGTCCACGGTCACGCCGCGCATGCGCGAAAGATCGATGACGACCCCGCCGTCGCACGAGGAGAAGCCGTCGATGCTGTGGCCGCCGCTGCGGATGGAGATGACGAGGTCCTCGTCGCGCGCGAAGCGGATCGCGGCCGCGACGTCGGCCGCATCGACCGGTCGAACGACCATCGCGGGCCGCTTGTCGACCGTGGCGCACCAGACGAGGCGCGCCTGGTCGTACCCATCCTCGACCGGCGTGATGATCTGGCCACGGAACGAGGAGCCGAACCGGCTGATCGACGCGGTCGCGAGCGTCATCGAGGGCCCTCGGTGCAGGTGCGATCGCGGGCGCGATCGAGCGAAGTTGGTGGAGATGGGGGAGAGTCGAACTCCCCGTCCAGAATCCTTCGCCAGCGTCCAGCTACGAGCGTGTCCGATCGTTTTCGTCAGCCTCGGGGGCGAGGATCGGCACCCTCACCCAAGGCCCAGTCACGTGCCCCTAGATCGGGCTTGACTCCGGACTACGCGACGCTTGTCCGGGCTGCAGACCTGCTGATTGACGCTTCCACGGCCCACAGATCCGAGGCCGCTTCCACGCTCACCTTACCGCCTAAGCGGCGAGGGCGAGAGTCGACTGCTTGTTGGCAGGTACTTCGTTTTGCTGCCGGTTTAACGAGGCCTGACAGCACCTCGGCTCGCGTCCACTGACAACCAGACCCTGTCGAGACCACGCATCCCCACAGGTCGAACGCACGTTCGGCGTTCGAGGCTAGTCTACCGCATGCCCTCTCGAGCTCCCCGCGAGACGATCCCGGTCGAGGCGCTCCTGGCCGACTTCTCGCCCGGCCACGCCGCGATCGCGGAGCGGCTCCGACGGGTCGTGCTGGACGCGGTTCCCGAGGCGATCGAGCGCGTGCGGCCGGGCTGGCGGCTCATCGGCTACGACCTGCCCCGGGTCCGGGGCTCATTCTTTGCCTGGATCTGGCCCGAGCCGGAGCACATCCACCTCGGCTTTCCGCGGGGGATCCTCATGGACGACCCCGACGACGTCATGCGCGGCAACGGGATCACGAAGGCTGCCCGCTGGCTGACCTATGCCGTCGGCGACGACGTCGACGAGGAGCTGGCGACGACGCTCGTGCTCGAAGCGGCTCGCGTGGCGGTGATCCCCCGCGGCATCTGAGGCGGGCGGACCTGCGGCCCGTCAGTCCTGCTTGCGGTCGATCGCGCGCGCGAGCTCCTTCTTGTCCATCTTCCACCGGCCCGAGATGCCGAGGCCCTTCGCGCGCGCCCGCAGCTCGTCGACGGTCGAGCCGTAGAAGTCGACGCCCCCGAACGACTCGCCCGCGTTTCGGCGATACGGGTTCCCACCCTTCGCGGCGCGCGGGTCGGATGGGCCTTTCTCCTTCTTCGGTTCCCAGTGGTCGCCGACCTTCTCGAATCCGTGCTTGAGCGACGCGATCGCCGTTCGATGCGCGCGCTCGCCGTCGCCGTACTGCTCCTCGGCGCTCTCGAGCGTCTCCGTGTAGGTTCGCTGGGCCTTCGCCGGCGAGCGCTTCAGCGTGCCTGGGAGATTGACCTTGCCTGGCATGGGAACCCTCCTATGCGGCCTTGCGCCGTGTGCCGGCCTTCGCACCGCGCAGGCGCGGCAGCAGCTCGCGCTCGGCGAACCGGATGAAGCCCGCCTGGTCCGGCCCGACCTGGTGCAGGTACACGTGGTCGAAGCCGGCATCGAGATAGGGCTGGATGGCCTTCATGTGCGTCTCGGGGTCGGGGCCGCACGCGACCTTCTCGGCGAGCGCCTCTTCGGTCACGAGCGGGACGAGCGCCTCGAAGCTCGACGGCAGCGGCAGCTCCGTGCTGTTGTCGCCGGGGATCGCCGCGGTCGGCCACCACTGCATGGCCGTCTTCCGGGCGGCGGCCTCGTCCTTCGCCCAGCACACCGTGACCTGCGCGACCTTCGGCCCGTCGCCGCCGTACGCCTGCACCACCTTGCGGTCCGGGCCGGTGGAGATCAGGCCGTCGCCGATGAGGCCGGCAACCTCTGCGGATTCCTCACCCGAGGCCGCGATGAGGATCGGCGGCAGGGGATCGGGCAGCGTGTAGATGCGCGCCCGCGAGACGTCGTAGAAGTCGCCGTGGTGGTCGATGAGCTCGCCGGTCCAGAGGAGCCGAATCACCTCGACCGCCTCCATCAGCATGTCCGCGCGCATCGAGTGCTCCGGCCACCCATCCCCGAGCACGTGCTCGTTCAGGTTCTCGCCGGTGCCGACGCCGAACCAGAACCGTCCTGGCAGCATGTCGCCGACGGTTGCGGCTGCCTGGGCGAGGATCGCCGGGTGGATGCGCACGCTGAGCGCGGTAACCCCCGTGCCGACGGTCATGCGCTCGGTCGCCATCGCGATCCCGCCAAGCACGGACCAGGCGAACGGCGCCTGGCCCTGCTTGTCGAGCCACGGGTGGAAGTGGTCGGAGAGCATCGCGAAATCGAAGCCGGCCGCTTCGGCGCGTGCGGCGTTGGCGACGAGATCGAGGGGCCGATGCTCCTCGCTGGACAGGGCATAGCCGAATCGAAGGTCACGCATGCGATCGACCGTACCCGCGCTCGGGGGTCACACGGGCTGGATCGCATCCGCGTGCGGGTTTCGAAGCCCTTGCATCGCTAGCATCGCGGCATGCGACTGACGGCGTGGGAAGAGGAGCGGCTTCTCATCTTCAGCGCAGCCGAGCTGGCGCGCCGGCACCGCACCGCGGGGCTCCTCCTCAACGCCCCAGAGGCGATCGCGCTGATGTGCGACGCGATGCTCGAGGCGGCGCGCGCGGATCGCTCGTATCCCGAGGTCGAGGCCGCCGGCCTGGCGGCCGTTGCGCCCACTGATGTGCTGCCCGGCGTGCGCGAGCTCGTCGAGGACGTCCGGATCGAAGTCCTGCTGCGCGACGGTGTGCGGCTGATCGTGCTGGTGGATCCCCTCGGGCGCGGCGCGCCGACGGACGCGGACGGTCCCGGCGCCATCCTGCCGGCGACGGGCGACCGATCGAGCGACGACGGCCGCGAACGTCGCGACGTCGTGGTCGAGAACACCTCGGTGCGCGCGGTCCGCATCTCCTCGCACTTCCCGTTCGATCGGGTGAACCGCCGGCTCATCTTCGATCGCGCGGCCGTCGCGGGCTTCCGGCTCGACATCGAGGCGGGTTCGTCGGAACGGTGGGCGCCCGGCGAGACGCGGACGGTCACGCTCGTGCGATTTGGCGGCGAAGCGGGCGGCGAGGCCGGCGCCGATGCAGGCAGCGAGCCGGGCACG
Organism: Candidatus Limnocylindrales bacterium; assembly: GCA_035248345.1. GTDB lineage: Bacteria > Chloroflexota > Limnocylindria > Limnocylindrales > CSP1-4 > UBA5189. The sequence continues at coordinate 73,257 of DATFHO010000082.1, forward strand.
GAAGCGTGAGCCGGCTCTCCCCAACCGAGCGGCGCGCCCGCTTCGGGCCCTCCAAGGGCGACCGCGTTCGGCTCGGAGACACGAGCCTGTGGCTCAAGGTCGAGGACGATCGCCAGGCGTTCGGCGACGAGCCGATCTGGGGCTACGCGAAGAACTTCCGGGTGGGGCTGGCGCAGTCGGGCGCGGCGGGTCCATCGGAGCTCGACAACGTCATCGTCGGCGCGATCGTCGTCGACCCCGTGCTCGGGGTCTTCAAGGCGGACATCGGGATCAAGGACGGCCGGATCGCGGGCATCGGGCGGGCGGGGAACCCGGCCATCACCGACGGCATCGATCTCGTCATCGGGCCGCACACGGGCCGCATCTCCGGCTACGGGCTGATCGCGACGCCGGGCGCGCTCGACACCCACGTGCACACGCTCAGCCCGAACCTCATGCCCGCCGCGCTCTCCGGCGGCGTCACCACGCTCGTGAGCGCCGGCTTCAACGAGCCGCCCGTCGCGATGGAGCGGACGCTCCGCGGGCTCGAGGCGTGGCCGGTGAACGTGGGGCTCCAAGCGAACGCCAGGTCGATGGACACGTCCGCGCTCGACACGCTGCTCGACGCGGGCGCCGTTGGGTTCAAGATCCACGAGGATTACGGGGCGTACCCCGAGCTGATCGATGCGACGCTTCGGTACGCCGACGCGCACGACATCTCCGTCTCGCTGCATACGGACGGCCTGCACGAGAGCGCGGAGCTCGAGGACACCGTCGCCGCGATCGCGGACCGGACGGTCCACGCCTACCACGTGGAAGGCACCGGCGGCGGCCACGTGCCCGACCTGATCGGGATCACGCGCGAACGGAACGTGATCTGTTCGTCGACGACCCCCACCATCCCGTGGGGCGTCTCGGCGGCGGACGAAGGCGTCCCGATGACGGTGCTGAACCACGGCGCGACCTACGGCGTCGCCGAGGACGTCGCGCTGATCGAGGAGCGGACGCACCCGCTGACCATGGCCGCCGAAGGGCCGCTCCACGAGCTCGGCTCGATCCAGATCGTCAACTCGGACTCGCAGGGCATGGGCCGGATCATGGAGACGGTTCGGCGCACGATCCAGCTCGCGGACGCGATGAAGGCCTGGCGTTCGTCCCCGGCGGGCGCCGGCTTCGACGGCCTGCCGGCCGATCGACCGGACGACGAGGCAGCCGACAACGATCGCGTCCTCCGCTACCTCGCGAAGGTCACGATCGAGCCGGCGATCACCCACGGGCTTGCCGCGCACGTGGGCTCCCTGCGCCCGGGCCGCTACGCCGACATCGTGCTCTGGAAGCCCGCGTTCTTCGGCGTCAAGCCCGAGTACGTCGTGAAGGGCGGCCACGTGGCGTGGCTGCCGCTCGGCGAAGGCAACGCCACGGTCGACGGGGCCGAGCCGACCCGGTACGCGCCGCAATGGGCGGGCCTGGCCCACGCAGCCCCGAGCGTGTCGGCGCTGTTCGTGTCCGCGGCCGCGGACCCGGCGGCGCTGCGCCGGCGCCTGGCCACCTCCCGCGAGATCCTGACCATCTCAGGGCTTCGCGGCCTCACCCGCGAGTCGATGGCGCTGAACCGGGGTGCTGCGCCGATCGACGTCTCGCCCACCGACGGCCGGGTCTCCCTTGCCGGGCGAGTGCTCGCAACAGCGGCTCTGGACGACGTGCCGCTCAGCCGGCGGTACTTACTCCGGTAGCGGACGTACGAAAGGATGGGCCACGCGGGCCGCGTGGCCGAGCCGAGGGGCCAGGTGGCCCGTAGCCTTCGTGCGGATGTGGTGGTGAACTGGGCTCGATGCTCCGCACCCAACCCATCAAGCGCGCTCCGATCGCCGTCCTGCTCGTCGACGAATTGACCCTCGTGCGAGATGCGCTCGCAGATGCCCTCGACCACCGCGACGACATGCACGTCGTCGGTGTGGCGGCGTCATTGAGCGAGCTTCCATGGGCGATGCACGAGCACCCGGATGTCGCCATCGTTGACTACTCGCTGCCCGATGGGACGGGCGTCGATGCGTGCCGCCAGATCCGTGCTCGCTGGCCGGGCGCCCAGATTGTCATGCTCTCCGAACAGACCGGCGAGGCGGCCATCCTGGCCGCGCTGCAGTCAGGCGCGCTGGGCTACCTGAGCAAGGGTGAGCATCTCTCGACCGTGGTCCGTGCGGTTCGCGACGCCCATGCGGGACGGCCGATCGTTTCGCCCGAGCAACTGGGCCGCATCGCACGCTGGCTCGGCGCGACCGAGCCCGACGAGCAGGAGCGGCACCCCGAGCCCGCACCCGCCAGCGGCCGCCACTCGACGTCGCCCCATGGGGCGCTCACCGCACGCGAGCTCGCGGTGCTTCGTTCCTTGGCCAACGGCCACTCGACCCGCCAGATCGCGGCGGAGCTGCGGATCGCCGAGGGGACCGTGCGGCGCCACGTCGAGGCGATCCGGGGCAAGCTCGGTGTCCACACTCGCCTTGAGGCGGTCAGCGAAGCGTTCCGGCTCCACATCGTCGAGCTCCTCCCGGCCTGATAGCCGCCGGCGATCACCCGCCGGTCGTCACGCTGCAACATCGTTCGACGCCTCGCTTTCATTCGCTGCGCGATCCACCGCAGTGACGTGGTACGTCGACCCGGCCGGCACCCGCAGCGTCTGCGTCGTGGCGTCCACGGTCGCGTACAGCGCGCCCTCGCGATAGACCCGATAGATCGCCACGGCCACGTCATCCGTCCCGGCCGTCCAATCGAGCACGGCCCAGCCCTTGTTGGCCGGCACGACCGAGAGCACGACGCTCGTCGGAGCGGTGAGATCAGGAAGGGGCGTGGCTGCCTGGATAGCCGATGGGTTGCCCAGCTGGCCGATGGTGTCGACGGCGCGAACCGTCCACGTGTAGGTCGTGCCCGGCGTGAGATCCTCGACGATGAGGGATCGGGTGGTGATCGTCGTGAGGAGCACGCCGTCCTGCGAGACCGCATAGCCGGTCACGCCGTGGTCGTCCGAGGCCACGCCCCAGCTCAGGCGCGCCACCGTCGGGAACATCGCCGCGCTGAGGTTCGAGACGGCCGAGGGAGCCGCGTCCGGGGTTGCCGTCGTGGCCGTCGCCGTGGAGGCGGGTCCCACGTTGCCCGCGCCGTCCACGGCGCGCACGGTCCAGCTGTAGGAGGTGGCGCCGGCGAGGCCTGTGTCCGTCCACGCTGTCGCAGACGCGGCGGTAGTCGCGAGGATCGTGCCGTCGCGGGCAATGCGGTATCCCGTGACGGCGCGGTTGTCGGTCGCGGCCGTCCAGGCGAGTGACACCGTGCTGGTGGTTGTGGCGGTCACATGCACCGAACCCGGAGCAGTCGGCGCCACCGTGTCCGGCGGCAGCTTGATGGCGACGGTTGCGGCACTCGCGCTGAGCGCCGTCACGGTGATCGTGATCCCCTTGGCGTTGTCCTTGAACGTGCGGCCGCTCCGAAGCGGTGCGTCGGCGAAGGTGGACGTCGAGGGAACGGTGTCGATGAGGCTGGATTGCGTGATGGTGGTCCAGCCCTGCGCGAGCCGGATGGCGACCCCCGACACCGCGCCGCTCGTGGTGGAGAAGTTGTCGAAGTAGGTCCCGTACGGGCGCCGGTAGTCGAGGTACAACCAGGAGCCGTCACCGCGCGGGATGCCGATCACCTTCACGCCGCTCGCGGCAAACGACTTCACGAGCGTGTACGTGCCGCTGGCCGTGATCGTCCTGGTGGCCGACGGCGGCAGATAGCCCATCTGCACACGCGCCAGGCCGTCGTTGTGGCGCGTGGAGGCGGCGCCCATCGTGGTGAAGGGATCGCCGTATTCCGACCGCGTGCAGGTCGATGAGAGCGCGACGCGGACGCCGCCGGACGTGCAGCGCAGGGAGCTTGCGTGGTGGACCCCGAAGTTGTGCGCCAGCTCGTGGGCCGTGGTCCGGAGGCTGGGCGTCCCGTTCAGCCACGTAGTCGTCCCGGGCAGGTAGCCGAGACCGCGCCACGCGCACGAATTGGACTGCGGGAAGACGAACATGAAGTTCGTGTAGGCGCTGAGATCGACGCCGCGGCCGGCGAGACCGGCCCTGCCGGCAGCCTCCCACGCGCCGAAGTCGCAGGTCGTGTTCGAGACCGGGATCCGCAGCCAGTCGAACGTCGTGCCCGTCAGCTGCATCGCGCCGCCGGATTCCTCGGCGAAGTAGGCGCGCACGGAGTTGCTGTTGGTGAAGACCACGCCGTTGACGAAGCTGCGAGTGAACGGCTTGGTCGTGTTGTTGGAGAAGTTGATGAGCACGACCGCGAGACGGCGAGAGCCCGTGGAGCCCGGAGCCGACATGAGCACGGTGCCCGACGACGTGCCGCCATCCGCGGCGAACGTGCCGCTGCCGGTACCCGGGCGGTGGCCATGCACGCGGACCCTGGCACCGTTGAGGAAGCCTGCCGGCGCGTCGCCATCGAACGAGAGCCGAACGGTCTCCCGGTCCGTACGGAGCCGGTATTCGTACACCGACGTGCCCGTGTCGAAGTCTTCGCCATGCACGAGCTCGAGCGTTCCTTCGAGCTGAACCTGGGCAGGGCTTGCCGCCATCACGGATGGCGCTGCCACCAGGAGCATGAGCGGGGCGATGACGCCGAAAGCGAGCGTGCGGAACATGAGATCGGACCTCGAACGAGCTTCCAGCGACATGCCGGTTGATCTGCGTCGAGGTTCCCCCTGGGAGGGCCGCCGAGCCATCGCCCAGCTCGGTGCGGTGCGCGGGTGGTGGTCCGCGGCCGATATGTGTCATTCGGTACAGGCCGTCCGGCAGGCGGTGCGGTGCTGCACCCGTGCCATCGGCCCCGGCGAGGGCTCCGCCTTGGACGGCCTACCGGCGACCAGACTCCGCGAGCTCCCGCTCGACCTCGCGCTTCGAGTCGCGCGCCGCGATCTCGCGTCGTCGGTCGTAGAGGTTCTTGCCCTTGCCCATCCCGAGCTCGAGCTTGGCCTTGCCGCGGGCCGTGATGTACAGCTTCAACGGCACGAGCGTCAGGCCCTTTGCTTTCGTCTTGCCGAGCAGCTCATCGATCTGGTCGCGGTGGAGGAGCAGCTTGCGGTCACGCTTCGGCTCGTGGTTCTCGCGGTTGCCGCCCTCCCAGGGCGCGATATGCGCACCGATGAGCCACGCCTCGTCGCGGTTGATGCGAGCGAAGGCGTCGGCCAGACTGACCTTCCCGGCCCGAATGGACTTGATCTCGGTGCCGGTCAGCACGAGGCCGGCCTCCATCGAGTCCTCGATCGAGAACTCGTGGCGGGCGCGGCGGTTGACGGAGATCGTCTTGTCTTCGGCCATGGGCCGCGCATTCTAGTCCCGGACGCACGAGCGCCGGTCCCGTGGGACCGGCGCTCGATGTTGCGGCTTCACCACCCGCAGCGGGTGACCGACTAGACGGCCATCTCCTGCGAGGTGGTGCAGCGACCGTGTTCTGACACTGCACATCACCTCCTTTCGTTCCCCGAAACCGTATCGGAAGTCGGCGTGCGGCGCAAGGAGGGGTTTCCGTATCGGCTTGCCGTTGCGGGGCGCCACCGGCCGCGCCCGCGGCTGTCTACGCCGCCGGCAGTGCCCGCGCCCGTGGCTGCCGCGCTCCGCGACGCGCGGTTCCGTGATGCGGACGGGCCTTGCGGTCGTGGCCGGCGCGCCAGCTCGTCGCGGGAGCCGGCCTGCCGAAGAGGAAGCCCTGGCCAAGGGTGACGCCGAGTCGATGCAACGCAGCGCGCTCGCGTTCGGTCTCGACGCCTTCCGCAATGACCTCGCACTCAGTCTGGCGTGCGAATGCGACAAGCGCCGCGACGATGGCCTGTCGCGAAAGGTCGCTGTCGATGTTGCGGACCAGGCCGATGTCCACCTTCAGGTATTGGGCGTGGAGCTCAACGAGGTGGTTCAGGTTCGCCGCACCCGCGCCAGTGTCGTCGACCGCAATCGGCAGGAGGGCATCGCCGCGGCGCAAACGCTCGCGCAGATCCTCGTAGTCCTGGATCAGGTCGCGCTCCGTGATCTCGAGGACGATCCTTCGCGCCGCACCGCTCGGCAGCGCATCCAGGCCGTGCTCGTCCAGGATCAGGGTCGGCGAGACGTTCAGCGTGACGAAGGCGCCCTCCGGGAGCTCCGACATCGCAGCGACGGCGGCGGCCAGCGTCTCCGATTCGAGCTTGCTGCCCAGTCCGAGACGTTTGGCGGACGCGAACACGTGGTCCGGCGGCCCGAGGTCGTCGAAGCGCGTGAGCGCCTCGAAACCGACGGGCTCCAACGTCTCGATCTCCACGATCGGCTGGAAGACGGTCGAGAACCTTCTCGTGAGCAGCGCATCGCCAATCGACTGGCGCAGCCCGGCAAGCGCCGCATGGGCGCCGATCGTTCCTTCGAGCAGCAGGCCTGCGAGGTCCGCGAACTCCTTCAGGGCCGCAATGGATTCGGCCAGCTGGGTTCCGGCGTCCTTCGAGGCGGCACCGACGATGAGCATGCCGATTGGATCACCCGCCACGACGATCGGGACATACGCGGCTGCGCGGACGCCCAGCGCCTGCACCGTGCTGGCATATGGATGGGAGCTCGAGAGGCGCACCGTCTCGATCGAGGGCCCCCGACGCGCCCGCTCGAGGAGCTGCCGCGTGCGCTCCGCGCTGATCGAGAAGTTGGGTCCCGGGGTTCCGTCGGCGGCGACGAAGGCGAGCGAGTCTGCACGACCGGAGGCACCGAACAGGATGATGTGGGCGTGCGTGGCGCGCCCGGTCGACACGATCTGGTCCGCGATCGCGATGGCCGTCGCTTCGGCGGTGAGGCCGGAAGGGATTCGCCGCAGCGTGTCGGCGACGAGGGCTCGCTCACGGGCGAGCGCGGCCGTCGTGGTCTCAAGTGCACGCTCCCGAGTGACGTCCCGCTTGACCGCGACATAGCCCCCGATCGCCCCGGCCTGATCTCGGATCGGCGTGAAGACGGCCTCTTCAAGGTACAGGCTCCCGTCCTTCCGGCGGTTGGTCATCTCGGCGACCCACGGGAGGCCCGCCGTCAATGCCGCCCACATTGCCTTGTAGAACGCGGGTGACTGCCGGCCGCTCTTCAGGATGCGCGGGTTCCTTCCGAGGACCTCCGCCGCCGGATACCCGGTCATTCGTTCGAAGGCGGGATTGACGAACGTGATGTTGCCGTCCAGGTCGGTCATGACCACGGCTTCGTGCGATTGCTCGACCGCCGCGGCGAGTCTCGCCTGCGCGTCCACGAGCGTGGTGCGGACGTTGCGTGCGTCGTCGCGCTCCTCGGCGACGATGCCGACGGCATTCGTTGCGACCGTTGCGAGGAGGAAGACGAGGCCTGACACCCCAACGACCTCGAGCGCGGCGATCTGCTGGGTGGCGAGGAGGTGCTGCTCATATGCCTGCACGCCGACCCACCCGCCCAGTGCGATGACCGGTAGCGCGCGAGCCAGGCGGCGGGCGAGCAGTCCCGAGGGTCCCGGATCCAGCAGCCGCTCCACGACGCTCGCATAAGGCGGGAGGATCGCGATGCCGATCGTGATCGCGAGGAGGGCGACCGTCGCAGGCAGGGCGCTGACGCTGCCGCCTGCGGTGGTCAGGAGCTCGGAGCCATACAGGTGGCCCGCTCCGTTCACGAAGGCGACGAACAGCGCGAGGGTCGCGATGGTCGACGAGAGTCCCCCGCGCCGGGATCGGGCACGCAGCAGCAGGGCTGTCGAGGCGAGGACGTACCCCACCGCCACCGGGAGCGCGATCCTGCCGGGAGCGGCGGATGCGTCGATTGCCGCGCCGTCAGGAAACAGCACCTGCTCGATGCCGCCACGCATACCGATGATCCACTCGGCCACGGCCGCCAGGGAGATCACCAGCGCTGCGGAAGCCGCGATCAGGGCAATCCTCGACCTGCGTGATCCGTGCGTGGCGCTCGTGGTCGCGCTTGCATGGAGCGCCGTGCCGAGCAGGAGCGCAACGATCGCGGAGCTGGCAGGGAGGACGCGGGCGCCCGGCAGCCACGACGCCAGCGAGTACAGCCGCAGGGCATGGCCCAACAGGCCGATGGCAGCGACCGCCGCAGCAGTGTCGCCGAGGACCCTCGCGACGGTGGGGAATCGCCCGGCGCTGAACCGGACGCCGAGGTCGGGGCGTGTGGTGTGCATCAGCCGGTGTGGCGCTGGTCGGCGACGACGACGTTCTTCCCATTCGTCTTCGCCCGGTAGAGCGCGGCGTCGGCCCGCTGCAGCAGCGACTCCGCCGACTCGCCCGACACCGGCGCGGCAACGCCGATGCTCACAGTCGCTCGGAGCCTGCGCCGGCCAAAGCCGATCCGAGAGCGCGCGACCATCACCCGGAAGCGCTCGGCCGCCGCAACGGCGAGATCGAGCGAGGCGCCGTCGATGAGGACCGCGAACTCGTCGCCGCCCCATCGGCAGACCATGTCGCCGAGGCGAGACGCCGAGCGGAGCGACGCGGCGATGGTCTGGAGGGCGAGGTCGCCCGTCGGGTGTCCGTGCCGGTCGTTGAGCGTCTTGAGCTGGTCGACGTCGGCGATCGCAACGCTGAACCCCCACCCGTTTCGATGAAACCCTTCCATCCGAGCCGTCAGCGCTTCGTCGAACGCCCGACGGTTGGGCAGGTCGGTGAGGGGATCTCTGGCTGCACTGCGGCGTGCGGCAACGACGTCTGCTCGCGCCGTCACGAGCTCGGTCGCATCCGTGAACACCTCGACCGCACCGACGACGCAGTCAGCGGCGTCGCGAATCGCCGCCGCCCGGATTCGGACGGGAAGGCGATGGCCGTCCCGGTGGCGCAGCCACACGTCCGCCTCGCGCGGATCGCCGTCCTCGATCGTGGCCGCCAATGGGCAGCGAGTCGCGCACAGCGGGTTGCCGCCCTCGTCCACGTGCGCGAGGATGTTGGCGAAGCAGGAGCGCCCGACGACCACCGCGGCCGGGTAGCCCGACAGCCGTTCGGCGCCGGGGTTCCAGTAGGTGATCGTGCGTGCGTGGTCGACCAGGTAGATCCCGTCGGTGACGCTATCGAGCACGGCTTGCTGCCAGCCTTGATGCAGCAGCCCACTGGGATGGGACATGGCCAGAGGGTCTGCCGCCCCGGCGCAAAGGGCTATGTGCCGAGTGTCACGAAAAGCGGCTGAGTTTCCCCGCGGGCGGCTATGCGGCGAGCAGGCGCTCCCCCGGCACGAATGCGGTGGCGCCGAGCACCTCGAGCGCCGTGTCGAGCACGGGATCCACGCCGGGCGGGTTGTCCGCGGGAACCGTGACCGCGACGTCCGGCGTGAGCCCGACGTGGTGGATCCAGCGCTTGTCCGGCGTCAGCCACTTGTTCACGGTGAGCTTCACGCCACCGAGGCCGCCGAGGTCGATCCACTCCTGGACCGTGCCCTTGCCGTACGACGTCTCGCCGATCAGCTTGGCCCGGCCGCGATCCTGGAGCGCGCCGGCCACGATCTCGGAGGCCGACGCGGAGCCCTTGTCGATCAGGACGACGACCTGGATCGACGTGTCCGTGACGACGCCGTCGCCAGTGGCGTCGGTCTCCACCTGCGCGCCCTGGGCGTCCTGGGTCCAGTAGACCGGGCCGCTGGCGATGAACTGGCTGGCGACGTTGAGGGCATCGACCACGAACCCGCCCGGATTGCCGCGCAGGTCGAACACGATCTTCTTGATTCCCTTGTCCTTGAACTCCTGCAGCGCCTTCTTCGTCTCCTTCGCGCCGTTGTCGGAGAAGCCCGACAGGTACACGTAGCCGACGGTGCCGTTGGCGAGGACGCGACTCGTGACCTCGCGCCGCTGCACCTTGGCGCGGGTGATCGTGACGTCGAGCTCCTTGAGCAGCTCGCGCGGCTTCGGCGAGGAAGCCGGCGCGGGTGTCGCGGGCGCCCCGCTCGCTCCGGCGGGAATGGCGTAGCGAAGGATGTGCAGCGTGACGGTCGTGCCGGCCTTGCCGCGGACCATGTCCCGTGCCTGGTCGGCGGTGAGGCCGTCGAGCGACGCGCCATCGATCTGCGAGATGACGTCGCCCGCGAGCAGCCCGGAGGCCTCCGCAGGCGAGCCCTCGATCGGGGCGATCACCACCATGTGGCAGCCGGCGCCGAACGTGGAGCAGTCGCTCGTGTTCCCGTTGTCGTCGACCGCGCCGATCTCCGCACCGATGCCTTCGAACGTGCCCGAGATGTCGTCGAGCGTGCCCTTGTAGTCGTCGGGGCTCAGGTAGGTCGAATAGGGATCGCCGAGCGAGTCGACGAGGCCCTTGATCGCGCCTTCGACGAGCTTCGTCCGGTCGACGGGCGCGAGCGGGAAGCGGTTCGTGACCGCGTCGTAGACGTCCCAGAACGGCTTCCAGGCGGTCGTCTCGTCAACCGATCCGCCACCGGCACGGCCGGCGTCCCGACCGATCGAATAGCCGGACATGAACAGCGCGCCGCCGCCCAGGATCGCGACGAGGACGAGCGAGGCCGCGAAGGCCCAGCCGCGCCGCCGTTCGGGAGGTGGGGCGATCGGCACGAGCGGCGTCACGGGGACGTCGAGGAGGCCGGTGGGCGGCGGTGCCGAGGTGTCGGTTGGGGTCGTGCCCGCGTCGGTGGGGGTGGCGCCGCCGGGCGCCTGCTCGGGATCGCTGGGGAGCATGGGTTGTGCGAGGTCCTCTCAGGTGCGCCCGCCGCGGGCTCGGTCGGGGCGCAAGCCTACCGCTAGCGGATCAGGTAGGTCCGAACGGACACCCAGGCACCGAGCACGCCGAGCCCGATCCCGGCGCCGACCACCAGGATCGTGACGTCGCGGGAGATGGAGCCGACGCTGATCGGGAGGATCTGGAAGAACCCGACCATGAACCGTGACAGCGGCTCCGAGGCGCCGACGAGCACCCCGAGCGTCACGATGGCCCCGAACAGCCCCACGAGGGCACCCTCGAACACGAACGGCCAGCGGATGAACGCGTCCGACGCACCGACGAGGCGCATCACCTCGATCTCTTCGGCGCGGCCGAGCACGGCGAGCCGAATCGTGTTGATGACGATGAACAGCACGATCGCGCCGATGACGACGAGCAGCAGCACGCCGAAGGTGCGCAGGAAGTTCGTCACGGACGTCAGCCGCTCGGTGGTGTCCTCGATGTTCTGCACGGTTGCCACGATCGGCTCACCGCCGAGCATGTTCGCGATCGTGCTGTAGTCCGTCGGGTTCCGGAGCTTCACCTCCAGGCTCGCCGGGAGCGGGTTCTCCGGGAGGTATTGCGTCATGTCCGGCTGGCCCTGGGCGGCGCGCTGCTCGCGATAGCGGGCGAGCGCCTGGTCCTTCGAGATGTACTCGACCGAACGCACCTCGGGCATGACCTTCAGTCGGCCGACCAGGTCGTCGAGCTTCGCCTGCGCGACATCGTCGTGGAGATCCGCCACCACGCCGACCTTGTCCTCGACGTACCGGAGGGACGCCAGGAACCCGGCCTGCACGATCCAGAACGATGCGAGCAGGAGGAGCATCAGCATCATCGTGGCCGTAGCAGCGAGGCTCATCGCCGCGTTGCGCCAGAAGCCCTGCCACGCCCGGCGGATGCTGAACCCGAGGAACCCGAGCATCGTCGGCGCCCTACCCGGCCCGGTGGTAGCCGCCACCGACCTCGTCGCGCACGATCCGGCCCTCTTCGAGCGCGACGACGCGCTTCCGAAGGGCCGTGACGACGTCGGCGTCGTGGGTGGCCATGAGCACGGTCACACCGAGCTCGTTGATGCGGAGCAGGAGCTGGAGGATCTCCCACGAGATCAGGGGGTCAAGGTTGCCCGTGGGCTCGTCGGCGATGACGATCCGCGGGTCGTGCACGAGCGCGCGGGCGATCGCCGTGCGCTGCTGCTCGCCGCCCGAGAGTTGGTGCGGATACTGCTCGGCCTGCTGGACGAGCCCGACGAGGGCGAGCACGCGATCGACCGCGGGCTTGATCTTCCTGCGCGGCGTACCGGTGACCTCGAGCGCGAACCCGATGTTCTCGCGCACGTTCTTCTTGGGCAGCAGCTTGAAATCCTGGAACACGATCCCGACCTTGCGGCGGACGTGGGGCACGCGGCGCCGGGGCAGGCGCGAGAGATCGTCGCCATCGAGGGTCACCGTGCCCTGCGTGGCCAGCTCGTCGCGGATCAGCAGCTTCATCAGCGTGGACTTGCCGGCGCCCGAGGCGCCGACGAGGAACACGAAATCGCCCTCCGGCACCACGAGGTCGACGTCCTTCAGGGCATCGCGGCCGTTGGGGTACGTCTTCGTGACGTCCTCGAGCACGAGAACGGGACGGCGCGCGTCGGCACGCGTGCCGGCGATGGTGCCGGCAGCATCACGGGTCGCGTCGGTGGTTCGAGTCTGGGTCAGCACGACGTTCGTTTGACCTTACCACCCGTTGCGCGAAGGCAACTATGGGACGATCAGACCAGTCCGGGGGAGATCGGTACGTACCGTCCGTAATCGGTGAACGGGCGCGACCAGCTGGCGAGCACCGGGAAGCCTTCGATGCGCAGGCCGGACTGGACTGCGGTCGACAGCGCAGCACCGGCGGCACCCGGGATCCACACCGCCTGGGCGCCGCGCGCCGGCACGCTCCGGAGCAGGACGCCGAGGAAGGGCGCGAGGAGCGCGGGATCGGCGACCGCGATCGGGCCGAGGCGGCCGATCTCGCCCGCGTACCCGTACCCGAGCAGCGAGCCGTCGGCGTTGCGGAGCGCGAAGGCGTGCCGCGGCTCCGCGGCGATGAACGCGTGGTCCTGGGGATGCGTGAATCCGAGGAGCTGCGTGTCGAACTCGGCCAGCTCGCGGCTCGCTGCCCACGTGGCGTGGTCGTCGACCTGCTCCGCGCGCACGCCATCCGCGAGCTGCGGCCATTCGAAGCCCGCATCCCGATAGCCCACGCAGTTGAACATCGGCATCCGCGGCGCGATCCCGAGCGTCGCGTACAGGCCGTTCGAGATGGGTTGCGCCGCGTCCGTGCACGTTGCCAGCACGCGGCCGTCGAGCTCCCGCGGGAGCAGCGCGCCGAGCAGCGCCTTCCCGAGCCCGCGTGCCTGTTCCGCCGGGTCCACGAACAGCATCGACAGGAACCACAGCGGTCCGCGATCCACCGCCGACCCGAACCCGACGACGCGGCCCTCGCCGCGGATGCTGGTGCGGACCGCGACCTGGAACCGCGTCGGGTCCGTCGCGATGCAGTGCGCGTGCAGGCGCATCACGCCCGGGTTCTCGCGCGGCAGGGGCTGAGACCCGAGCCGCTCCGTGTACGCATCGATCGCGTCTCGCCAGACGCGGTGCGCGTCCGGGAGGTCGTCGACCGTCGCCTGCCTGATCGTGATCCCGGCGGCGCGACTCGAGGTCACGAAGCGGCCCGCGTCACTCGCCGTCGCCGCCGGTCGCGAGCCGCTCCAGCTCCGCCTGCATGAAGGCATCGAGGTCGCCGTCGAGGACGGCCGTCGTGTTCGATGTCTCCTGCTGGGTCCGCAGGTCCTTCACCATCTGGTACGGGTGCAGGACGTAGCTCCGGATCTGGTTGCCCCAGCCCGCCTCGACGTGCTCGCCGCGGAGGCGCCGCAGCTCCTCCTCCTTCTCCTCGAGCTGGCGTTCGAGGAGGCGCGCCGTCAGGACCTTGATGGCGGTTTCCTTGTTCTGCGTCTGCGATCGCTCGTTCTGCGACTGGGCGACGATCCCGGTCGGCAGGTGCGTGAGCCGCACCGCGGAGTCCGTCTTGTTGACGTGCTGGCCGCCCGCGCCCTGGGATCGGTACGTGTCGACGCGGATCTCATCCCAGTTCAGCTCGATCGGGGCGTCCTCGTCCGGCTCGGGCATCACCTCGACGAGGCCGAACGTTGTCTGGCGCCGGTTCTGGGCATCGAACGGCGAGATCCGGACCAGGCGGTGGACGCCGCGCTCGGCACGGAGCCAGCCGTACGCGCCGCGGCCGTTGACCGCCACGGACACGCTCTTGAGGCCCGCCTGCTCGCCTTCCTGCTGGTCGATGATGTCCGTCTTGAACCGGTGCCGCTCCGACCAGCGGAGGTACATCCGGAGCAGCATCTGGGCCCAGTCGGTCGCTTCGGTGCCACCAGCGCCGGCGCTGATCGTCAGGATCGCGGGCCGGTCGTCGTACTCGCCGGAGAACAGCAGCTGCGTGCGGTGCTGCGCGAACTCGGCGTCGAGGTCCTCGGTCGCGCGATCCGCCTCGGCCTCGAGCTCGGCGTCACCCGCCTCCTGGGCCAGCTCGACGGTCGTCTCGAGGTCGTCCGCCCGCGCGAGCAGCGCGTTCCAGAGCTCGAGATCACCACGGAGGCCGTCGGCTTCGCGCAGGGCCTCCTGCGCGGCGCGGCTGTCGTCCCAGAACCCCGGCTCCGACGCGCTGGCGTCGAGCTCGGTCAGTCGAGCTTGCTTGCCTGGGAGGTCAAAGACGCCCCGAGGTCGTTCGGATCCGCTCCACCAGGTCGCGGGCGCGCGCGGCGTCCACTAGTTCCCGTGGACCCGGAGGTCCTGGAGCAGGATCGGACGGAGCTCGATGAGGCGCAGGGCCGACTTGCTCCGGACGACGACGGGGTTCACGCAGGGACAGTAGCCGTTGTGCGGACAGACGCCGCAATTGCCGTCGCAGTCCAATGCAGCGGCGTAGCTGCAGTTGCGGCAATCACGTTCACAGGCGATCAGGTCGACGAAGGTCGCTTCTTCAGCCTGCTTCACGAATCCCTCTCTTCGGCGGCGGCACGGATTCGATTCTCGACGCGCTGCGCGGCCTCAGGCGCGATTCGCCGGGGCTGGGCGCTGGGCATCGCGTAGGGGTTGTCGAGGAGTATACGGGCGGGGTTTCCGTGTCTCAAGAGGGAAAAATGCCCGGCATGGGCATGCCGGGCATCCTGCAATCGTTGGGCCACCCCAACGCTCGCTAGGCGGTGGGCGGCGCGGGCGGCTCGGGCGTCGTAGCCGCCGCGGGCGCCGGGTTCGCGGCGGCCGGCGCAGGCATCGTCATCTTGTAGTCCGTCCACGTGAACCACAGCAGCGCGAGCGCCGCGACGAACCCGAGGTCGAACAGGATCGAGTAGATCCGCGTGATGTCGAGGGCGAAGCGGAGGTACGTGAGGATCGCGAGCGCGAACCCCCCGGCCGCGATCACGCCGCACGCGAGCAGGAGCTGCGGCTTCTGCATCGGCAGCTTCATGGCCGGCGCCAGCTGCGGCTGCAGCACGACGTAGCCAGCCGCGACGCCGCCGATGAGCCCGAGGTAGGCAAACGCGCCCCAGGCGTCGATGATCCCGACGATTCCGCCGATCACGACGCCGATCGCGGCGTACAGGATTCGCTTGTCGGCCGGGCTGACCTTCGACAGGTCCATGGATCCCTCCCTCTCGCCGGCGTGCCCCTCCGACCCGCCGATCAGGCGAGCACGGTATCAGGCGCGGCTACGGGCTCGCGACCGTCGCGGCGTCGTCGATGAGGCGACCCCCGCCGACGTAGTAGGCGAGCAGGCCGCCGATCTCATGGACCATCGCCTGGGTCCGTCGGCCCGTCTCGAGGTCCGTCGGGCTCGTGGCCGTCGGCGATCCCCAGCCCGTGATCCCGAGGTCGGTCGCCATCCGCAGGACGCGCAGCATGTGCGTTCGATCGCTGACGAACACCGCCGTCGTCAGGCCGTGGTCGCGGAAGATCCCCTCGACGGCCTCCAGCGACTCGAGCGTCGAGCGTCCTGCGAACTCGCCGAGGATCGCGCTGCGCGGGACGCCGTGGTCGATCGCCCACTTGCGGGCCGTCGCGCCCTCCGTCGTGCGATCGCCCGGGAGCTTGCCGCCGGTCACGACGAGGTATTTCGCGACGCCGGCGTGGTACAGGTCGACCGCGTGCTGGAGCCGCGCCTCGAAGACGCCGCCCGGGACGCCGTTGAACTGGGCCGCACCGAGGACGACGATCGCGTCGGCGTGCCGTTGCTCGTCACGAGCGCCCTGGATCGTGATCTGGAGGGCGATGTAGCTGATCAGCGCCGCCCCACCGAGCGCAACGCCGGCGACGAGCAGCGCCGTCGTCTGGAGCAGGGGCCGGCGGCCTACCGCCCGTGACACTTCTTGTACTTGAGCCCCGATCCGCACCAGCACGCGTCGTTGCGCCCGATCTTGCCGCCCGTCGGCGTGAAGCCGGGTCGCGCCTGCTGCCCGCCGCCTGCCGCGACGCGCGCGCCGCCGCCGCCGCCGTTCGTGCCATTGCCTGCTGCCGCTGCGCCGGCACCGCCACTCGTCGTCAGGGCGCGCGCCGAACCGGCGGTGCCCGAAACGCCCGGCCCGGCGAAGCTGCCGGCCACGCGCTTGGCGGCGTTGTTCCCGCCCGAGCGCGCCGCGCCCGGCGCTGCCATCCCGGGACCCTGCATCTGGAAGACGCCCTGGGGCGGCTGCTGCGGCTGGATCTGGACCCGGAAGATCGTGTTCGCGACCTGGTGGCGAATGAACCCCGACAGCTCCTCGTAGAGGCCGAAGGCCTCCTTCTTGAACTCGTTGAGCGGGTCCTGCTGCGAATAGCCACGCAGGCCGATGCCGCGGCGCATGTCGTCGAGCTCGGTCAGGTGCTCGACCCACAGCGTGTCGATCGAGCGCAGGAGCACGAATCGTTCGATCGTCGCCCAGGCATCGGGCCCGACCTCCTGCTCGCGCGTCTCCAGGAGCTTGTCCGCGACCTCGCGGATGTGCTCGCTGACGGCGTTGGCCGATCGAAGGCCGACGAGCTCGTCGTGGGAGATGCGGTCCGGCCCCAGGCCCATGCGATGCAGCTCGAGGAGCAGCTCCGCGAGGTTCTCCTCGGTGACCTCGTCACCCTCGAGATGGCGGTGGACGATCTCCTCGAGGTCCTCGTCGAGGAACGCCCGGATCGTCTCGGTCAGGTCTTCGTTGCGGAGGACCTTGTCGCGCTCGGCGTAGATCGTCTCGCGCTGCTTGTTGATGACGTCGTCGAACTCGACGACGCGCTTGCGGATGTCGAAGTTGAAGCCCTCGACGCGGGTCTGGGCGCTCTCGATCGTCTTGCCGACGATGCCCGACTCGATGTAGTTGTCCTCGTCGAGGCCCATCCGCTCCATGAGGCTCGCGACCCGGTCGGAGGCGAACCGCTTCATGAGGTCGTCATCGAGCGAGAGGTAGAAGCGCGAGGAGCCCGGGTCGCCCTGCCGGCCCGCGCGGCCGCGGAGCTGGTTGTCGATGCGCCTGCTCTCGTGCCGCTCCGTGCCGATGATGTGCAGGCCACCCGCCTTGACGACCTTGTCGTGGTCCTCCTCGGTGATGGCCTTCGCCTCGGCGAGGGCGGCGGCGTAGGTGTCCTTGTCGACCTCGGCCGGGTTCAGGCCCTTGCGATGCAGCAGGTCCGACGCGAGGCCGGCTGGGTTGCCGCCGAGCAGGATGTCCGTGCCGCGGCCGGCCATGTTCGTCGCGATCGTCACGGCGCCGGTTCGGCCCGCCTGGGCGACGATGCCCGACTCCTTCTCGTGGAACTTCGCGTTCAGGACCTCGTGCTTGATCCCGCTTCGCTTCAGGAGGTCGCCGAGCTTCTCCGACTTCTCGACCGACACGGTGCCGACGAGCACGGGCCTGCCGGCTTCGGTCATCTCGCGGATCTCGTCGACGAGCGCGTTGAACTTCGCCTTCTCGTTCAGGTAGACGAGGTCCGTCTGGTCCTGCCGGACCATCGGGCGGTGGGTGGGGATCGCCACGACCTCGAGCTGGTAGATCTTGTGGAGCTCCTCCGCCTCGGTCATCGCGGTACCGGTCATGCCCGCGAGCTTGTCGTACAGGCGGAAGTAGTTCTGGAACGTGATCGTCGCCATCGTCACGGACTCGCGCTGGACGCGGAGCCCCTCCTTGGCCTCGATGGCCTGGTGCAGGCCCTCCGACCAGCGGCGTCCGGGCATCTGCCGGCCCGTGAACTCGTCGACGATGATGATCTCGCCGTCCTTGACGATGTAGTCGCGGTCGCGCTTGTACAGCGCATGGGCGCGGAGCGCCTGCTCGAAATGACGGGCGTAGCGCGGGTCGGCGTCGTACAGGTTGTCGACCCCGAGGAGTTTCTCGATGCGGTCGACGCCCTCCTCGGTCGGACTGACGGCCTTGTCCTTGAGGTCGATGAAGTAGTCGCCGTCCTCGGGGTCGCCTTCGACCCAGTCGTCGCGGCGCTCGCGCAGGCGGGGCACCAGCCGCGCGAACGTGTAGTACAGGTCGCCCGACTCCTCGGCCTGGCCGCTGATGATCAGCGGCGTGCGCGCCTCGTCGATGAGGATGTTGTCGACCTCGTCGACGATGCCGAAGTAGCGCTCGCGTTGCACGCGCTCGTGGAGCTCCGTGACCATGTTGTCGCGGAGGTAATCGAACCCGAACTCGTTGTTCGTGCCGTACGTCACGTCCGCGGCGTACGCCTCGCGGCGGCTGACGGGGCGCAGGTTGATGAGCCGCTCGTCGTTCGTCGGGTAGCCCGGCTCGAAGATGTACGACGCCGCGCCACCGTCCGACTGATGGCCGAGGATCATCCCGACCGAAAGGCCCAGGAAGTGGAACACGGGGCCCATCCACTGCGGGTCGCGGCGGGCGAGGTAGTCGTTGACCGTCACGACGTGGACGCCGCGGCCCGCGATCGCGTTGAGGATTGCCGCGAGCGGCGCGACGAGGGTCTTGCCCTCGCCGGTCTTCATCTCCGCGATCTTGCCCTGATGGAGCACGACGGCGCCGATGAACTGCTCATCGAAATGGCGCATCCCGAGGGTCCGAACCATGGCCTCGCGGGCCATCGCGAACACCTCGGGGAGGACGTCGTCGAGCGCGTCCTGGACCGCGTCGAGCTCGCGCTTGCGGCGCGCTTTCGCCAGCTCGCGCCGGCGCTCGAGGTCGGGATGGTGGCGCTCGTCCTCGGACGGCTCCTCCGGGGTGACGGTCTCGCGGAACTCGTCGCGGATCGCTTGAAAGCGGGCGCGGATTTCGTCGTCTGACAGTGCCTTGATCTCGTCCTCGAGATCGTTGGCCTCGTCGACGAACGGCTGGATCCGCTTCAGCTCACGGTCGTTGGAGTCGACGAATCGGGAAAGGAAGCCAAGCATGGGCCGTGAAGTATACGGGGAGGTCTCCGAATCCCCGGCTCCCGGGTCGGGTTTCGGCTCCGCGCCGCCTCAGCCTCGTCGTCGCGGGCGCCATCGCCGGATGTGCAGTCTGGCTACCGAGTTGGACGAGGTTGGGTTCGATCCGACCGATTTGGGGCCCGAACCGCGTCACTTTTGTGCCGATTCGCCATCACATCGACGTGGTTTGGGCGTTGCGGCGACGAACCTCGTCGATCTGGTGTGTCGAAATGCTCAATCGACGCCGAGCGCCGGGTCAGTCGAGGGCGAGGTCCTTCGTCAGCTCCAGCTCGTCGTGCATTTCCACGCCGGCGTGGCCGACGAGCGGGATGGTGGGCTTGAGCGTGCGCCGGATCTCATCGATCGCGCCGTGGCGGATCTCGGTGACCGCATAGCCCAACGAGTGGTACAGCCGGAGGGCCGGGGCGTTGTCGTTCGTCGTCACGAGCCACGCCGCGCGCACGCCGTCGGCTGCGAGCTCCGTTTGCGCGGCCTCCATCAGCGCCCTCCCGACGCCGCGCCTTCGCGCCGATTGCGCAACCGCGACGGCCCGAATCTCGGCGCGCTCGCCCTCGCGCAGCCACGTCACGATCCCGATCGCGTCGCCGCCCGCGCCTTCGAACGCCATGACCCCCGCTCCGCCATCGAGCACGTCCACCAGCTCGCCGCGTCGCGCCTGCATCCGGCCGCCGAGGCCGTCACGAAGCAGGGAGTCGGCCGAGAGGAGATCGGCCGCCGTGAGCGGCCGGAGGATCAGCTCGTTCGTCAGGCCGGGAAGTGCCAGAACCCGACGCCGTACCCGAGCACGAGGAGCACGAAGGTCATCGCACCCAGGCCCAGCCAGAACATCAGGGACACGAGCCGCGAGGTCGGGCGCATCTCCGTGTTGCCGAGCTTCGGCATCCTGCCACCGCCGAGCGCCGCGCCCCAGCGGGGCGATCGGAGCTGCTCGCGGTAGTCGGGCGCCGGCCCGGGCTCGGGCTTGAGCAGCCCCTGCTCATCGGGGCGGTGGAGCTGCAGGCTCATCGATCCTCACCTTCGCCGGCGCCGCCGCCGCTGCCAGCGCTCCCGGATCCGGCCAGGGCCGGCTCCTTCGGCGTGTCCGTGTCGTCACGTTCGTCGTGGAAGCGAACGTCGAGCTTCTTCGCGATGCCGTCCTCCCAGAGGAGCATCTCCTGCGTGAACTCGACCTCGCTCGAGAAGAGGGCGCCCACGGACTCGCCGCGGTGGATCCGCTTGATCGCCTCACCGATCAGCGGCGCGATCGACAACGTCGTGATCTTCGCCGCCTGCTTCGACGGCGGGAGCGGCACGGTGTCCGTCAGGACGAGCTCGCGCAGCGCCGAGTCGTTGATCCGATCGACGGCTGAGCCGGACAGCACCCCGTGGGTGGCGCAGGCATAGATCTCGGTCACGCCCTCGCGCCCGAGCGCGTTCACGGTTTCGATCAGCGTTCCGGCCGTGTCGACCTCGTCGTCGACGATGATCGCCCGCTTGCCGCGGACCTCGCCGATGACGTTGAGGAGCTCGGCACGGTCGAGGTTCCCGACGCGGCGCTTCTCGATGATCGCCAGCGGCGCATCCAGCAGCTCGGCGAACGTGCGGGCGCGCTTCGCGAACCCGAGGTCGGTCACGACCACGAGGTCCTCGATGTGCTTGTGCTTGAAGTAGTTCGACAGGATGTGGACCGCGGTCAGCTCATCGACCGGGATGTTGAAGAAACCCTGGATCTGGCCCTGGTGGAGGTCCATCGTGAGCATCCGGTCCGCGCCCGCGACCGAGATCATGTCGGCCACGAGCCGCGCCGTGATCGGCACGCGGGGCTGGTCCTTCTTGTCGGAGCGGCCGTACGCGTAGTACGGGACCACGGCCGTGATGCGGCCGGCGGACGCCCGCTTGAAGGCGTCGATCATGATCAGCAGCTCCATGATCGACTTGTTCACGGGGCTGCTCGTGGGCTGGACGATGAAGACGTCCTTCTCGCGGACGTTCTCCATGATCTTCACGAAGATGTTCTCATTCGCGAACTCGAACACCTGGGCATCGCCGAGCTCGCTGCCGAGGTAGCGGCAGATCTTCTCGGCGAGATCCCGGTTCGCGTTGCCGGTGTAGATCTGGAACTGGTCCGCGTACACGGGCGAGTCCTCCAGCCGGCCGGATGCGACGCTCACGCCTGGCCGCTGGGCGGCTTCGGCGGGGAGCCCGGCGTCGACTCCGGGGCGTCATTGTCGTCCGATTCGCGCCCTTCCGCCAACCCCGGCCGGAAGGCCGCGATTCCGACCACGCGATCGCCCTCATTGAGGCGCATGACGATCACGCCGCGCGCGTTCGGCGAGTACCGGTTCACCGTGTCGAGGTCCGTGCGGACCACCTGGCCCTGGGCCGAGATCAGGACGAGCTCCTCGTCCATCTCGGTGACCTGCTGGACGGCCGCGACGACACCGGTCTTGCGGCCCTCGAGCGAGATCAGGCGCACGCCTTGGCCGCCACGGTGCTTGATCCGGAAGTCGTCGATCGAGGTCTTCTTGCCGTACCCCGTCTCGGTGAGCACGAGGAGATCCGCGCCTGGCTGGACGACGCTCATCGCGACCACCTCGTCGCCCTGCTTCTTGAGCAGCCGGATGCCGATCACGCCGCCGGCGTCACGGCCCATCGCCCGCACCTCGTTCTCGTGGAACTTCGCGAGCATGCCCTGGGCCGTGGCGATGATGATGTCGTCCTCGCCGGTCGAGACGCCGACCCAGGCGAGCTCGTCCTTCTCGTCGAGCGTGATCGCCCGGATGCCGGTGGAGCGCACGCGCTCGAACTGCTCGAGGGACGTCTTCTTGATGATCCCGCGCCGGGTCGCCATGACCAGGTAGGACCCCTCGGCGAACTCCGCCAGGGTGATCGTCGCGACGGGCACCTCGCCCGCCTCGACCTGGACGCCCGGCATGTTGATGATCGGCAGGCCCTTTGCCTGGCGGCTCGCGTCGGGGATCGCGTGGACCTTTGCGGAGAACACGCGGCCGCGGTTCGTGAAGAACAGCGCCCAGTCGTGCGTGTTCGCGACGAGCAGGTGCTCGACCGCGTCCTCCTCGCGAGTGACGTGGCCGATGATCCCCTTGCCGCCGCGGTGCTGGCGCCGGTAGGTCGCGACCGGCTGGCGCTTGATGTAGCCGCGCTGGCTGATCGTGACGACCACGTCCTCGTCGGCGATGAGGTCCTCGTCCGTGAGCTCGCGGGATTCGCCATCCTCGACGCGAGTCCGCCGTTCGCCGGCGTACTTGCGCTTCATCTCGAGCAGCTCGTCCTTGATGATCGACAGGACGCGGGCCGGGTTGGCGAGGATGTCCTCGAGCTCGGCGATCTCCTGGATCACGGCGAGGTACTCGTCCTCGATCTTCTTCCGCTCGAGTGCGGCCAGGCGGGCGAGCCGCATGTCGAGGATCGCCTGGGCCTGCAGGTCGGACAGGTCGAACCGGGACATGAGGTTCGCCTTGGCGCGCTCGACATCGGCCGACTCGCGGATCGTGGCGATGACCGCGTCGAGGTGGTCGAGGGCGATCTTGAGGCCCTCGAGGATGTGGGCACGTGCCCGCGCCTTGCCGAGGTCGAACTCGGTGCGCCGGCGAACGATCTCGCGCCGATGGTCGACGTGGTGCTGCAGCACGGACTTCAGCGGCAGCGTCTGGGGCTGGCCGTCGACGAGCGCGAGCATGTTCGTGTTGAAGGTCATCTGGAGCGCGGTGTGCTTGAACAGGTTGTTCAGCACCTTGTGCGGGTTAGCGTCGCGCTTGACCTCGATGTACATGCGCATGCCGTCGCGGTCCGACTCGTCGCGCAGGTCCGCGATGCCCTCGATCTTCTTGTCCTTGACGAGCTCCGCGATCTTCTCGAGCAGCGCCGCCTTGTTCACTTGGTACGGCAGCTCGGTGACGATGATCGCGACGCGATCGCCCTTCACCTCTTCGAATGCGACCTGGGCGCGCATGACCACGCGGCCGCGGCCGTGGGCGTACATGCTCCGGATCGCGTCGACCGTCTCCCAGTCGCCGGTGATCGCGTTGCGCTGGCGCTCGAAGCGGAAGATCGTCCCCCCGGTCGGGAAGTCCGGTCCGGTGACATACCGGCAGAGCTCGTCCGTCGTGATCTCGGCGTTGTCGATCAGCGCCACGGTCGCGTCCGCGATCTCGCCGAGGTGGTGCGGCGGGATGTTCGTCGCCATGCCGACGGCGATGCCCGACGACCCATTGATCAGGAGGTTCGGCAGCTTGGCCGGAAGGACGCTCGGCTGCTGCTGGGTGCCGTCGTAGTTGTCCTCGAAATCGACCGTTTCCTTGTCGATGTCGGCCAGCATCTCGGTCGCGATCGAGGTGAGGCGGGCCTCCGTGTACCGCATCGCGGCAGGGGCATCGCCGTCCACCGAGCCGAAGTTGCCCTGCCCGTCGACGAGGGGGTAGCGCAGGGAGAAGTCCTGGGCGAGCCGGACGAGGGCGTCGTACAGGGCCACGTCGCCGTGCGGGTGGTACTTGCCCATCACCTCGCCGACGATCGCGGCGCACTTGCGATAGGAGCTCGTGGCCGAGAGTCCCATCTCGCCCATCGTGTACAGGATCCGGCGATGAACGGGCTTGAGGCCGTCGCGGACATCCGGCAGCGCTCGCGACACGATGACGCTCATCGCGTAGTCGAGGTACGAGACGCGCATCTCGTCCTCGATCCGAACGGTGCGAATGTTGCCCGGTTCGTCGATCACGATCGGTGGCTCCTGGTGGCGGTTGCGAGTCGGAGGGTCATGTCAGCGGCGGCTGGGGCATGTGGCGGCCGAGGCCCATCTCCGCGAACCGGGTCGTCAGCTCGGAGGCGATGGACGTCGATGGAGCGCCGACCCGACGGCGGATGCCGGCAAGGTGCTCGCGGATCTCCGCGGCGCGGTCTGGATCGAGCTTCGGGAGGACGTCGCGGATCACCCACGCGCGGTGGCCGTCCAGCTCCCTCGCGGCGATGGCGGCCTCCTGCTCCAGCGCTTCGGTCGTCGCCTCGAGATCGACCACGGCCATGGACCGATATGCCCACGAGAGCGCTTTCTGGACGTCAGGTTCCGCGTCCCCGATCAGCGTCGCCAGGATGCCGAGGCCCTTGCTCGCAACTGCAGCGGTCCGGCCAGCGGTGCGGTTCACGAATGGCATGGTGGCGATGGTCGAACCGACGAGCCGGCGCTCCCAGCGCGACGGTGACACCGTCAGCTGCTCGAGCTCTGCCCACCGGTACGGCTCGGCGAGGATGCCCTTGCCGAAGGGGTGCGCGAGCTCGTCGACCGTGATCCAGTCATCCGCCTCCGTGGCGGCACGGCGGAGGAGCTGCCAGGTGCGCTCGGGCTGCGCGGGCAGCGTGCGCTGGAGGGTGACGATCGCGAACCACCGAGCCTCGCGCTCCGGCTCCCGGAGCAGACGATCGCAGACGTAGAGGAGCTCCGAGGGCGACGCACGGCGCGTTGCCTTCGCGAAGGCGCGCCGCAGCCCGGCCTGGAGCGGCGTTCGCACGCCGTGGGTCGGGCCCAGCCCCGGCGCGATGAAGTGCTGGCCGAGCTGGTACTCGGGATCCGCCAGCTCGACGAAGGCGCTCCGCAGGTGCGCGGCGAACGTCGTCGGATCGTGGATGTCGTCGGCGAGAGCGGCGCCCAGCTCCGAGGCGCGAGCCTCGTTGGCCCCCAGCACCTCGGCGGCGTGCTGCCCCGCGGTCTTCCCGGGCGCAAGCGTCCACGGGCTCATCACTGCGCACTCACCGGCTGGCGGGTCGCCGCCTGCTCACTCGCGGCATCGAGGCGGCGCATGCCATAGCGCGCCATCAATCGCGGCCGGTCGGACTCCGGCACGGCCATGAACGTGCCTTCGGCCGTGGCGAACACCTCGCCAGTGGCCGGATCGAACACGCGTCCGGCCGTCTTCGCGGCCCGGCGGTCCATCGAGACGACGTGACCCTCGGCACGCACCTTCGTGCCCGTTCGGAGCGGGCGCCGGAAGGCCGCGTTCAAGCGCGCCGTCACGCCCCAGGTGCCGTTCCCGATCACCGACCAGGCCATGACCTCGTCGAGCAGCGTGCACACGATGCCGCCGTGGGCGATCGCATCCCAGCCCTGGAACTCGTCGGCGAGCGTCGTCTCGAGCCATGCGCCATCGGGATCCGTGTGCAGCTCGAGGTGCAGCCCGTGCTCGTTCAGCTCGCCGCACGCAAAGCAGCGGTGCGGCTCGAAGGCGAAGGCGCCGTCGCGGTCGCGCAGCCGCGCGGTCGAAGCGTCCGACCGTGACGCGGATGCGGCCGTCGCCACCTCAGATGTCAAGGTTGCGCACCTTGCGGGCCTCGGCCTTGATGAAGTCCTTGCGGGGCTCGACGTTCTCGCCCATCAGCTTCGTGAAGATCTCGTCGGCCTGCGCTGCGTTCTCGCTGTCGACGCGCAGCAGCGTCCGCGTCTCCGGGTTCATCGTCGTCTCCCAGAGCTGGTCGGCGTTCATCTCGCCGAGGCCTTTGAACCGCTGCACGGAGAGGTTCTTGACGTTGAACTCCTTAATGATGCGGTCGCGCTCCTTCTCGGTCTGCGCGTACTTCGTCACCTTGCCCGTCGAGATCCGGTACAGCGGCGGCTGCGCGACGTACAGGTAGCCCGCTTCAATCACCTTCGGCATGAAGCGGTAGAAGAACGTCAGCAACAGCGTCCGGATGTGGGCACCGTCGACGTCGGCGTCGCTCATCAGGATGATCCGGTGGTACCGGAGCTTCGCGATGTCGAACGTGTCGTCGATGCCCTCGATGCCTGCACCGAGCGCGATGATCAGCGGCCGGATCTTCTCGCTCGAGACGACCTTGTCGAGACGCGCCTTCTCGACGTTGAGCATCTTCCCGAACATCGGCAGGATCGCCTGGAACCTGCGGTCGCGGCCTGCCTTCGCGGAGCCACCCGCAGAGTCGCCCTCGACGATGTAGATCTCGCTTCGCTCCGGGTCGCGCTCCTGGCAGTCGGCGAGCTTGCCCGGGAGCGACAGCCCGTCGAGCGCGCCCTTGCGGATCACGAGATCGCGGGCCTTGCGCGCCGCCTCGCGTGCGCGTGACGCCGTGAGGCACTTCTCGATGATTCGCCGGCCGTCGCCGGGGTTCTCCTCGAGGTATTGCGTGAGCGCCTCCGTGACGGCCGCCTGGACCTGGCCCTTCACCTCGGCGTTCCCGAGCTTCGCCTTCGTCTGGCCCTCGAACTGCGGGTCCGTCAGCTTCACGCTGATGACCGCGGTGAGGCCCTCGCGAACGTCATCGCCGGTGAGGTTGCCGTCGTTGGCCTTCAGGACGCCGGCCTTCCGTGCCCAGTCGTTCAACGAGCTGGTGAGCGCGGCGCGGAAGCCCGTGACGTGCGTGCCGCCGTCGACGGTGTTGATGTTGTTCGCGAATGCGAGAACCGTCTCGGTGTACGTGTCGTTGTACTGGAGCGCCGCTTCGACGAGCGTGTTGCCCTCGCGCCGCTCGACGTAGATCGGGCGGGTGTGGAGCGCTTCCTTGTTCCGATTGAGGTGGCGCACGAAGGACTGCAGCCCGCCCTCGAAGTGGAACGACTTCTCCCGATCGATGCGCTCGTCGATGTACGTGATCCACACGCCCTTCGTGAGGTACGCGGATTCACGCAGTCGCTGCGCGATCGTCTCGAACGAGTACTCCGTGGTCTCGAACATCTCCGGGTCGGCGCGGAACTGGGTCTTCGTGCCTTTCCGGTCGCCCTGCGGTCCGATCTTCGAAACCGGCCCGGATGGCTTGCCACGCACGTATTCCTGGGCGAACACGCCACCGTCGCGCGACGACTCGACGCGCAGCCACTCTGAGAGCGCATTCACGACGCTCACGCCGACGCCATGGAGGCCGCCGGACACCTTGTAGCCGCCGCCGCCGAACTTCCCGCCGGCATGCAGGACCGTGTGCACGACCTCGAGCGCGTCCTTGCCGGTCGAGTGCCGCCCGACCGGGACGCCGCGGCCGTCATCGACGACCTGGACCATGCCGTCCTTCGTGATGGTCAGCCAGATGTTCTTCGCGTGGCCGGCCATCGCCTCGTCGATCGAGTTGTCGACGATCTCCCAGACGAGGTGGTGCAGGCCGCGACTGTCCGTCGAGCCGATGTACATGCCCGGGCGCCGGCGGACCGCCTCGAGGCCCTCCAGGACCTGGATGCTCGCCGCCGTGTAGTCGGACCCACCGACCTTGGCGCCGCGCTTCCTCGTGGCGCCGTTCGCACCATCGGCGCCGCCGGCGCCATTGGTCGGCGCCACGGCGGCGGTCGGCCTGGTCTTGGGTTCCGTCACGCCATTCCTCCGACGAGCCGCTGATAGAGGCGAGCGAGCTCCTCGTCGCCGTAGTAGTCGATGACGATGCGGCCGCCGCGACGCGTTCGGGTCAGGCGCACCTTGGTGCCGAGCGATCGGCGAAGGTCTTCCTCGACGCGCTCCGTGTCGGGATCCCCCGGAACGTCGGGGCGAGCTGTTGCTGGTTCACGGGGTTCGCGAAGCCGCCGCACGAGCTCCTCGGTCTGCCGAACGGACAGCCCATCGTCCACCACCGTTGGCAGCACGCGCCGCTGCGCATCCGTCTCGAGTCCGCCGAGCGCGCGGGCATGGCCTTCGGTGATCGAGCCGTTCGCGACCGCGTCCTGGATGGCGTCGTGGAGATCGAGCAGGCGCAGCGTGTTGGCGACGGTCGAGCGCGCGCGGCCCACGCGGGAGGCGAGTGCCTCCTGGCTGAACGCGAACTCGTCGATGAGCTGGCGATAGGCGCGCGCGGATTCGATCGGGTCGAGGTCCTCGCGCTGGAGGTTCTCGACGAGCGCGAGCTCGAGCTGCTGCTGGTCGGCGAGCTGGCGAATCACGGCGGGGATGCGCTCGAGGCCGGCCATCCTCGCCGCGCGAACGCGTCGCTCGCCCGCGACCAGCTGGTAGCCGTCGATGGTCTCGGTCACCAGGATCGGCTGGATCACGCCGTGCTCGCGGATGCTCGCCGCAAGCGTCTCGAGCGCGTCATCGGCCATCCGCAGGCGCGGCTGGCGCGGGTTCTCGCGGATCCGTGCCAGCGGGATCTCGATCGACCCGGTTGTCGACGCGCTGCGCTGCGGGATGAGGGCAGCGAGCCCGCGGCCGAGGCCCTGCGGCCGGTCGCTTCGAACGGTCATGCGAACACCGCCTCGGTCGGCGCTGATTCGATGGCGATGGCGTACATCGCCGGGGCTTCTCGTTCGTCAGGATCGGCGCCATTCGAGCTGCCGCTACCTGTCGGCCGCTCGTCGCGGGCCCGGATCTCGTCGGCAAGGTCGCGGTAGGCGTCGGCGCCCCGGGAGCCCGGCGCGTACAGATGGATCGGCAGCCCGTGGCTCGGCGCCTCGGACAGCCGTACGTTCCGGGGGATCACGGTGTCGTAGACGCGCTCGCCGAGATGGCGACGGACCTCCGCACCCACATCCGCACTCAGCCGCGTGCGGCCGTCGTGCATCGTTAGGACCGCGCCCTTGACCTCAAGGCGCGGATTCAGGTGATCAGTGACGAGTCGCACGGTCGCGAGCAATTGCCCGAGCCCTTCGAGCGCGAAGTACTCGCACTGGATCGGGATGAGCACGGAATCTGCGGCAGTCAGCGCGTTGATCGTCAGCAGGCCGAGGGACGGCGGGCAGTCGATGAGGAGGTAGTCGAAGCTGTCGCGCACGGGGTCCACGAGGTGTGCGAGGCGTCGTTCACGCTGCTCCAGCGGCGTCAGCTCGACTTCGGCGCCTGCGAGCGCGATCGACGACGGAACCAGGGTCACGCCATCGACCCTCGTCGGCACCGCGAGGTCGGCGAGCTCGACACGATCGATGACAGCGTCGTACACGGACCGGTCGCGGGTGCGGTCGACCCCGAAGGCGCTCGTGGCGTTGCCTTGCGGGTCGAGATCGACCACGAGGACACGGTCACCGGCAAGAGCGAGATAGCTGGCCAGATTGACGACCGTCGTGGTCTTCCCGACGCCGCCCTTCTGGTTTGCGCAGGCGATGGTTTCGCCCACTCAGGAAGTCATCCGGCGTTCATTCACAGGTGTCGATTCTACCATCGGGAGGCCTCTCGCTCCCTCGCCGGACCGCCCGACGAGACTCGCTGCAAGTGTCTCCGGCGCTGGTCACCTGCGGGTTCGCTGCTGCTTATCGCCGGCTCGCTTGTCTCGGCCGATGTTTCACGTGAAACGGCGGGCGTTGCGCGCCTAGCCGGTGTTCAGCCCAAGCCGTCCGCCCCTTAGGTATGTTTCACGTGAAACACGGAGGCAGCACAGGCCGGGCGTCCACGCCCCGTTGGGCACCAGATAGACCTCGAAATACGCCGATCGTGCCATTGCCGGGGTCCGCGGATGCGTGGGATACTTGCCCTCGCGACGCGGCAGTGCCGGCCGCTCGTCGCCGCGAGGGCTCTGGTTCGCGCGCGACCACCTCCTTTCGTCGAGGACCGATCGCCTCATGAGCCTCCTCCTCGCCGCGATCGGGGCGACCGTCACCGCGCTCGTCGAAGCCACGCTCGGGCAGTTCCTCACGGTGGGGGACGCCACGCCGCACCCGCTCCTCGTCGGCGGGGTCATCTGGACCATCGCAGCCGGTATCGACCGGGGCATCACGTGGGCGTTCGTTGGAGGTCTGGTTCTTGACTCGCTGCTCGTCCGCCCACTCGGCACGACGCCGGTCGCCCTCCTCCTCGCAGTCGGTGGTGCGACCCTCATCAACCAGCCGTTTCCTCGCCTTCGCGTCGTCGTGCCCATCGTCGCCGTTCCGATCCTCAGCTTCGCCTACTCGATGCTGATCCTCGCGATCGAATCCGCGATGCATCCAGGCGTCCACGTGACCGATGCGAGCCGGCTGTTCGTGCCCGGCGCCCTGTATGACGCCGTGCTCGCGATGCTCATCGGGCCGCTGGCCATCACGCTGCACGACCGGCGCATGCCCGCAGAACGGATGGACTGGTGAACCCCTACCTCGACGGCCGCCCGGTTCCGGCGCCGTCGCGCCTGCGGTTCCTCGCGTTCGGATTGGCCGTCGTCCTGGCATGCGCAGCGCTGTCGACCCGCCTCTTCGCAATCCAGGTCGCCGGTTCGACCCCGTACACGGCCTTCGGAGCGACGACCCGCACGGTCCAGGAGCCGCTGCCGTCGACTCGCGGCGTCATCTACGACCGCGAAGGCCAGCCGCTCGTCAGCAACGTTGCGTCGTACAGCGTGAAGATCCGGCCCGCCGACCTCCCGGAGTCGAAGCGGGCGCAGGTCGTCCAAACGCTGGCGAACCTGGTGGGCGAGGATCCCGCAGACATCAACATCGCGATCGACTCGAACCCCGGCTCACGCTACGACAGCGTTCGCGTTGCCCAGGACGTCGATCCCCAGGTCGCGGGCTTCATTGCGGAGTCCGCGACCGACCTCCCCGGTGTCGAGATCGTCGTCGAGACGCGGCGCAACTACGAGCTCGGCAAGCTCTTCGCGCACGTGCTCGGGTACACGGGTCCGATCAGCGGCCCGGAGCTGCTCAAGCTCAAGACGGACGGCTATCTGCCCGATGACCTGCTCGGTCGAGCGGGCGTCGAGTCGACGTACGAGGACGTGCTCCGCGGCACGTACGGCACCGAGACGGTCGAACGCGACGCTGCGGGCCGAGACATCCAGGTCATCCGCACGGACCAGCCCCCGGTCGCCGGCAGCTCGCTGCGCCTGACGCTCGATGTCAAGGAGCAGGAGTACGCCACCAAGGCGCTGCAATGGGGCATGAAGATCGCCGGGCTCAAGCGAGGCGTCGTCATCGTCGGCAATCCGCAGACCGGCGAGATCCTCGCGATGGTGAGCCTGCCCAGCTACGACGACAACGCGTTCAGCGAGGGCATCAGCACGGCCGACTACCAGGCGCTGCTCAACGACCCGGGCAAGCCGCTGGTCAACCACGCGATCAGCGATCAGTACCCGGCCGGCTCCACGTACAAGCTGGTCGCGGGGACGGGCCTGCTGGCGGACGGAATCATCACCGCGACCACGAAGATCCGGACCGCCGGCTACCTGACGCTCGGCGGCATCAAGTTCCGAGACTGGAACGACCGCGGCTTCGGCATGTGCGACATCATGTGCGGCTTCGCGCACTCGAGCGACACGTTCTTCTACCAGGCGGCCGCGATGCTCGGCATCGACCGTCATGCCTACTGGGGCCACCAGTACGGCTTCGGAAAGCGGACGGGGGTCGACCTTCCGGCAGAAGCCTCGGGCATCGTGCCCTCGAACCAGTGGAAGCTCGACACCCTCGGGCTGCCGATCTACCCCGGCGAGACGTACCTGGCCGGCATTGGGCAGGGCTACGTCGCCGTCACGCCGATCCAACTGCTCAACGCATACAGCGCCCTCGCGAACGGCGGCACGCTCTACGAGCCGCACGTCGTGAAGCAGATCATCTCGGCCGATGGCACCGTCACGGACGTGCAGCCCACGGTCATCGGCCACGTCGATGCGCCGCAGAGCGCGCTGCGGACGATGCGCAAGGCCGGACGAAACATGGTCGTCGTCGGCCACACGTACAACCTTCGAGACATGCCGATCGTCGTTGCCGGCAAGACGGGCACCGCCCAGTTCAGCGCGAAGGCGAAGAACCTGCCGTTCCACTCGTGGATCGCGGCGTTCGTGCCGAAGGATCCGTGGGTGAGCAAGGACGATCCGCACGGCTGGAAGGCCGTGTCCCGCACGGATTCGGACCTGGCAATCGTCGTCCTGGCGTACGACTCCGGCACGCGCGGCAACGCCGCGACCGAGATCGCCAAGTACTACCTGATGCTCCATTTCGGCATCAAGCACGACTACCGGCGCCCGGACCTGCTCCAACGCCGTAGCTACGGCTAGGCCGAGGACGAGCACGGCATGAGCATCGTCAGCGCCCGCACGTCCCGCCCGTCGCGTTGGACGGCGGCGCGCGTCAGCGTGGTCTGGCGCAACTTCGACCTGCAGCTCACGACCTACGCCGCCCTGCTGCTGTGCTTCGGGCTCGCGATGGCCTACAGCAACACGGCAGCCACCGGCGACGGCATCCTGGACGGCGGATCCATCTTCCTGCGCGCGCTCATGTGGACCTCGATCGCGGTCGCGGTGTTCGTGACCGCGTCTGTCTTCGACTACCACTGGCTGAAGACCTTCGCCTGGCCGCTCTACCTCGTGCAGCTCGGCCTGCTGGTCGTCACGCTCGCGATCGGCGGCGGCGTCGGCGGCACGTCGCGCTGGGTCTCGATCTTCGGCCTGCAGTTCCAGTTCAGCGAGCTCGCGAAGGTCCTGATGATCGTCGTGCTGGCGAACTACCTCGGCAGCCGCGCGGGCAAGCTCGGCTCGCTGTGGGCGATGGTCGGGGCCGGCGTGCTCGCCGGCCCGCCGTTCATCCTCGTGCTCCTCCAGCCCGACCTCGGGACCGCGCTCGTGTTTGGGGCGATCCTCGTCGCGACCCTGTTCATGTCCGGGGCGAGCCTGCGCTGGCTCGGGATCGGGTTCGCGGCCGCCATGGCCGCGCTGCCATTCGTCTGGACCTACGTGCTCGCCGATTACCAGAAGGCCCGCCTCACCTCATTCCTGAACCCGCTCGCCGACATCCAGGGGGCGGGCTACCAGCTGTACCAGGCGCAGATCGCGATCGGCGCCGGCGGCTGGTTCGGCCTCGGGCTCACGAACGGCACGCAGAACGCGCAGGGCCTGCTGCCGGTGCAGGACACGGACTTCGTGTTCGCGATCCTCGCCGAGGAGCTCGGCTTCGTCGGGGCGCTGGTGGTCCTCGGGCTGTTCGTCGCGCTGCTATGGCGGATCCTCGTCGCGGGCTGGCGGTCGAAGGACCCGTTCGGGACGATCTTCGCCTGCGGCGTCGGCGCGATGCTCCTGTTCCAGCTCTTCGTGAACGTCGGGATGGTCATCGGGATCATGCCGATCACGGGCATCCCCCTGCCGTTCATCAGCCACGGCGGCGCGTCGCTCATCAGTATCGCCCTCGCGCTCGGCCTGCTCCAGAGCATCAACATCCGGCAGGGCCGCGCCGAGTGGTGACAACCCGCCTCGATTGACGCTCGAGCGGAACTGGGCCTACAATCCCCGACCTTGCCCCGGCATCGCCGAGGCTCCATTTCCTGATCGACGGCTGCGGCGTGCCGCTGCGCGACGACATTCACGCCCAGGGGTTCCATGTACGCAGTCATCGAGACCGGCGGAAAGCAATATCGCGTCGAGGTCGGGACGGAGCTCGAGGTCGAGCTCCTCGACGGCGGCGCCGGCGACTCGATCGCCTTCGATCGGATCCTCCTCATTGCGGACGGCGACGCGGCCTCGATCGGCCGGCCCGTCGTCGCGAACGCGAGCGTGTCGGGCGAGATCGTCCGCCGCGACCGAGGCGAGAAGGTCATCAGCTTCAAGTACCGCCCGAAGGCGCGCCGGCGCGTCAAGAAGGGGCACCGCCAGGAGCTGAGCGTCGTCCGGATCAGCGACATCGTCCTCGATGGCAAGAGTGCCGCGAAGGAATACGCAGCGGCCGAGCAGCAGAAGCAGACGGAGCGCCAGCGCCTCCAGGAGGCCGCGAAGAAGCAGGCCGCCATGGACGCGGAGCTTGCCGCGAAGCTCGCCGCCGACAGCAAGCCCGCCAAGGCCGAGAAGGCCGAGAAGGCCGAGAAGACGCCCGCGAAGGCCGCCGCGAAGCCGGCAGCCAAGGCAGCTGCCAAGCCCGCAGCAAAGGCAACCACGAAGACCACCACGACCAAGGCCAGCAAGGCCGATACCACCGACAAGGGGGCCGCGAAGTCGGCGCCCAAGTCCAAGAAGAGCGAGTAGGCCCCGATGGCACACAAGAAGGCGGGCGGCAGCGTCAAGAACGGCCGCGACAGCGTCGGCCAGCGTCTCGGCATCAAGGCCGGTGATGGGCAGACCGTGACGGCCGGCTCGATCATCGTCCGCCAGCGCGGCATGACGTTCCTCGCCGGTGAGGGCACGGACCTCGGCGGCGACTACACCCTGTTCGCGACGACGGCCGGCAAGGTCAAGTTCGAGTACGCGAAGAAGGACAAGAAGCGAGTCCGGGTGATCCCGGCCGAGACCGAGGCAGCAGCACAGGCATGAAGGCCGACATCCATCCCAAGTATTTCGAGGCCAAGGTCCACTGCGGGTCCTGCGGCCGTGAGTGGACCGTCGGGTCCACCCGCCAGGAGCTGCGCGTCGACGTTTGCGGCAACTGCCACCCGTTCTACACGGGCACGCAGAACATCATCGACACGGCCGGCCAGGTCGAGCGGTTCCAGAAGCGCCTGGAGCGACAGGTCCGGGCCTAGCTCCGGCACCCGGTTCGGCGCGAAGCTCGCGCCCAGGACCATCAGCCCGGGCGGAGTCGCCCGGGTTGGCCGGTAGACTCACCGGGTCATGGCACGGTTCAGCTACGGCGGACAGGCCCTCATCGAGGGCGTCCTCATGCGCGGTCGCGATGCGATCGCGGTCGCCTTTCGCCATCCCGACGGCCACATCGTCTGGGCCAGCGAGTCGCTGACCGCGGGCGTCCACGGCTCGCGCCTGTCGAAGGCGCCGTTCGTGCGCGGCCTCGTCGTCCTGTACGAGACGCTCATCGTCGGCACACGCTGGCTGATCCGGAGCGCGAACATCCAGGCCAGCGCCGACGGCGTCGAGCTCGGACGCGGATCGATCGCCCTCATGCTCGGCTTCACGCTGCTCCTCGGGGTCGGCGTGTTCTTCCTCCTGCCGCTGTTCGTGGCGACGATCACGACCGCGAGCGTCCAGCAGGATTGGGTCCAGCACGTCGTCGAGGGCCTCGTCCGGGTCGGGATCTTCCTCGCCTACCTCGCGCTGATCGCGCGCATGCCCGACATCAAGCGCGTGTTCATGTACCACGGCGCAGAGCACATGACGATCCACGCGCTGGAGTCCGGCGACCCGCTCACCACGAGCAACGTGCGCAAGTACCCGACCGCGCATCCGCGCTGCGGGACCGAGTTCCTCGTCGTCGTGATCATCCTGTCGATCTTCATGTTCAGCCTGGTCGGACGGCAGAGCCTGCCGATCATGATCGTGAGCCGGATCCTGCTGATCCCCGTCATCGCGGGCGTGGGCTACGAGATCCTCAAGCTCGGCGCGAAGTACCGCACCAACCCGCTGGTGAAGGTGCTCATCGCGCCGGGCATCCTCGTCCAGATGATCACGACGAAGCAGCCGACCGATGACCAGATCGAGGTCGCGATCGTGTCGATGGAGCAGGCGCTCCAGGCCGATGGCGAGACGGTCCCCGCGGGATCCGAGCTGCCGGAGCGCGAGCGGCTGGATCCCGAGCCCGAAGCCGCGCCCGCGGCCCAGGCGTGACGGACTCCTCCAGCCTCGACGCCAAGCTCGACGAGGTCGCCCACCAGTACGACGAGCTGAACGCCGAGCTCGCGCGCCCCGAGACGGTCCAGGACCTCGAGCTGCTCAAGCGCCTCGGGCGCGAGGTGGCGCGGCTCGAGCCGGTGGTCCAGGCATATCGCCAGCTCATCGACGTCCGCGCCGAGCTCGAGGGCGCGCGCGAGCTTCGCGATCTCGAATCCGACGAGGAGATGAAGCGCCTCGCCCATGACGAGATCACGCGGCTGTCGGCCATCGAGACCACGCTCGTCGAGGACCTGAAGGTGCTGCTCCTGCCGCGCGACCCCGCGGACGACGGCAACGTGATCCTCGAGATCCGGGCCGGCGCAGGGGGTGACGAGGCCGCCCTGTTCGCCGCCGAGCTGCTGCAGATGTACCTGCGCTATGCCGGCAACCACAAGTACAAGGCCGAGGTGATGAGCCTCAACGAGACCGGCATCGGCGGCGTGAAGGAGGCGATCGTCGAGGTCGCCGGCGACGGCGCCTACTCGCGCCTCAAGTTCGAGAGCGGCACCCACCGCGTGCAGCGCGTGCCGGCCACGGAATCGTCCGGTCGCATCCACACCTCGACCGCGACGGTCGTCGTCATGCCCGAGGTGGAGGAGACCGAGATCGAGATCGACGAGGAGAAGGACGTCCGGATCGACGTCAAGCGCTCCTCCGGGCCCGGTGGTCAGTCTGTCAACACCACGGACTCCGCGGTGCGCATCACCCACCTGCCGACCGGCCTCGTGGTCGAGATCCAGGACGAGAAGAGCCAGCACAAGAACAAGGCGAAGGCGTTCGCTGTTCTCCGAGCCAGGCTGCAGGAGCGCGCCCGGCAGGAGCAGCGGGAGGCGGATTCGGCGGCCCGGCGCTCGATGATCGGCGCGGGTGATCGGGCGGACAAGATCCGGACGTACAACTTCCCGCAGGACCGGGTCACGGATCACCGCGTGGGGATGGACCTGTCCAACCTCCCTCGCGTGATGGCCGGCGACCTCGACAAGCTGATCGACACGCTCATCACCACCGACCAGGCGGAGCGCCTCGCGGCCCTCGTCGACTCGGCGGACTGACGCGGCCGCGGGGACAGCGCGATGGCCACGGTGCGCGAGCTGCTGGACGGGGCGGTCGCGCGCCTGCGCGAGTCCGGCTCCGAATCGGCCCGCCTCGACGCAGAGCTGCTGCTCGCGTTCGCCCTCGACACCGATCGAACGGCCGTCATCGCCCACACCGATGCACCTGTCGGGGACGGCTCGGCTGCGCGCTTCGCCACGCTCCTGGATCGGCGCGCGGCGGGCGAGCCCGTCGCCTACATCCGCGGGGTCAAGGAGTTCCACGGCCTCGCCTTCGGCGTGGATCCGCGGGCGCTGATCCCGCGGCCGGAGACGGAGCTCCTCGTCCAGCTTGCGGAGCTGGAGATCGTCCGCCGGCTGATCGGCGCCCCGCGACCGAAGGGCGCGCCGAAGCTCCGGGTCATCGACGTGGGGACCGGCTCCGGCGCGATCGCCGTAACGCTCACCGTGCTCCTGCGGAAGCGCGGCATGGGCGAGGACGTCTCGATCACCGCCACGGACGCATCCGAGGACGCCCTCCAGCTCGCTCGCGAGAACGCCGTGGCCCACGCCGTCGGCGATCGGTTGGAGTTCGAGGCCGCGGACCTGCTGCCCGGTGCCGGTGCGACACCCTGGGACGTCGTGCTCGCGAATCTCCCGTACGTCCGCTCCGATGCGGTGCCCTCCCTGCCGGTGGCAGCCTCGTTCGAGCCCGTCGCGGCACTCGATGGCGGGCCGGATGGGCTGCGCGTGATCTCGCGCCTGCTCGACCAGCTGCCGGCGGGTCTCGCGGCCGACGGCGCCGCGCTGCTCGAAATCGGCGGCGACCACGGCGAGGCCATCCGCGCGCTCGTCGCGGAGCGGCTGCCCGGTTGGTCATGCGAGGTCGAGCAGGACCTCGGTGGCCTGCCGCGGGTTGCGATCGTTCGGCGCGCGACCCCGGCGGGCGCGGCGAGCCCCGGCGCAGCCGCGTGACGACCCGCATCCACGACGACGCCGTGGGCCGCGAGGAGGCCATCCGCGTCCTCCGTGCCGGCGGCGTGGTCGCGATCCCCACCGACACCGTGTACGGCATCGGCGTCGCCCTCGACACCCCGGGCGGCATCGAGCGCCTCTTCGCCGCCAAGCAGCGCCCGCCCGACAAGGCGATCGCGCTGCTCCTCGCCGACGTGGAGCAGGCATCGGCGATCGGCGACCTCACGCCTGCGGCCCAGGCCCTCGCCCGCGCCTTCTGGCCCGGTGGGCTCACCCTGGTCGTGCCGCGTCGCGAGGACGTGCCGCTGCCCGCGGCGCTCACGGGCGGCGCGCTCGCACCGGGCGCGATCCCGACGGTCGGCCTCCGCGTTCCCGATCACGACGCCCCCCGGTCCCTCGCCCGCGCGCTCGGGCCGCTACCCACGACCTCCGCGAACAGGTCGGGCGAGCCGGAGCTGCGGGACGCGGATGCGATCGAGGCGGAGCTCGGCGGCGCGCTCGACCTGGTCCTCGATGGCGGTCCGGCGACCGGTGGGCCGGCGTCGACCGTCGTCGACTGCACCGGCGAGCGCCCCGTGATCCGCCGTGAAGGCGCGATTCCCGCCGCGCAGCTCGAGGCGGTGCTCGATCAGGCCTTGGGCAGCTGCTCCAGCGTTCGGCCGGCGTAGAGCGACTCCAGGCCGGCCATGACCTCGGCGGTCACGTCCGTGCCGCCGCGGAGGGTCTGGGCGATCGTGCCGACGGTGAAGATGGGTCCCCACGGGAAGCCCCACCAGCCGAAGAGCAGCGAGTGCAGGATCGGCACGGCCTTTGCACCGGCGCCGGACGCGCCGGCCCGGATGAATGTCGGCTTGGTTGCTCGCCGGAAGGACACGACGAGCCATGACTCGGCGTAGGGAAAGACCACGAACTTCGCGCCACCGGCCACCGCGGCCTTGACCTCGGCGATCGTCATGCCGCCGACACCATTGACCCCGAGCTTGCCTGCCATGCGCCCTCCCAGCCGCCGACCCCCCGGTCGATGTGGGACGATACCGATCGTCGCGGGCATCCGCCACTCCCTCCGGGCGAAAGGCGCCAGATGACGACTTCCGAATCTCGCCTCGGCTGGGCGCCCCTTGCGGACGTGGACCCCGATCTGTCGCACGCGATGCTCCAGGAGCGGGACCGCCAGCGCGACAAGATCGAGCTGATCGCGAGCGAGAACTACACGTTCGCCGCGGTGATGGAAGCCCAGGGCTCGTGGCTCACGAACAAGTACGCCGAGGGCCTCCCGGGCAAGCGCTACTACGGCGGCTGCGAGTTCGTGGACATCGCCGAGAACCTCGCCATCGAGCGTGCACTCGCGCTCTTCCCCGGCGCCGAGCACGTGAACGTGCAACCGCACTCCGGTGCGCAGGCGAACATGGCCGCCTACTTCAGCGTCCTCGGGCCCGGCGACCGGATCCTGGGCATGAACCTCGCCCACGGCGGCCACCTCACACACGGCTCGCCGGTGAACTTCTCGGGCCGGATGTACGAGGTCCACGCGTACGGCGTCGACCGCGAGACCGAGCGGATCGACTACGACGCGCTCGAGGCCGCCGCGAAGGAGGTCCGGCCGAAGCTCGTCGTTGCGGGGGCCTCCGCGTATCCGCGGATCATCGACTTCCCGCGGATGGCCGAGATCGCCCATTCCGTGGGCGCGCTGCTGTTCGTGGACATGGCGCATATCGCGGGCCTCGTCGCCGCCGGCCAGCATCCGAGCCCCTTCCCGCACGCGGACCTCGTGACCACGACCACGCACAAGACGCTGCGCGGCCCGCGCGGCGGCCTGCTGTTCAGCCGTGAGAACCTGCCCGACGGCATCGACCCGGCGGACTTCCCGATGGTCAAGACGACGCTCGGTGCGCAGATCGACAAGACCGTGTTCCCGGGCGTGCAGGGCGGCCCGCTGATGCACGTGGTCGCCGCGAAGGCCGTGGCGCTGCTCCTCGCCGCCGGCGATGACTTCCGGCGCGACCAGGAACGCACGGTCGCGAACGCCGCCGAGCTCGCGGACGCGATGGCGGAGCGCGGCGCCCGGATCGTGTCCGGCGGCACGGACAACCACCTGATGCTCGTCGACGTGACGCCGCTCGGCGTCACCGGCAAGGAGGCCGAGGCGCTCCTGGACGACGTCGGCATCACGGTCAACAAGAACGCGATCCCGTTCGATGCGCTGCCGCCGAACACCGCATCCGGGATCCGCCTGGGGACACCCGCGACGACGACCCGCGGCTTCGGGCCGGAGGAGATGCGCGCGATCGCCCGGATCATCACAGAGGCGATGGCCCTCCGCGACGATCCCGCGGCGCGCGATCGCCTGCGCGCCGAGGCGGGGGAGATCGCCAACCGGTTCCCGGTGCCGGGCGTGCCCGCCGATGCTCCTCGTGCCGCCGAGGCCGCCGGGTGAGCTTCATTCCCACGGCGGGCACGCTGGTGGCCATCATCGTCGGGGCGTTCCTCGCCGCAGCTGCAGTCGCCTTCCTCACCACGCCCGTCATCAAGCGGATCGTCGATCGCCTCCGGATCGTCGATCAACCGGGCGAGCGCCGCGTTCATGCGTCCCCACTGCCGAGGGGCGGCGGCGTTGCCGTCGTAGTGGCGTTCCTGGTGGTCGGTGGGGGGCTGATCGTCTTCGGGCCCGCGATCCCGGGCATGCCGCTGCCGCGCGACGCGGACGATGTCGTGCCGCTCAACCTGCTCGGCCTGTTCGGAGGCGCGATCGCGGCCGCGGTGTTCGGGGCCATCGATGACCGGTTCGACCTGCGGGCGCGCTGGCAGTTCCTCGCCCAGGTCGGCCTTGCCGCGATCGCGGTCGGGACCGGCATCACGGTGACCTACATCGCCAACCCGTTCGGCGCCGGCCGGATCCCGTTCCCCGATCCGATTGCGATCGGGTTCACGGTGGTCTGGATCGTCGGGATGATCAACAGCCTCAACTTCATCGACGGCCTCGATGGCCTCTCGACCGGCATCGCGCTGATCGCCGCCGTGGTGCTCGGGCTCCTGAGCCTCACGCAGCAGGTCGACCAGCCACTCGTCGCGGTGCTGTGCTTCGCACTCGCCGGCGGCCTGCTCGGGTTCCTGCGCTGGAACTTCCACCCGGCCGTGATCTTCCAGGGCACCGCGGGCGTGATGTTCCTGGGCTACGTGCTCGGGGTGCTCTCGATCCTGGGCCAGGCGAAGGTGATCGCGGCCCTGCTCGTGCTCGCCGTGCCGATCATCGACACGTTCTGGGTGATCGTCCGGCGGCTCTCGTCGGGGCGGTCGCCGTTCAGCCCCGATCGGGGCCACATCCACCATCGGCTGCTCGACGTGGGACTTTCGCACCGTGGGACCGTCTTGCTCATCTACGCCGTGTGCGCGACGCTAGGGCTGATGTCGCTGCTCGTGTCCAGCT
Organism: Candidatus Limnocylindrales bacterium; assembly: GCA_035248345.1. Classification (GTDB taxonomy): domain Bacteria; phylum Chloroflexota; class Limnocylindria; order Limnocylindrales; family CSP1-4; genus UBA5189. The sequence goes on from DATFHO010000082.1 coordinate 114,211, forward strand.
CGATCGGTGTCTTGGCATTCGTCGTCGCCCTCGTAGGATTCGGCGTGGTCGCATTCCTGCTCCGCCGTGATCCTGAAGAGGTTGCTTCGTGACTGACGTTCCGCCGCCCGACGAATCGCCGAAGCCGAGGCCGCCGCGCGGCCGACCGCGGGTGCAGAAGCCGCTCGTCGACGAGGCAGTCCTGTCAGACGAGGAGGTCGCACGTCGCGTCGATGTCCGCGGCGGTGCCGCGCCTCGCGCGCCCATCGAACGGGCGCCCGTCCGCGCTCCTCGCACGCCGGTACGCCGCTCCGAGCGCACCGGCGCCCGTGATGGCCTGCTGCTGATCGGCCTGGTGATCGTGGGCCTCGTGGCCGTTCGTTTGTTCCTGCCCGACGGCCCCCTGACCGCCACCGCGACCTCGTCGCCCTCGGGCACGCAGGCCGCCGTCGTGACGTCGGAGCCATCCGTCGCGGAGACCGTGGCGCCGACGGGCGGCCTGATCACGCTCACGCCGACCGACTTCGTCCCGACGGCGTCCCCGCCCCCGCCCACGGCAACGCCCGTCCCGACGCCCACGCCCGTGCCGACCCCGACGTTGAAGCCCGGCGAGACGCCGCGGCCGACCCCGACCCCGACCCCCACGCCCAAGCCGACGAAGACTCCGACCCCGACGCCCAGCCCCACGCCATTCCACACCCCACCCCCGGGCACCGCGACGGTCATCGTGAAGATGCACGTCGTCACCGACAACGGCGGCGACAACGTGGCATCCGATTGGACGATGAAGGTCACGGGCGAGATCGGCTCGGCGAGCCCGAACAACTTTCCGGGCAGCGAAACCGGCACGCCGGTCACGATCCCGGCCGGCAAGGGCTACCTCGTGACCGACAACGTCAACGTTCCCGGCTACAGCGTGACGGCGTCGTCCGACTGCAAGCGCGACACCGGCAGCGGGGGCCTCAGCTCCGGCTCGACCGTCACGTGCACGATCACGCGCAACGACCAGCGGGCCCACGTGAACGTCACGATTGCGTATTCCGGCGCCGCGCCGGCGGATGACGCCGTTCTCGCGATCTCCGGGCCGAACGTCAGCGACACCAGCGTCACGGGCGCCGGGACCACGAACGTGGCGCTCGACTCCAACGGGACGTGGAGCGTCACCTACAGCTCCGGCGCCAGCGGCTACGGGGTCGACTCGAGCGGCAACTGCGGCAGCAGCGGCCTCAACGAGGGCCAGACCGTCAGCTGCACGTATACCTTCACGGAACCGGCCGCCGCGCCGGCAAGCGCTCCGATGCGACTGCCCGCCGCCGGGCTGCCGCTCGTACCACTGCTCGTGCCGCGCCGGTGGATCCCGCGCCGATGGCGACCGACCCGACAGGGTTGACGCCCGGCAAACCTGGGCCGCCCACGGGCACCGGACCGCTCGAGCCCGTCCACGGGAGCCGGCCCGACCCGAGGATCGTCCTGTGGCGCGACTCGGCGACGATCCTCGTGGCCGTCGTGATCGCGCTGCTGGCGTGGCAGACGCTCGCGCCCTCGAACACCGGAACGCCGACCGACACCGGCCCCGATCCGAGCACGATCGTCGTCGGCTCGCTGCCGCCCGGTGTCACGCTGCCGCCCGGCGTGACGTTCGGCAACGTCGTGCCCTCGAACCTGCCGATCGACGCGACCCCCACGCCGATCGTGGCGATCACGCTCGGACCGTCGCCCTCGCCGTCACCGTCGCCCTCCCCGTCGCCCAAGCCGAGCGCCACGCCGAAACCGACGAAGACGCCCGGGGCCGCGACGCCGCCACCGCCGACGGACACCCCGCCGCCCGCCACCGCAGACTTCACGTGGTCCGAGGGCGCGGATTGCCGCATCGACTTCGTCGACACGTCCACGGGCAGCCCCGAGTCGTGGGAGTGGACGTTCGGTGACGGGTTCTCCGGCTCCGGCCCCGGCCCATCGCACTCGTACCTGACGACGGGAACCTACTCGGTCAAGCTGGTCGTGAACGGCGGCGTCGACTCGATCACGAAGAGCGTCGACGTTGCGGGGCCCTGCCCGACGCCCTGATCGGCCTTTGCGATCGGTAGCGACTCGGTTGCGGCTCGGTGACAAGCGCTCCTGACGGAACGGGAAGCGCTGGTATACTCCCGGGGCTTTGCCAGGTGGCGTGTGATCGAACCCGGAAGAGGGGCGGCCTATGCCGTGCTCTTCTCGGAGATCGGGATCTCTCTCCTTGTCACGACCCTGGTCGGCGTGCTCGTCGGTCGATGGGTGGATGCCCAGCTGGGAACGCTGCCGATCTTCGTGATCGTGGGCTTCCTCGTCGGTGCCGGAAGCGGCACGGTGATGATCTACCGACTGGTGAGCAGGTTCCTGAAGACGATTGAATAGCGGTTCTCACGGGGACCGCGAGGCACGGCGCGGCGACCACGTCGCGCGAACGAACGGTGGAGGGATCTTGACGAGCGACCAGGTCGCGACCGAAGCGGTCGCGAACGGCTCCGCATCGCCAACGAAGCGGCGGCTGTCGCCGAAGTGGATCGCCCTGATCGTCGGCGTCATCGTCGTCGACATCCTCGCGTTCATGTTCGTCCCGCCGGTGAACAAGGCAAATCCGGGGGAACCTTGCCCGTTCCCCGTGTGCGTCATCGTCGGCGGACTCGAGTTCCCCGCACCGCACAACATCGTGGAGCTGGCGCCCGCGGCCGGTGATACCGCCGGCCTCGTGACCTTCCACCCCGCCATCAGCAACACCCTCTTCACGATGTGGATCGTGATGATCCTGGTGGTGGTCGGGTCGGCGCTCATGGTCCGCGGCGCGAAGCTCGTCCCTGGACGCGGCCAGAACTTCTTCGAATGGTTCTACGAGTTCCTCGGCAACTTCGGCCTCGGCATCGCCGGCGAGGCGGGGCGTCCGTACCTGCCGATCTTCCTCAGCGCGTTCCTGCTGATCGTCTTCAACAACTGGATCGGCCTCGTGCCGCCGGTCGGCAAGACCGAGCTCCTGCGCGCGCCGTCGAGCGACGTGAACATCACCCTCGGCATGGCGCTCGTCGCCTTCGTCATCTTCGAGTTCCTCGGCTTCTGGAAGCTGGGCGTCCTCGGGTACCTCGGCAAGTTCTTCCCGCTGTACGAGTTCAAGAAGGGCATCGGCGCCGGCATCATCGCCCTGTTCGTGGGCCTCATCGAGCTGATGCTCGAGTTCGTGAAGCCGGTCACGCTGTCGTTCCGACTCTTCGGCAACATCTACGGTGGCGAGGTCGCGCTCGGGGTCATCACCTCGCTCACGATCGCGATCATCCCCGTCGGCCTCCTCGCGCTCGAGCTGATGCTCAACGCGATCCAGGCCCTCATCTTCAGCGTCCTCACGCTCATCTTCATCGTCCTGGCGATCGAAAGCCATCACGAGGAGGAGGGGCACATCGCGGAGGACGTGCTGGCCGCCGTCGAAGGACACGAGCCGGCAGCGCAACCAAGTCACTCGTAACCGCAGCAACCCGGCAAACCACCAACCAAGGCATCGGAAAGGTTTAGGAGGGAACTCTCGAATGGAGTACATCGGCGCAGGCCTCGCGGCGCTCGGCGTGATCGGCCCCGGCATCGGCATCGGCATCCTCGCCGGCCTGTCGAACACCGCCATCGGCCGCAACCCCGACGCAGCGGGCCAGATCCGCGGCCTCGCGATCATCCTCGCGGCCTTCGCGGAAGGCCTCGGCGTCCTCGCGATCGTCGTCGGCCTGCTCGCCATCTTCATCCAGCCGGCGTAGGCGACCCGCAGGAGTAGCCGATCGTGGCCCTTTTCGGGCTCGTCTCCGCAGTCGGGGGCGATGCCGTCCGGCTCGCCGCCGAAGGGGCGGCCGAGCCGCTGTTCCAGATCAACCTGTTCCAGGTCGTCATCGCGGGCGCCAACTTCGTCGTCTTCATCGTGCTCATGTGGCAGTTCGCGTTCAAGCCGATCGCGAGCATGCTGTCGGAGCGCAAGGAGCGGATCGAGCAGGGGCTCCGCGACGCGGAGCAGGCCAGCAAGGACCGCGCGAGCGCAGAGCAGGAGCGGCTCGCCGCCCTGACCGAAGCACGACGCGAGGCGAACGACATCCTGGCGCGCGCCCAGAAGGTCGCCCAGGAGACCCGTGACGCGGACATCGCCGCGACCCGCGAGGAGCTGGAGCGGATGCGCGTTCGCGCCACCGAGGAGATCAGCGCGGAGAAGTCGCGGGCGATGGCCGATGTCCGGAGCGAGATCGCCGATCTCGCCCTCCAGGCCGCGGGCCGCGTCGTCGGCGAGACCATGACCGAGCAGCGCCAGCGACGGCTCGTCGAGGAGTTCCTCGCCGATCCGACGCCAGCCCCGGATCGCTGATGCCGGGCACGTCGTCGACCGCCGCGCGCCGCTACGCAGAAGCCGTGTTCGAGCTCGGCATGCGTGACGACGCGATCGACGTCTACGGCGACGAGCTCGAGCAGGCCGCACAGCTCGTCGGGACCGACAAGGTCCTCGCGGTGCTCACCGACCCGGCTCGGCCGCTCGGCGAGCGCCAGGCCCTCGCCGACAAGCTGATCGCGCGGCGAGTGCCGGATCCGGTCCACCGGCTGGTCGCCCTGCTCGTCGAGCACGGCAAGATCGAGCGGCTCGGCAAGATCGCGTCCGAGTACCGGCGGCTCCTGCAGGAGGAGCGCGGCGAGGTCGATGCGATCGCGACGACCGCGAGCCCGTTGACGGCCGCGGAGACAGCCGCGCTCGCCAGCAAGCTCGCCGAGATGACCGGCAAGACCGTCGACCTCCGGGTCGAGGTCGATGAATCGCTGATCGGCGGGCTCACCGTCCGCGTCGGCGACACCCTCTATGACGCCAGCGTCCGGGGTCGCCTCGAGCGGCTCCGCGAGCGCCTCGTGGCGGGCGCCAGGTAGCGCCCGCGCCCGCCAGCTCACCAAGGAGACCCGATGGCCATCCGATCCGACGAGATCGTCAACATCATCAAGTCCGCGATCGACACGTTCGACGCCAACGCCGAGAAGCGCAACGTCGGCACCGTCGTCGAGGTCGGTGACGGCATCGCCCAGATCTACGGCCTCGAAGGCGCGCTCGCATCGGAGCTGCTGGAGTTCCCCGGCGGCGTCATGGGCATGGCCCTCAACCTCGAGGAGGAGACCGTGGGCGCGGTCATCCTCGGCAACGCCTCCGCGATCAAGGAAGGCGACACGGTCAAGACCACCGGCCGCGTGGTCGAGGTCCCCGTCGGCCAGGCGCTCCTCGGCCGGGTCGTCGACCCGCTCGGCAAGCCACTCGACGACAAGGGCCCGATCGCGACCACGAAGACCCGCCCGGTCGAGCGCATCGCCCCGGGCGTCATCGTGCGCAAGTCGGTCGACACGCCGGTCCAGACGGGCATCAAGGCCATCGATGCCCTCATCCCGATCGGCCGCGGCCAACGCGAGCTCATCATCGGCGACCGCCAGACCGGCAAGACCGCCGTCGCGATCGACACGATCATCAACCAGAAGGGCCAGGGGCTCGTCTGCATCTACGTCGCGATCGGCCAGAAGCTCTCGACGGTGCGCCAGACGGTTGCCACGCTCGAGCGCTACGGCGCCATGGAGCACACGATCGTCGTCGTCGCCGGCGCCGAGGATCCCGCGCCGCTCCAGTTCCTCGCGCCATACTCCGGTGCCGCGTTCGGCGAGGAGATCATGGAGGTCGGCGTCGAGGTCCCGGGCCAGGGGCTCGTGAAGGATGCGCTGTGCGTCTACGACGACCTCTCGAAGCACGCCTGGGCGTACCGCGAGATGGCCCTGCTCCTGCGCCGCCCGCCGGGCCGCGAGGCGTACCCGGGCGACGTCTTCTACCTCCACTCCCGCCTGCTCGAGCGCGCCGCGCGCCTGAACGACGAGAACGGCGGCGGGTCGCTGACCGCGCTGCCGATGATCGAGACGCAGGCCGGCGACGTGTCCGCCTATATCCCAACGAACGTGATCTCGATCACGGACGGCCAGATCTTCCTCGAGACGGACCTGTTCAACGCCGGCCAGCGGCCCGCGCTGAACATCGGCATCTCCGTTTCGCGCGTCGGCTCCGCGGCGCAGACGAAGGCGATGAAGAAGGTCGCCGGGCCGCTCAAGCTGGACCTGGCGCAGTACCGGGCGTTGGCTGCCTTCGCGCAGTTCGCGTCGGACCTGGACAAGGCCACGCGCGACCAGCTGACCCGCGGCGAGAAGCTGTCCGAGGTCATCAAGCAGCCGCAGTACCAGCCGCTCGCCGTCGACAAGCAGGTCGCGATCCTGTACGCGGCCACGACCGGCAAGCTCGACGACGTCCCGACCGCACGGGTGAAGGAGTTCGAGGCCGGCTACTACCGGTTCCTCGAGACCGAGCGCCCGAAGGTGCTCCAGGACCTCAAGGGCGGCAGCGCCTGGTCCGACGAGATCGCCGCGGCCCTCTCCGAGGCCGTCGACGAGTACCGGAAGTCGTTCCTCGCGTGAGCTTCGGTTCCGTGGCCTCCGTTCGAGCGCGCCGGTCCGACCTCGTGGACCGCGCGAACCTATGCACGTCGACGCATAACGTGACCCGCGCGGCCACCTCCGGCCAGCTCGCCGCCCGTGATATGCGCCGACATGCATCGATTTCGGCCCAGGGCGAGGGCATCGGCGCGCGCGCGGACGGTCGGCATGGCTAGCCCGCGCGACATCAGGCGGCGAATCAACGCCGCCAAGAACATCAAGCAGATCACGCGTGCCATGCAATTCGTGGCCGCATCGAAGCTTCGTCGCGCCCAGGAGGCCACCCTCGCCGCTCGCCCCTACAGCGAGAAGATCGACGAGGTCCTCGCCGACGTGGCTGCCGTGCTCGGGGCGGAAGACCATCCGCTCCTCGCGGAGCCGAAGGGCAGCAAGCGGCTGATCGTGCTGATCACGACGGACCGCGGCCTCGCGGGCCCGCTGAACACGAACGCCATCCGCTTCATCGCCCGCGAGATCACGGATCACAAGGGCGACCTCGCGGTCGTGACCGTCGGGCGCAAGGGCCGCGACGCCATGCGCCGCAGCCGCGTGCCGATGGAGGCGCACTTCGCGGGCTTCGGCGACAAGCCGACGTTCGCGGACGTCCTCCCGCTTGCGCGCCTGATCACGGAGGACTTCCTCTCGGGCGAGTACGGGCGCATCGACCTCGTCTTCAACCGGTTCGTGTCGACCCTGTCGCAGAAGCCGGTCATGGACACGCTGCTGCCGATCCAGCCGTCGGAGGACACCGAGGGCATCCCCGGCAACCAGTTCATCTTCGAGCCCAGCCCGGAGGCGGTGCTGGAGCAGCTGCTGCCGCGCTACGTCGCGACGCGCCTGTTCCACGCCGTGCTCGAGGCAAAGGCGAGCGAGGAGTCCAGCCGCATGGTCGCGATGAAGAACGCGACCGAGAACGCCGGCGAGCTCATCGACGACCTGACCCTCGCCTACAACAAGGTCCGCCAGTCCAACATCACCCGCGAGATGATCGAGATCGCAAGCGGCGCGCGAGCGCGCTGAACCAGGAGGACGAAGCACCATGGCCAGCGCACCGCCCATGAAGGCCGCAGCGAACGTCGGGCAGGTCATCCAGATCACCGGCCCGGTGGTCGACATCGAGTTCCCGGCCGGGCAGCTGCCCGGGATCCTGAACGCGGTCGAGATCGATCGCGAGGGGCAGGAGCCGCTCGTCTGCGAGGTTGCGCAGCACCTCGGCAACAACTGGGTGCGCTCCGTCGCGATGACGACGACCGACGGCCTGGCGCGCGGCACGCGCGCGGTCGACACCGGCGGCCCGATCACGGTGCCGGTCGGTGAGGCGACCCTCGGTCGCGTGTTCGACGTCCTCGGCAAGCCGATCGATCGGAAGGGCGCGGTCACATCACCCACGAGCCTGCCGATCCATCGCCAGCCCCCGGAGTTCGAGGACCTGACCACCGAGGTCGAGGTCTTCGAGACGGGCCTCAAGATCATCGACCTCATCTGCCCGTTCAAGAAGGGCGGCAAGGTCGGCATCTTCGGCGGCGCCGGCGTCGGCAAGACGGTCATCATCCAGGAGCTCATTCGAAACGTCGCCCAGGAGCATTCGGGCGTGTCGGTGTTCGCCGGCGTCGGCGAGCGGTCCCGCGAGGGCAACGACCTCATCGCCGAGATGACCGAGTCGGGCGTCATCGCGAAGACGGCCTTCGTCTTCGGCCAGATGAACGAGCCCCCGGGCGCCCGCCAGCGCGTCGGCCTCACCGGCCTGACGATGGCCGAGTACTTCCGCGACGAGGAGGGCCGCGACGTCCTCCTGTTCATCGACAACATCTTCCGGTTCACCCAGGCCGGCGCCGAGGTCTCGGCGCTGCTCGGGCGCATGCCGTCGGCGGTCGGCTACCAGCCGAACCTCGCCACGGAGATGGCCGGCCTGCAGGAGCGGATCACGTCGACCAAGAAGGGCTCGATCACGTCGCTCCAGGCGGTGTTCGTGCCGGCCGACGACTACACCGACCCGGCGCCGGCGACCACGTTCGCCCACCTCGACTCGACGATCCGCCTCGAGCGGTCCATCGCCGAGCTCGGCATCTACCCCGCGGTCGACCCGCTGACCTCGACGTCGACGATCCTCGATCCGAACGTCGTCGGCCAGGAGCACTACGACGTCGCGCAGGAGACGAAGCGCGTCCTCCAGCGCTACCGCGACCTCCAGGACATCATCGCGATCCTCGGCATTGACGAGCTCTCGGAAGAGGACAAGGCGACCGTTGCGCGAGCGCGTAGGCTGCAGCGTTTCATGAGCCAGCCGTTCTTCGTCGCACAGGTGTTCACCGGGCGCGAGGGAAAATACGTGCCGATCAAGGACACGGTTGCAAGCTTCAAGGAAATCCTGGACGGCAAGGCGGACGATTTGCCGGAGCAGGCATTCTTCCTGGCGGGCACGATCGACGACGTCCGCGAGAACGCCAAAAAGCTAGCGTCGTGACCTCTTTCCTGACCGCTGCGGCTGCCGGTCCGTCCCCGCCACGCGCGGACTGCGACGCTCCAACCTCCCGCCCTCACGCCCCGTCCACTTCAGTGGGGGGTTAGGGGAGTGCCATTACTTCTTGAGATCGTGACGCCGGA